>JAXJIC010000035.1:0-26021 GCA_036298925.1 Collinsella aerofaciens
CCCTTCTTCCTCTTTCCGGACATGCCGTCCTCCGATCTTCCGGGGCCGGCCGGCCCGGCCCTCAGGGTATCGGGTTCCCACATTCATCCGTACATGTACGGATGAATGTGGGAGGTGTTCGGATGAAGTCGATAATCAAGGCCAAAGAAATAAAAATTTCTCTAGCACGCGGCGAAAATCTTTGTTATTATAGTCGAGCTAACGGGTTGTGGCTCAGTTTGGTAGAGCACTGCGTTCGGGACGCAGGGGTCGCTGGTTCAAATCCAGTCAACCCGACCAGAGCATGAGGAGGGACCGCTTCTTGCGGTCCCTTTTTTTAGCTAGTGTTGTGATACCGCGATACCCGCGGTATACTCATTCGAGCTTGTCTCGCTGTATTGTGGAGGTCTACATGTTTGGACTGAGGGCTCCTGAGCTCATCATTATTCTCGTCGTTGTCCTGATTATCTTCGGGCCCAAGAACCTGCCGAAGCTCGGCAAGTCCCTCGGCTCTACCGTCAAGAATATCCGCGAGGGTATGGAGGGCGACGATAAGGCCGAGACCAAGCAGGCCGAGGAGGTCGTGGTCGAGCAGTCCGAGGAGGACAAGGAGATCGCTGAGCTCGAGGCCAAGCTCGCTGCTGCCAAGAAGAAGCAGGCAGAGGACAGCGACGCGGACGCAGAGTAGTCCCATCCCTTTGGGGTGAGCACCTGACCGGCTTGCCCGCAGGCTAGCCGGTCTTTTTCGTTTTGTTGACAGTTGATTGTTTGATCAGAGTTGGGGAGATATCCGTATGGACGCAAGCCAGATCGTACTGACCGCTGAGGGCCGCCAGAAGCTCGTCGAGGAGCTCGCTTGGCGTGAGGGCGATTACGCCAAGGAGATCGTCGAGGACATCAAGGAAGCCCGCGCGTTCGGCGACCTTTCGGAGAACTCCGAGTACGACGCCGCTAAGGACAAGCAGGCCCAGAACGCCGCTCGTATTGCCGAGATCCAGGCCATCCTCGCCAACGCTCAGGTTGCTGCCACCACGGGCGACCTGACCGTCTCCATCGGTTCCACCGTTTCGCTGATTGATCCCAACGGCGAGGTCATGGAAGTCACGCTCGTCGGTACCACCGAGACCAACTCGCTCGAGCACAAGATTTCCAACGAGTCTCCGGTCGGTCACGCCATCATTGGTCACGGCGAGGGCGATTCCGTCGAGGTCGTTACGCCTTCCGGCAAGACTCGCGTCTACACCATCGCCAAGATCGCACGCTAGACCACGGTCCCGCGTAAAGGTATGTTTTCGCTCCCTGGGACCGAATCCTGGGGAGCGTTTAGTTTGAGGAGCTAACTTATGGCAGAGAACCTGAACGCCGCCGATCAGGCATCGACGCTCAACGACGAGCGCGCCACCCGCCTGGCCAAGCGCGCCGCCCTGTTCGAGGCGGGCCAGAACCCCTATCCCGAGCACTCTGAGCTTGAGGACTACGTCGCCGATATCGAGGCTAAGTACGCCGAGCTTGCCGATGGCGAGGACACCGAGGACGTCGTGAAGATCGCCGGCCGCGTGGTCGCCAAGCGCGGTCAGGGCAAGATCATGTTCATCGTCGTGCGCGATGCGACTGCCGAGATTCAGCTGTTCTGCCGCATCAACGACATGGACGAGGCTGCCTGGAATACGCTCAAGGCCCTCGACCTGGGCGACATCCTGGGCGTGACCGGTGTGGTTGTGCGCACCCAGCGCGGCCAGCTTTCCGTTGCCCCTAAGAGTGCGACCCTGCTTTCCAAGGCCGTTCGTCCGCTGCCCGAGAAGTTCCACGGTCTTTCCGACAAGGAGACCCGCTATCGCCAGCGCTATGTCGACCTGATCGCCAATGACGACGTTCGCGAGACCTTCCGTAAGCGTTCGCAGATTCTCTCTACCTTCCGTCGCTTTATGGAGTCCGACGGCTACATGGAGGTCGAGACCCCCATCCTGCAGACCATCCAGGGCGGCGCTACCGCCAAGCCGTTCATTACCCACTTCAACGCGCTCGATCAGGAGTGCTACCTGCGTATTGCCACCGAGCTCCACCTCAAGCGCTGCATCGTCGGTGGTTTTGAGCGCGTGTTCGAGATCGGCCGCATCTTCCGTAACGAGGGCATGGACCTCACCCACAACCCCGAGTTCACTACGATGGAGGCCTACCGTGCCTTCTCCGACCTCGAGGGCATGAAGACGCTCGCCCAGGGCGTCATTAAGGCGGCCAACAAGGCCATCGGCAACCCCGAGGTCATCGAGTACCAGGGCCAGACCATCGACCTTTCTGGTGAGTGGGCCAGCCGTCCCATGACCGACATCGTCTCCGACGTGCTCGGCAAGCAGGTCACCATCGACACGCCGGTCGAGGAGCTTGCTGCCGCCGCGCGCGAGAAGGGCCTGGAGATCAAGCCCGAGTGGACTGCTGGCAAGATCATCGCCGAGATTTACGATGAGCTGGGCGAGGACACCATCGTCAACCCGACCTTCGTGTGCGATTACCCCATCGAGGTCAGCCCGCTTGCCAAGCGTTTTGAGGACGACCCGCGCCTGACGCACCGCTTTGAGCTGGTTATTGCCGGCCACGAGTACGCCAACGCGTTCTCCGAGCTCAACGACCCGGTCGACCAGGCCGAGCGCTTTGCCGCCCAGATGGCCGAGAAGGCCGGCGGCGACGATGAGGCCATGGAGTATGACGAGGACTACGTGCGCGCCCTCGAGTACGGTATGCCTCCCGCGGGCGGCATTGGCATTGGTATCGACCGCGTGGTCATGCTGCTTACCAACCAGGCTTCTATCCGCGACGTGCTGCTGTTCCCGCACATGAAGCCCGAGAAGGGTTTCCAGTCCGGTGCCGCTGCCGCCAAGGCTGCCGAGGCCGGCAACGCCGCGAGCCCGTTCGTTAAGTCGCTTAAGCCCACGCTCGATTACTCCAAGATCGCCGTTGAGCCGCTGTTCGAGGAGTTCGTCGACTTCGATACCTTCTCCAAGAGCGATTTCCGCGCTGTGAAGGTCAAGGCATGCGAGGCCGTCAAGAAGTCCAAGAAGCTGCTGAACTTTACGCTCGACGACGGTACCGGTACCGACCGCACCATCCTCTCCGGTATTCACGCTTATTACGAGCCCGAGGACCTGGTCGGCAAGACCTTGCTCGCCATCACCAACCTGCCTCCGCGCAAGATGATGGGTATTCCCAGCTGCGGCATGCTGATCAGCGCTGTCCACGAGGAGGAGGGCGAGGAGCGCCTCAACCTGATTCAGCTCGACGCTTCCATCCCCGCCGGCGCAAAGATGTACTAGGGGGTTACGGCGTTTTACCAAACGCCGTAACCGCTCGACGCTGCGCGGGCCGCATTTGGACAATCTGACGTTCAACTTCAAGGGCGCGACCGAAAGGTCAGCGCCCTTTCGTTTCACGTCACCTTGTCTCAAATGCGGCCCGCTCGCTGACTTATGCTCAACCTGCGGCGCCATTTTGCTTGAAGGCACCTTGCTCGCTCTGGCGGGCTTTCGCTGTCCGTCCTCTATCTGCGGTGTTGCCCTGGTTGGCACTTAGGGACGTTCCTTTTGTGCCGGCACTTGGGGGCAGTCCTAGTCGTTGGGGGTCTACCGACGCATTGGAGGTTTGCGCCTTCCATGCATGACAGCCGTCTCTTTTATGTTTCCTTTAGCCGTTGCTGCCTAGGATGGGGGTTAGTCGGTAGGAAGGGAGCGTCTATATGGACGACGCGAGCGAGCGTGCAATCGAAGAGGACATGCTCGATCAGTTCAATTACTTTGATGATGAGGATGAGGAGCCAATCGATCGTCGCGAGCCGGCATCGCTTGACTCATTTGATCTGGTCGATGAAGAGCCCGACGAGGACGAGGGCGAATCAACGGAGCCCCCACAGTCTTCGCGCCTTAACTCGCTGCTTTCGAGAGCCCCCATGCACCACGGCGTTCGTGCCGGCGCGCTCCATATGAAAACTGACTGGCACCAGATCGTGACGGCAGGCGATGAGCTTGCCGTCGATGCGCCGCTCACCGATAAATCATCCATCATCTGCCGCACCGGCATGCTTATGCTGGCAAGCGGAACGGGTGCCTGGCGCGTGCGCGATACCATGAATCGTGTTGCTGCCGTACTCGGCGTCACGATTCACGTCGACCTGAGTCTTCTGTCGTTTGAGTGCACTTGCATCGAAGATGGCCACTGCTTTAACGAGGTTGTCAGCCTGCCCACAACGGGAGTCAATACCCATCGCATTTGGATGATGGAGAGTTTCCTCAAGGAAATCGAGACCTATGGTCGTCGCTTCACGGTACACGAGTATCACGAGATGCTCAGGACCGTTGAGAGCTCAAAGCCCGATTACTCTCCCTGGCAACAGGGCCTTGCGGCAGCCTGTGCTTGCGGCGCCTTCGTCTTTTTGCTCGGCGGCGGCCCTATCGAGATGGCCTGCGCGTTCGTGGGCGCGGGTGTCGGCAACTTTGCCCGCTCCCATATTCTCAAGCAAGGCCTTGGTCAGTTCAGCGCGCTGACGACCGGCGTTGCGCTCGCTTGCGTTTCGTATCTGCTGGCATTGCTCGGCCTTGGCCAGGTCATACCGGGGGCAATGTCGCACCAAGAAGGCTATATCGGTGCCATGCTCTTTGTGATTCCCGGCTTTCCACTCATTACGGCAGGCCTCGACATCGCTAAGCTCGACATGCGAAGCGGTATCGAGCGCCTTTCATATGCCGTATCGATTATTGTGATGGCGACCCTCGTAGGTTGGATGGTTGCCGAGTGTGTTGGCCTGGCGCCGGACGACTTTGCCCCACTGGGCCTTTCGCCGCTTGCCCTTACGCTCCTGCGCGTGGTGATGAGCTTCGTTGGCGTATTCGGCTTCTCGGTGATGTTCAACAGCCCGGTAAAGATGGCCGCGGCAGCTGGGTTGATCGGCGCCGTGTCCAATACCCTGCGTCTGACCCTTGTCGATGCGCCGACGATGATTCCCTTCCTGGGCCTCAGCACGGGAATACCTCCCGAGGCAGCAGCGTTTATCGGCGCGCTGGTATCGGGGCTGCTCGCAAGCTTGGCTGAAGTCAAGCTCACCTACCCGCGCATCGCCCTCACGGTGCCTTCGATTGTCATTATGGTGCCGGGCTTGTATCTGTATCGCTCGATGTATTACATGTGCACCTTCGACACGGTCAATATGCTCGGCTGGTTTGTGCGCGCAGTGCTCATCGTAGCGTTTCTGCCCGTTGGGCTGGGTGTGGCGCGTACGCTCACCGACCCTCGCTGGCGCCACACCAGCTAATTGGTACAAGGGGGACAGGTTACTTTGCACCAAATGAGTTGCGGTGAAATAGGGACTGAATTGCTGCTTAAAGGGTCAAAACAGTCCGTATTCCACCGCAACTTATGGGGTCGGGGGATTATCGGTGCCCTGCATCTTCATAAACTCAACGCTTACGAAGCGCATGCGTTTCGTGCTAGGCTGGTTCCACCACATAAGTAGTCGCAGACGCGCGTACCACGGGCGGGCGAGATGAAGTTCCAACAGCTCCATCTTGCCCGCCCGTTTTTGTTGCGTGGCGCCGCGGTACAACACAGAGAGGAATCTGCCCTTTATGCCTATCAACAAACGAGAGAGCCTGCTGTTCACCTTTATCATGTGCTTTTGCATGGTGCTCTGGATGAGCATCTACAACGTTGCCCTGCAGCACGGGGCCATCAACGGCGAGGTCGTTGCCACTGCGTGGCTCGGCTTCCCCGTTGCCTACATTTTTGCCATGTGCTGCGACTGGTTCGTCGCCAGCCCGCTCGCCAAGGGTTTCGCCTTTAAGTACTTGGTCACGCCGGGCAAGAGCTCGCCACTTGCCATGACGCTCGCCGTCAGCTCCTGCATGGTCGTTCCCATGGTCATCATCATGTCGCTGTACGGTGCCTGTGAGGGTCTGACGCACATGCCCGGCGGCATCCTTGCGAACCTGTATTCCGTGCCCGCGATCTGGATGATCAACATCCCGCATAATTTTGTGATGGCGCTGCCGTGGAACCTTTTGGTAGCCGGTCCGATTTCCCGCTTCGTCTTCCGTCGCGCCTTCCCTGTGGGGACGGTTTTCGAGGAGGAGCATGCCGAGCTCTTGGAGCAGGCTATGGCTCCTGAGTGCGAGTAGCTCGCTTAGGGATCTGCTGAGCGCGGGCGACTTGCTTGGTTGGAGCCCTAAGCGTGGATAGCTCTCTCGGCGACATCGCGGGCGTGAGCGGTGCGCATGACCGGAGGGCCCGTGCTGCTCCGTTGCCCGACGTGCTAGCGCGCAGAACAATCTGTTGGTGCATTCGGCGGCTGCTGAAGCGTTTCGGCAGCCGCTTTTTATACGGAGTTTAAATACAACAGTCTGTTGTATTACGTAGAGTGGTATATCTCTAGCGGGAAAAATGCGAGAGACGGAGCATTATGGCGTTGCTAGTAGGACTGGACGTAGGGTCGACGACGACCAAAGTTTACGCGATGCACGAGGATATGACCGAGGCGTGGTGGGGATATCGCCGCCACGGGGCGTGTCAGACAGCGAGCGTGCGCGCCATGCTCGGCGAGCTCGCCGAGCGCTTTCCCCATGAGTCGCTGCGCGTTGCGGTGACCGGCTCGGGTGCGCGCGATATCGCGACCGCGCTGGGCGCCTCGTACGTTCAGGAGGTGGTCGCCAACGCGCTCGCGATCAGCAGGTTCTATCCGCAGACGCGCTGCGCCATCGAGCTGGGCGGCCAAGACGCCAAGATGATCTTCTTCCGCACCAACGATAAGGGAGACATCGAGGTTGCCGACATGCGCATGAACGGCTCGTGCGCAGGCGGTACCGGTGCATTTATCGACGAGATGGCAAAGCTCATGGGGGTCGGCACCGAATCGGGCGAGTTCGAGCAGCTCGCAAGCCGGGGAACGACCGTCCACGAGGTCTCGGGCCGCTGCGGCGTGTACGCAAAGACCGATATCCAGCCGCTGCTCAACGAGGGCATTCCTACCACCGACCTGGCGCTTTCGGCGCTTCACGCGGTCGCCCGCCAAACGATCGGCGGTCTGGCCCAGGGTATCGACATCGAGCCGCCGGTAATCTTCGAGGGCGGTACGCTCGCCTACAACCCCACACTGGTCCGCGTGTTCCGGGAGCAACTGAATCTATCGGACGATCAGGTTATCGTCCCGCGCGATCCGCAGATCATGGTCGCGCGCGGTGCCGCCCTGTCGCTGACCGACATGTTCGCATCGTCCCAACCGATCGACCTTCCCGACGCTTTTGTCCGGCTGGATAAGCTCGAGACGGTCGCGCCCGCAAGCGGGGAGGGACGTCTTGCCCAGCCCTTTTTTGCCACACCTGCCGAGCAGGCGGATTTTACGGCACGCCATGGCAAAGAGACGCCGGCAAAGGGTCCGGATGCGTATGCGCCCGGAGAGACGGTGCGTGTGGCGCTCGGTATCGATTCGGGGAGCACGACGACCAAGTTCGCCCTGGTCGATGAGGCGGGTGAGCTTGTCGATTCGTTCTACGCGTCTAATAACGGCAGACCGCTCGACGTCGCCCAACAGGGTCTTGTCAGCTTGAAGAACCGCTGGGAGACAGCGGGAGTCACGCTTGCGATCGATGCCGTGGGCACCACGGGATACGGCGAGGAGCTTTTCGCGCGCGCGTTCCACGCCGACTACCATACGGTCGAGACGGTCGCGCACGCCCGCGCCGCGTGCGCATGCGTTCCCGATGCGACCTTCGTGCTCGACATCGGCGGACAGGATATGAAGGCCATCTGGCTCAACCACGGCGTGCTGACCGATATCGTCGTCAACGAGGCGTGCTCTGCGGGCTGCGGCTCGTTCCTCGAGGGTTTTGCCAAAAACCTCGGAATAGCCGTTGAGGATATCGCGACCGAGGCATTTTCGTCCAAAGCCCCCGCCGTTCTCGGCAGCCGCTGCACGGTGTTCATGAACAGCAGCGTCGTTTCCGAGCAGCGGCGCGGTAAGGGTCCGTGCGACATCATGGCCGGTCTCTGCCGTTCGATTATCGAGAACGTGTTCACCAAGGTCATTCGCGTTTCAAATCTCAACCGTCTGGGCGACAAAGTCGTCGTCCAGGGCGGCACGTTCCGAAACGACGCGGTGCTGCGCGCATTCGAGCAGTATCTGGGCAAACCCGTCACGCGTGCGCCCCACCCGGGGCTGATGGGCGCTATCGGTATCGCCCTGCTCGCGCGCGAGGAATGCCGCAAGGGCGACGCCGGCACGTCGTTTATCGGGCTCGATGCCGTGGAGCGCTTCGAGCATCGCGAGTTCGGCGGCGTTACCTGCCGTCGGTGCA
The DNA here is from genome assembly GCA_036298925.1 of Collinsella aerofaciens. Classification (GTDB taxonomy): domain Bacteria; phylum Actinomycetota; class Coriobacteriia; order Coriobacteriales; family Coriobacteriaceae; genus Collinsella; species Collinsella aerofaciens_BN. The sequence continues at coordinate 8,310 of JAXJIC010000035.1, forward strand.
ACAACCGTTGCCAGCGCGCGGTCGTGGCATTTGGCGACGGCTCGCTTTACGTCACGGGCAATCGCTGCCCGCGCGGCGGCGCCATCTCATGGGATGAGCTCGTGCGCGAGGTTCCCGCGGCGGAGGAGCTGCGTCCGCAGGGTGCTTGCGAGGCACAGGCACCCGGCACGGGGCGCGACCGGACCGCGGCTGCCCCCAATCTCTTTGTCGACCGCGAGAAGCTGCTGTTCGAGTCGTACCCCACGGTTCCCGTCAGCGGGGGGCGCGATGTCACGATCGGCATTCCCCGTGTGCTCGAGTTCTGGGACACCATGCCGTTCTGGTCGACGTTCTTCAGCACGCTCGGCTTTAAGGTGCGCGTCTCGGGACGCAGCACCAAGGCGATGTACGAGCGCGGTCTGGCGCACGTCACATCCGACACCGTGTGCTTCCCGGCCAAGCTCGTCCACGGGCACATCCGCAATCTCGTCGACGCCGGCGTCGACCGCATCTTCATGCCCGTCATCACGACGGTGCCCACCGAAAACACCGCCTCTACCAGCGAGTGGATGTGCGCCGTCGTAAAGGGATACCCCTACGTGATGCGCAATTCCGATAACCCGGAGGAGCGTTTCGGCGTTCCGTTCGATACGCCGCTGTTCCACTGGTACGACGAGGGCGACCGAAACCGCCAGCTCAAGGCGTGGTGCAAGGAGACCTTCGATATCGATGCCGACCTGGTTGCCAAGGCGACCGAGCAGGCGGACCGCGCGCAGGAGACGTTTGAGAACCAGCTGCAGCTGCGCGGCAGGCAGGTGCTCGAGAACGTGCACGAGGACGGCGGCTACGCGGTGGTGATCGCTTCGCGCCCGTACCACAACGACCCGCTGGTCAACCACGGGCTGCCCAAGCTCTTCTCTGAGCGCGGCATCCCCGTGCTGACGCCCGATGCGGTGCCGGGGGTCTGCAACGTCGATCTTTCCAACAGCCGCATCGACATCGTGAACAACTACCATGCGCGCATGCTGTCGTGCGCGGTCATCGTCGCATCGACGCCCGAGCTCGAGCTCGTGCAGATGGGCAGCTTCGGCTGCGGCCACGATGCGTATCTCACCGACGAGATCGCGCGCATGATGGGCGAGATGGGCTCCAAGGTTCCGATGATGATCAAGCTCGATGAGAGCGACGTCGCCGGTCCCATGGGCATTCGCGTGCGTTCGTTTATCGAGTCGGTCAACCGTCGTCGCGCGGAGGAGCGTGCCGAGGGCGCCCGGGTGCACGCGGTCCATCCGCTCGACGACCCGTATAAGGTCAAGTACACCAAGCGCGACCGGCACGACAAGATCGCGCTGGTCCCCAACACCTCCCATGCGTTCTGCAGGCTCATGACCGCGGCGATGCGCAATCAGGGCGTGCGCGCCGAGGCCCTTGATATCGGGCGCGAGGATGCCATCCGCCTGGGCAAACGCTATGTGCACAACGACATCTGCTTCCCCGCGCAAATCGTGATCGGCGAGGCGCTCGCGGCACTCGAGAGCGGTAAGTACGACCCGCACGACGTCGCCGTGGTGACTGGCAAGTATATCGGCGACTGCCGCCTGACGCACTACATGCCCCTGCTGCGCCGCGCGCTCGACGACGCGGGATACGACTATGTCCCGGTGCTCACCAACGACGACGTCGATGCCCACAATGCGCATCCGGGCTTCAAGCTCGGCCTTGGCCCGAGCATCCAGATCGCCTACGGTCTTCCCATGATCGATGCCCTCGAGGCCATGCTTAGGCGCATCCGTCCCTACGAGCTCGAGAAGGGCGCGGCGGACGCTGCGTTCGACCGCGCGCTCGATGAGGTTATCGAGGGCATGGAGCGCTCCGGGCTGAGAGGCCAGGCGACGGGCTTCAAACGCGCGCTTGCGATCATGGACGCCGTTCCGTACGACCGCTCGAACCCGCATCCGACCGTTCTCATCGTGGGCGAGTACCTGCTCAATTTCCATCTCGGCGCCAACCACGAGATCGAGCGCTACCTCGAGGACAACGGGCTCGAGGTCATCGAGGCGCGCATGACCGACGTGATCCGCAAGACCTATTTCTACAAGCATGCGCAGTCGCGCGAGTTCCACGTCGACCTGTCGCTGCCCGAAAAGGCCTGGTACGCCACGGCGGACAACCTGTTCGAGCTCGCGCACGACCGTTGCGACCGCCTGGGCGCGGCGAGCCCGCTCTACGAGCCGCCGACGCGCATGCCCGAGCTCGTGCGCGCGAGCGATAAGATCCTGCACCATACGTTCGATGCGGGCGAGGGCGTGCTGATTCCGGCGGAGATTCTCGAGCACGCCAAGCGCGGCTGCCGCAACTTCGTGATCCTGCAGCCGTTCGGGTGTCTGCCCAACCATGTCGTGGGGCGCGGGCTCATCCATGCGCTCAAGGAGCGGTATCCCACGGCGCAGTTCCTGCCGCTCGACTACGATCCCGACGTGAGCTTCGCCAACGTGGAGAACCGTCTTCAGATGCTCATCATGAACGCCAAGGCGCAGGGGTGCGGTGAGGCGCATGGCGAGACCGCGTAAGGACGCCGATGCGCCCGATGCACGCACCCGTATCATCGAGGCGTTTTGGGAGCTCATCGAGAACAACAGCATCTTCGAGCTGTCGGTTGGCGAGGTGACCCGCGCCGCCCAGTGCAATCGCGGAACGTTTTACTACTATTTTCACGATTTCGATGAACTCGTCGCCATCGCCATAGCCCAGCTGCTGCAGGATAACGAGCTCATCACCGATGCCCTCTGGCATTTTTCGAGCGAGGGCGACCTTTCGGCGTTCGACCGGCGCGACGTCCGCTGCCTGCTGCGGCGCATCGTCATCACCATGAGGGCGGGTGCCGCCGAGCAGGTCGTGCAGGGCATCCATACGATCATCATCGACCGCGTGAGAGAGATCGTCCACCCCGACGGAGAAGAGCTCAAGGCAGATTCGAGCTTTGCGGTGGGCTTTCTGGTCTCGGGCATCATGGGCTTTGTGATGGCGGTCGGCTTTGCCCGGGAGGGCGGCGAGGAGATAGACCTCGAGCAGCCGGGGGACAGCGCGTGCGCGTACCTGAGGGCGGTCGCCATGCAGACGGTGGAAACGGTCGCGCAAGTCGAGGGCGTCGATACATCCGAGCTGCTCGAACGCGTCTCCAAGGAGGCCGATGCCTATCGCGCATCGCGTGCGACGAGTCCCGACGTGGTGAAAGACGCCTAGGGTTTCTCTTGCGGGGCGCCTGTCGCGCATCGCGCGGTGAGTCCCGCGATGCGGTCATAACCTGCATTCATGTGAGCCGGGTTTATAGATATTCCTCCAGCTGTTAACATAGACAACCTGTGGGTAAAGAGACAAAAGCGCCGCCGACGGGCGGGCGTTTTGATTTCGATGAACTCATGTAAGGAAACGAGCATGTTAGATAGATTTACCGATCGAGCGCGCAAGGTCATGTCGATGGCCAAACAGGAGGCGCTCGATCTGCACTCAAATAAGGTGGGCACCGAGCACCTGCTGCTCGCACTCGCCAAGGAGGACGAGGGCATCGCTGCCGAGGCGCTGCGCTCGCTTGATATCTCCTACGACGACATCATGGACACCCTCAAGGAGGTCCAGACCACGGTTCCCGAGCCCAGCGAGGAGACCGAGGCTGCCAAGCTTGCCTTTACGCCGCTCGTCATTAGCGTGATGGAGCGCTCCTTCCGCGTGGCACGTGAGAACAACCAGACCTACGTGTCGACCGAGCACTTGCTGATTGGCATCGTCGAAGAGGGTAACGGCATGGCCATGGACATCCTCATGCGCCTGGGTGTGTCGTCCGCCTCCATCAAAAAGGCTATCGAGAAACTTACCGCCAAGGACCAGGACAAGAAGCGTCCGCTCGCCGGCGCCGGTGCCGGGCGTCCCGGTGCGGGCCTGCCGTTCTTTAGCGGCTCGGACGCGTCGCAGCAAAAGGGGAGCGGCACCGATACGCTTAAGCAGTTCGCCACCAACCTTACGCAGAAGGCGCGCGACGGCGAGCTCGACCCTGTAATTGGTCGCGAAAAGGAAGTCCAGCGTATGATGGAGATCCTTTCGCGTCGCACCAAGAACAATCCGCTTATCTTGGGCGACCCCGGCGTGGGCAAGACGGCCATCGTCGAGGGTCTGGCTCAGCAGATTGCAGCTGGCAACGTGCCCGAGAACCTCATGAACCAGAACATCTGGACGCTCGACCTGCCGGGCCTCGTTGCGGGCGCCAAGTATCGCGGTGAGTTTGAGGAGCGCCTCAAGAACGTGATCCAGGAGGCCACCGAAGCTGACGACGTCATCCTGTTTATTGACGAGATGCACACCATCATCGGTGCCGGCTCTGCCGAGGGCTCCATCGACGCGAGCTCCATGCTCAAGCCCGTGCTCGCGCGCGGTGCCTTCCAGATTATCGGCGCCACCACGGCCGAGGAATTCCGCAAGTACCTCACCAAGGACCCGGCCTTCGAGCGCCGCTTCCAGACCATCGATGTCGAGGAGCCGAGCGTCGAGGACACGGTCAAGATCCTGACCGCGCTCAAGCTGCGCTACGAGGAGCACCACCATGTGCGCTATACGCAGGGTGCTATCGAGGCCGCCGCGAACCTCTCCGACCGCTACATCCAGGATCGCTTCCTGCCCGATAAGGCCATCGACCTCATTGACGAGGCCGGCGCCCGCGCCCGCATCGCCGCCAACCGCGCGCCCGAGCCGGTGCGCGAGGCCGAGCATCGCGTGGAGGAGCTTAAGGCCGCCGCGCAGGAGGCCACCGAGAGCGACGACATGAACAAGGCCGCCGAGATCACCGAGCAGCAAAAGGCTGCCGAGATTGAGCTCGCCGAGGCCAAGGCTGCCTGGACGGCCGAGCTCGACGCCAGCCCGCTCACCATCGATGTCTCCCAGATTGCCGACATCGTGTCCGTGACCTCGGGCGTGCCGGTGTCCTCGCTCACCGAGAGCGAGAGCCGCCGCCTGCTGCAGGCCGAAAGCGTGCTCAAGACGCGCATCATCGGTCAGGACGAGGCCGTCGAGGCCGTTGCCAAGGCCGTGCGCCGCAGCCGCTCGCCGCTCAAGGACCCGCGTCGCCCCGGCGGCAGCTTTATCTTCCTGGGCCCCACCGGCACGGGCAAAACCGAGCTCGCCAAGACGCTCGCCGAGTATCTCTTTGGCAGCAAGGACGCGCTCATCAGCTTCGATATGTCCGAGTTCGGTAGCGAGTTTGAGGTCTCCAAGCTCATCGGTAGCCCTCCGGGTTACGTCGGTCACGACGAGGGTGGCCAGCTCACCAAGGCCGTTCGTCGCCATCCGTACTCGGTCGTGCTGTTCGACGAGATCGAGAAGGCGCACCCCGATATCTTCAACATCTTGCTGCAGGTGCTGGAGGAGGGTCGTCTGACCGATAGCCAGGGCAAGACGGTCGACTTCCGCAACACCGTGATCATCATGACGTCTAACGTGGGCGCCCGCGAGATTGCGCAGGATGCAAGCGTTGGCTTTGGCACCACCGGCGAGCAGGGCCTCACCTCGAGTGAGATCCGCGGCCGCGCGATGGGCGAGCTCAAGCGCCTGTTCCGCCCTGAGCTGCTCAACCGTATCGACGACATTGTGGTGTTCCAGAAGCTCTCGGGCGAGAATCTCACCAAGATCGCGCACCTGCTGGTGGACGATCTGCGTCAGCGTTTGATTGCCAACGGTATGAACATCAAGCTCACCGATGCGGCCTATGACAAGATCGTGGCCGAGGGTACCGACCTCACCAACGGTGCGCGTCCGCTGCGCCGTGCTATTCAAAAGCTCATCGAGGACCCGCTGTCCGAGGAGCTTCTGGCCGGCGAGTGGGGCGAGGGCGATACCGTCCTGTGCGACGTGGCCGATGGCAAGTTTGTCTTTGGCCACGGCACGGGCGAGATCCCGGCACCGCGTCCGGCGGGCACGCTCGGTGGCGATACCGCCCCGGCGGCACCGCACACCGGCAACGCCGCGCCCGTGAGCGGCGGTGTGACCTCGGGCCCCGGCGGCATGATGCAAGCCGGTTCCGGCGCGCTGTAGGGATTAAACATACCTTGTATAACGGGGGCGTTTCCGATAAGGAGGCGCCCCCGTTTCTATTGAAATGTGCTTCAATCTGCCGTGCTATACTAAAATTGAGATTCAGTATAGCAAAGGAGTTGATATGCCTACATCAATACTCGACACGCGGCCAGTTCAGATGAACGTGCGTATAGATCGCCAGCTCAAAGAGGCAGGAGACGCCGTACTGACTCATATTGGCATGACGCCGTCACAAGCTGTGAGGGAGCTGTGGCAGTACTTGACCGAGAACGGTCATATGCCCGTCGCAAAAAAGAATGATGACGAAGTCCTGCCTGACGACATACGATCGAAGGCGAGTTCGTCCCGCGTCTCGGAAGGGGCTGCGTTAATTTCGAATTTTTATGAGCGGTTCTCGATTCAGAGGCCGAGCCCCGATGAAGCCTTTGATTACGACGAGTTATACGATCAAATGATGATCGAGAGATTCAGCGATTGGATCGAATTATGAGCGGCGTCGGAACGAAACGTGTGCTCAAGCTGTTGATCGACACGAACGTCTGGCTAGATTACTTTCTCGCTCGTACGAATGCGACCAGGCCGATAGTCGAGCTCCTTTCTCGCGCGGCGGAAGCGGAGGATATCGTCCTCTTCTCGTCCTCCCTGTCTGTCAAAGACGTCTATTACATTCTGGGAAGGACGATGAAGGCCGACGCCCGCCGTGAGGGGGCTCTCACTCCCGAAGCCATCGCCGGTGCCGACGAGACAGCGTGGGCGTGCGTTCGCCTGATTCGGCAAAAGTCGATTATTGCCTCGGTCGGTGCAGACGAGGTCTTCGACTCCTTTGTGTTCAAGTATCATCACAACGACTTTGAGGACGACCTGATGCTGGGCGTCGCCAATCGCATTGATGCCGATTACGTCGTGACAGAGGACAAAAATCTCATCAAACATACCAATGGTGTATGCATTAATGTTCAACAGGCGTTGAAGTTGGTTGAAGGGTCCAACGTCCCTTCGGCACGGCCCGTCTAACATGCTTTATCTTGATAAAGTGGCGTTTCCTCGCCGTTAGCCGATGATGCGAGGGCGCTCGGCGTTTTCGACTGGTTTATGCACGCAAAGTCTGGGAATATACAAGTCGCATGTCTTACTGTCTAACCAGTTGCGCCAAGGAGGCACCATGGACTACAAGATTACCGGCTACGAGCCCGCCCAGCTGTTCCATTTCTTTGAGGAGGTCAGCGCGATCCCCCGTGGGTCTGGCAACGAGAAGGGCATCAGCGATTTCCTGGTCGCGTTTGCCAAGGAGCGCGGTCTCGATGTGTATCAGGACGAGGTCTACAACGTTATCATTCGCAAGCCCGCATCTGCCGGTGCCGAGAATGCCCCGACCGTGATGCTGCAGGGCCACATCGACATGGTGTGCGACAAGCTGGGCTCCGTTGAGCACGACTTTACGACTGATGGTATCGACCTGGTCGTCAAGGACGGCGTCCTCACCGCTAACGGCACCACTCTGGGCGCCGACAACGGTATTGCCGTCGCTCTGATGCTCACTGTTCTCGATGACGATTCGATCGTTCACCCCGCCCTCGAGTGCGTATTCACCACCGACGAGGAGACTGGCCTGGTCGGCGCCGAGACGCTCGACAAGTCCCAGATTAGCGCCCGCACCATGATCAACCTTGACTCCGAGGAAGAGGGCGTTGCCACCGTCAGCTGTGCCGGCGGCGTCGTCGTTACCTACACCTGCCCGATCGCGCGCGAGCACAAGACCGGTAGCACCCTCACGCTCGACATCTCCGGCCTGCTGGGCGGCCACTCCGGCAGCGATATCAACCTGGAGCGCGGCAACGGCAACCTCATCATGGCCCGCATCATCGACCGCCTGATGGTTGCCGGCGAGCCCGCCATCGTTAGCTTTAACGGCGGCACCAAGGACAACGCCATCAACCGTGAGTGCAAGGCTGTTCTGGTCTACGCCGACCACGCTGCCGCCGAGGCCGCGGCCCAGATCGCAAAGGGCATCATCGCCGACGTCACTGCCGAGCTCGAGGTCTTCGACCCCGGCTTTACTTGCACCGTTGAGATTGCCGACGACGCCGAGGTTGAGGCCATGGACCAGAAGTCCGCGCTTGCCCTCATCCGCGCCCTGCGTCTTGCCCCCAACGGTGTGATTCGCCGCAACGTCGCCACCGACGGCTCCGTCGAGGTTTCCTCCAACATCGGCGTGGTCGCCACCTCCGATGACGAGGTCAAGATTATGCTGTCCCCGCGCTCTTCGATCACCTCGCTGCAGAACGAGTTCAAGGACCGTCTGCAGACGCTGGCCGATGTCCTGGGCTTCGACGCCAAGTTTGAGTTTGAGTATCCCGGCTGGAGCTATGCCGAGCATTCGCCGGTCCGCGAAGTCTTTGTCGAGAGCTATCGAGAGCTCTTTGGCTCCGAGCTGCGCATCGAGTCCATTCACGCCGGCCTTGAGTGCGGCCTGTTTGCCGAGGCTCTGCACGGCCTGGACGCCATCGCCGTGGGCCCGACGCTCTCCGATGTCCATACCCCGGACGAGAGCATGGAGCTCGCTTCTGCCGAGCGCTTCTACGAGCTGCTCATCGACGTCCTCAAGCGCCTCGCTGCGTAAAGGTTGCGCTAGCAGCAGTCCGAGTCACGTGCTAGCGGATTGCAAATGACATTATGAGAGGGGGCACCCGGTCTTTTGCGACGGGTGCCCCCTCTCTTTTGTTTGATAATTGCGAAATTACGGCCACCTAGTCCATTTCTGCCCTGATGAGGTCGAGGGCGCGCTGGCAGTTTTCGCGGACGGGGCCGAGCATATGCTCGCGCAGGTCCGCCATGCCGGGCAGGTCGGCGTATTCGTCCATGACCTCTTCCATGCAAATGGGTACCTCGTAGGCGAGGTCCATCATGGTCGCAAAGCAAAACTTCTCGGATAGCCCGGCATCGGTGAGCGTCGCCTCCAGCGTGGGGTCGCCCATACCGTGGTATCGGCGGATAGCGCCTGGACCGATGCACCCCACACGATTTTCGCCGCCAACGCTCATGGCAAGGCGCGCCCGGCGGCGCATGCGCTCATACGCCAAACCCGACGCGACATCGTACATTCGAGCCATCATGGCTGCGCCGTCGTTTCCAAGGAGCAGGGAATAGTTTTTCGCGTGCGCATCCGGTGCGCCGATGATGGCGTTAAAGAAAAGTATCTGCGTAAACAGATACAGGTTAAGTTGATGGTGGCTCGTATTTACGAGGAGCTCTTGAATGTCGCGTGTGGTCGGGCCGCCGTCTGCCGTGTACTTTTGGGCGGGCATCACCCCAAGTGCCTGACAGAGGTCTTCTTGATGTAGGCGCCTGATCGTTCCGTCTTTGACTTTCACGCGGTCATAGCGCTCAACAATGAGGGCAGGTTCGTCCTCAAACATACGATATTCGACGTTTGCCGTTGCGATGCCGGCGCGCTGGGCGCTTTTCATGCAGACAAACTCATTGAGAGCCTCGAGTTTAAATCCGATAACGCCATTTTTGAAAATATGCGTCGTGGGCGAGGAGCCCATGCATTCGCACCAGCGGCCGTTTATGAACGCGAGCGCGAACTTGCCCTGGTTGCCTCCAAGTGACCAACTTTCATCTAGACCCATCCACGATGCATCGCGGTCATCTCTGATCGACTTGAGACGAAGAGCAATTTCGTGGTTGTCTATAGGGCGGTATTCGCCAGCGCGATGCAGGACGGCGTCGGTATCTTCTTCGGCACAAAACTGCACGCCGCCCGGACAGTCGAGTCCGATATGGCTGAGCAACGCAACGGGATTGTTGGGCCTAACGTCGAATTCGGCGGCAATCGCTTTTCGTTGGTCCTCGCTGTCGGGTAGAAGGCCAAACAGGTACGGATTCATGACCTGTTGTCCGTATGTGCGATTCGATACGGGTATGTTGGTCGATAGGGCTGGCCCGTCATAGTCATGATCGTAGGTAAAGCTGATAAGACCGTTCTCATCTTGCGTGAGCGTTCCAGCAGGCACGCCGCAAATAATGGTCCGAAGTGATGTTCTGGCCATTGGCTATTTCCCTTCGGGCATGGCTTGGCTAGATGCGTTTGTGGCAATCGAGACTCCGAGATTGGACATGGCGAAATCGGCGAAGACCTCGTCGTAGAGTGCGGATGTAAAAGGGGCATCTGCAAGAGCCGGAATGGTTGTGCTGCGACGGTTGCGATGATGAAGACGTTGGGCGTGATGGCGTCTGGAGGTGCTGCAAGGTTGATCAGCATGCGGGGCGTCGACTGGTTGCTCATTTTTCGTTTCGCCTATATCCCCTTGAGCGGCGAGCGCCAGTCCAAGAGCACCGAAAACTGCCAGCAGCTTGTCGAGCCGAATGCCCGTGGCATCTCCCAGCTCGAGCGATGCGAGCAGGCGTTCCGAAACACCGGCTTTTTTAGCGAGGGCGGCACGGGTGATCCCCTGCGCCTCGCGCGCCTGACGCACGTAGATGCCGGCTTGGCGCGGCGTGGTGATGGGAAGGGTATCCATGGCAATCTCCTAACGTGCAGACTTTTGCATCCTAGTATGACATGCAAAAGTCTGCATGAAAAGGCCCATGCAAAACTCTGCATGAGACCTCATACGGACGTTTAGTTTTGAAGGGTGTTTTACAGCACCAAAAAACCCAAGTGTTCCAGCAGGATCTTGAGGCCGATAAGGATGAGCACGACCCCACCCACGATGGTGGCGGGTTTTTCGTAGCGCGCGCCAAAGGTGTGGCCGATCGCTACGCCGGCGACGGAGAAGATAAACGTTGTGACGCCGATAAGCGATACAGCGGGCACGATGTCAACCGAGAGCGCGGCAAACGAGATGCCCACGGCCAGGGCGTCGATTGAGGTGGCGATGGCGAGGATCAGGTACTCGCCCAGTTCAATCTTCTCGGCATCCTTGCCGTCGTCTTCATCCTCGTCTTCGGTAAAGGCTTCCCACAGCATTTTGCTGCCGATGAAGGCCAAAAGGATAAAGGCGATCCAGTGGTCGATGGGGCCGATGATGCTCATGAATTGACTGCCAAGCGCCCATCCGATCACGGGCATGCCTGCCTGGAAGCCGCCAAAGAACAGGCCGAGCACTACGGCGACCTTAAGGTTGATCTTCTTCATGCCAAGGCCCTTGCAGATGGATACGGCAAAGGCGTCCATCGAAAGGCCAACGGCGAGCAACACGAGCTCTGCGAGTCCCATAGTCTGGCTCCCTCTCTGCGGGCGGGCCCGCGTGTACCTCTTGGGGAAGTAACAAAAAAGACTCGTGGCGTACGCGTTGCGCGCACAGCCACGAGTCTCGTTCATTAAGGCAAGCCAGGCCGCATCGGCCAGTGTGTTGACTTGCCGCGCCACCGGAGGCGAACCCGATCACGCGACTACTCCCTCATTTATGCGAATCCCGATGCTACCACATAAGCAGCTCATTTGGATTGGGGCTCTCAGCTGTGTTCGCTCATTCTGTAAGCATCGGATTTTGCGGGCGTCACAGGGGCAAACCGTGAGAAACTTATTGACGTTTATGGAGCGTATACGATGGGAGCGATGCCTTGGATAAGAACGAGCTGCAAAAGCGTATGGAACAGGCCATCCGCCTGACTGCCCCCGGTCAGCCGATCCGCACCGCCCTCGACATGATCATTGCCGGTCACCTGGGCGCCCTTATCTGCGTCGGCGACACCGAAAACGTGCTCGCCGCCGGTAACGACGGCTTCCCGCTCAACATTTCGTTTACCTCGAACCGCCTGTTCGAGCTCTCCAAGATGGACGGTGCCATCGTTATCGATGGCGACCTCACCCAGATCCTGCGTGCCAACTTCCACCTCAATCCCGATCCCTCGCTCGCCACGAGTGAGACGGGCATGCGTCACCGTACTGCCGCTCGCATGTCGGTGCTCACCGACGCCATCGTGATCTCGGTTTCGGCTCGTCGTGCCGTCGTCAACGTGTACGTCCACGGCAAGAGCTACGAGATCCAGCCCGTCACCACCATCATGAGCTCGGTCAACCAGCTCGTCGCCACGCTCCAGACTACCCGTCAGTCGCTCGATCGCTCCCTGCTGCGCCTGACGGCCCTTGAGCTCGACGACTACGTCACGCTCGCCGACATCACCGGCATCTTCTCGAGTTTCGAGATCATGCAACAGGCAAAGACCGAGCTTAAGGATTGCATCGTCAAGCTGGGTAACCAGGGCAAGCTCGTGCAGATGCAGCTCGAGCAGCTCGCGGGCTCCAGCATGGATACCGAATACGACTTGATGATCCGCGACTACGCAAGCGATTCCTCTGAGGCCAACGCCGAGAAGATTCGCGCTGAGCTTGCCCGTATGACGCCTAAGGACCTGTCCGACCCGCAGCACGTGGCGGCAGTTCTGGGCTATGACGACTTGGACGAGGACTCCGTCATGACGCCGCTGGGCCTGCGCACGCTTTCGCGCGTGTCCGTCGTGCGCGACGGCGTGGCCGAGAAGATCGTCGACGAGTACGGCTCGCTGCAGGAGCTCATGGATGACATCAGCGAGGATCCGGAGCGCTTGGGCGACTTTGGCGTCAACAACCCTGCCATTCTTGCGGACTCGCTGTACCGCATGAAGGGCACCAAACAGGGGAACGCATAATGGCGCCCGTATGCGCCGTGGTCGTTGCCGGCGGCAGCGGCCAGCGCTTTGGAAATCCCGGCGGCAAGCAGCTCGTTAACGTGGCGGGCCGTCCGCTCATGAGCTGGTCCATCCGCGCGTTCGATCGTAGCGACAAGGTCGGCCATATCGTCGTGGTTTGCCCTGCCGAGCGCCGTGCCGAGATGCGCCGCTTGGCTATCGACCCGTTTGACTATGACACGCCCATCAGCTTTGCCGATGCCGGCGATACTCGTCAGGATTCCACCCGCGCCGGCGTGCACGCGGTGCCGGCGGGTTTCGAATATGTCGCTATCCACGACGGCGCCCGTCCGCTCATTACGACCGAGGCCATCGACCACGCTATCGACGTGCTCGTGAGCGACCGCTCGCTCGACGGTGTCGTGTGCGGCCAGCCCGCGATCGACACGCTCAAGATCGTCGATGGCGACAATATCGTCGAGACGCCGCCGCGTGAGCTCTACTGGGCAGCGCAGACGCCGCAGATCTTTAGCGTCGATGCTATGAAGCGCGCCCATGCTGCAGCCATTGCCGAGGGCTTTATCGGCACCGATGATTCGTCGCTGGTCGAGCGCATGGGTGGGCGCGTCCGCTGCGTCCAGAGCCCGCGCGATAACCTTAAGGTGACGGTGCCCGAGGACCTGCGTCCCGTAACCGCGATTCTGCTTGGCCGCATGGCCGAGGGAGAGGACCTTCCCCATGTTCAGTAACCTGCGCATTGGCCATGGCTACGACGTCCACCGTCTGGTGGAGGGGCGTCGATGTATCATCGGCGGTGTCGACATTCCCTACGAGCGCGGCCTGCTGGGCCACTCGGATGCCGATGTGCTCGCGCACGCCTTGGCCGACGCCATTCTGGGCGCCTGCCGCGGGGGAGACATCGGCAAGCTATTCCCCGATACCGACCCCGCCTATGAGGGTGCTGATTCGATGGTGCTGCTCGCTCGCGTGATGGGCTATGCGCGCGAGCTGGGCTTCGAGTTTGTCGATGCCGATTGCACCATTGCCTGTCAACAACCCAAGATCACCCCGCACCGCGATGCCATGCGCGCCAACCTTGCCCATGCCCTGGGCGTTGACGTCGAAAACGTGGGCGTCGCCGCCACTACGACCGAAAAGCTCGGTTGGGAAGGCCAGGGCGAGGGAATCGGCGCCTGGGCCGTCTGCCTGCTACAGAAAACCGTTAAGGAGTAACGAATGCGTATCTATAACAGCGCTACCCATAAAAAGGAAGAGTTCCAGCCCATCGAGTCCGGCAAGGTCCGCATGTACGTGTGCGGCCCCACGGTCTACGACAACATCCACATCGGCAATGCCCGCACGTTCATCAGCTTTGACGTGATTCGTCGCTGGCTCATCGCGAGCGGCTACGAGGTCACGTTTGCCCAGAACCTCACCGATGTCGATGACAAGATCATCAAGCGCGCCAACGAGCAGGGCCGTACCGCCGCCGAGGTTGCGACGGAGTTCTCTGACAAGTTTATCGGCGTTATGCGCGCCGCCAACGTGCTCGATCCCGATGTGCGTCCTCGCGCCACCAAGGAGATCGGCCCCATGATCGCCATGATCAAGACGCTCATCGAGCAGGGCCACGCCTACGCCGCCGATAACGGCGACGTGTACTTTGCCGTGCGCAGCGATCCCAACTATGGTCAGGTCTCGGGCCGCAACATCGACGACCTTATGGTTGGCGCGCGCATCGAGGAGAACGAGGACAAGAACGACCCGCTCGACTTTGCCCTGTGGAAGGCCGCCAAGCCCGGCGAGCCCAGCTGGCCGAGCCCCTGGGGCGAGGGCCGTCCCGGTTGGCACACCGAGTGCGCCGCCATGGTGCATCGCTACCTGGGCACTCCGATCGACATCCACGGCGGCGGCTCCGACCTTGCCTTCCCGCATCACGAGAACGAGTGCGCTCAGGCCACCTGCGCCTGGCACCAGGGCTTCTCCAACACCTGGATGCACACGGGCATGCTGCTGGTAGACGGCGAGAAGATGTCCAAGTCGCTCGGCAACTTCTTTACGCTGGCCGAGGTCCTCGAGCAGCACTCCGCCGCCGCCCTGCGCCTGCTGATGCTGCAGACGAGCTATCGCTCGCCGCTCGACTTTTCTTGGGAGCGCCTGGAGGGTGCCGAGAACTCGCTCACGCGTATCGCCGGTACGGTCGAGAACCTGCGCTGGGCCGCGAACCATGCGACGGCCGATGCCGATGAGGCAGCATCCGAGGCGTTTGCCGCCAAGGCCGCCGAGACCCGTGCCACCTTTAAGGAGTGCATGGACGACGACTTTAACACCGCCGGTGCCATGGGTGCTGTCTTTGGCTTTGTGACCGAGTGCAACCAGTACCTGGAGCAGGCGGGCGATGCTGCCGACAAGGCCGCAGTCCTGGCTGCCGCCGATACGCTGGCCGAGCTGCTCGATACGTTTGGCGTTGAGCTTCCCGAGCCCAAGGTCGAGCTGCCGCTGGGTCTGCTGGGCGTTGCCGCCGGTCTGGTTGCCTATACGGGCGACGACGTGGACGAGGCTGCTGCCAAGATTCTCGAGGCCCGCGCCGAGGCCCGTGCCGCCAAGAACTGGGATCTGGCCGACGCCATCCGCGACCAGCTCAAGGACCTGGGCCTCACCATTGAGGATACGGCCGCGGGCACTCGTATTAAGAGTCTCTAGTATTTGTCGACCGTTCGAGGTGCGGCAGATTGCCTTGAAAGAGGAGGGCATAGACCTGGTGGTCATGCCCGACGATTGAAAGGCAAGGTGCCGTGGCTCGGACGGTCGATTCTTGTTCGTTATCTATTTAAGGAGGCCGTCCTATGGCCGACAATCGCAAGCGTGCGCCTCGTGGCGGCAAGCAGGCTGCTTCTGGCTCGCGTCCGATTCGCCGCAATGATCGCGCTGCCGCTCCCAAGGGCCAGCGCGATCGCACCCAGGCCGCACGTCCGCAGCGCGATCGCACCCAGGCCGCACGTCCGCAGCGCGATCGCAACCGCGACGCTGTCCAGGCTCCCAAGGGCGAGTTTATCGAAGGTCGTCGTGCTGCCGCCGAGGCGCTACGCACTGGTTTTCCCATCAAGTGCGCGCTCATTGCCGAGGGCGGGGAGCGCGATGCCGCCTTGTCGCGCCTGGTCGATGACCTCAACGCCGCGGGCGTCCGCATTAAGTTCGTTCCACGCGCGCAGCTCGATGCGCTGTCGAGCCATGGCGCTCACCAGGGCATTGCGCTCGAGGTTGGCAACTTCCCCTATGCCGATGTCGCCGATATTCTCGACCGCGCGGGCGACGGTCCGGCGCTCGTCATCGTGCTCGACCATGTGACCGACGACGGTAACTTTGGCGCCATTGTGCGTTCCGCCGAGGTCGTGGGCGCCGCGGGCGTCATCATTGCCAACAAGCGCGCCGCCGGCGTGACCGTGGGCAGCTACAAGACTTCAGCCGGCGCCGTCATGCATCTGCCTATCGCGCAGGTGCCCAACATCGCCCGTGCGCTCGACGATCTTAAGGCCGCTGGCTTTTGGGTGGGCGGTGCCTCCGAGCACGCCGAAGGCAGTTGCTGGGATGCTCCCTTCGAGGGCCGCGTGGCGCTCGTCATGGGCTCCGAGGGCGACGGCATCTCGCGCCTGGTGCTCGAGAAATGCGACTTTTTGACCAAGCTTCCCCAGCGCGGCATGACCGAGAGCCTCAATGTTGCCCAGGCGACCACGGCGCTGTGCTTTGAGTGGCTGCGCCGCAACGCCGGCGAGCTCATGGGGGAGGAGTAGCGCATGTCCAAAAAGAACCGCGCCAAGTCCAAGGCCAAGCGCTTTGGCGAGGGCTCGGCCAAGCCGATTGTTTCGGCCGCGACCTATGGCGTGGGCGGCAATGCGTTTGCGCAGGCCATCGCCGATCCGGTCTCGACGGTGCACTCCAACAAGCCCGAGCTGCTGGTGGTCGACGGCTACAACGTGATCCACTGTACGCCGCGCTACGAAAAGCTCGTCTACGACCATTCCGACGATCCGTATTCCAGCGACGTTCACGATATGGCGCGCACCGCTCTCATCAACGACGTTGCCGCGTTTGCCCAGGGCCGCTACGAGGCCGTGATCGTGTTTGACGGCGCGGGCAACATCTCCAGCGAGCGCCCCAACCTGCCGGCCCGCGGCGTGCGCATCGAGTTTTCGCCGACGGGCGTCTCTGCCGATACCGTGGTACAGAAGCTCTGCATCGAGGCACGCGAGGAAGGCCGCGCGTGCTCCGTGGTATCGAGCGACGGCACGATCCAGGCCGTCGTCATGGGGAAGGGCGTTACGCGCATCTCGAGCCGTATGCTGGTGGACGAGATCAAACAGATCGATAACGACGTTCACGAGGCAGAGGAAGCTCCGCAGATCAAGATGACCTTGGGCAGCCGCCTGAGCCCCGAGGCACTGGCCAAGCTCAAGGCCCTGCGCGGGAGGTAGGGGATTGTCCATAGAGACCCGTTTCCCAATTGGCCAGCCCGTTGATTTGTAATCAATGGGCTGCGGGCTTACCGTCGCCAAAACGAATAGTTTTTGGTTCTGGCGAACAGATAAAACTATTCGTTCTGACGAAGGGTTTTGAGATGTGGTCGGTCAAAGGGTCTGTTGCGCCTCGTCCGCAATTCCTTTATTCTTAACTGGCTTCGCGTGAAAGCGCCAAGTGTGCCAGTGTGGCGCAACGGTAGCGCAACTGATTTGTAATCAGTGGGTTGCAGGTTCGATTCCTGTCACTGGCTCCATGAGAGTTTCGGGCTCTGTTCCTTATGGGACAGGGCCCGTTTCTTTTTAGGTGGTGTGCCATTGGGTCAGCGCCCATTCCGTTTTCGGTTTGTCTCAATCTGTAACACGAAGAGGCTGAAAACCCTCCTTATAGTTACAGATTGGTGGCGCGCGCAGACGTGGTGTAAGAGCGTCCTGAGGTCCGTCGCTGCAAGTCCCGATGTTACTCCTTCTTGAGACCGCGCCTCTCGACTATCTCGTCCACTATCTCCCTGGCGCGCCGCCC
>JAXJIC010000036.1:0-10957 GCA_036298925.1 Collinsella aerofaciens
CTGCCGGTTCGACCGGCGCGCCACGGGTCAAGATGCACTAGGCCTGGACGAAGTCCGGGCCCGCGCCTTTAGACGCGAGCCCGGGGCCCGTGGGTTATACCCTAAGAGCAAACCACCCTTTTTAAGGGTGGTTCTGATTTTCAAACAACCGTCTGCAATTCCCGTTTGAACCAGAGCTTTGCGTTCTGCCTATGGCCCTTACGGGTACAATAACCAAGATATTTTGACTGTTAGAAGGAGTCTCATGACGGAGTCCTCTCAGCATACGTCTAAGCCCCAGGTCGAGGTTGAGGCCTCGGGCGGAGATGACAATAAGAGCGCACGCCGCGGCGCCATCTTTATCGGCGTCGTGCTGGTAGGTTATATCGTCTATCTGGTGGTAACCGGGCAGATGGGGCAGTTCTGGGCCGCTATGTCGAGCGTCCAGGCGTCATGGCTCGTTGTCGCGTGTCTTTGCATGTTCATGTACCTGTTCTTTGGCATTGTGGCCTATGCGATCGCCGTCTGGCTCGATCCCAATTCGCCCGTCGGCATCCGCGACCTGATCTCGGTCGAGGCGAGTGGCATCTTCTTTGGCAACCTGACGCCCATGATGATGGGCTCCACCCCGGCTCAGATCTATCGCCTGACCAAGGCCGGCCAAAACGTGGGCGAGGCCGGCGCCACGCAATTCACGCGTTTTATCGTGTACCAGTTTGGCCTGGTCGCCTGGGGCGCTATCCTGCTGCTCGCCCGTATGCCGTTTTTTGCCGAACGCTACGGCGACATGACGCTGCTGTGCGTCTTTAGCTTTGGTGGACACTGCTGCATCTTGCTTGGCATCTTCGCCGTCGCGCTCATGCCTAAGACCGTCACGCGCGTCGCCCATTGCATCATCAATTGGCTCGAGCGCATTGGTGTCTCGGCCACTAAGATCGAGAGTTGGCGCACGTTTGTCGATGGCGAGATCTACTCCTTCTCCGAGAAGTTCAAGCTTTCGGCCGGACATTTTTCTTCCATGCTGCTCACCGTGTTTATCACCATGCTGCAGCTCGCGTTTTTCTATCTGGTTCCGTATTTCCTGATGCTTGCCTTTGGCCACCACGAGGTCGACTTTTTCTCGGTCATGGCCGCGAGCGCCTTTGTCCAGCTGTTAAGCTCTGCGGTTCCCTTGCCCGGTGGAACTGGTGGCGCTGAGGGCGGCTTTGCATTGTTCTTGGGTCATTTCTTCGGTTCGGCTTCGACCGCCGGCTATCTGCTGTGGCGTCTCATTACGTTTATTGCGCCTACCATTTTGGCTGCGCCCCTGCTGGGACTTAAGAGCGCCCACAACGAGAGCATCCATGCGCGCTGGGATCGCGTGATGCGCAAGCTCGGCCGCACGCCTCAGACGCCCTCTGCGCCCACTAAGCCGCACCCCACGAATGCTGTTACCGTTGATCCCAAGAAGCACGCTCAGAAGGCTTCTGGGACCGCAAAGCCGGCTCATAAGGCCTATGTGCGTCAGACAGGAGACGGTATTCGCGTATCTCCGTCGGCACTCAATAAGAAGAAGCACCCTAAGTCGCAGTAGGGCAGTCGTGCGTTCTTCATGATGCGAGGCATATTTGTGCTGTATGGGGGATAATCCTCTTACGTAGATTATCTCTCATCTGTTGATGAATGCTCGCATATCGAAGGGACACGCCCATGGCAACCAGCAAACCGCGTCTTGATCGTCGCATCGTTCGCAGCCGTAATGCCATCCTTTCGGCTTTCGAGCGCCTGCTCATGGAAAAGCCGCTGGCAGACATTACGGTGAGTGCTATTGCGCGCGAGGCCAATGTCGACCGCAAGACCTTTTACGTTCACTTTGGTACGGTTGACGGCCTGCTCGATGCCATTGCCGTCGATGTGGTGGAGATGATTGTCGACTCGGTCGAGAAAACGCTTGCTTCAATGGACGGCGACACCAACGAGCGCGCTCTTGGCGCGGCGGCGACCTTCTTTAAAACCGTTAACGAGGCACTGTGCAACAACTTGGTGCTTAATCGTCAACTTATCGAGAACATTCCGCTCGATGATTTTATGGCTCGTCTTCGTGCGCCGCTCGAGCACGAGATTGCCGAGCGCGATCTGCTGCCTCAAGGTCTCAAGGACGAGATGTTCGACTACTATCTGTCGTTTTTGCTGTCGGGTATTATCGGTATCTATCGCACGTGGGCATTGTCTGATGGCTCGGTTCCTATCGAGCGCGTCTCGGAGGTTGCCAACGACCTCACGCTCAACGGCCTTTCGAGTCTGGAATCTCGCTTGGATTAGGCCTAGTTGGGCTCGTCGGCGTGGAAATTCCTGTTCACGAGGTTCTCCGGCGCCTTGGAGACCTCGCCGGCGTAGGAGCTGTAGCCTGAGGATCCTTAAAAAAGTCCAGTTTATCCTTCCCACTCCAATTGGGAATCCTCCGATGCGCCTTCGCACGCTCGCATGACCTCGATACCATGCGAGCGTGCGAACTCGACGAGCTCTGCGTTGCGGGCGTTTATGGTGCCGAAGGCGGCGGGGCACACGATAAGGCGCGCACAGTGGACGAGGAGCTCTTTGGCGTGGGCTATGGTTTTATCCCCGATAGGCTCGAAGGCGCGCTCGGCCACGCATTCCGCCGCCAGGTCGCGCGCGAGCTCACAGTCGATGTCCCCTTCGTGCAGAACGCCCGCGTAGAACGCCTTGCCCTGCCGGATGAGCTGGCGAAACACAGCCGACCCCGTACCCGCGCCGGCGATGACGAACGTGTGCGCATCGCCGTGCGGGCGCCCAATTTCCACGCTGCCGAAGCGCTCGTTGAAGGTGCCATGTTGAAGGCCGTAGAGCTCGCCAATCGTCTCGCGCGTGAATATGTCCTCGGGTGCGCCGGCGCGGAAGACCCGACCGTCCTTCACGCAAATCACCTTGTCGGCGCTTTTCTGCGCGAGCTCGAGTTCGTGGATGGACATGATGACAGCCACATTCTGCGATTTCGCAAGGTGGCGAAGTATTCGCAGCAGGTCGATCTGGTAGCGGATATCGAGATACGATGTGGGCTCGTCGAGCACGAGCACACGCGGATCCTGCGCGATGGCGCGTGCGAGCATGACGCGCTGGCGTTGCCCGTCGCTTATCTGCATGAAGTCGCGCTCGGCGAGCTCTTCCACATGTGCGGTTTTCATGGCCTCGTCGACCCGACTATGGTCGTCGGGCAAGAGTGTGCCCATTCGCCCGGTGTAGGGATGCCTTCCTGCCTCTACGATATCGCGGCAGGTGAGGAGCTCGGTCCGGGGGCGATCTGTCAGCATAACGGCAAGGTTCCTTGCGAACTCCGCCGTCTTCCATCGGGAAATCTCCCGCCCGTCGAGCTCGACCGCGCCGGCAAGCGGTGCCAGATGGCGTGTGATGGTTTTCAAGATGGTCGACTTGCCCGAGCCGTTCGGCCCGATGAGCGCCACGACGTCGCCCGCGCGAACCTCCAGATCGACGCCTTCGACTACGACCTTCTTGTCGTAGCCCGCCGACAGGTCGCTTATGCGGAAAAGCGGTGCTCCGTCAGCCTGCGTTTCGACCGGGGTTTCGAGGTTCGACTCCGCTCGGAGGAGGCGTTCCGCGCGCAGTCCCGCACGAGCCGAAAGTGCCTTCTGGCGCTTTCGCGCGAGCTCAGGACTGTCTAAGCATGGAATGCCCCCTCCGAGCGTTTTGGGCCGCGGCATGAATTCCCCCATCTACCTCACTCGTTTCTTCAACATGAGCGCGATAACCACCGGCGCGCCGAAGATGGCGGTGACGGCGCTGATGGAAAGCTCGACGGGAGAGAACAGCGTGCGCGCGATCAAATCGCAGCCCGCGCAGAAGATGGCGCCTCCCAAGAAGCACGCAGGAATCACGCGGATGGGCTTCGACGACTTCAGCGCCGACTTCACGAGATGCGGAACTGCGATGCCTACGAACGACACCGGACCAGCGAAAGCGGTCACGCAGGCGGAGAGCATGCTCGCTAGAAGGACGAGCACCACGCGGAAGCGTGCGACGTTCACGCCGACGCTTTTCGCGTAGGCTTCTCCCAGCTGGAAGGCGGAAAGGGGCTTCGATATCGCGAATACGCATGCGCTCACGGTGATCACCACGACCGCGATGACCGCGACGTCGTCCCAGCTCGAACCCGAGAAGCTACCCAAAGACCAGTTGTGCAGGTTCACGATGGACTGGTCGTCGGCGAAGGCGATGAGGAAATTCGTCGCCGCTGAGCAGATGTATCCCACCATGACGCCTGCCACGATGAGCATGGCCATGGAACTTATGCGCCGTGCGATGAGGAGCACGAAGCTGATGGTGATAAGCGAGCCCAGAAACGCTGCGGCCACCATGGCCGGGGAGGACATGGCCTGGTTCGCGCCCAGAAGTACAATCATCGTAAGCGCGACGACGAACTTTGCGCCCGAGGAGACGCCCAAGATGAACGGGTCGGCGATGGGGTTGTTGAAAAACGTCTGCAGCAGGAACCCGGAGAGCGAAAGTGCCCCGCCGAGAAGCACGGCTGAAAGCACGCGCGGCAGGCGAATCTCCCAGATGACTTGGCTTTCCATGGAATTGGCCGCGCCGCCCGAAAGGATGCCGGGGATGTGGTCTGCGGGCACGAGCACGCTCCCGATGCACAGGTTGGCCCCGACGAGCACGATGAGGGCAACAGCGAGCAGCGCCGTCACGACGCGACACCGCGCGGCGCGCCCCGATTCGTCGTATGCCATGGAAAGCCGGCTTCTCATGGCGCTAGCCGAGCTTTCTCAGATAATGGAAGTCGCTCGCGTCATCGCCGGTGAACGCCCCGTGCAGCTCGTCGATAATGTCGGCGGTAGAAGTCATCTGCTGGTACATGTCGGCGCTTGTGACCCAGACGTTGCCGTTCTTCACGGCTTTGAACTGCGACAATAGCGCGTTTTTGCCTACGAAGTCGTTCAAGGTGACAACCGATTCGTCGATGGTGCCGTTGTAGATGATGATGTCGGCATCCTTCGCCGTCGCGTAGAAGCGCTCCATTTCGAGCGTTACTGACGAGCCTGACGTCGACGCCGTCTGCGCGTCATCGAGCGCGTAGTTGCCGCCTGCAAGCTCGATCATCTGCGCCACGTAGTCGCCCGCCCGCCGCGTGACGGCGGCCCCGTTTGAGTTTATGTAGAAATACGCCACGGTTTTACCTGACGACGCGAGCCCCGACGTTTGCTCGACGCGGGCCTTCTGCTCGTTGAACAGGTGCGCGGCCTCGTCTTCCTTGTCGAACAGGATGCCGAAAAGCTTAATCCACTCGACGCGCCCGAGTGCTTCGGGCTCGCTCGACGACTGTTCGGTGAGCACGACGAGCCCGAGTTTCTGCAGCTTTTCCTTCACATCGGGTGTGTGGTTGATCATGGTGTTCTCGATGGCGAGCGTGCAGCCCGAGGCCGATATTCGCTCGTAGTCGGGCGCGCTGTACTTGCCGCCGTAGGCGATCGCCCCAATTTCGAGTGCGCTTTTGAAGCCCGCGACCGAGCAATCGTCGGCCTTCGTGCCCGACATGATGATATTGTCGTTCGCATCGAGTGCGTCGACCAGGCACATCGTCGCCGACGACACGAGGTACACCTTGTCGGCGGGGCGCCTTATGACCGCGATGTCGGAGCTCAACCCATCAGGTACCTTCGCATCTTGCGGCACCACGAGGAAGCGCTCCCCGTTCGAAATGCAGATAAGCCGCAGGCCGCCTTCGAACTCGTCGACAGTGAAGTGCTCGGCGTATTCAAGCTGAAGCGTCCCCGTCGGCTTCCAGCCGCAGCCTAAATCGGCGTTGTGGAAGTCGGCCGCGGCGCTTGAGGCCGTTCCCGCAGGGGAGCCGCCGCTTGCTTCGTCGCCCGATTTCTCCTTCATGGTGGATGAGTCGAAGTAGAGCGTGTAGTCGATGGTGTGCGGCGTCGACATGGCGACGGTCTCGGCCGACACGGCGATGTCCTCGTCGAGCGTGACGGGTATCTCGAACGTGGAGTTGCCGCCGTCGTTTACGGGCGCGTAGTCCACGCCGTCGACGGTCATCTTGTCGTAGTTCGAACTCGACCAGGTGATGGTCGCGGTGTAGGTGTCGCCATCCTTCACAATTGTGGTTGGTGAGGCGATGCTTGCGCGCCCTGACCCGCCGGAAAGCGAGACGCTCACAGTGTATTCCTGAGAGCCCGTCGTGGCACCGGTCGCGTTCGGGCTCGCACTGCACCCCGCGAAGGGAAGCGCGAGCAGGGCGACGAGAACGCAGGCGACCGCGCGCGCCGCGATGCTGTGGCGCTTCCTGTTTTCCCCCTTGGGAAGAATCGACCGCATGGCGTTACTTCAGTGCGTCGGCGCGCAGATCGACGCCGGCGGATTCGAACACGAGCGTGCGGTCGTACCACTGCTCTTTTCTAATACTCCACGCGGCGCAGGCGGTGTCCTCGTCGAGCGCTTTAACGGGCACGTCGTAGGTGTACTTGCCTTCCGCGTTTTCCACATAGGGGATGAAGTCGGCCTCGCTCGCGGCGGCAGCCTCGTCGCCCGTGCCCATGAAGAGCTTGCCGTAGCCCGTGCCGGAAAGCGTCATCACGCAGTGCATGGAGCCGTTTTCCACGATGAGCTGGGCGTCCACAATCCTGAACATGTTCGAGCTGGAATCTACGGTGATCGGATAGGTGCCGTCGGCCACCTTGTCGGCGGTGATGGGGGCAGCGCTTGCGCCCTCGGGCGCATCGGCCGCCTGTTCGGTCTTTTCCTGGGAATCGGCATCGCTTGCCTTTGCGCTGTCGATTGAATTTCCGCCGCAGCCGGCGAGCGAGAACGCGAAAAGCGCCGCTGACAGGGCGAAGGCGAGGGTTTTCTTCAACATGGAGGGGGTTCCTTTCAATCGCTTCGACCGCCTGCGCCGTGCGGTGGGCGGGCGGGATGCGAATGCAACGGGCATGCGCCGTCGGTCGGGGAAGGCGCATGCCCGTTGCACGGGGACGCGACCGGCGCCCCCGTGCGCGGCGAGTTTACAGCTTGGCGATGGCGTCGTCCACGTGCGAGACGTAGATGTCGTCGACCGCGGCGTTCTGTCCCAGACCCTGGAGCAGGCACGTCACTTCGAAGCCAGCGGCCACGAACTTTGCAGCCCAGCTGTCGGGGTCGGTCTCGTCTGCCATGTCGTTGTTCGCGTGGTCGCCCGCGACCACCATGAACGGCGCGAGCACGGCCTTCTTGTACCCTGCGGCGCTCGCGGCGGCGATAACATCCTCGCAGGTCGGCTCAGCCTCGACGGTGCCGACGAAGAACTGCGTCAAGCCCTCGTTCTTGAACACTTCCTGCATCTTGGCATAGTCGGCGTTGGAATCGGCTTCGGTGCCGTGGCCCATGAGGCACAGCGCCGTCTTGCCGTCGTCGAAGGACGCCATGTTCTCCTTAATGGCTGCGGCCACCTTCTTGTAGTCGTCGTCGGAGGTGAGCAGCGGGTCGCCGAGCGAGATCTTGTCGAACTTGTCGGCGTACTTGTCGAGCTCGTCTTTCACGTCGGCGTATTCCAGGCCAGCCATGAGATGCGTCGGCTGCACGACAATTTCCTTCACGCCGTCTTCCACGCAGCGGTCGAGCGCCTCGGTCATGTTGTCGATCGTGATGCCGTCGCGCTTCTTCAGCTTGTCGATGATGATCTGCGCGGTGAAGGCGCGGCGGATGTCGTAGTCCTGCCAGTACTTCTCGCGGATAGCGTCTTCGATGGCGCCGATGGTGATGTGGCGCGAGTCGTTGTAGCTCGTGCCGAAGCTCGTGACGAGGATGACCGGCTTCACGGCCTTCTCCTTTTCGCTCGATTTCTCGGAACTCGCGGAGGTGCTGGAGCAGCCCGCGAGCGCGAATCCGGCGAGCGCGACGGCTCCGGTTGCTGCGGCGCCCATGAAGCCGCGGCGTGACATCTGGTCGGACATGGTTTTTCCTTTCCTCGGTTTGCCGGTCCCCCGGCGACAGTTGCTTGTCGGCACAAGCGAAAGAAAAGCGCACCCCTCGGGGTTCACAAGGAGCTAACGCCACGGCGATGCCGTGAGGAAAAGGCGAAGCAGTCTGGCTTGGGGCGCGAGGCGGTTCGCCCGCGCGTCCTATACAGTAATGTCCCTTGCCCAGGATTCCCACCTGGTTCCCTCCGCAAGCCAGCGCGGGCTGTGCGGGCGCCGCGCCGGTCATTTCCTTTTATCCGATTGTCATATGCTCGTTGCCGAATCTTTTACTATGATAGTGGGCACTTGTGAACGTGTCAAAGCCAGGGCGGGCGGCATTGCGCCTCCTGCCTGCGTATTTGCGCCGATTGCCGCCGCAGGCGCCGTGTTTTGCCCGCTGCGCGAATGGCGGCGTAAACGGTTGCGATGAGAAACGGGAAGGGAAGGCTCGGATGATTCATATCGTTGGCGCAGGCTCGGGCGCCGCCGACCTTATCACGCTGCGCGGGGCGCGCCTTCTGCGCGCAGCCGACGTGGTCGTTTGGGCGGGAAGCCTTGTGAACCCCGAGCTGCTCGCTGAGTGCAAGGAATCCTGCATCGTCTACGACAGCGCGCACATGACCTTGGAGGAAGTGCTCGACGTGATGTGCGCGGCAGATGCGCGGGGCGAGGAAGTGGTGCGCCTGCACACGGGCGACCCGTGCCTGTACGGCGCCATCCAGGAGCAGATGGACGCGCTCGACGCGCGCGGCGTGGACTACGAGGTGGTGCCCGGCGTGTCGAGCTTTTGCGGTGCCGCGGCGGCGCTTCGCCAGGAATACACGCTGCCGGGAATCAGCCAGTCGGTCGTGATCACGCGGCTTTCCGGGCGCACCCCCATGCCTGCGGGCGAGGGCATGCGCACCATGGCGGAAAGCGGCTCGACTATGGCCATCTTCCTGAGCTCGGGTATGCTCGCCGATCTTTCCGCCGAGCTTTTGGCCGCGGGCCGCAGCTCCGACGAGCCGGCGGCGCTCGTGTACAAGGCGACCTGGCCTGAGGAGCGCGTGGTGCGCTGCACAGTGGGCACGCTCGCCGATGCGGGCGCGCGAGAGGGCATCGACCGCACGGCGCTCGTGGTGGTGGGCCGCGTGCTCGGAGCTCGCGGCGGGCTTGCGCACGACGGCGCGCAAGCGGAGTCGTACGAGCGCAGCAAGCTTTACGACCCTTCGTTTGCCACGGGGTATCGGAAGGCGAGCAGCTAGCGTGGCCTTCGAGCACTACATATATACCGGGACGACCCGCCTGCGCTGCGGCTATACCACGGGGAGCTGCGCCGCGCTCGCGGCGAAGGCGGCCTGCGAGATGCTCTTGTCACGAAAGCCCGTTGGCCGCGTGTCGATCGTCACCCCCGGCGGGCTGCCCGTCGAGGCGAACGTGGTCGATGCATGCATCGGCGAGGGGTGCGCCCAGTGCGCCGTGCGAAAGGATGCAGGCGACGACGCCGATGTGACCGACGGCGTGCTCGTGTACGCGCGCGTGGAACATGCGGGGTCGGGCACGGGTACTGCGGGCAGCAAGGACGTGCCCGCGCACGAATCGGAAGTTTCCGTCGATGGCGGCGTGGGCGTGGGGCGCGTGACGTTGCCCGGGCTCGAGCAGCCGGTGGGGGCGGCCGCCATCAACGCGACGCCGCGCGCGATGATTACTTCGGCGGTGCGTGAGGTGTGCGCCGCGCACGGCTTTTCTGGAAATATTGCTGTGACGATTTCGGTACCCGAGGGTGTTGCCCTTGCCGAAAAGACCTTCAACCCGCACCTGGGGATAAAGGACGGCATCTCTATCCTGGGCACGACGGGCATCGTCGAGCCGCGCAGCCTCGCTGCCTTGCGCGACAGCATCGAGCTTGAGATCCGGCAGCATGCGGCTATGGGGCGGCGCGGAGTCGTGCTCACGCCCGGCAACTACGGCGGGCAGTTCATCTCGGGGCATTTCCACCTAAACGGTGCGCCGGTGGTCTTCATCTCCAACTTCGTGGGCGATGCGATTGATTGCTGCGTTCGCGAGGGATTCACCAATGTCCTTCTTGTGGGACACATCGGCAAGCTGGTGAAGGTCGCTGGCGGCATCATGGACACCCATTCGCGTACCGCTGACTGCCGCGCGGAGATTCTGGCCGCCCACGCGGCCTTGGCCGGCGCGGGCGCGAAGACCGTGCGTGAGATCATGTCGTCGGTCACGACCACGGCGGCGCTCGAGGTAATCGAGGCCGCCGGCGTGGGGGACGCTGCGCGCGCCTCGCTCGCTGCGGCAATCGAGGACAGGTTGCGCCGCCGCGCGGCGGGCGCATGCGACATCGCCGCGGTCGTGTTCGACGCCGAGCGCCGCGAGCTTTTCCGCACGTTGGGCGCCGATGCAGTCATCGGGGAATTGGGGGCGACGTATGAGTAAAGGCGTGCTGTACGGCGTGCGCCGCGCAATCGGCTGGCCGGGGACGAAAGTGGTCATGAAGGCGCGCCGCTCGCTTGCGGACACGAAGCGCATCCTTCGCGAGGAGGGCGCCTTCGACGGTGCCGAGCTCGTAGAGGACTGTGGGCTTCCGGGCGAGCGCGTGTACCGTTCGCTCGACGATGTGCCCGATCGGGGCAGCTACTTCTCGACGATGGTGGTGCGCTAGATGAGGGTTTCCTGCATAGCGTTCACTGAGAGGGGGTATGCGTTGGCGGAGCGCACCGCACGCGCGCTTTCCGATTGCGCGCAGACAGGTGAAGATGACCCTGGCTGGGACGTTTCCGTTTCGCGCGGGTTCGGCGAGGGAAAGGCCGACCTGCGCGCATGGACGGCGCTTGCGTGGGAAGCGTCGGACGCGCTTCTGTTCGTGGGCGCGGCGGGCATCGCCGTGCGGGCGATCGCGCCGCATGTCGCCTCGAAGGTAACCGATTCCGCGGTTGTGGTGATCGACGAGGCGGGGCGCTTTGCCGTCCCGCTTTTGTCGGGGCATTTGGGCGGTGCGAACGAGCTTGCGCAAACTGTGGCAC
>JAXJIC010000037.1:0-4819 GCA_036298925.1 Collinsella aerofaciens
GGGCGAGGACGAGAACCGCAAGCTCGACGAGCGCGTCCGCGCGTTCCTGAACCGCGGCGTGACCGGCGACACCGACATCAACGTCATCGACACCGCCGAGTTCGCGATCCCCGGCCTTGACGACGAGTTCCGCGTCATCGTCTCCCCGTGGATTCTGACGGTGCTCGTGACCGACCGCCTGGCTCGCTACTACGAGACGGTCACCAAGCACAACCTCAAGTATCGTCGCTACTATCACCAGTTCGACTACTAAAGAAAACGGGTGCGGGAACGTGCCGGGCTATTGAGAGGAACACAGAATGAGACAGTACATCATCGCCAGCCATGCGCACTTCGCTACCGGCATCAAGGAGAGCGTCGAGCTGCTCTCGGGCGCTCGCGACAACGTCCACGATCTTTCGATGTTCGTCGATGGCCGCATGGACGTGGCCGAGGAGGCCCAAAAACTGCTGGCAGGCATGTCTGCTGACGATGATGTCGTTGTCTGCACCGACCTCTTTGGCGGCAGCGTCAACAACGAGTTCACCAAGATTGTCCAGACGCGTCCCCGCACGTACCTCGTTACCAACATGAACCTTCCTCTCCTCATCCAGTTGCTGTTCTCTGACGAGTCGGCGCCGGTTGAGGAGACGATTCGCGCCATCGTCGCTGCGGACGATACGCGCGTGAAGTTTGTCAACGATCTTTTGGTCGATGACGACGAGGAAGAAGAGTTCTAATCCGCAGCACCTACTGACACGCCGTAAGACGGCACAAGACCTTTGGGGGGGTCACATTATGATTCAGCTACTTCGCGTTGACCATCGCCTGCTTCATGGCCAGGTCGCAGTTTCCTGGGTTCAGGGCCTTGGCTCCAACTGCATCTTCTGCGTGGGCGATAAGGTCGCTAACGACCCGGTGTGGAAGACGACGCTCAAGATGGGCAAGCCTGCCGGCTGCAAGCTCGTCATCAAAGATATGGAGCATGCAATCGAAGCTATCAACTCGGGCGTGACCGACAAGTACAAGATGATCATCTGCGTCGCCACTATCGCTGAGGCAAAGCAGCTTGTTGAGGGCTGCCCGCAGATCAAGTCGGTCAACCTGGGCAACACCAAGCCCAAGGACGAGAAGCGTCCCGATGCTCGTCAGGTCTCTCGTCAGATCTTCCTGACCGCGGCCGAGGAAGCCGATGTGCGCGAGATGCTGGATCGTGGCGTTGAGGTCGAGATTCGACCCCTGGCCGATGACCCCAAGGTTGACTGCGCCAGCGTGCTCTAGGCGTTCAATTTCGAAGAGTCTGAGCTCTTCGTAGTGTCCTATTAGGAAAGGGGGATATATGCTTACCCAAGCAATCCTCATCGGACTTATCGCCGCATTTGGTAAGTTCGACTGCCAGCTCGGTACGCTCTACGCGTTCCGCCCCATCGTCCTGTGCCCGCTCGTGGGCCTGGTGCTGGGGGACCTGCAGTCCGGCCTCGCGATCGGTGCGAGTCTGGAGCTGCTGTTCATGGGCTCGATCTCCATCGGCGCCTACGTGCCGCCTGATGAGACGATCGGCGGCGTGCTCGCCTGCGCCTTCGCTATCCAGCTGGGCCAGAGCACCGAGGCAGCCATTGCGCTTGCCATGCCCATCGCCACGCTGTGCCTTGCCATCAAGAACATCCTCAACGCCGCCCTGCCGATCCTGGTTGACCGCGCTGATGTCTTCTCCGGC
Organism: Collinsella aerofaciens; assembly: GCA_036298925.1. Taxonomy (GTDB): domain Bacteria; phylum Actinomycetota; class Coriobacteriia; order Coriobacteriales; family Coriobacteriaceae; genus Collinsella; species Collinsella aerofaciens_BN. Next base: position 1,697 of record JAXJIC010000037.1, read on the forward strand.
CAGGGCAACCTTAAGGGTGTCTATGCGATGCACTTCCTGATCGGTTTGACCGGTATCATCATGGCGTTCCTGCTGTGCTCGCTGTCGTTCTATCTGGGTGCTGACGCCATCCAGGGCCTGCTCGACTTCATCCCGCCCTTTGTCCTTGCTGGCTTTGGCGTTGCCGCCAACATCCTGCCTGCCATGGGCTTCGCCATGCTCGGCCGCCTGGTGCTCACCAAGCAGCTCGTGCCCTTCTACTTCCTGGGCTTCCTGCTGTGCTCCTACGCCAACGTGCCCGTCCTGGGCGTCGCCCTGATCGCCATCATCATCGGCATCGACAAGTTCGACCTGCTCGGCCTGGGCGGAGCCCAGCCCCAGCTCTCCGCGGAAGGGGATGAGGACGATGACTTCTAGTCCCGAGAACAAGATCACGCGCTCCGACCTCGTCAAGAGCGCCGTCAACGTCGGCGCCCTGGGCATGGAGTTCTCCTGGACCTACTACAAGCAGATGAACATCGCCTTCTGCCTGATGGTCGCCAACATGCTCAAGAAGATCTACGCCGGCCGCCCCGACGACTACGCCGAGGCCCTGCACCGCCACTGCGCGTTCTTCAACATCACCGTCCAGTTCGCCCCGTTCGTCGGCGGCATCGCGATGGCCATGGAGGAGAAGGTCGCCCGCGGCGAGATCGAGCCCGAGAGCGTCAACGACGTCAAGGCCGCCCTCATGGGCCCGCTGTCCGGCATCGGCGACTCCATCTTCCTGTCGACGCTGCGCGTGGTCGCCGCCGCGGTGGGCATCAGCCTGTGCCAGGCCGGCAACCCCTTCGGCCCCATCGCCTTCCTGCTCATCTACAACGTCCCCGGCTTCGCGCTGCGCATCTGGGGCGCCGTCAAGGGCTACGAGCTGGGCGTGGGCTTCCTGGACGAGGCCCAGAGGACCGGCCTCATGCAGAAGATCATGACCTGCGTGGGCATCGTGGGCGTCATGGTCGTGGGCGCCATGTGCAAGGACATGTTCTGGGCCAGCATCCCGGTGGCCATCGGCTCGGGCGAGGACGCCCAGACCCTCCAGGACATCCTGGACGGCATCATGCCCGGCATGCTCGGCATGATAGCCTTCTGGCTGTACTACTGGCTGCTGTCCAAGAAGATCAACCCCATGGTGCTGATCGTGGCCACCATGGTCGTGGGCATCATCGGCGCGTTCTTCGGCGTGCTGGCGTAGGTTCCTGCGTTTTATTCTGCCCCCAAGGGAAACGGCGACCCATTGCGGTCGCCGTTTTTTATTACCGAAAGCTAGCTGGAGGTGCTTCGTGATTCGATCTGACAATCCACCCGATAATGGCGTGAGCGGGGCGATGTATCTATTTGGCACGGCGCTCTTATGGAGTTTTATCGGCATCCTCGTTCGCGCCAATTCGCAGTCAGCTCTTTTGATCGGTGCCGTTACGGCAATATTTATGGCGCTCTTTATCCTGCTCGTCGGCAGGCCCGTCCTCCGCGTCAGCCGTCTTATTGTCCTTGTGGCCGTCTGCAACTTCGTGACGGGCACCACGTTTAACTTTGCCAACCAGCTCACGACGGTCGGCAACGCGATCGTTCTGCAGTACACCTCGATGATTTTCGTTATCGTGTATCAATCGCTCGCAACTCGTACGTTGCCCTCGCCTGCAAAGATTGCCTCCGTGGTGGTTGCTTTTACGGGTATGGGACTTTTCTTTTTAGGTGATTTGAGTGCCGAGGGCATGCTCGGCAACCTGCTTGCCGTCATTTCGGGCGCCACCTTTGGGCTGTGTTTCTTTTTGAACTCTCGCCCCGATGCGTCGCCCATGGTGTCCTCGCTCATCTCCTGCGGCATCTCGATACTGCCGATCGTCTATTTTGCCGGCGACCTAGGCTCCGTAAAACCCTTTGAGTGGGGGCTTATGCTGGTGCATGGCCTTTTTTGCAGCGGCCTTGCGAGTGTGCTGTATGCCAAGGGGATTGCGCGCACTAACGCGTTTGCGGCCAACTTGGTTTGCATGAGCGAGGTCGTGCTCGCTCCCTGCTGGTCGGCGCTCCTCTTTGGCGAGGTCTTTCGCTGGAACGAGTTTTTGGGCGCGGCGATAATCGTTTTGGTGATTGTAGGCAACTTGGCATACGATGCCTTTGGCGATGGCTTTCTGGTGGCGCTTGTCCGCCATCGAAACAAAGAGCGCGCCTGATGGGATACGTCTGCCGTTTACGGTAAAAAACACCCCGCCGAGCGAGTGGTATTAAATAGTAAGAACCTGCATATCTATAATTGGTATCAAATCATTTGTGCCTGGCATGGGTGTTCGCAGCACACCAGGTACGCTTCGAGCCGTGTGATCGAACTCCTGGAATTGATATCAACAACGCGCGCGACGGGAGTGACGACGGTTCGATATTCCTTATTGGGAGGAATTATGCTTGTCCAAGCAATCCTCGTCGGCTTAGTCGGAGCGTTTGGATGTCTCGACTACCAGCTCGGCACCCTCTACGCGTTCCGCCCCATCGTCCTGTGCCCGCTCGTGGGCCTGGTGCTGGGGGACCTGCAGACTGGTCTTGCCGTTGGCGCCAGCCTGGAGCTGCTGTTCATGGGTTCGGTTTCCATCGGCGCCTACGTGCCGCCTAACGAAACCATCGGCGGCGTGCTCGCCTGCGCGTTTGCCATTCAGCTCGGTCAGGGTACCGAGACGGCCATCGCGCTCGCCATGCCCATCGCTGTCCTTTCGCTGACGATCGGCAACATTACTAGTGCCTTGTTCACCGTGTTTGTCGATATGGCAGACAGGTTCGCCCTCAAGGGAAACCTTAAAGGCATTTACGCCGTTCATTGGGGCATGGGTCTTTGGGGCTGCCTTGAGTATTTCCTGCTGTGCGGCGGCGCCTTCTATCTGGGCTCCGATGCCATCCAGGGCCTGCTCGACTTCGTCCCGTCCTTCATCATTGATGGTTGCGGCGTTGCCGCCAACATCCTGCCTGCCATGGGCTTCGCCATGCTCGGCAGCCTGGTGCTCACCAAGCAGCTCGTGCCCTTCTACTTCCTGGGCTTCCTGCTGTGCTCCTACGCCAACGTGCCCGTCCTGGGCGTCGCCCTGATCGCCATCATCATCGGCATCGACAAGTTCGACC
>JAXJIC010000038.1:0-28179 GCA_036298925.1 Collinsella aerofaciens
AATTGGAGAGAGCGCTCCCGCAAACTGCCTCTTGACAACTTATAGGAGCGTCGGTTTTCTTTTTGCAATTCTTGGCATAGTTGCCGATGCCCTACCAAACGTAGTAGATGGACCCGTTTCGTGGCGGCCGGGTTGGACATGTATGTGGCGGCTCGGCCTAGGCACGCGCCTCCGCAAGCATCTGCCTGGCGTGCGCCAGGCTTGCCTCCGATTGATCGCCGCTCAGCATACGGGCGATCTCTGCGGTGCGGGCATCACCGGTCACCTCGTCCAGGTGCGTCTGGGGAACATCGCCTGGCTCCTTGCTGACCACGTAATGCTTGTCAGCCATGACGGCGACCTGCGCCAAGTGGGTTACGACAATCACCTGATGCGTAGCGGCGAGATCTGCCAGCACGCTCGCGAGGGCACGTGCGGTAGAGCCGCCGACACCTGCATCGACCTCATCGAACACCAGTGTATCGACACCGTCCGCGTTACCGAGGACAACCTTGCTTGCCAGCATGACGCGACTTAACTCGCCGCCCGACGCAATGCGGCGCAGGGGACGTGGCGTCAAGCCGGCACCGCTGCGGTATAGCAGCTCGTAGCTCGAAGGACCAGCGGGCGTCCACTCAGCACGAGGAAGATCGCGCGACTCCCAGACGAGCTCGGCGCCGCCCATCTCTAGGCGAGCCATCTGGCGGCCCACCTCATGGCAGAAGCGCGGGGCCGCCGTATTGCGGGCGCGCTTAAGTGCCTTGGCAGCGGCAAACAACTCGCGCTCGGCGCTCCCGAGTGCCTCACGCGCCTTTTTGATCTGTTCATCGCCATCATCGACCAGGGACAGCAGCTCTTGCGAGCGATCGCGCATGGCAAAAACATCGTCCATGGTGGGACCCCACTGACGCAACAGGCCCTTGAGGTCGGAATACCGCTCACGCATGCGAGCGAGCTCGCGCGGGTCGAAGGCGACGCCATCGCGATAGGCACGAAGCTCGTTCGCGCAATCCTCAAGGGAAATACAGGCATCCGAAAGCGCATCGGCAATATCGCCCAGTTTGCGATCGACGGAAGCCATGCGGGAAAGTTCTGCCACGGCGCTGTTCACGGCATCGAGCGCTCCCCCTTCAGAGGCAAGCGATGCATGGGCATCGTTAGCTGTGGCAACCAGCACCTCGGCATGTTCGGAGCGCGGCAGCAATTCCTCGAGTTCCTCATACTCGCCTGGTTTGGGGTCGACCTCGCCGATGCGCTCGAGCGCAAAGCGCGATTCCTCGACGCGGCTCCCCTGCGCACGCGAGGTCTCTTCGACACGTCGAACCTCCTTAGCGGCAGCGCGCGAAGCCTTAAAGCAGGCGCGGTAGTGCTCGAGCGCCTCGAGTGCAGGGCGCCCTGCCCAGGCATCGACCATCGCAACATGATGCGCCGGATCGAGCAAGCGCTGGTGCTCGTGTTGGCCGCACAGATCCATCATCACGCCAACGCGCTCCGAAAGCTCGCGCACACTGGCGATGCGGCCGTCAATCTTCACGCGGCTGCGGCCCTCGGCAGAAAGGCTGCGCTGGACCGTGAAACCCTCCGTGTCGTGTGGACCGTCGAACAGCCGCGCCTCGACGCTGGCAAGCGCCTCGCCCTCGCGCACCGTCGACGAATCCGCGCGCTCGCCCAAAATAAGCTTGAGGGCCGAGAGCAGCGCGGTCTTGCCGGCGCCGGTCTCGCCGGTCAGGACAGTCAGGCCGGCACTCGGAACCAACGTCGCCTCGCGAATGAGTGCAATGTTAGAAACCTGCAGCTCATCGATCATGACGGACTCCGTAGAATACGCGGCTCACCGAATTATAGAAGCTCTCGGGGCCGTAATCCAGCAGCAGCACATCACCGGGCCCGCGACGCACCGCCACGCTCTCAACGGTGCCATCGCAAGTAATAAATTGTCCATCGATAGCGATCGCCGGAACGCTCGGACGGTCATCAGACATAAAGATTTCGACGACATCACTCGGCGAAGTCAAGAAGGCACGGGCCTGAATGGTGTGCGGCGCAATAGGTACGCAGACCATACCCGTATAGTCGGGGCTCACGATGGGGCCACCGGCACTGAGCGCGTACCCCGTAGAACCAGTCGCCGTGGACACGACCACGCCGTCGCCACGCAGTCGGTCGATATGGTGGCCCGACACCGTGATGTCGAACTCGACCATATCGGACAGCGGACCGCGGGTAAGCGCCATGTCGTTGAGGGCGAAGGTGCGCACGACATCCTTCGTACCGTCTTCGCGCACGGATACGATATCCGCGGCGATGGTGGCGCGACGGCTCACGTGCAGCTCACCGGACAGGGCGTCGCTCACGACCTGCAGAATGTCGCGCTCCTCGGGGCTCGCAGCAGTTAAAAAACCCAGGTGACCATAGGAAAGACCGAGGATAGGAATCTCGCGATGGTTGAGGATGCGGGCAGCGCGCAACAACGTACCGTCGCCGCCGAGCGTAATGACCAGATCGGAGCCGTCAATATCAGGCGTGCTCTGAATCTTGGATCGCTGGTCGGCAGCCCATGCGACCTCATAGCCCTGGCGCGTCAGCCAAAGCTCGAGCATCAGGCCGCTCTCGACCGCCTCTTGCTTGTAGTAATTGGGAACCAGAAAGACCTTCATAGCGTTGCAGCTTTCTCGCTCAAAACCGATACCTGGGATTGCAGCTCATCGTCGGTACGTCCGCCGGGGGCAAATCTCGTGCCGTACAGGAAAAACTCAACGTTTCCCTTGGCACCATGAATGGGCGACACGCACACATCGACCGGGAACAGCCCCTTGGCAGCAAAGAGTTCAACTGCCGCAACGAGTGTATCGCGGCGCACGGCGGGATCGGTCACAATGCCGCCCTCACCCACCAGCGCCGCCGGAGCCTCAAACTGCGGCTTTACGAGCGTGCAGAATGCACCCGTAGGCGCCAGGCACACCAGCACCGCATCGATAATGTTCGCGATGCTGGTAAACGAGACATCACACACAGCCAGGTCGATGGCGCCGGAATAGCCAAGCTCAGGCAGCTGCGTCACGTTTGTGCGCTCAAGCAGCGTCACGCGATCGTCCTGACGCAACGACCAATCGAACTGGGCGCGACCCACGTCCACCGAGACAACGGTCGCAGCTCCGCGCTTGAGCAGGCAATCGGTAAAACCGCCGGTAGAGCAACCCACATCCAGACAGGCAAGACCCGTCGGATTGATGCCAAACGCATCAAGCGCGCCTTCGAGCTTAAGACCGCCGCGGCCAACATAGGGAATGCGCCCCTTCACGTGCAGCGGCAGCCCCGGGATCACCTTAAGGCCCGGCGAAGTCAAGCGCTCGCCGCCACTCGAGACCAAGCCGGCCATAAGAGTGCGAAGGGCATCCGCGCGATCGGCGCAGATGCCCTGTGAAATCAGTTCGTCATCAAGACGCACGCGTTTCATGAATGCCATCAACCATTCGTATCCGGAGATGCGGCCTAGCTATCCTGGGATTCGTTTGCCGCATCCTCATCGTATTCCTGCTCGAGCTTGTCGGCCTCACGCGGCGTCAGCTCAAACTTGTCGACCATATCGACCGCGCGGGAGCCCAGCTCAATCGCTTCGTCAAACAAATCGAGCGAACGCTCCAAGGAGGTATCCTTGGAGCGAACGGTAGCGATGATCTGGTCCAAGCGGTCCGAGATCTCGTCGAAATTGCGGACGGAACCCTCTGGCATGGCTACTCCTCGACGGAGTCGACGACAGCCTCGGCGGCGTCCGCATCCTCGGCCAGCACGCCAGCCTCAGCCTGAGCAACCGCAACCTTAGCGGCAGCCTCGGCGGCCTGGGCCTCCTCGCGAGCGCGATCTTCGGCCAGTAACTCTTGGTACAGGTCCTCGCCCGGCAGCTCCTCGCTGCGAGCGATCTTGCCCAGCACGCCGTTGACGAACGACGCGGACTGGTCGGTGCCATAGGCCTTGGCAAGTTCGACGGCCTCGTTGATCACAATGGCGTCCGAGACCTCCTCGTCGGTGAGGAAACGCATCTCGAAAACGGCGATACGCAGCAGATTGCGGTCAGCGCCGGGCATGCGCATAAGATCCCAGTTCTTGGCAACGGAGCGCAGAGCGCAGTCGATGCGGTCGATATGCTCGTAGGCACCGCGGCACAGCTCCAGCGCATAGGGGTCGAGGGGACCCTTCGAGATCAGGAAATCACCCTCGAGGACGCGCTCGAGCGGGCTGTCCGTGGCCTCGGCCTGGAACAGCAGCTGCAGCGCCTGACTGCGGGCAAGCGTACGCCCGCGATAAACCTTAAGGCTCAAAGGTTACTCCTTGGGGAAAACGAGGCCGTCGATGCAAACGTCGACGCGCTCGACCTCAACGCCCACCTGGGCATCGATGGCGGCGACCACAGCGGCGCGAACAGCCTCGGCGAGTTTCTTGAACGGATAGCCAAAGAACACCACGACACGCACGGTGAGTGCGAGCTTGTCGCCAACGACCTCGGCCTCGACCGCCGGCTCAGAAGCCGGGGCCTTGGACGAGAGCATCATGGAGACAAGGTTGGTGGCAAGGTCCTTGACGCCAACGGAGGCGATGCCCTCGACATCCGACACGGCGCGCGAGACGATGGCGGTCAGAACATCGGGCGAAATGCCGATGCCGTCAATCTTGATTTCCTGGGGCATGAGTCCTCCTAGAAGAGTTGGTTGCTAGACGCGGGAGACGAACTTGCCGTCGCGGGTGTCAACCTTGATGACCTCGCCCTCGTTGAGGTACATGGGGACCTGGATGACAGCGCCGGTGTCGATCGTGGCCGGCTTGGTAGAACCCTGGACGGTGTCGCCCTTAAAGCCCGGGTCGGTCTGGACGATGGTGGTCTCGATGAACATCGGCGGGGTCACGCCCATGAGCTCATCGTCGGCGAAGAGCAGCTGGCAGATGTCGTTCTCGCGCAGCCACTTGGAGTTCTCGCCCACCATGTCCTCGGGAACGGGAACCTGCTCATAGGACTCGTTGTCCATGAAGATGTAGTCAGTGCCATCGTTGTAGAGGTACTGGAACTCACGGGTGGTGAGCATGACGCTCTCGAACTTGGTGCCGGCGTTGCAGGTGTTCTCGACAACGCGGCCGCTCTTGATGTCGCGGGTCTTGTAGCGCACAAACGCGCCGCCCTTGCCCGGCTTGACATGCTGGAACTCGACGATGGTGTAGACCTTGTCCTTGATGCGGAGACCGAGGCCGTTCTTGAAGTCGGCGGTAGAAATGGTAGGCATAGCGACCTTTCTTGTTATGGGCAGAACGCACAAGCGTCCAAATTACATACGACCGAAATTATACACTTGCAGACGGCGCCTGCAGCGAGCGCATAAAAAGAGAACGCGGGGCGCCCGAATTACTCCGGACGCCCCGCCCCAAAAATCTATCGAAATGGGCTAGCAATCGATGACGTGCAGGTCGTGCGGGGTCTTGGTGAAGGGCTCGTAGCCGTTCTCGGTGACGACACCGTAGTCCTCCAGGCGCACGCCGCCCACACCGGGCAGGTAGACGCCGGGCTCCATGGTAATAACCGAGCCGACCTCAATGATGTTCTTGCTACGGTTGAAGTTGGGCAGCTCGTGGATGTCGATACCAACGCCGTGGCCCAGGCCATGGTTGTAGTAATCGCCATAACCGGCATCGCCGATGATCTTCTTGGAGAGCTTGAAGATGTCGTTGCCCTCGACGCCCGGATGGATGGCGGCGACGCATTCCTCGTGCGTGCGGCGCACGAGTGCGTACAGGTCGAGCTGCTCCTGCGTGGGCTCGCCCATCACGACGGTGCGTGTCATGTCGGAGCGGTAATCACAGTAGCCCGCACCGTAATCCATAAGAACGAAATCGCCCTTCTCGATCACGCGGTCGCTCGGCACGGCATGCGGGTTGGCGGTGTTGGGACCGCTCGCCACGATGGAGCCAAAGGCAAGGCTATCGGCGCCGTTGGCGAACATAAAGTTCTCGAGCTCGTTGCGAACCTGCTTCTCGGTCATACCAGGCTTAATAAAGCCGAGCATGTGCTGGAAGGCGGCATCGGTGATCGACTGCGCATGGCGCATGAGCTCGATCTCCTCGGCGTCCTTGATGGCGCGCATCTTACGGATGTCGTCGTGCATCAGCGGCAACATGCAGGCAACGGAGCGGTCCTCCAGACCACGCTGAATACCCTGGTAGAAATTGATCTGCATGTCGTCCTCGACGGCGCAGACGCGGCACTTGTTGGCCGCAATCTTGCCAGCGACCCAACCGGGGATGGTTCCCTCGTCCATGTCGTAGACCCAGGGGCTGCCGGCGGGCGTGTTCTCCTCAAAGCTGTTGAGATAGCGCGAGTCGGTATGGAACAGGCACTGGTCAGCCGTAATAAACGCCGCGTGCGGGAACTCGAAGGTGTAGTCGAAGACGCCCTTCACGCCCGTGAGCCAACGAAGATTTGCCTCGTCGCGCACCACGATAGCGTCGTAGCCGCGCTCGACCATCAGGGCACGGACACGTTCGATACGACCGGCAGGACCGGCAGCAAACTCAGACATGCAGATTCCTTTCTTATTGTCTCTATAAAGACGGGACGGGCCTCAACCGAACGTCAGAATCGCATGCGATCCGCAACCGATTGGAAACCCGTCCCTCAACATGATACGAAAGACGAAGGATGTCAATAAAACTTAGAGAAGTTCTTTGCGAGAAGCCAAGTAGGCATGAGCATGGCGCTCAAGAACCTCGTCCTCAACGCTCGTTAGACGAATGGCGCCGAGTGCCGCGGGCAGCGGCAACATGCTGCGGTTTGAGCGGGCGAACTGCTGCTTGCGGAACTCCTCGATAAACGCGGTGGGCTCCAGGTCGAAGGCAAGCTCCTCGATACCAAAGTCCTCCAGGCAGTCATCGACCTCAAAAACGTAATCGATATCGAAGTCGCAAGCATCGTGGGCAACGCGCGCCTCAAAACGCATGCCCTCGGACAACAACTGGTAGGCAGGGATCTGCGAAGCGGCATCGCCCAAGCAGGCGCGCAGGGTACGCTCCCCCGTCTTACCAAAATCGAGCGCATGGCGGGCGCTCGGGTTCGTAGCCATCAGTACGTCCTTGCGGGCAGTCTGAGACCACTGCACGGCATTGACGAGCGCGACCTCCTCGCCCGCGAGAATCTCGGGGACGGTCTCAGTAAACTGATTCCAGCGGGACTTGCTGCTCGAAAGCATGGTGCCAACAAGTACCACATAGCCGAGCTTGAGGCCCTCGGGGTCCGCCTCGCGAACAAGATCGAGGTCGCACACGACCAAGCCCGGCTCGGGACGGAACGCGATAGCGGGAAGTGCATTCGCCGACGAGGCGACGAGCGGCTTCATGGTCGTCGCGACCGTAAGCATGGCGTCGAACGTCGTCGGCAGCAAGGCGCACTCGGTGCGACCGCACCACTGATTGGCACACCAACAAACGAACGAGCAGGTCACCGTGTCGCCGACAGCGACAATCAGGTCGTCGCAGGTAATGCCGTTAGCCGACAGGGCGCCAAAGACGGTATCGGCATCGGCCAGCATAGCGCCGGCAGGCGAAACCTCAAGCGAAAGCTGCGACACGGCAAAACCGGCGTCGACCAGCGCATGCTCGACGACCTCGCCAAAACGCTCGGATGCGCCTTCGTTCCAAACCACCATCGCGCGTTTAGGCTTGCCCACAGCCGAGGCAAACATGCGCGGCAGCTCCTCGAACGCGCCCAATCCGACGCGGACATCGACACTGCGGTTTTGGAAATTGATAAGTTGACGGCGAATCATAGCAGTCCACGCTCCAAAAGCATCTCGGCACAAAGGTAGGAAACGTCCTCGAAGGACTTGTTGCGAATATCAAGGGTAATATCGGCGGCTTGGCGATACAGCGGACGGCGATGCTCAAACAGGCGCGCGGCGTGCTCGGGCGAGCGGAAATCGGGTCGGGTATCGGAACGGCGAATCTGGCGCAACGAGTCCTCAAAGTCGCCTTCGAGGTACACGCATGTACCCATCTCGTGCATCAGCTCAATATTCACCGGCGTCTCGACGATACCGCCCCCGCACGAAACCAACAGGCTGCGCTCGCTTTGGAGCGAACGGAGCGCCGAGGTCTCGAGCTCACGAAAACGATCCTCGCCCTCGGTCTCAAAAATCTCGGTTACCGACTTACCGCAACGGCGCACGACCAGTCGGTCGGTATCGATAAAACGCCGCTTGAACATAGTGCCGACGTTGCGCGCGAGCGTCGATTTGCCCGCGCCCAAAAAGCCGATAAAGAAGATATGGTCGCAGCCGTGTTTGGTGTGCTGGGACATAGCGAGACCTATTCCTCGCAGTGAAGGTCGCGCAGGGCCCGGCGCTCAAAAATACGGAAGATCTGCGTATACCACAGGTCCTGCGTCGCCTGCGGCTTTACCAGGATGGTATCGACGCCGGCGAAATTGCCGCTCCACACGTCAGTGTAGAGCTGATCACCGATCAGCACCGCCTCGTCGGCCGAGGCGCCGAGGCGCTTAAGACCCGCCTTGAGGGCAAACGGCGCCGGCTTCATGGCGTGGCTGATGGCCTCGAGTCCCAGCTCGCGTGCAGAGCTCATGACCTGGTCGCGATGCCAGTTGTTGGACACCATGCACAGCTTAAAACCTTTGGCGCGGGCGGCGTCGAGCCAAGCGGAAACCGCGGCGGGAACCTGCTCGGTGTCGCGCGGCACCAGGGTGTTATCGCGATCGAGCAGAATGGCGCGTTTGCCGTCGGCCCACAGGGCATCAAGGTCGATGCGATCGACCGAGGCAACGTAACGTTTGGGGCTAAAAATCCTCATGCTAATTCCAAGACTGTTGATGCTCTTCGTAGGTTTGCGAGAAGTACTCCTCGTCCTGTGTAATGTAGAAATACAGATCATCGGAGTCGGTCGGCTCAAGCGTGGCCTTGAGCGCCTCGAGCGACGGAGAGCAGATGGGCGTGGGTGGCAGGCCCTCGTGCTTATAGGTGTTATACGGACTATCGCTCTGCAGGTCGTCGGCGGTAACCTCGCCACCGGTGACATACATCATGGTCGCATCGCTGTTGAGATAGCGCAGACCGTCGAGCTTGCCGGCAAGACGGTTGTAGAAGACCGAGGCCACGTGCGCACGTTGGTCGGCGTTGAGACCCTCGCGCTCAACGATAGAGGCCAAGTTGACGATGTCGTAGTCGGACATCTCCACACCGTAGCGTTCCTTGATCTTGGCTTCGCAGCTCGCAAAGTCAAGCGACTTGTACTCGGTCTTAAACTGATCGAGCATAGCGCGAATCACGCCATCGGCCGTCGGCGAATCACCCAGCGAATAGGTCTTGGGGAACAAGAAACCCTCGAGCGAGTCGTTGGCGGCGTCTTTAAGAAAAGCGTAATGATTCACATAATTGCTCGCCTTAGCCTGGCTAAGGAAGTCCTCCTTAGAGATACTGTCGTATGCCTTGGCCACGCGGTCAGCGACCTGGTCAACCGTCAGGCCCTCAGGGATAGTCAGCGCATCGGAGCCCGCATTGGGACCTTCCATGAGCTGCTGAACAACCTTGGTCGCATCCATGAGTGTGGTGAACGAATAGGTACCAGGCTTGAGCGACATATCGGCGTTGAGCTTTTTCACCGCCGCATAATAATCTTTGGGATTTTCGACGATATGGTTCTCGGAGAGAATCGAGGCGATAGTATCGCCCGAAGCACCGTCGGGAATGGTCACCGTAACCTGCTGTCCAGCCGTGACCTTCGTATCTCCACCGGCGAAGAAGTCCTTGACGGCCGGCACGACAAAGAAAGCAATCGCAGCAAGCGCGAGCACGGCGACGACGCCACCGATAATCATAGGCACCGGAGAACTCTTCTTTTGAGCACCGCGACGAGCATGCGTGTTGTAGCTCGAACGGGTCGCCGGAGCAACACCGTGCGAGCCGCGAGCGTGATGTGAATGCGATTGGGGGGCCTGCGTTCGCTGGTTAGGTGCCTGCTGCTTAAAGCGTGTACCGCCTGCAGGCTGGGCCGAACGAGCAGAAGGCTGCTGGCCCGTCCGTTGAACAGGTTGGGCTGAACGAGAGGAGGACTGCACCGGGCGCGCCGAAGGCTGAGCTGCGCGCTGCGTCGGCTGCGCCGGGCGCTGGCCAGGCTGAGCAGGGCGCGGCGCGGGCTGCTGTGTACGATTCTGCAGGCGCGGATCGGAAGCGCTAGGCATGCGGAACCTCCTCGTTTTTACGATCGAGCCAGGTCTGCAAGAACAGGCTGGCGGCGATCATGTCAATTTTGCCCCTCATCTGCTTTTCGTTGAGCCCCTGCTCTCGCAGGATTCGCTTGGCCTCTTGCGAGGACAGGCGCTCGTCTTCAAGCTCCAGCGGAAGATCGAGCTCGTCGGCAATCTTTTGCGCCACAGCGGCAACGCGCTCGGCCTGAGGGCCGGGCTCACCGGACATGGTCAGGGGACGTCCGCTTACCAGGATGTCGGGCTCATAGTCCTCCACCAGGTAGCGGAACGTCTTGGCCATACCGGTGACCTCGGCAGCCGGAAGCACCTTGACAGGCATCGCCATCTTGCCATCACGGCTCGAGACGGCGATGCCAATCCTGGTCTCCCCTATGTCCAGCGCGAGCGCAACCACAGCGACTTCTTAGATTCTTAGGCGCCGAGCGCGGTCTTAGCGGCCGCGAGGGCATCGGCGATGCCGGCAGCATTCTTGCCACCGGCCTGGGCCATGTTGGGACGACCGCCACCGCGACCGTCGACCAGACCCGCGATCTGCTTGATCACGTTACCGGCGTGGAAACCGGCCTTGACGGCGTCATCGGAGCCGGCAGCGAGCAGGGCCGGAGTGCCCTTCTCAGTCACGCTGGCGACGACACAAGCGACAGGGCCGGCGACCTTCTGATGCACGGTATCCCATACGTTGCGCAGGTCGGCAGCCTCAAGGCCCTGGAGCTCAGCGACGACGAGCTTGTAGCCGCCGAGCTCGACGGCACCCTCGATGGCACTGGAAATGGCGTCGGAGGAGCCACCGGTCAGAGCCTTTTTGAGCTTATTGGACGTCTCGCGCAGCTCGGCCTGCAGGTTCTCCACGCGAGCGGGAACCTCATCCACGCGGCACTTGAGCGCAGTAGCAGCGGCGTCAACGAGTGCCAGGCGGTCGGCCATATAGTCGAGGGCACCCTTAGAGGTCACGGCCTCGATACGGCGGACGTTCGAGCCCGTGGAGGACTCGGAAATGATCTTGAACAGGCCGATCTCGGCGGTGTTTGCAGCGTGTGTGCCACCGCAGAGTTCGCGGGAGAACGGCTGGTCCTCAGCGCCCACGGAGACAACGCGGACGACGTCGCCATACTTCTCGCCAAACAGGGCGACAGCGCCGGCAGCCTTAGCCTCGTCGATGCCCATGACACGGGTCACGACCGGCTTGGAAGCGAAGATCTGCTGGTTGACCAGGTCCTCGACAGCCTTGAGCTGCTCGGAGGACAGGGCCTCGAAGTGCGTAAAGTCAAAGCGCAGGTGCTCGGGCGTCACCAGCGAGCCGGCCTGGGAGACGTGCTCGCCCAGGACCTGCTTAAGGGCGGCGTCGAGCAGGTGCGTGGCGGTGTGGTTGCGGCGCAGGAAGCCACGGCGCTCGGCGTCGAGCGCGGCGGTCACGGTAGCACCGACGGCCAGCGTGCCCTCGGCAACGTGGGCGACGTGAGCATACAGGCCGTTGTGGTTCTTGGTATCGGAAACGGTCAGCGAAACGCCCTCGGCGGAAAGCTCGCCGGCATCGCCCTGCTGGCCACCCATCTCGGCATAGAACGGAGTGCGGTCGAGAACGACCTCGACGTCCTCGCCGGCGGCAGCGGACTCGACGGACTCGCCGTTGCGCACGATGGCAACAACCTTGGCGCCCTCGATCACATCGTTGTCATAGCCGTCGAACTCAGTCGCGGCGACATTGTCGGAAAGCTCGACCCAAACGTCGTTGAAGCTGCCCCAGGCGTCGCCTTTGGCATTGGCGCGGGCGCGGGCCTTCTGGTCCTCCATGCAGGCAGTGAAGCCGTCCATATCGACATCGTGGCCAGCGGTGCCGGCGATCTCGACGGTCAGGTCGATGGGGAAACCAAAGGTGTCGTGCAGCTTAAAGGCAACATCGCCCGGAAGCACAGCACCCTCGGCAAGCGCTGCCAGGGCCTCATCCAGGTAGACGCGACCGTTGTCGAGCGTCGTGGAGAAGCGCTCCTCCTCGGAGGCGACGATACCCTTGACGAGCGCGACGTTCTTGAGCAGCTCAGGATAGGCCTCGCCCATCTGAGCGTTGACCTCGTCGATAAACTTGGTCAGGAAGGCGCCCTCGATGCCCAGCAGGCGACTGTGGAACACGGCGCGGCGGAGCAGGCGGCGAAGGACGTACTCGCGACCCTCGTTACCGGGCAGGATGCCGTCAGAGATCATGAAGTCGACGGCACGGGAGTGGTCGGCGATGATGCGAAGAGAACGGCTGGCGCCGGAGTAATCGTCGGCGTCATAGGTCTTGCCGCTGATCTCCTCGCCCAGCTTGATGAGGTGCTGCATCAGATCGCCGTCGTAGTTAGCAGTCTTGTGCTGCATGATAGCAGCCATGCGCTCCAGGCCCATGCCCGTATCGAGGTTGCGGTGCGGCAGCTCCGGCATGGAGCCGTCCTCCTGGCGGTCGTACTGGGTAAACACGAGGTTCCAGAACTCAAGGAAGCGGTCGCAGTCGCAGCCAGGCTTGCAGTCGGGGCTGCCGCAGCCGACCTCCTCGCCCATGTCAAAGTAGATCTCGGAGCACGGACCGCAGGGGCCGGTGGGGCCAGCGGCCCAGAAGTTGTCGTCCTCGCCCAAGCGGGAGATGTGGTCCTCGGCAACGCCCAGGGAGCGCCACACATCGTGGGTCTCGTCGTCCTCGGTAAAGACGGTGAAGTACAGGCGGTCGAGCGGCAGTTTGAACTCCTTGGTAATGAGCTCAAAGGCCCAAGCGCAGGCCTGCTGCTTGGAGACGCCGCCAAAGGAGAAGTCGCCGAGCATCTCGAAGAAGGACAGGTGACGGCCGTCCTCGCCGATGCAATCGATGTCGTTGGTGCGGACGCACTTCTGGCAGGAGATAGCGCCGATCTCCTTCATGGTCTTCTTGCCCTGGTAGTACTCCTTAAACTGGTTCATGCCGGCGTTGGCAAGCAGCAGCGAAGGATCGTCGGGGACGAGGGACGAAGAAGGATAGAGCTTAAGACCGCGCTCCTCAAAGAAGTTGAGGAACTTGGAGCGGATCTCGGCCGTAGTCATTGACGGGTAGTCAGCACTCATAGAGGGAATCTCCTCGGTTTCACATCGAAACAGTTCAAACGTAACGATATTACCATCCCACCGCGCAAGTGCAAAAAAGAGGGCCGGCACAATGCCGGCCCTTCAGCGAAATTGCATGTTAGCGCGTATGAATATTAATCCGAATTACCCCGCTAGTTGTCATCATCGTCCAAGGAGCCGTCGATGCCGGTATTGGTATCGTCGTCCGAGTTGGAATCATCCTCTTTGGCAAAGGGGTTCTTGAAGAAGCCCGTGGCATCAGGCTGCAGACCAGAGAGCTTAATCCAGGGATTATCGAGCTCGGGCTTGGGCATGGCCTTGGCCTCGGGCGCAGTCTCGTTGCCGATGAGCTCGGACTCGTAGATGAAAGTGTCGTCGCCGAGCGCGTCGTAGGCGGCGACCGGATTGCCATCGGCATCGCGGTACGGTGTGCCCTTAAACACGGCGCCGTCATAGGCCACAAGCTGGCGGCCGGTCTCATTCTCAAAATAGTACACGAAGATACCCTTGAGGGCCGCACACAGCGGGATGGCAATAATCATGCCGATGGGACCCATGAGTGCCGAGCCAATAACGAGCGCCGTGAGGCTCATGATGGGATGCACCTGCACCGAGCTCTGCATGACCTTAGGCGAAATCACGTTATCGGTGACGTTTTGCGCCACCATCGTCACGATGAGCGTCCATAACGCCAACATGGGACTGAACATGAAGCCGAGAACCGTGGCGATTGCTGCGCTCACCCAGGGACCGACGACCGGAACCAAATGCATGATGCCGGTAAAGATAGCCATGAGCGCCGCATACGGATGACCGATGATCATAAAACCGATAAAGGCGAGGAAACCACCGCAGATGGACGTCACGACCATACCGCGCATGTAGCCACCGACAGAGCGAGAAAGGATGGCGACCATAAAGCGGTACGAGGTCTCCTTCTCCTGACCGATGATGGTGCAGACCTCGTGGTGCATGCGAGGGTAGTCGCAGGCCATCCAGTACGCAAGCACCAGACCAAGGAAGATCACGAACAACTGCGAGGCCGTATTAGTGATGAGCGGGAACACACCGCGGCCAAGCTCGGCAGCGATCTGAGACACATACTTCGATGCCACGGCAACTAGCGACGAAAGATTATCGTCCAAATACTCCTTGAGCGGCGTGTTGTTGAGCGTCTTGGCATGCGAGATCATCTCATTGAGGTCGCCTCCCGCAACACGAAGCTGCTCGGGCAGGCGGCTCAGGACTTCCATGATCTGACCAAAGAGAATCGGCGACAAGATACAAACGACACCGACGAGCACGGCAACAACAACAATAAGCGCGATAAGCGAACCGATGCCGCGATTCACACCATGGTGCTCGAGCCAGTTGGTGATCGGGGACATCACAAAAGCAATGATGGAGCCGACGGCAAGAAACTCGATAACCGGTGCCAGGATGCCCATAAGGTTAAAGATGACAGCAGCAATAACAATGCAGCCGACAACAGCCCAAATGCGCAGCGTCAGAATGCGGGTGTCGCGTAGCACGCGATCGGTTTGTTGGGGGTGCTCACTCATGAACGAATCATCACTCCGTCGGGGTCGATCTTGTCCTGAATCTTCTTAAGCGTGCGGCGCAGCAGACGCGAAACCTGCACCTGAGAAATACCCAGCTTCTTGGCGATCTCGATCTGGGTCATGCCCTTCACAAAGCGCAGCTCGATCACCTCGCGCTCGCGCGGCGAGAAATCACGGATGGCTTCCTCGATCACCAGGCGGTCATCGGTAAAGTCGAGCTCGTTGTCGTCGTCGGCGTAACGGTCGAGAATCGAAGGGGCATCGTCGGAATCGGACGCACCAGGAGCCTCGATGGGCACCGAGGTATAGGCCGAATACGATTCCATAGCCTCGAGGACCTCATCGACAGTCACATCTAGATACTCAGCGATCTCCTCAACCTTGGGCGAACGCTGCAGCTCGTTGGTAAGTTTGTCAGTAGCCTGGTTGACCTTGGCCGAGAGCTCCTGCAGACGACGCGGTACGCGCACGCTCCAGCCCTTGTCGCGAAAATGGCGTTTGATCTCGCCAAGGATAGTGGGTGTCGCAAACGTCGTGAACTCGAGTCCGCGCTCGGGATCAAAACGGTCGATAGCCTTGAGCAAGCCCAGATAGCCGACCTGCATGAGGTCGTCGAGCGGCTCGCCGCGATTCTTAAATTTGTTGGCAAGAAACCTTACCAGGTTCATATGGGACATGACGAGCTGCTCACGGGCGTCCGGATCACCGGTCTCCTTGTAACGACGAAACAGCTCGCGGGTTTTCTCCTTGTCCCAAGCGGTCTTGCCGCTCCGGGAACGTTCGGTCATATTAGATATCCGCCTTGAGGTCGAGGGAAAGCGTCAGGGGCGCCGCAGTCTTTTCGTAGGAGTCGCACACGCTCGCGAGGATGAGCTCGGCATACACCGCAGCCTGGTCGTCTTCATCGACCGTAGCCTGGTCGCCAAAGGTAATAGTCATGCCAACGTGGGTCTCATCGACATCGAATTTGATGGTGATGTCATCGCAGTCGACCGCGGTGCAACCAAAGATGAAAGCCTCCTCAGCAGCCATGCGGATGTCCTCGATGCGATCGACAGACATAGAGCACAGGGCACCAACGTTGGCTGCCGTCATGCGCACAAGGCGAGCGAGACGCGGGTCACCGGCAACGGTCAGCGTGATAGGGCAGGTTGCTTCGCTACTCATCGCAGGACTCCTTGGAGGTCTCGGCGGGCGTATAGGTGTAATACTGAGCAGGCTTGGCTGCGGGCTTCTGAGCCGCATCCGCACCATCGGCGGCCTCGTCCTCAGCCTCACCAATCAAAACGCGCTCGGTAGGCTGCTCGGCCTCGGCGGCGGCAGCGGCGAGCTTGCGATCGGCGTCGGCTGCAGGAGCCTTCACCTTATTGAAGAGCTTCTGCACGGCGCCGGCCGCAGAATCAGTCACGCTCGACACGGCATTACTGGCCTCGGCCATGCTGCCCGTGACCTCGGAAATATCGCGAACGACCGCCTCAACCTCAACGAGGTTGGACGTCAGGGCGTCAACGGCAGTCTTGCTCGACTTGAGGAGCGGCTCCACCTGGGCAAGTGCCGGCGTAAGCTCATCAACGGCGCCATCGAGCTTTGCCACCACGGGCTGTGCCTCGGCGAGCGTGTTGTTGAGGTCGCTCACCGTCTTGTCGAGCGAGTCGACGACGGTGCGGGTCTTGCGCAGCGTGAGCGCGAGCTCAATAACAGCCCACACGCCGGCAACGGCGAGCAGCAGCAAGGCGATTTGAATGGGACTCATACAAGCCTCCCAAAGGAATCGAAATACAGACGCTGTTTATGGTACCCCAAAGAAGGGGAAAGTTACCCAAAGGGAATGCGCGAGGCGCCAATGACCTACTTGGGAGCGTTGCCGCTACGGTCGCGCTCGCTTTGCTCCACACGCCACTCTTCCCAGCCGCGACCGGCAGGCTGCCAGAACGCGCCGTGCTCCAGTCCCTCGGGCAAATAGCGCTGATCAACCCAGCCTTCGGGATAATCATGCGGATACTTATACACACCGTACTCGTCGCTGCCCGGGCGATGACGGTCGCGCAGATAACTCGGCACTTCGCGCAGCCCACTTGAATGGATATCGGCCAGCGCCGCATCGATCGAGGCCTCGCACGCGTTGGATTTTGGCGCCAAGCACACATAGAGCGCAGCCTGAGCCAGGTTAATGCGACATTCGGGATAGCCAATGACCTCGGCGGATTTAAACGCAGCATGTGCCACCAAAAGCGCCTGCGGATCGGCGTTACCGACGTCCTCCGAGGCCTGAATCATAATGCGGCGAGCGATAAACTTAGGATCCTCCCCTGCGTCAATCATACGCGCGAGCCAATAGATCGTGGCATCGGGGTCGCTTCCGCGCATAGACTTGATGAACGCACTGATAATGTCGTAGTGCATGTCGCCGTTTTTGTCGTACGAAAAACCACGACGCGGGTTGGCGATCTTAACGTCATCCACGGTGATGGGATAGCGCTCCCCCGCCGCCGGCGCTGGCGTCCCTTCCGTATCGGGACGCGTGACGGCAATCTCGCTCGCAAGCTCGAGCGTCGTGAGCGCCGATCGAGCGTCGCCCGCAGCCAGCGTACAAATGGTCTTAACCGTATCCTCATCGGCCGAGAACTTACCGTTCAGACCATGCGGAGCCTCGAGCGCACGCTCGATCAGTGTGGCAATGTCCTCGTCCTTAAGGTGTTCAAGTTCCACAACACGACCACGCGAAAGCAGCGCCGAATTGACCTCAAAGTACGGGTTCTCCGTCGTGGCACCAATCATAATGACGGTACGGTTCTCAACCGCATGCAGTAAGGCATCCTGTTGTGACTTCGAAAAGCGATGAATCTCGTCGATAAACA
Source organism: Collinsella aerofaciens (assembly GCA_036298925.1). Taxonomy (GTDB): domain Bacteria; phylum Actinomycetota; class Coriobacteriia; order Coriobacteriales; family Coriobacteriaceae; genus Collinsella; species Collinsella aerofaciens_BN. The sequence continues at coordinate 17,724 of JAXJIC010000038.1, forward strand.
GGATGGTACGACGGTCATACGTATTCAGGCGAGTCTTTGCCTCGTCGATCACGCGACGCAGGTCCTTCACGGTACCCGTGACGGCGCTGACCTCGACAAACTCGCTCTTGGTATGGTTGGCGATAATATGGGCCAGCGTCGTCTTACCCGTACCGGCAGGCCCGTACAGAATCACGCTCGAAAGCACGTCGTGCTCGATCGCGGCACGCAACCATGAGCCCTTACCGACGGCCTTTTGCTGACCCACGTACTCATCGAGCGAATTGGGGCGCATGCGCACCGCAAGCGGCGCATTCTGAAAGGAACGCTCGCGCGTCGAAGCAGAAAAAAGGTCGTCCATAGCCATCCCGTGCATCAATCAAAAACGTTTTCCACTAACAGTATACCGAATATATACGAACTACCGTTCGTTAATATAGGTACGGTGCGGAAACTTCAACCCCGGGAACAACTTGCTCGTCAGCTCGCAGAAATAGCCGTCCGTCATGCTCGAAATGTAATCCACTACGGTCTGATCTTTATCGTCCTGCCAGGCATAGACGCGATCGTAGTAGGAAAGCTGCTGCTCAATGCGAGAAATATGGTGCTTAAAGATGTACGAGGACTCATCGCCTTCGTTTATATCCTGCAGGCAACGGTCATAAAGTTTATCGAAGGCCTCGCGCAGCTCCGCCTCGGAGTCGCCTTCGATGCCGCCCTTGCTATAGATCTTCTCGTAGTTCTCGCGCTTGGCACGGCGGATTTCCTCAAACAGGTCCTCGCTCATCTCGATGCGCGGCTTGCCATAGCTGTGCTCAACGATATCGATGGAGGCATGCGTAAGGATCCAGCTGTTGTAAGCCCCGCCCAGGCCATCGTCAAACGCGTCGGGCGCCAGCAGGCCCGCCGCAATGGCGTCTTGGCGATCGCGTCCAACATAGGCAAGGATATCCGAGATGCGAACCACGCAGCCTTCGAGCGTCATGGGACGCAGGTGCTCAATGGCGCCATAGCCCGTGGCAATGCAGTCCTCGACAGTTCGGTCGAACTGGTCAAAGGAGTCCATGTCCGAGAGCTCAAACTCGCGCTGCTCGTACTCGCCGTTATGGCACAACACGCCGTCGAGCGTCTGGAGCGACACATTGCGGCCATATAGGGCATCGAGCACACGGACCGACTGCACGTTATGGAAAAAGAAGCGGCCGGTACGCTCATGATAGATATCGTTGAGGAAGCGCTCGCCGGCATGGCCGAAAGGCGTGTGTCCCAAGTCGTGGCCCAGACCAATCGCCTCGATCAGATCGCAATTGAGCCCCAGAGCGCGCCCGATATCGCGAGCGATACGCGAGACCAGCTGCACGTGCAAACCGCGGCGCGACAGATCGTCATTGCTACGGAAGCTAAAGACCTGCGTTTTGCCTGCATAACGCGTGTACGCCGGAAGATGAAGAATCTTTTCGGTATCGCGCATAAACGCGGGACGCATAAGCGTGCCTTTGTCGGCAGCGCGATCAACACGACGGATGACCTGGTCGTCGTTGCAACGATACGGGTTGACATAGCCCGAAGCACGATCGGCGGCAATGCGCTCGACAAGTTCAGGCGGCAATGCCGAGGGAATACGGTCCATGCGCGCCTTAATGACGGCCGTTTCTTGATTAATTGCCATGGCATGCTCCTTAAGAAGGATGCGCAATCGGTTACAAAGTGCAGCCCACGACCTCGATTATGGCAAAAATCGGCACCAAAAACGGGAGCAATGGCAGAGAGCGCGATTTCGTGATGAGGCAGGAGAGGGCAAGAACCAGGAGCGCAGCGGCAAATGCCACGATGCCACCCATAGGGTCGAGCGTGCAAAGCGCGAAAAGTGCCTTAGCATCTCCCATGCCGATGCCCGGGGTTTGGCGAAGACGACGCCAGAAGGACTCAGTCAGCACGAGAGCAAGATACACGATGACGGCAAGACCTGCGTGGTCAAGCGTTGTGTTCAAACCGAGATCGAACCAAACACCCGCTAACGCCGCCACCGCACACGCGCCGGCAAGCCCATTGGGAAACCGTCGCTCTCGGGCATCAATTGCCACGCCGGCAAAGATGCAAATCCAAAACGGGATATAGACCATCGGACGCCTCCTCGAGCTGCATCGCAAAAGCAAAAACCACCACAAAGGTACCTGTCCCCTTTGCGGTGGTTTTAGTGGTGGTTATTTAGCGCCTTGCATGACCTCGTCGAGAGTAACGCTGACGGCGTGCTGCGTCGGGACCCAGTCGACTTTCAGGAACAGCGCTGCCACCGTGATGGGGATATAGCTGAACATAAAGATCGGGAAGGTAAACAGGTTAGTCACCAGACGCCACTTTTGCGCGCAGTGAATATGCTTGTACTCAAAGATAGTCGTGAGCAGCGCCAAGATGAAGAACGTCTGATACATCATGGCAAAGGTCATAATGAGCGAAGCGGCGCACGCCTGCATCTCGACTTCGGTAGCCAAGAAGCCGTGCGAAAGACCGCCCACGATCAGGAACGTCGCATTGGCGAGCATGGAGATCAGGGACAGCAGCATACCCGGGGCGATGGTCATAAACATGTCGTAGGCGGCAAAGCGATGGTAGCGGAAGGTTGACTTGACCAGATGCTTACCGTAGGTAAAGAACACCTGGTAAAAGCCCTTGGTCCACCGCATGCGCTGTTTCCAGGACGCCTTAAACGTCACGGGCTGTTCGTCAAAGAACTCCGCCGGCGCATAACCGATGCGAATGCCGTGAATGGCGCAGAACGTGGTGAACTGAATATCCTCGGTCAGCGTATGGAACTGCCAACCGTGCATGCCCTCGATGACACTAGCGGAGATGAGGTAGCCCGAACCCGAGACGGCGCAAGACGTCTTACAGATGTTGCGCGCGTTGTTGAGAAAGCGTGCCTCGCGCAGATACCACGTGGCATTAGCCGCCGAGATCCACGAGCTGCCGAAGTTCTTGGAATTGCGATAGCTCGTGACCACATGGAAGCCCTGGTCAAAGGCATCGTTCATTTTGGACACGTAATCGCGGGAGATAACGTTATCGGCATCGAAGATAAAGTAGCCTTCAAACGTGTCGGGGTACTCGTTAAGGATGCGGTCGAAGCCAAAGTCCATGACCCAGCTCTTACCCTTACGGGCAAGATCATTGCGCTCGTAAACAATGGCACCTGCCTCGCGCGCGAGCTGTGCGGTGTTGTCGGTGCAGGCGTCGGCAACCACGAAGACCTCGATAAGCTCGGACGGATAATCCTGGTCCTTGATGGAGCGAACGAGGTTGGCAATCACGGCCTCCTCATTATGCGCCGCGATAAAGAAGGCATAGCGATGGAGTTTTTTGGCCTTGGGAGGCGCGACCTCGCCACGAAGAGCGCCAATGACAAAGAAGACAACCTGGTACAGAAAGCAGACCGTGAGCAGCGTGACGACAATCTGGTTGAAGATCACGATGGGCGTGTTGGTTTGTAAAAAGGCGAGCATGCAGGCTCCCAGGAACGCGTTACGTAAACAATCATATATCTTACCGCAGGCTTACCGAGTTCAAGAAACCACCTAATACCGGCTAGGCTTCGAGCAGGCCGAGCTGCGGGACGATGTCGTCGCCGGCGGCAGTGCGACCAAGCGAACGCGGGGCCAGGTCGTCCAGAACCGCGGCAAGATCCCACGGCAGCTCATCACGGCACTCAATGCGCTCCCCTGTCACGGGATGGTCGAATGCGACGCGCCAAGAATGAAGAAATTGCCTGGTCAGGCCCTGGTCGGCGCGTGCATCGCACTTGCCGTAGAGCGGATCTCCCACGCAGGCGTGGTTGATATGGCGCATATGCACGCGAATCTGGTGCGTGCGACCGGTAAACAGATGGCACTCAACGAGCGTATAACCATCGTCAAAGCGCGTGGAATCAAAGCGCTCGAGGACCTTAAAGGTCGTAATGGCCTGACGGGCAAAGGGGTCATCGGAAACCGCCATCTTGACGCGGTCGCGCGTGGAACGGGCAATACCGGTGTTGATAGTGCCCTCGTCCATGGCGATGTGCCCGTGGACAAGCGTGATATAGCGGCGGTCGAGCGTACGCGTGCGAATGAGATTTTGAAGCGCGCGCTGCGTGTCGTCGTCCTTTGCCGCAAGCATGAGACCCGAGGTATCGCGATCCAAACGATGCACGATCCCGGGGCGGTCCTCACCCTGTACGGTACCAAGATGGTCGATGCCGCAGTGGTAGACCAGAGCGTTCGCAAGGGTGCCGCTCTCGTGGCCATGGGCGGGATGGCACACCAGCCCGCGCTGCTTGGAGAGCACAATGAGATAGTCGTCCTCATAGCGAATGTCGAGCGGGATGGCCTCGGGAATCACATCGGTGGGATCGTGCGGCTCGGGCAAGTCGACCGAGATGCGATCGCCGGCGCGTACGGCGTACTTTTTAGAGAAACAAGTCTCACCGTTGACGGCAACGGCGCCTCCCTCGATCAGATGCGCGCAGGCAGAGCGCGTGGGACAGCCATCGTTGGCGCCCAAATAGGCGTCAAGACGCTGACCAGCGGAATCGTCGGCAACAAGAATATGGATGTCGGCCATTAACGCTCATTCCTTTCGCGAATCTTGCGGGCACGCTCCCCACGCTGCTTGGCTTTGCGCTTAGCGCGGGCCTCATCACGGGCATTGAGCTCGGCAGTCGCATCAACCTCGCGGGCCGCGGGACTCAAGAACATGTAGCCGAAGAGGGCGAGCACAACGCCCACGGTAATGCCGATATCGGCCACATTGAAGACGGGAAAGTCGATGAAGGTGGTGGCAATAAAATCGGTCACAAAGCCAAAAGCCAGACGGTCGATCGCGTTGCCAATGGCGCCGCCCGCGACCATAGCCATGCCCACAACCTCCAAGCGAGCAAGCTGGGGCGCGCGAAGCAAGTACACGGCAATGGCGACAATGACCGCAAGCGCCAGCAAAGCAAACGCAACGCCATGCCCCTCGCCCATGCTAAAGGCAGCACCGATATTGCGGACAAATAGAAAGTCGATCACACCGGGGATAACAGTCACATGCAAAGCGTCGCCCACGGCACGAACCGCAAGTTTGGTCAGCTGATCAAAAAGCAGCACAACCAGCGCCACCCCACCAGCAACACACAACCGCCAACGCAAAGGCGGCGTCATATCCCCAGTACGACCCAACTCAATCCCCTACCCTCAAGAACATCGAATTCCGTTTAACGCAATTAACCATCTTATATTGCCACACGCAGAGCGCACGACATATCCACCAACACAAGCGAAATAACCAGCATAAAAAGAAAGCGGCATTCCGAAAAACAGAATGCCGCTTTTATTCAGCGGAGCAAATGGGCCGAAGGCGCCCAAATTCTACCTATAACTAAAATGCCGAGTTACCGTGCCTTAAAGGGCATTCGCACACCTCTCGCAGATGTGAGCATGGCCGTTGTACTCGCCGACGGTGGTGCGATAGTTCCAGCAACGGTCGCAGCACTCGCCCTCGGCAGCATCAATGCGGACGGAGAGCTCCTCGCCCTGAGTCAGCTCAACATCGGAGACGATGTAGAACTCGGCCAGATCGACGGCCTTATCACCGGTCAGCAGCGCGTACATCTCGGCGGGAACGACCGCCTTGACGCGGACCTGCTGGCTCTTAGTAAAGGTGCCGGCAGAACGGGCATCCTCAAGGGCCTTGGTCACGGAGCTACGGAGCTCGAGCGAAGCCTCGAGCACGCCCTCAAACTCATTGGCCTCGTCGACCGTGATGGGCGACTTGTACCAATCGAGCAGCGCGGCGTACTTCTGGTGGTCGACGCAGCCGGCGGGTGCATATGCCATGGCCTCATCGACCGTGTAGGACAGGATCGGCTGCAGGTCGCGCATGAGCATCGAGAAGAGCTCGGCCAGCACGGTCTGGGCGCTGCGGCGCTCGAGCGAGCCGGGCTTGTCGCAGTACAGACGGTCCTTCAGGGCGTCGAGATACACGTTGGAAAGCTCGGTAACCACAAAGTCGTAGAGCGCACGGTAGGCGCGCGGGAACTCATAGCTGGCGTAGGCGTCGTCGACCTCGGCCTGGACCTGGGTCAGACGGGCAACCATAAGCTTGTCGAGCGGCAACAAGTCGGCAAAGGCGACGCCGTCGGTCTCGGGCTCAAACTGACCCTCGAGCTCGGACAGCAGGAAGCGCAGCGTGTTGCGGAAACGACGGTAGGCATCGGACGTACGAGCGAGAATCTCGTGGTCGATGGACACGTCGGAGCTGGTATCGACGGAGGCAACCCACAGGCGGATGATGTCGGCGCCCATCTCGTCGCAGACCTTGTTGGGGTCGATGACGTTGCCGAGCGACTTGGACATCTTGCGGCCCTGGCCATCGAGCGTGAAGCCCTGAGAGACGACCGCCTTGTACGGAGCATGGCCGTTGGCACCCACCGAGGTGAGCAGCGAGCTCTGGAACCAACCGCGGTGCTGGTCGGAGCCCTCGAGGTACACATCCGCCGGATACTCCAGCTCGGGACGGTACTCGCAGACGGCCTTCCAGGAGACGCCGGAATCCCACCACACGTCGAGGATGTCCTTATCGGCCTTGAGGTGATGGCCGCCGCACTTGGGGCAGACGCAGGCCTCGCCCAGGTAGCTCTCGGGAGCGTCGGTGAACCAGGCGTCGGAGCCCTTCTCGTGGAAGAGCTTGATGACGGCGTCGAGCGTGGCGTCGTTCATGACCTTCTCGCCGCAGTCGGCGCAGGTGTAGCTGGGGATAGGCACGCCCCAGTTGCGCTGACGGCTGATGCACCAGTCGGGACGCTGCTCGACCATGGCGCCGATGCGGTTGGCGGCGTGAGCCGGATACCACTTGACGTTCTCGCGGACCTCTTTGCCAGCCTGCTCGCGCAGACCGGTCTTGTCCATAGAGACAAACCACTGGTCGGTAGCACGGAAGAGCACCGGGTGCTTGCAGCGCCAGCAGTGCGGATAGCTGTGCGTGATCTTCTTCTCGAGGACTAGGGTACCGCGCTCGCGCAGGAACTCGATGATGTGCGGGTTGGCCTCATCGGTGTCCTTACCGCTGAAGGGGCCACCGGTGCCAAACTCCTCGCCGGTGTAGAACTTGCCGTCGTCATCGACCGGCATGCAGATGTCGGTGATGCCCTCCTTGAGGCAGGCAAAGTAGTCGTCGACGCCGTGGCCGGGCGAGTTGTGGACAATACCGGTACCGTCATCGACACCGACGTAATCGGCCAGCAGCGCCACGCCCTCGACACCGTCGAAGATCGGCTGCTTGTAGTGGATGTGGTGGAAGGTCTCGGCGGGAACCACATAGGGCTTGCCGTCGACCATAACCGGAGTGTACTCCCAGCCAAACTCCTCGCAGCACTTAGGAGCCAGGTCCTCGAGCATGACCTCGGCGCGGCCGTCGTGCTCAACGGCGACGTAGGCGGCGCCGGGCTTGAGGGAAACTGCCTGGTCGGAGGGGATGGTCCACGGCGTGGTCGTCCAGATGATAAAGTCGACCGGGCCGTCGAAGTTCTCGAGACCGGCGGGCTTGGAGGTCATCTCAAAGCGCACGAAGATGGACGGGCTCGTCTCGTCGGAGTACTCGATCTCAGCCTCGGCCAGCGCGGTGTGGCAGTGCTTGCACCAGTGGACGGGCTTGTGGCCGCGATAGATCATGCCCTTGTCGAACATGGCCTTGAAGACCTCAATGTCTGCGGCGTCATGCTGGTGATAGAGCGTCAGATACGGGTTGTCCCAGTCGCCAAGCACGCCAAGGCGACGGAAGCCAGCCTTCTGGAGCTCGATGTTCTCGACAGCGAACTTGTTGCAAAGCTCGCGGATCTTAGCCGTGGAGGTCTGGTTGAACTTCTCGGTGCCGAGCTTCTCCTCGACCTTATGTTCGATCGGCTGACCGTGGCAGTCCCAACCGGGAACATAGGGAACCTCATAGCCCTGCATCATCCAGTAACGGTTGATCATGTCCTTGGAGATCTTGTTCATGGCGTGGCCGATGTGGATCGGGCCGTTGGCGTACGGAGGGCCGTCGTGCAGCACGAACTTCTTGTGACCCTCGTTCTTCTTTAGACCTTGCTCGTAGACCTTGTTGTCCTGCCAGTCCTTGAGTCGCTTTGGCTCGGACTTGGAAAGACCGGCACGCATGGGAAATCCGGTTTTGGGCAGATTCATCGTCTGCTTGTACTCGTTTGCCACGGTACCCCTTTCATGTCGTGGGCGCGCACGCCCGTTGGGCACCAAAAAAGCGCCCGTCCCTACAAGCTGGGACGAAGCGCCACAAAACGGACTGTACGCCCGCAAAAGCTCTTCGTTTAACCACCCAGCTTAGATGCCCTCGCCCGCGTATTCGCGCGCTCGCATCCGTTACTCGGCTGGCCTGTATCGACGACCATCTCGGCGATATCTACTAAGACGAGCCTGTGCGGCGCGTCCGTTGGGACCGCAGCTCCGGGGTGATTTTCATCGGTCGCATGCACGGGTTCTCAGCGCTCCCCGCTCTCTGTAACATGCGAACGGCCGACTACTCGTCCCCATCAACGCTTATGCGGAGTATGCTAGCACGTTCCGCGCCGGCGAAAAACCCTCAACACTGGTTTTATACGTTCGAAATTTCTCGCGGCCTTGGACCTTCTCTAGGAGCAAAATACCTGAAAGCACTTTATCGAAAGAAAGAAGGTTGCCATGCGCACGATTGGAATGAGTGATTATACCGTTGGCGAGGATTGCTTTACCAAGCTGCCCGCCGCACTGGCCGAGTACGGAGCGACCAAGGTCGCCATCATTGGCGGCAAGCGAGCCCTGGCTGCGGCGCTGCCGGGAATCGAGGCGGCACTTGAAGGTACCGATGTCGAGGTCCTGGAGACGCGCGTCTATGGCACCAACAGTACGCGTGCCAATATCGCCAAGGTCGTGAACTCCCCTGCCTGTCAGGAAGCCGACGTGCTCATCGCATGTGGCGGCGGCAAGGCACTCGACACCGTGAAGACCGCAGCCATCGAGCTCAAGAAGATCGTCTTTACGGTGCCGACGATCTGCTCCAACTGCTCGGCCGCGACCGCCATTGCCGTCGTGTACAACGACGACGGGTCACTCGAAGGCTATTCGTACCCCAACCGACCGGCGCACATCTTCATCAACCCCAAGATCATCGCCGAAGCTCCGGCGGAGTACTTCTGGGCCGGCGTGGGCGATGCCCTGTCTAAGCAGCCTGAGGTCGAATACGCCACATGCGCCGGTAATTTGGAGCACACCGCCGGTCTTGGCCTGGCACTCGCCCACACCTGCTCCGAGCCGCTGTTTACCTACGGAGTGCAGGGTCTAAAGGACGTGCGCCAGGACCTGTCGAGCGAGGCCGTTAAGCAGATCGCGCTCGATATCGTGGTCAACACGGGCTATGTCTCGAACCTGACCAACCAGAACGATTACTACTACAACTCGAGCGTGGCGCACGCATTCTACAACGCCACCTGCAGCATTCCGCGTGAGGGCACCTACCTGCACGGCGAGGTCGTGAGCCTGGGCGTGCTCGTGCTGTTTGCCTATACGGGAGACACCGAGAACCTTGAGCGCTACGCCGCCTTTAACAAGCAGATGGGGCTGCCCGTAACGCTTGAGCAGGTTGGCCTTACCGAGGCAGATATCCCGGCCCTGTGCGAATACGCGCACGCCACCAACGAGTGGAAGCAGGGAAACCCCGAGCCCTTCACCGACGAAAAATTCGCCGCCGCCATCAAAGCTGCCAACGCCTACGGCCACACCCTCTAGCTCTAACCCAAAACCAACACAAGGGAGCAGTACCTTTGTGGTGGTTTTTTATTGCACCACCATTCAGTTCGTACTCGAACCCGGTTCTTTACGAGAAAGGGTTCAGGTACGTTTTTTATCGTAAATACTGCGGAAGGACTACTCGGAACGGTAAACAGGAACGAACAAAGGCAGGGCATCATCGTGGTGATGGTATCCTGCCTTTTATTTTGCGAAACCAAGGTCGCTTTATGCGAACTTGATCGCCTCTTATATGGCGCATTGATGGCAATTGCTGCGTACGTGCGTACCGGGAGCCTGTACACCTCTGGCAAGGCGTAACACACTAGTCTTTGTTCCAAAGTCCGTGTGCTAAGGGGGCAGGGCCCTTAGAATTCCTGTGGAGTGTGTACGCACGTACGTAGGAAAACAGCAAATTACGCTATATCAGGGCGTTCTTTCATTGGAGCGTATGGTATACACGGCTTAGTTCAACAAATAAGAATTTATATATAAAGGAGAATATTGATGAAACTGTTTTTATGTTCGCACTTTTCAAGTGTAGGAAGCCTGATAAAGGAAGAAATTGAAAATAAAAAAGTCGCATTTATTCCAACAGCTTCGCTGCGTGAAGGCTACACCGGTTATGTCGGCTCGGCTCGAAAATTATTCAAAAAGTTGGGAGCAATCGTAACTGAAATTGATATTTC
>JAXJIC010000039.1:0-41483 GCA_036298925.1 Collinsella aerofaciens
GAAGGTGAGGGGGATCCAGCCCGAGGGGATGTAGGAATGCGATAGGAAAGTCATAGATGCGGGCGTGTTGGCTAAAATGGGTCGGCCGGGATTGGTCAATCTCGGCCGACTATATTTGGCTAAATTATTCCGGCGCTAACATCGTTCGATTTTGTTTAGTAAAACTAGATCCCTATTAAATAAAATTCATCTGTATCCAAATTTGTTTAACAATGCCGCGCTGCCACTAAACACTATCCCTGTTAATCCGAACGATTGTTCGATGGATTTCGTGTTGGTTGGAATCGCCCAAGGGCTGGGCTATGCTACCTTGACTATCTATGTGACTAAAACGCAGCAAAGGAGTATCGAGAGAGCGAGTATGGCAAAAAACACCGCAAACTATGGTAACGACAGTATCCGCCAGCTCAAGGACGAGGAGCGCGTACGCCTGCGCCCTGCCGTCATCTTTGGCTCGGACGGACTCGACGGTTGCGCGCATGCCGCCTTCGAGATCCTGTCCAACGCCGTTGACGAGGCGCGCCAGGGCTACGGCAAGCTCATCACCCTCACTGCTTTTCGCGATGGCTCTATCCAGGTAGAGGATAACGGCCGCGGCTGCCCGCTCGATTGGAACCCCTCCGAAAAGCGCTTTAACTGGGAACTCGTCTTTTGCGAGCTCTACGCCGGCGGCAAATACAACAACAACCAGGGTGGCGACTACGACTTCTCGCTCGGCACCAACGGCCTGGGCTCCTGCGCGACCCAGTACGCCTCCGAATACATGGACGTCACGGTTTGGCGCGATGGCAACAAGTACTCTCTGCACTTTAAGAAGGGTAAGGTTGTCGGCGCCAAGAAGAAGGCACTCGAGATTGAGCCCAGCGACGAGAACCGCACCGGCACCACTATCAAGTGGCGCCCCGATCTTGAGGTCTTTACCTCGATTAGCATTCCCCACGATTGGTATCGCGAGACCATGCGCCGTCAGGCGGTGGTCAACGCCAACGTGACCTTCCGCCTGCGCATCGAAGGCGACGATGGCGAGCTTTCCGAAGAGGACTTCTGCTATCCCAAGGGCATCGAGGACTACGTGCTCGAGAAGGTCGGTACCGACTACCTCACCGAGCCCTTCTTTATCGAGGCCGACCGTCGTGGTCGCGACCGCGAGGACCTGCCCGACTACAACGTAAAGATCACCGCGTGCATGTGCTTCTCGCGCACCTTCACGATGCAAGAGTACTACCACAACTCATCGTGGCTCGAGAACGGCGGTTCGCCCGAGAAGGCCGCCCGCAGTGCTCTGACCAGCGCCATCGATGCCTACATCAAGCAACAGGGCAAGTACAACAAAAACGAGAGCGGCATTAAGTGGCAAGATGTCCAGGACTGCCTGGTACTGGTGACCAACTGCTTCTCCACCCAGACGTCCTACGAAAACCAGACCAAGAAGGCCATCAATAACCGCTTTATCCAGCAGGCCATGACGGCATTCTTTAAGGAGCGCCTCTCGACCTACTTGATCGAGAACAAAGATGCCGCCAACAAGATCATGGAGCAGGTGCTCATCAACAAGCGCTCGCGCGAGAACGCCGAGAAGACGCGCCAGAGCATCAAGACCAACCTGCAGCAGAAGACCGACATGGCCAACCGTGTGCAAAAGTTCATCGATTGCCGCTCCAAGGACAAGAGCCGCCGCGAGATCTACATCGTAGAGGGTGACTCGGCAGCAGGCGCCATTCGAACGTCGCGCGATGCCGAGTTCCAGGGTGTTATGCCCGTCCGCGGCAAGATCCTCAACTGCCTGAAGGAGGACTACCCGCGCATCTTTAAGTCCGACATCATCATGGACCTCATGCGCGTGCTAGGCTGCGGCGTGGAGATCAAGGACAAGCGCATCAAGAACCTCGGCGCCTTTGACCTGGACAACCTCAACTGGAACAAGGTCATCATCTGTACGGACGCCGACGTCGACGGTTATCACATCCGCACGCTCGTACTCACCATGCTCTATCGCCTGGTACCCACGCTTATCGACGAGGGTTACGTGTATATCGCCGAGTCGCCGCTCTACGAGATCAACTGCAAAGAGAAGACCTACTTTGCCTACACCGAGCTCGAGAAGAACGGCATCCTTAAGGAGATCGGCGACCAGAAGTGTTCCATCAACCGCTCCAAGGGTCTTGGTGAGAACGATCCGGACATGATGTGGCTCACCACCATGAACCCCGAGACACGTCGCCTGATCAAGGTGGAGCCCGAAGACGTCACCAAGATGGAAACCATGTTCAATCTGTTGCTGGGCAACGACGAGGCAGGCCGCAAGCGCCATATCTCCGAGCACGGCAAGGAATACCTGGACCAGCTGGACCTGCAATAGCAGCAAATCGATAACGACGGCCCATAAGAAGTTCAAGAGGAAATCGTGGCAAAGAAGAAGACGAAGAACCAGCCCAAGAAAAAGCAGGTCAATGCCGAGAACGTCATCGGCCTGCACTCCGAGGTCACCGACCAGCCGATCACGCAGACGCTCGAGGTCAACTACATGCCCTACGCTATGAGCGTCAACGTCTCGCGTGCATTCCCCGAGATCGACGGCTTTAAGCCCTCGCATCGCAAGCTGCTCTACACCATGTACAAGATGGGTCTGCTCAAGGGCGAGCGTCAGAAGAGCGCCAACATCGTGGGCCAGACCATGAAGCTCAACCCACACGGCGACGCCGCAATCTACGAGACGATGGTGCGCCTTGCGACGGGCAACGAGGCGCTGCTCGCCCCCTTTGTGGAGTCGAAGGGCAACTTTGGCAAGTACTATTCGGGCGACCTGAGCTACGCCGCCTCACGTTATACCGAGGCCAAGCTCTCCCCCATCAGCGCCGAGATCTTCAAGGACATCGACAAGGACCCGGTCGACTTCGTCGACAGCTACGACGGCGCCATGAAGGAGCCGCGCCTGCTGCCCACCACGTTCCCCAACATCCTCGTCTCGGCCAACAAGGGCATCGGCGTCGCCATGGCTTCTGACATCTGCGGTTTCAACCTCAACGAGGTCTGCACCGCCACAATGCACTACCTCAAGGATCCAGACTGCGACCTGCTCGAGTACATGCCCATGCCCGACTTCTCGACCGGCGGCGAGATCATCTACCGCCGCGAGGAGATGGAGAAGATCGTCGAGACCGGCCTTGGCAGCTTCCAGATTCGCTCCCGCTGGCGCTGGATTCCCGAAGAGCGCATCATCGAAGTGTACGAGATTCCCTACACCACCAAGACCGATGTCATCATCGAGCGCATCGTCAAGCTCTCCAAGGAGGGCAAGGTCAAGGAGATCGCCGACATCCGCGACGAGACAGACCTTTCGGGTCTGCGCATCGCCATCGACCTTAAGCGCGGCGTCGACCCCGACAAGCTCATGGCCAAGCTCTATCGCTCGACCACGCTGCAGGATTCGTTCTCGTGCAACTTCAACGTGCTGGTCGATGGTTACCCTCGCGTTATGGGCGTGCGCCAGATCCTGCACGAGTGGGTCAAGTGGCGTATTGAGTCCACACGTCGCCGCATTAACTTTGACCTGGGCAAAAAGTCCGAGCGCCTGCACCTGCTGCACGGCCTTGAGGCAATCTTGCTCGACATCGACAAGGCCATCGCCATCATCCGCGGCACCAAGCTCGAAGCCGAGGTCGTGCCCAACCTTATGAAGGGTTTCGACATCGACGAGACCCAGGCCGAGTTTGTTGCCGAACTTAAGCTCCGCAACATCAACGAGGAGTACATCCTCAACCGCACCAAGGACATCGCCAAGCTTGAGGGCGAGATTGCCGAGCTTGAGGAAATCCTCTCCAGCGAGGAGAACATCAAGAAGGTCATCAGCGACGAGCTGGCCGCGGTCAACAAGAAGTATGTGATGCCGCGCCGCACGGGCAGGATCGAGCCCCATGAGGTTATCGAGGTAAGCTTGGAGCCCGAGGTCGAGGAATATCCGGTTACCATCATGCTTTCGCGCGATGGCTACCTTAAGAAGATGACGGACCGCGTGCTCAAGAAGGCGACCACGCTCAAGTACAAGGACGGCGACAAGCCCTTTATCGAGTTCCCGTCCTCCAACACCCACGAGCTGCTGGTCTTTACCAACAAGAGCCAGGTGTACAAGTGCAAGGTTGCGGCGTTTGAGGACACCAAGTCGGCACAGCTGGGCTCGTACCTGCCCACCGACCTCGAGATGGAACCCGACGAGAGTGTCATCTGGGTCATCGACCCCGAGGACTACAAGGCCGACGTGCTGTTCGTCTTTGAGAACGGCCGCGTGGTGCGCGTCGCGCTTTCCGGGTACGTCACCAAGACCAACCGCAAGCGCCTCAAGAACGCCATCTACGGCGGCAGCAAGCTGCTGTATGCCCAGGTGCTCAAGGAAGATCGCGACATCGCACTGGTCTCGAGCGACTACCGCCTGATGAACTTCAACACGTCGCTGCTCAAGACCAAGACGACCACCAACACGCAGGGCGTCCAGGCTTTCACGGCCAAGAAGGGCCGCTCGGTCACCACCGTCGGCACGACCGAGGAAATCCTTGGCGCCGGCGTCTCGGCCGAGAAGTTCACCGCGCAGAGCCTCCCCTCCGCCGGTGCCCTCATGAAAGAAAACGACATGCCAAGTTTGTTTGATTAGGACGACGGCAGAACCGCCATAGTTTTACAAAGCAGCGGGGCCCGGAGCGCAGCAATATCGCGCCCCGGGCCCCGCTCGTTGCGGAGGTCATCCTCGGAAATGTCGACGATACGGGGGCTTCCCGCACCGTCCTAAGCCGTTAGCAAAACTCGCAAAAGTTAGCAAAAGTTGCAAAAATTAGCAAAACTTGCAAAGGAGCCACCACGGAGTACAGCAAATGGCTCCGCCATGCCAGGCATGCTCGAAGATATTATCGAGCGAACCAAAGAAGCGGCAGATAGCTACCTTTCACAGTCTCACGCGCGCATGAACGGCGTTCAAATTGGTCCAGTGGGCATCGATTGGACATATGTTCAAGAAGCCCAGGGCAACTGGCGCACGTGCATGAATGGCATCTTCAGGCAACTCGAGAAGCATGGCATCGGGCTTCTCTCGAAACGACCTATCGGGAGCTTTCCGATAAAGCCATTGAGTTTTTGCTCGCGATGCTGCCCGATTCTGGCCCCAGCAGGGTCTCGGAGATAGCCAAACGCATGGGCGTCGCCAGCAACTACGCAAGCCAATACAAACGCCGCCTCCTGGAGGACGGCGTCATTGGAGAGCGCGGGCGTGGTCTCGTTGGCTTTGACATTCCCGCGTTCAGGGAATTCTTGAACGAGAAGGCGTTTTAGCACGCCGGAATTGTCCGCGGAAGCATCAACGCATGGCAATCAGCATTCCTCTTGGTAAGGATAGCAAGCATTTTCCACCAACACCGATTGCCATGCGTTCTTCTTGTCCTTAGGCGAGCTTGCGAGCGAGCTCTCGCACCTCTTCCAACTTGGGCGAGGAGGCCATGCTGTCGCGCTCGGTCATGCCGCTAATGGTGACAATGCCCTGGTCCTCCCACTTGCAGTACGCGCATGTGGCCCTATACATAGCAATCGCTGCATCATAGACGCCCTCGCTGTGGCTATCGAGCAAAAGGGCCGTCTTGGTGAACGGGAAGCCTGTAGCACCGAAGGCGTACAGGCGGTCGATGGCGGCCTTCTCCTGCGCAGTGATATCAAACCAGTAGATAGGCGAAGCGAAGACAACCATATCGGCGCCTTTCAGCGACTCGATCACGTCGGCCATGTCATCCTTCTGCACGCAAGTGCCCTCATGGGCGAAGCAATACTGACACCCCAGGCAACCAGCGATTTTCTTGCTGGCAACACGGACGACCTCGACCGTATTGCCGCCCTCACGTGCGGTCTCGGCAAACGCCTCGACCATGGTATCGGTATTGGCGCCCTTACGCGGGCTGCCGCTCAATACAACGATATTCATAGAAATCTCCCTCCTTCATGCCGCAGGCGCGCGGCACACATTTTGTTGTAACCAAAACAGATGGAGCTATGCAGTCGCCTCGTTTCAGCTACTCCCACTTAGTAATAGGAGCCACTGGTCAAAAGCCTGTCAACATCAAAACAAGTTTTC
Organism: Collinsella aerofaciens; assembly: GCA_036298925.1. Classification (GTDB taxonomy): domain Bacteria; phylum Actinomycetota; class Coriobacteriia; order Coriobacteriales; family Coriobacteriaceae; genus Collinsella; species Collinsella aerofaciens_BN. Next base: position 6,107 of record JAXJIC010000039.1, read on the forward strand.
AATCTATCGATTCTACGTGAGGCAATGGTCCCCATTTGATGCCCGCACTGTTTGCGCACTAGGGAGCAAAAGAATCTGGCCGCCGCTCAAATAAGATCACCGCCATCTTGCATAAACGACGCCATGTTAAGGTGCCTGACGCCATCCCTCTCCTGCAATAGAGGATCAAGCGTGAACAAGTAGCGCGGATACCCATCCCTGATGTGGCCGAACGGCCTGTACTCGCGCTCCTCGACGCCTCTGTCGGCAATCGACATAGAGACCTGGATGTAGGCGTAAGCATTGCGCCTACGAGCGATGAAGTCACACTCGAGCTTCCCAATACGGCCCACAGAAAGCTCGTACCCGCGCGATGCAAGATAGAGGTAGAGCACGTTCTCCAACGCCGGCCCGTAGTTAATCCTCGCATCCGTGTTCATGGCGAAATAGAAGCCGGGATCAGCCAGGTAGTACTTCTCTTCGCGGATAAGCGATCGCCGAGACTTGAGATCGAACCTCGAGCAGCGATAAAGGATCTTCGCGTCAACAAGAATCTGGATATACCGATTGAGCGTTTCGCGCTTGATGGGAATCTTCTCGACATCATTGAAGTACGCAAGGAGGTTCTTCAGGTTCGTCGGCGCACCAAAGTTGTTGATGAGATACGTCTGGACGGCATCGAAAACCGAGACATTCTTAATCTTGTTCGAATGTTTGACGTCCTTTTCAAAGATCTCATGAATAACACTTTTGATATAGGTGCGCTTTTCATCCTCGCCCTCATACTCCAGCGCTTTGGGAAAGCCTCCAAGGGTCAGGTACTCGGTAAACTCTCCCACGAGAAGGTCATTGACGGGCTTGCCGAGAAAACGCTTCATATCGATATATTCCGCAAAATCGAGTGGGAACACCTCGAACTCGATATAGCGACCCGTCAGCTTTGTAACAAGCTGCCCAGAAAGCAGATATGAATTCGAACCGGTAATGAAGATGGACCAACCGCCATCTGTCCGGTAGCCGTTGATGAGCAGCTCGAATTCCTCTACGTTCTGAATCTCATCGATGAAGAGGTACTTCGTCCCCTCAGTGTCTGCTGGGGTCGACATGTCAATCAGATTTTCGAGCTCATCGGTCGTCTTGACCTTCCTGTTCTCCCGTGAGTCAAGGTCGATATAGATGATGTGGTCGCTCGCTACACCGGATTCCACAAGTTCGTCTGCGATTGATTGCATGAGGCAGGATTTACCACACCTGCGAACACCGGTGATTACCTTGATCATCCCGTCATCGTGGTAGAAACCACGCATTTGCTTCAGATACTTTTCACGTCGGTATATACGCAAGATGCACCCCTTTTTTTCAGCGACCATTTTATCAGTTATGGGGGTACTTTTTTACATTTTATAAAAAAGCGTACCGATAACTTATTCTCACTTAGTTTCGGAAGCGGCGGAGCAGCATGCATAAGGGCGTACGGGGATCCGCATCAGTAACCTGCCTCCTTGGTTGTCCCTTCTCTGCATGGTCATCTACATAAAGGAGGAACCAACCATGCAGATCAGCGTGTCGTCCACCCTGACCGTATATCACGACGGTCAATTCTGGGTCGGGCTGGCGGAGCACGTCGAGGGCGGAAGGCATGGCGTCGCCCGCATCGTCTTCGGCGCGGAGCCGTCCGATGAGGAGATTCTGCGATTCGTTACAAGCGAATGGGAGAAGCTCTCGTTCTTCGGCGACAAGGCCACTGAAACAAGCAAGCCCGCGAAGAACCCCAAGCGGCGCGCTCGCGAGGCTGCGAAAGCCCTTAAACGGCCCACTGTGAGCACCAAGGCACAACAGGCGCTCGCGGCACAGCGGGAAGCGATGAAGCGGGAGTCGGCTCAAGCAAGAATTCAGCGTCGCGCGGATGAGGCGGAGACGCGCTTCGAGCAGCGAAAGTTGAAGCGCAAGCAGAAACATCGCGGGCATTGATCGCTATTTGCAGCAAGGCAAACCATATACAGCAGCGGCGCCAGTTCCACTTGAAGCCGACGCCGCGTAGACGCTGATGGTGACGGCTATGCACGGGCACGGGCGCGCCACCGCACTTCACAGCTTGTTTCTCAAGTATTTGGGACGCACACGCGGCGTTCAAAAATGCGGAGCGACTCCGCATGGCTCGAGACTGAGCCGAGGTGCCCTACTTCTCGCCCTCCAGCAGCCCCACGATGCGGTCGATGTCGACGGCAAAGCGAGGCCTTCCCTCGCGCTCGTAGCGGTCGAGGTATGCCTGGCACTCGGAGACAATGCGCTTGGTGTTGCCATCGATGATGCGCTGGAGCGTCTCGTAGTAGGCCGAGCCCTCGGTCCTGAAGCGACGCTGGTAGGCCTTGGTTATGGGGAACATCTTGATGTAGTGGATGCCGTGGCGGCAGCCGGGGCGCGTCGTGGGGCGGGGTGGCAACGCAAAGTACTGGTCTTTGGGCACGTTAGGGGCAATGTTGGAACGCAGCGGCACGGCGAAGTCCCTGCGCTTCCCGTGGAAACGCAGCCTCACCACCACGATGCAGGGACGATTGTGCTTAAGCATGAGCTCACGGTCGCCATCGACGAGGTCGAAGAAGTCCTGGGAGATGGATACGATCTTCATCGATTACGCCCCCCTTCATACGAAGCGGGGCCCGCATCGCTGCAGGCCCCTACAGGTGGGCGATATTCTACGCCTTGCGGCACCCCGTCGCCCACGGAGGTTAAACGTACACGTAAGCCGTACTCTGAAAGCCGCGGCTTCCGGCAAGTAGTTTATACCACGAAAGGTCGCTTTCAATGCGCCTAGCTCGCAAAATAACACTCACTGGGCCGTTTCGGCGTGCTCAGCCTCCGCTCGATCTTACGCATGTTTTTTGGGAGGGCATGAATCGTCGCCCGTCACGGCGGCTTATACAGCCGTTTGCCTTTTTCGATTTAGCGTATTGCTCTTCAGATCATCGTGGTGTGCTCGTAGCCGCGCTCCACGAGGAGCCGCTCGGCAACGTCGAGAATCTTCTCGACCGTCTCCTCCGGGTACTTATTGCGTGCCACGGGCACCTCCGTCCTTGTTATCGCGATAAACATACCATGAGTGGCGTACGGGTCGAGAAGGGCTGGCGCCAAAAGAGCCCAACGGCCGTTACGGCTTCGTTAGAAACGCGCCCCACCATGGATGGTGAACCCGAAAGGTAAGGCGCGCGGGCACGGCGACTCGGCCCGCGCACCCGGAAGAGAAAGGACGAACCCATGGGTTACATGCTCGAGACGCGCGGGCTCACCAAGCGCTTCGGCCGCGGCGACCAGGCGCAGGATGCCGTGGCCGACGTGAGCCTTCATATCCGCGAGGGCGAGGTGTACGGGCTGCTCGGCCCCAACGGCGCCGGCAAGTCGACAACGCTCAAGATGATCTGCGGAATGCTGCGGCCGACGGCCGGGGAGATCCTCTTTGCCGGGCACGCCTGGCGCCGCGAGGACCTCTACGCAATCGGCAGCCTCATCGAGGAGGCGCCGCTCTACCCCAACCTCACCGCGCGCGAGAACCTGCGCGTGCGCACCACGCTGCTGGGCCTTCCCGAGAGCCGCGTAGATGAGGTGCTCGCCGCCGTGGACCTCGCGGACACCGGGAAGAAGCGCGCCGGGCGCTTCTCGATGGGCATGCGGCAGCGCCTGGGGCTCGCGCTGGCGCTGATCGCCCGGCCACGCCTGCTCGTGCTCGACGAGCCCACCAACGGCCTCGACCCCATCGGCATCGAGGAGCTGCGCGACCAGATCCGCGGCTTCGCGGCGGCGGGCACGACGGTGATCGTCTCGAGCCACATCCTCTCCGAAGTGCAGCAGATGGCGGACACCATCGGCATCATCTGCGGGGGGCGCCTCGCCTACGAGGATGCGCTTCGGCCCGGGCAGGACCTCGAGGAACTCTTCATGAGCTTCTGCCGGGAAGGGCGACGAGCACGCGGGGAGGTGGCGGCATGACGGGCGATAAAGGCGGCCTGCTCGCGGGCCTGCGCGCCGAGGCCCTGAAGTCGCGCCACGCGGCACCGGTTCGCCTGGCCGTGCTCATGGCGCTGCCGATGCCGCTGCTCGGCGCGATGCCCTACCGGGGCGTGCAGATCTTCAGCGCGTGGAACTACTGGTACGCGCTCTTCCTGCCCGTGTCTCTCTCGCTCGTGGTGGCGTGCGTCGCGCGGGCGGACGCTCGCACGCGGATGCGGGGGCTTCTGGGCCTGGGCTTCCCGCTCGGGCGCGCCTGGTGGGCCAAGGCGCTCTGGTGCCTCGCGCTTTGCACGCTCTCGAACCTCGTGGTCTTCGGCATCTACCTCGCGGGCTCGGCGTTCTCCTCGCAGGGCCTCACGGCCGCGGGCACGCTCACGATGCTCCTCTGCGCGCTCGCCAACACGGTGACCGCGGCGTGGATGATCCCCGCAGGGCTCTTCCTCACGGCGCGGCTCGGCATGCTCGCGGGCATCTTCTGCCCGCTCGCCGCGCAGCTCGTGGGTGGGTTCGCCTGGTCGCTGATGCCGCTGCCGCAGCTCTTTCCGCCGTCGGCGAGCATGGTCATCCCCACGAGCTTCATCCCCGTGCTGCCGAGCGGCGAGCCACTCGCGGCGGACATGGCGCTCGGCGGGGCGCTCGCGGCGGACGGCATGCTCACGCTGGCGGGCCTTGCGGTCTGCGCGCTCGCGTTCGCCGCGCTCACGGCGGCGGGCGCGGCCTGGTTCGCGCGCTCCGAGGAGAGGTGATGGCCGTGACACGACTCTCCGACCCGACGCCGCGCATGACTCTCCCGCGGGCCCTGCTCTCCGAGGCCCTGCGCCTGGCGCGCTCCCCGCTCGCGGCGGTGCACCTCGTCTGCGGCCTGGCAGCCGGTCTTGCCTGCGGCGAGTACTTCTCCGTAGCCCGATGGGACCCGGCGCTGGGCGCGGACACCTACGTCCAGTTCCTCGGCGCCCTCATGCCGCTCATGTCCGCCATCGTCTGCGGGCTCGCCGTGGACGAGGAGCGTGCTGCCGGGCGCCTCGCCAACCTCACGGCGGTCCCCTCGCGCGGGCGCGCCGTCGCGGCGAAGCTGCTCGCCCTTGCGGCGCTCGGCGCGGGCGCGCTGGCCGTGGCGCTCGGCGTGTTCGGGGCCGTGCTCGCCGTCGCCGGGCGCCTGCCGCTCGGGCCCGCTCCGCTTGCGGCCGCCTGGGCGGGCATCGTGCTGGGCAGCCTGCCCCTCTACGCGCTGGGGCTCGGCGTGGCCCTGCGCCTCGGCCGCAACGCCGCCATCGGCGCCGGCGCGGCGGGGGTGCTCCTCGCGTTCTTCTCAGTGGGCGGACTTGCACACGGCCTCATGACCGGCGAGCTCACCGGTGCCCTGGCGACGCCCCTGAGCTGGGTGCCGCTCGCCTGGCCCGCGCGCCTGGGGTCGCTCGGGGTAGAGGCCTTCATCGACGCCGCACGCGCGGCGGGCCCTCTCCTCACGACTGCGCTCGCTGGCCTCGTGCTCGCCCTGGCAGCCGCCGCCGTCCTTCTGGCCTGGTTCTGCCGCTTCGAGGACGGGAGGGCAGATGCGTAGGAAGCCGCTCGCCGCCGTGCTCGCCCTCCTCTCCGCAGCGCTCGTCCTGGGCGGGAATGCCCTGCTCGTCGCCGGCTGGGGGTCGGCGCTGCGCTCGATCGCCGACCGCGTGCTGCCCAACCCTGAGATCGCCATGTGGGCGCCCGCGCCCGCGGCTGCGCGCGGGGCTCTGGACCGCTGAGCGCGGCGCTAGTACAATTCCGACGGAAGTTTCAGGAGGTCGAACATGGCGAGGATACTGGCAGTGGATGATGAGCGGGCGATCCTCGACGCGCTCGCGCGCGTCCTCGGCCGCGACGGCCATGAGGTCGTCAAGGCAGCGGACCCGACGGCGGTCCCGGGGATGGACCTCTCGCGCTTCGACCTCGTGCTCTGCGACGTCATGATGCCGGGGCTCGACGGCTTCGAGCTCGTGCGGCAGATCCGCCCGGACTTCGACGGGCCCATCATATTCCTGACCGCGCGCGTGGCCGAGGAGGACGCCGTGGCCGGCTACGGCCTGGGCGCCGACGACTACGTCCGCAAGCCCTTCGGGGCCGCGGAGCTGCGCGCCAAGGTCGCGGCCCATCTACGCCGTGAGCGCCGGCCGCGCTCGCACGCCCTCTCCTTCGGGGAGGTGCGGATCGACCTCGGGGCGCGCGGCCTCGCCGTGGGCGGCGAGGCCGTACCGCTCACGCCCACCGAGTACGCCATCTGCGAGTACCTCGCCCGCCACCCCGGGCAGGTCATGAGCCGCGCGCAGATCCGCGAGGCGGTGCTCGGCTGGGAGAGCGACGCCGACGACGCGGCCATATCCATGCAGGTCAGCCGCGCCCGGAGGAAACTCTCCGAGGCCGGCGCCGATCCGATCGCGACCGTCTGGGGGATGGGGTACAAGTGGCAGCTTTGAGGACCGGGGCGCGAGGTCGCGGGGGCATGCCGCTCTCCTTCGTCATCGCGCGCTACTTCGCCTACGCGTTCGCGGCGGTTGCCACGGCGTGGCTCGCCTCGTTCATGGCACTCTCCGCGGCGATCAACGCGGGCTTCGTCTACGAGGCAAGCTGGGGGCCGGCCAATACGCGCGAGGTCGCGGAGGGCCTGGCACGCGACGGCGTCTGCGGGCAGCAGGACGTGCCGACGGCGTACCGTTACCTCATCCTGAATAAGGACGGATACGTGCTGATGACAGACCTCGAGGGCACGCGGCTCGAGGACGCGACGGAAATGGCCCGTGCGGCACTCGCCGCGGATCCGGGCACAGTGGAGATCGAGGGCGGGGGCTCGGGCCTCACCTACGCCGCGTTCCCGCTCAAGAGCGGCGGGGCCTGCGCACTCGTCAGCGAGTACCTGCCGCAGTGGGTCTCGCGCGACCTCGCCGGCCTGCTTCCCAACCCGCAGAACCTCATGCTCGTCGGCGCCGCGGCGGGAAGCGCGCTCGCGCTCGCGCTCGTGGCACGCCGCGCGAGCCGCGTGATCTCGCGCAAGATGGCGCCGCTCGCGGAGGCGGCGCGGCGCGTCGGCGCGGGGGAGCTCGACTTCGCGGTCGGCAGCACCAACGTGCGCGAGGTGAACGACGTCCTCGCCGCGATGGACGCCATGCGGGCCTCCCTCGCCGAGTCGCTCGAGGCCCGCTGGGCCGCGGAGCGGGGGCAGCGCGAGCAGGTGGCGTCGCTCGCCCACGACCTCAAGACGCCGCTCACCGTGCTGCGCGCCAACGCCGACTTCGTGGCGGAGGAGCTGGAAGACGAGAAAGACGCCGACCTCGCGGCCGCCGCGCGCGACATAGCCGGCAGTGTCGAAAGGCTCGACGGCTACGTGCGCCTGCTCATCGAGGCCTCGCGCGGGTCCGGCGGGGCGGAGAGGGTCCCCATGCGGCCGGCCGAGCTCTGCGAACAGGTCCTCGCCGAGGCCGCCCAGATCGCCCGGGCGCGAGGCGTGACGCTCGACGCGGCCACGGGCCCCGCTGTCGCGGGCGCGCCCGAGGCCCCGCTCGACCGAACCACCCTGACGCGAGCCGCCGCGAACCTCGTGGTCAACGCCGCCGAGCACGCGCGCTCGCGCGTGGCGGTCTCCTGCGACGTCGCGGGCGGACACCTCGTCATCGAGGTGGCCGACGACGGACCGGGCTTCTCTCCCGCCGCCCTCGAACGCGGCTGTGAGCGCCTCTTCACAGACGACTCCTCCCGCTCCTCGCGCGACGGAGGCCGCCACTACGGGCTCGGCCTCCACGCCGCCGCCGAGGCCGCGAGCGCCCACGGGGGCTCCGTCTCGCTCGCCAACAGCCCCTCGGGCGGCGCGGTGGCCACCATCGCGGTCCCCCTGTGCGGGGCCTGACGACTCAGGCCCCGCACAGGGGCGTGCCTCGCAACCAAACGCTTCCCGGATAATAATGCCCGTTGCGGGGATCGCCCTGGCTAGTCGCCGCCCATGTGCATGAGCATGTCGGCGATGCGAGTCGCCATCTCGTCCGCCGCTTCACGGATGTTGGCGACCCAGGACGCATGGCCGGCCTGATCGGATGCCTCCGCCTCAAGCACGTCGCAAATGACTGCGGCGACCGCCCCGGGAGCCGCCCGCGGCCGGGCACGCGAGGGAGCCTCGAGACGAAAGGAGCTCGAGGACGACCATGACCAAGAGCATTAGCAGGAGCCAGGTGAGGCTCATCGCATCGACCAACGCGATATTCGGCGCCGACGAGGCGTGCGCGATGCTGCGCATCAGCCGCGACGCCATGTACCGGCTCGCCCCCCTGCACTTACCGTCAGAGCATGCTATAAGGTTATTGGTGGCCCATTGAGCTACTTCCAAGTGCCGGGGGAGTCCCCCGGCTATTTTTTTATCCATTCCATTAGGAATCCCCATTGGCCAAGGAGCTCAACATCTTCGTCGACGAGAGCGGCGACCGCGGCGGCAAAGCTCGCTACTATCTGCTCACACTCGTCTTTCACGACCAGGCAGACAGCATCGCCGAGGCGGTCACGGGCTATGAGACCAAGCTCGCCAGGGCTGACCTCCCCAACATTCCGTTTCACTCCGAGCCTCTCATGAACGGACACAAGGACTTACTGCATGATTCGTGTGTTATAGTTAGATGTCTCTAACTATTTGGGGGCGATAGCAATGCACGAACGCAAGGGCTTCTGGGACAAGAATGCCGGTCGGTACGACCGTTTCATGCGAAAGGACCGGGCGGCGTATGAGAAGATGTATGAGCTGATCAGGCCGGTGGTGAAAGCAAAAACCGTACTGGAGGTTGCCACCGGCACGGGGCTTATCGCAAAGAGCATCGTAAATGCGGCGGCGCACATCGAGGCTACGGACGCTTCTGCAAAGATGATCCTTGAAGCAAAGCGGGACAATCAATCCGCAAAGCTGCACTTTTCCGTACAAGATATGTTCCGCCTGCCCTATGCACAGAAGTTCTTTGATGTGGTGATCGCGTCCAACGCGCTTCACATAGTGCCGCATCCGGAAAAGGCCCTGCAAGAAATCAGGCGGGTGCTGAAGGACGACGGCGTGCTCATCGCGCCAACCTTCACCCACGCGGGGAGCTCGGTTTCCGGCAAGGCAAAAGCTTTTTTCATGAGTATGGTGGGATTCCCCCTCCACAGCAGGTGGACAAGCGAGGAATACCTACGTTTCCTGCGTCAAAACGGCTGGGCAGTGCAGAAAAGCGTGGTGCTGAAGGCCTCATTCCCGTTGACCTATGCGGAATGCACGAAATCGGAGGGGCCAGATGTCGTTCTTTGAAAACACCCGCAAGCCCGTGGGCCTCGGCGGAAAACTTATGGTTGCCATGATGAATCTGGGCCACAGCCCTGTGGCGCGGTGGGGACTTCGATTTCTACGACTTGCACCAAATGCCAAGGTGCTGGATTGCGGCTGCGGCGGCGGGGCGAACATAAAACGGCTGCTGAAAAAATGCCCGCATGGCGTCGTTAAGGGCATCGACTATTCGCCCGTCAGCGTGGAGAGGACTAGAAAGCTCAACCGAGCTGCAATTCAGGAGGGGCGTTGCCCGTTCTGCAAGGCAGTGTGGCGGATATGGCGTTTGAGAACGCCATGTGAGCATTTTTCATCCATCCTGCACATGGCGATAGGCATGACGGTCATAGTGGCTTTGCTGGCGGCAATTATGACAGTTTTTATTCACTGAGGAAGGAACCTATGAAATGTAAAATTGAGAAAAACACCGTGCAGGAGACGCTGATCCTCCCGCTGTATTCCCGAAAGCTGTGTACGGAGCTATACCCGAACCTTTACAGGGATGAAACAGCGGTTCGTCTGCTCGATCAGATCGACTACGACTTTTCAGAGGCAGAGAAAAACTCCCGCAGCCTGATGCAGCGCTTTGGTGCGCTGGAGGTGGCCATGCGGCAGAGTGATCTTGCTTTCGAGGTGTGGGATTACCTGAAAGGCCACCCCAATGCGGCGGTGGTCAATCTGGGCTGCGGGCTGGACAACACCGGCAGAGCCTGCGACAACGGTAGATGCAAGATCTACAATCTGGACTTCCCGGATGTGATTGCCTTGCGGCAGCAGCTACTGCCCGCCGGGGATCGGGAGCATAATATCCCCTGCGACCTGAAAGACACCGCATGGTTTGGCAAAATCGATGCCTCCGGCGGGGCGGTGTTCTTTGCCTCCGGGGTGTTCAATTACTTTCTGACCCAGCAGGTCCGGGAACTGGTGCGGGGGATGGCGGACGCTTTCCCCGGCAGTGTGCTGGTCTTTGATGCTGCCAATCGGACGGCGGTAAAGATGATCGCAAAAACATGGCTTAAGACTGCAAAAATCAAGGATGTGGGGGCATATTTTGCGGTTTCGGATGCCGCCAAGGAAATCGGCACGTGGGACAGCCGTCTGCAGGTCACAAGTCGCGGCTATATGCTGGGCTACAACGATTTGAAAGACCCTTCTGTCAGCGGCTTTTTCCGGTTTCTCGCAAGGGTCGGTGACAACGGGATGAAAATGCAAATCGTGAAAATAAGATTTTGAGAGGCAAACATAAAGCGCATTCACTTTGACGTTGAAGAAGACGGCTTTTACGGCGCATATTGGGCGTGCAAGGGCACGCGAGGGAGGTCGGAAACGGCCTCCCTCGTTTTTATTCATGGACTTTAGTCCGTGCCGCACGGCACGCGCGGCATAGAAAGCCACCCGCTCAGCGGGTGGAGGCCAATTTCCGCTACGCGACAAAAACCTTCCCCCTAGCATGAGGATTGTTCAGGTCATCATGCTAGGGGGAATGTGATTGCTGTGGCCCAGAAAGCCAACAGCCTCGCGCACACGAAATGGCTATGCAAGTACCGCATCGCACCGAGGTCAAGCTCGTCGCCGCCATCGCCGAGAAGCACCCCAGGGTGCGCTTTGCCGTGAGCTACACCTCGGCCTACGCCGACCTTTACGACCGCATGGAGCAGGCCCTGCGCGAGCGCGTGGCCAACGCGGTGGAGATCGTCCGCTCCGACATCAGCCCCGCGCTTCTTGTCCACACCGGTCCAAACCTCGTGGGTGTGGCGGTCCAGGGACTCTAGCGGAGGCGGGGCGTTCTGCCCAAAAACAAATGCAAAAGACGAGCGCTTCTTGCCGCCCAATTGGCAAGAAGCGCTCGTCTTTTCTTAACGCGTTGTATGGCGGAGAGAGCGCAAGTTACGCGAGCGCCCTTCTTGCCAGCTCGGCCGCGCCGAGGATTCCTTGGTCGCCGCCGCAGCCCGGGGCGCAGATGTAGCTCTCCATGTCCTTAAGCTCGGCGGTCTGGATGTAGCCACCCAGATATTCGAGGGTCTTCTTGCGGACGATGCCGTAGAGCTGCTCCTGGTGCATCACGCCACCGCCGAGGACGATGCGGCGAGGCGAGTACATGAGCACGAGGTTCGCACACATCTGCCCCAGATAATCCCCCTCGAGCATCCACACCTCATCGTTGTCCGCGAGCTCGGCCGCGCGCTTTCCCCAGCGCGCGGCGATGGCGGGGCCGGAGGCGAGGCCCTCGAGGCAGCTCGCGTGGCTCGGGCAGACGCAGCGTCCTTCCTCGGTGGGACGGGTCCTTACCAGCATGTGACCGGCCTCGGGGTGCAGCATGCCGTGAAGGAGCCTGCCAGCGCACATGACGCCCGCGCCCACGCCGGTGCCGATGGTCACGTAGACGGCGTCCTTGAGCCCCTTGCAGCAGCCGAAGACCACTTCGCCGAGGCAGGCAACGTTCACGTCCGTATCGTAGGCCACCGGAATCCCGAGGGCGTCGGCGAACGCGGCGCGAAGACCATAGCCTCGCCACGCGAGCTTGGGCGTTTGGAGGATGGAGCCGTAGCGCTCGTCGGCGGGGTCGACGCAGGTCGGGCCGAAGGCGCCGATGCCCAACGCGTTCACATCACGGGCGGTGAACCACTCGACCATTTGTGGGACGGTCTCGGCGGGCATAAGCGTCGGGGTCTCCATACGGTCGAGGACCTCGCCGTCGCCGGACACCACGGCACAGACCATCTTGGTCCCGCCGGCCTCGAGGGCGCCGAGCCTCATTTGCTTTTCGCTCATGTGATCCTCCTTACAAAGGGACGCCCGCAGTCATGGTCAACCGCGGGCGCCCATAACGTTGGCTTGTTTCGAGGCGACCCTACCTGGGCACGCGGTCCTGCCTTGCGGCAAACGGGGCGAGCACGGCGTGCGGCTCGCTTTGGTACCAGTAGGCGACGGTGGAGATGTCGTCCTCGCGCTCGTAGAGCTTGATGTCGTCGTTGCCGAGGTCCTGGAACGTCACGCGCAGGTCCTCCTTGAACGAGATCGGGTCGGGAAGGTGCCACCTGTAGAGGCCATGCCTGGGCAGCGCGTCGTCGTTGGTCGCGAGCATCGGGTTCGGGTTCGGCTTGCCCGCGCTGAAGCGGTCGCGCGTGGCGTCGCGCGTCGAGCGGTACGGGTAGCCGGCGAACAGCGTGTTGAAGCACTGCGCCTCGGGCAGCGCGTGGGGCGGCCTGTCGAGGAAGGCCCAGGCACCGCCGAAGTAGTCCTCGGCTCCCGTCGAGGTGACCGTGGGGAACTCCTCGTCGCCGTCGAGGAAGAACTTCATCTCGCCCTCGCCCCACCAATAGCGCTCCAGGGCGCACAGGGCCATGTAGGTGCCGACGTAGTAGCCCTTACCGCGCACGCCGTCGAGCACGGTGTAGTCGACGCCCCTGCGGGTGCTGCGCTCGCGGTTAAAACGGGCGTGGAAGTACATGGCGTCGTCCGGCACGTCGGTGAGCGCGTAGTTGAACGTGTAGAAGATGTACTTAATGAACCCGGGGTGCTCGCTCGTAAGCGTGACCTTGGCGTGCTTCCTGAAAGGCATCTCGAAGTAGCAGTTCATGCCGCCCGTCGGGTTCACGCAGATGGGCATCGAGTTGACGATGGCGCGCTCACCGAAGCCGTTGCAGAAGAAGTCGCCGACAGGGCACTCGACCGAGGGGGTCTCCTCGTCGTCCCAGTAGAAGCGCAGCACGAGGTCGCGCATGACGAAGCTGCCGGCGGCGGTCTTGTCGGGGACGGTCATCCAGATGTGGCGGATGATGCCGGGGCCCTCGATGTCCGCGAGCGTGATGGTCTCGCCGGACTCAAGGGGCACGCAGCACGAGCCCTTGCGGCCGACGCCGAGGTGGCTGGCCGACATGGCGGCACGGCCCTTCTCGCCCGTGATGTTCTCGGGGGTGATGGCGCGGCTTTCCTCACCGCCGTGCATCCACACGTCCTTAAGGAACTCTCTCATCGTCGACCTCCTCTATTCGTCGTCTTCGCACTCGGCGGAACTGGCACCGTTCACGTAGACGATCTGCTGGCGCGCCTCGTCGACGAGGGCGTCGAAGTCGAGTTTCTCGTCGGGGCGCGCGAGCGCGACCGTCATGGCGAGCGGGAGGTTGACACCCGCGATCACGTGGATCCGGTCGGAGGCGAAGCGGGAGAAGCGCTGGTTCACGCTGCCGCCGAGCGCGTCGGTGAGGACGACGACCTCGTCAGTGCCCGAAAGAGCCGCCTCGACCGCCGCGTCAAGCCCCTCGCCGTTGTCGTTCACGTAGGCGCACACGGCGTTGACGGCGTCGCTCTTACCCGTAAGGAACTCGAGGGTGTCCTTGAAGCCCTGGGCGAGAAGGGAATGGCTCGCCACAACTATCTTTCTCATTGATTCACCAATCTCTTGGGTCGAAGCTAGGCGAGGATGCCAGCGGCGGAGGCGACCATCGCGAGGACGATCACCACGAGGATGAGGGCCGTCATGCTCGCGTTCTTCTTGGTAAGAAGGTAATACGCGCTTCCCGTGATGGCGGCGGGGATCATGGCAGGCAGGATCTTGTCGAGCAGCGGCTGAATCTCCATCGAGACGTCGCCGAAGCTGAAGCTAATCGGGCAGGTGACGCCGATGACCGAGGCGATGAGGCAGCCGACCACGGTGAGGCCGAGCACGGAGGCGGCGGCAGTGAGGTTGGGAAGCTTCTCGCTGAAGTCGGTGACGAGCTTCACGCCCTGCTTGTAGCCGAACTCGAGGGCGTGCATGCGGACCCAGAAGATGGCCAAGATGAGCGCGAACCAGATGCCGGCTCCCACGGGGTTGCCCTCGATGGCCATGTAGGCGGCGATGGAGCCCATGATGGTCGGGATCATGGTCATGAGCAGGGAGTCGCCGACGCCGGCGAGCGGTCCCATGGTGCCGATCTTCAGGTCTTGGACGGCGTCCGCCGCCGCTAGGCCGTCGCGTTCCTCCATGGCCACGCAGGCGCCAAGGATGATGGCGGCGAGCCAAGGCTGGGTATTGTAGTAGCGGAAGTGGTTGTTGAGCGCTTGCTTATAGTCCTCGTCGTTCGTGTAGATCTTCCTCAGGACCGGCGAGAGGGCGTAGGCGACTGAGGCGCCCTGCTGGGTCTGGTAGTTGAAGGTGCACACGCTCATGAGCCAGCGCCAGTTCGCGTTGCGCAGATCCTTCTTGGTGACCTTGTAGCCGGAGGGCTTGCCCTCGGCGACGGCGGTGATGTTCTCGTTTTCCATGGTTACTCATCCTCTCCGATGAAGGCGTCTGCGGAAGCGTGGGCGGCGAGCTCGGTGTCCCTCTCGGCACGCTGGTAGAACGCGATCGCGAGGGCAACGCCGACGATGGCGGCGCCGATGATGGGCACGTTCAGGAAGGCCGAGAGGAAGAAGCCGACGAGCAGGTACTGGAAGTACTTGCCGGTGGGCATGTAGCGGAGCAGCATGGCGATACCGATGGCCGGGAGCATCTTGCCGGCGAGGGTGAGGCCGGAGAGGAACCACTGGGGCATGACCTCGAGGAGCCAGTTGACGGCGGGCTGGCCGAGCGTCACGGAGACAAAGACGGGCAGGGCGGCGCACAGGCCGAAGAGCGCGGGGCAGACCCACAGGATGGCGTTCATCTGATTGAACTTACCCTCGTTGCAGAACTTCTGGGACTTCTCGACGACGAAGCCGTTGAGGATCTTGACGATGACGTCGAGCTGGATGCCGAGCATGCCGACCGGCAGGCCGATGGCGAGGCCCGTGTCCGCGCCCAGGGTCACGCCGTAGGCGGTGGCGATGATGGCCATCGTGCCGTAGTCGGGAATCGACGAGCCGCCGAAGCCCGCGACGCCGAGCTGCATGAGCTGGATGGTGCCGCCGATGACGAGGCCGGTCTGCCAGTCGCCCATGACGACGCCGGTGATAAGGCCCCAGAAGACGGCATAGTTGACGAAGATCATCGGGATGCCGTAGTAGTCCACGTGCTTGATGAAGGCCAGCAGGGTCAAAAGGACGACCTGCAGGATAGTGAAGTTGACCATGATCCCTCCTTAGATGAGGTCGGCGACGGAGACGGGCTTGTCGGCGGGCACGAACTGTGCCGTCACCTTGACGCCGCGGGCGATGAGCGCCTTGTAGCTCTGGACGTTCTCGGCGGAGGCATAGGCGCGCTGGGTGAGCTGGACGCCGCCCTCCTTGACGAGCGAGCCGCCGACGATCAGCGACGGGAGCTCGATGCCCGACTCGACCAGGTGAAGGATCGTCTCGGGCTCCTTGGCGATGACAAAGACCTTCTCGCGGTCGTACTTGCCCGCCGCGAAGTTCTTGAGCGCGGTCTGCTCGGAGATGATCGAGACGGCCATGCCCGCGGGGCGCGCCATCCTCATAGTGGACTTCAGGACCTCGTCGCCGGCGACCTTGTCGTCGATGACCATGACTCGGGTCGCGCCCGACACCGGGGCCCACTGCGTCACGATGATGCCGTGAAGCAGGCGATTGTCGATTCGTGCCATAACAACACTCATGTTTGCTCCTATCAAATGAAGTTTTACGTTCGGTACTGCCTCGGCGCTATCCGGATTCGCGCCGGGCAAGGGGTTATCGGATTATTGAGGACGCGCGGTCAGCTTGCGGCGGCGCGGGGAAGGTCACTCGTCGAGCAGGAGGTCCGAGGAGCCGAGGCGCTCTTCTCGCGCCGGGGCGGCGCTCACGCTTATGTAGTCGAAGACATATGCGATCTCGCTTACGGGAACCTCTACGCGATAGCGCGTCGAGATACTCGAGAAGCTCTGCCTGAAGGACTCGATGAAATCGGCACGCTCCTCCTCGAAGCGGTCCTGGCCAACGTAGGTCTCAATGGGGTTTCTGGTAACAAGGCGCTCGACGAGACAGCAGAGGTGGACGTAGAGCCCAATGATGGCGTTGCTGCCGATCTTCTCGCCTGTCCTGCGCTGAAGCTCGTGCACGGCGCTCTCGATCTCGTGGAATAGCCGCTCCGGGTCGAGGATGGTGATGGAGCGGATGACGTTCTGCAGCGTCATGTTCGAGAGCAGCTTCTCGTGGAAAGAAGAGAGCTCGGAAGCGTCAAGCCACCTGCCGAACACGGCATCGACCTTAGAGGCGGACGCCGTCGACATGATGTCCTCGAGGGCGACGAAGGGGATGGAGGCGACCCCGGGGTCTCCCGTGCCGATGACGGCGCAGACGCGGTGCTCGGAGAAAACGGCGTCGTTCGACCCGTTCGCGACGAGCTGCTTGAAGGGCCTCGTGAGCAGGCGCGCGCCTATGGTGCGCGGGAGGCTCTGCGAGACGAGCTGGCGTATCCTCTCCGCGGCGTCGACCCCGGACTCGGAGCAGAAGACGATGGCGTCCTCACGGTTGACGCGCTCGATCACCTTGCAGTGCGTCACGCACGCGGCGGTCGCATCGCCAAGAACCTCGGCGATGGACTTGCCGCCGAGCAGCCCGACCCCGATCTCGAGCGCAAGACCGGTAGAGACGTTGTTCACCACGCCGATAGTGGAGTCGGTAACGTTCCCGAGGGCCTTATAGGCCTCCTCCAAGGAGCACATGTCGACGAGGAACACGACCCCGGTGCAGTAGAAATGGCGGTCGACGAGGTGCTGGAGCGGACCGACGATGTCCTTCAGCTGCTGGTCGTAGGGCATGTCGACAGCCTCGTACACATGCATGCCGAGCATACGGTTCGCCGCGTCGGCGATGCTCGTCGCCGTTGAGTAGCCGTGGGACAAGATGACGCAGAGCGTCCGAAGGGCCTTCGCATCGCGAGACTCCGATGCGACGCACAGCGTCAGAAGCGTCTTCGTGAAGTGATCGAGCGAGATTCCCAGCGCCCCTTCCACGTCTGCGGCGACCTGATCGGAGACACTCGAGGCAAACGGCAATTCGGAGGTCACGGCACCGAGGAGATGGGAGATTTGCTCCGCACAGGCAGACTTTCGCTTAGCCAGGCCGATACCCGGCCACAACTGCAGGCAAATCTCCTGGGCCAGTAGAAAAGCGACCTTCCTCGAAAGCTCGATGCCATAAGAAGAGCCTGCGTCGGCAAGGACCGCGCCCACGACGCGCTCGAAGGCGCGCGACCTCGAGGAGGCGACGCCGTGGTCGAAGATCAAGTGATCCTCAACGCCGCGCACAGCGGAGACAGCTTGCGAGACGAGCTCGGAGACAGAGAGCTCCCCGGCGCAGAATCGCTCATCGAGGGAGCACAGGGCATCGAGCGCCTGCTCGACCGGCCCTGTGCTCTCGGCGGCATCCAGGGACGCGTCGATCAGAACGCCATCGTCGGGCTGTTGATCGATCTGCGCGGAGGAGAGGAGCCCGCTGGGAAGAAGATACAGGCGAACGACGACGTAGTCGCCCTCGCGATTGAGGAACGCTTTGGCGCAGCAGTTCGTCACGCAGGCGCGCAAGCCGGCGATGTTATCGGAAAAGTCCGCGTTCACGAGGCAACGGTATGCGCCGCGGCTGATCTTCACATCAGAACCGATTCGGCACCCCTCGCTGCGCAGGAAGCTCAAGATGAGATCCTCGCGCTCCTCGGGGGTCCGCTCCTTGAGTGAGGGGACGCGGGCACAGATGGGCATTTTGCTGTAGGCCGAGGAAACCTTCAGGTCATCGGCGGAAAGCGTCGTCGAAAGAACGAGGCGAGCGCGCGGCGCATCCTGGGAGGCATCGAGCCCGAGGGCCGTCGCAAGGCAGTGCTCCATCGCAGAGGGAGAGAGTGCCTCGATGCCGTTGACAAAAACCACACCCCCGCGCGATTTCGCGATCGACTCGTCAAGAAGCCCGTTGAACGAGGCGGCATCCGGGACCCCGGCGCAGTCGATGCGCACATAGGAGGAGTCGCGGGACAGCAAGCCCTGGTTCTTGCCGTACTCGTACACAAGGCGAGAAAGGAAAGACTTACCGACACCCACGCCGCCGCTCAAGAGGATGGGTAGGCCAAACGGAGGGTACTGAACCGCAGCCTTGCACTGCTCGACAACGGAGCTGAGGCTCAGGTCAAAGCCCACGGCACGCGCGAAGTCGCGGTGATCGGCGATTCCCGTCGCCTGGATGAGGTCGGCGAGCGAGGCGTACTCGCTTGCAGAGAGCTTTACCTGAAAACGCTTCTGGAACGCGCGGCGATGAAAATAACGGACAGGCCTGCCCGCCACCTTAACCACAAGGCCGGCGCGAACAAGGTCGTTGAGGTACTGGCTCGCCAGGCTCCTGGAGATGATGAGCGTCTCGGCGATGTCGGAGGTGGACAGACGGGCAAGGTCGTCGAGCGAGACGGCAGAGGTGAGGGCCTCGAGATGCTCGAGAATCCTGTCCCTCATGTCGACGGGCTTCTTTGCCAAGCTGTCCTGTGCGGTCTTGTCCATGACTTCTTACCTCCTCGTACAAGGAGTATAAGGGGAACACAGAGAACGGAAAGAGGCGCGTGGGGGAATCAACAGCCCCGAGGAAAAGTCCACCACTTGAGGGGCAGAAAACAACGGCCATTGAACATTCAGGGCCGACGCTCAACACTTCGGCTCGACACTTCGCTTTGGAAAGGGCCCTGCGTGCCGGGGTCCCAACATAAAGAAGGGCCCCGGCGCGCAGGGCCTAAAGCTTAACCATGCGCACGGCGATGCGGGCGCAGTCGCAGGCGGCCTTCTTCTCGAAGGTGTTGTAGTCGACGACCTGGCCCTCGGCGCAGGGCTTGTCGCTGATGGCGCGCACGACGACGAGGGGCACGCCGTTGAGATAGGCGGCCTGCGCGATGGTGCAGCCCTCCATCTCGCAGCACAGGTCGCCGAAGGTCGCGAGGATGCGCTCCTTCTGTTCCGCGGGCGAGACGACTCGGTGGGCAAGGTCCTCTCAAAAGGGGTCGTCCGACGCCGCAAGACCTCGATGACCGACTACCGCCTTGAGCAGGTGGCGGATTACCTCTGCACTATCGAACTTGCCTTGGTCAAGTACGAGGCCAAGGAGAACGGTGAGACGTACAACAAGTTCTTCGGAGGTATAGGCTCTTTCAAGAGGAACTGGCTCAAGCAAGCCCGCAACAAGCGGATATAGGAGGTTCCGCGGCTCTGCAGGGAGCCGCCACCCCCTCCTTCGGCGGGAAGGCGGGGCGCCGACGCGGAACTCCCGACGACGTGCTTCGAGCAGCGGGAGCTGAAGCGCAAGCAGAAGCAGCGCGGGCAATGATCGGTGCCGACATGGGCCCAGACGTGAACAGCGCTACGTCCCCTGTTCACGGGGCACGAAACCATAAAGGTTGTCCAGCGGTTGCCAAACGAAAAGCCCCCGACCTGTTTGTGCAGGTCAGGGGCTCGGAAACGCTAGATATCAGCCTATTCCCACTCGATGGTCGCGGGCGGCTTGGACGTGATGTCGTAGCACACGCGGTTGGCGCCGGGGACCTCGGCAACGATGCGGCCGGAGATGCGGGCCAGCACGTCGTAGGGCAGCTTGGCCCAGTCGGCGGTCATGGCATCGCTGGACTCGACGGCACGCAAGATGATCGGGCGCTGATAAGTGCGCTCGTCGCCCATAACGCCCACGGACTTAATGTCGGGCAGGACCGCAAAGTACTGCCAGCAGCTGTGCTCGGAGTTGCGCTCGCCGGTCTGCTCAAACAGACGCTGGTTGTAGGCGTCGAGCTCCTCGCGCACGATGGCGTCGGCGTTCTTGAGAATCTCGAGCTTCTCCTTGTCGACCGCGCCGATGATGCGGATGGCCAGACCCGGGCCCGGGAAAGGCTGGCGGAACACGATATGACCCGGCAGGCCGAGCGCCAGACCAAGTGCGCGGACCTCGTCCTTAAAGAAATGATCGAGCGGCTCGATGAGGTCGAAGTGCACGCCCTCGGGGAACGGGATTAGGTTGTGATGGCTCTTGATGGTGGCCGTCTTGCCGCCCGTCTTGCGAGCGCCGGACTCGATGATGTCGGGGTAGATGGTGCCCTGGGCCAGGTACTTGACCGGCTTGCCGTCGGTCTCGAGCTGCTGCGCCACGGCGAAGAACTCTTTCCAGAACTGCGTACCGATGATGCGGCGCTTCTCCTCGGGCTCGGTCACGCCGGCCAGAAGCTCGGCATAACGGTCCTCGGCGTGGACGTGGATAAAGTCGACGTCAAACTGCTTGGTGAAGACCTCCTCCACCTGCTCGGGCTCACCCTTGCGCAGCAGGCCGTGGTTGATGAACACGCAGGTCATCTGCTTGCCCACGGCGCGAGCGCCCAGCGCAGCCACGACGGAGGAGTCGACGCCGCCGGACAGGGCCAGAATCACGCGGTCGTCACCGACCTTCTCGCGGAACTCGGCCGTCATGGTCTCGACCAGGTTGTCCATGCTCCAGTTGGGCTCCAGGCCGCAGATCTCAAACAGGAAATTGCTCAGCAGCTGCTGACCGTACTCGGAGTGCTTGACCTCGGGGTGGAACTGCGTGGTGAAAATCTTGCGCTCGACGCACTCCATGGCGGCAACCGGACACACGTCGGTGCTGGCGGTAACGGTAAAGCCCTCGGGCACCTCGGAAACGGCGTCGCGGTGGCTCATCCACACGGTCTGCTCCATGGGCGTGGAGTTAAAGAGCTTGGCGCCGGCCGTGCGCGTAATGGTGGCGCGGCCGTACTCGCCCACCTCGGAGTGGCCGACCTTGCCGCCGAGCGTCACGGCCGTGATCTGATGGCCGTAGCAAAAGCCCAGGACGGGAAGGCCCAGGTCAAAGATGGCGGGATCGATGGACGGAGCGTCCTCGGCATACACGGAAGCCGGGCCGCCGGAAAGGATGAGCGCAGAGGCGTTCATCTCGCGAATCTCGTCGGCCGAGATGTCGCAGGGGACGATCTCGGAATACACGTTGAGGTCGCGGACGCGACGGGCAATGAGCTGACCGTACTGCGCACCAAAGTCGAGTACGAGGACCTTTGCGGAAGCCTTTTGATCCATGGTTCCCCCTCTTGTTGGCGGGGAGCCGGTGCCCACCCGCGTGAATGAACGAAAATAACCTCCATAGTGTACACGTTATATGGGGTTTCTCGCCCCTCACGGCCATCAGCGCACGGCAAACGCACGACCTGGGCCCCTATTTGACGGCAATTGAAGTGTTACCAAACGTTACAGATGATGTAATACGTTTGAACATTGGACGCCCTGTGCCACAATACTGCCGAACGACTCCGCCTCTGCGGCGGCAAATACGATAGGAATACCAGCATGAAGCGCATCCTTCTCATCGCCACGGGCGGCACCATCGCATCGACCGAGGACGGCAACGGCCTCTCCCCCGCCCTGACCGGTGAGGAGCTCGCCCAGAGCGTCCCCGAGATCTCGGGCCTCTGCGAGCTCGACGTGGTGCAGCCCATGAACATCGACAGCACCAATATGCGCCCCAGTGACTGGATGCGTATCCGCGACGTCATCGTCGAGGGTTATGCCGACCACGACGGCTTCGTGATTCTGCACGGCACCGACACCATGAGCTACACCGCGGCGGCGCTTTCCTATCTGATTCAGGACAGCCCCAAGCCCATCGTGCTCACCGGCTCGCAAAAGCCCATGGGCAACCCCTTTACCGACGCCAAGCTCAACCTGTACCAGAGCCTGCTCTATGCGCTCGACGAGCATTCGCACGATGTGTCGATTGTGTTTGGCGGCGTCGCCATTGCCGGCACGCGCGCCCGCAAGCAGCGCACCATGAGCTTTAACGCGTTCATTAGCGTCAACTATCCGCCCATCGCCTATATCCGCAACGACCGCATCGTGCGCAACGGGCTTCACGGCACGCATCAGGGCGAAAACCCGGTGCGTTTCTACGACAGCATCGATCCGCGCGTATTTGTACTCAAGCTTACGCCCGGCGTAAACCCGGGCATCCTCGACGCCCTTGCCGATAGCTACGACGCCGTGATTCTGGAGACCTTTGGCATTGGCGGTATCCCCGAGTTTGGTGAGTCGGGCGAGTCGTTTCAAGAGGCAATTTTCCGCTGGGTCGATTCGGGCCGTACCGTCGTTATGACTACGCAGGTCCCCGAAGAGGGTCTCGATCTGGGCGTTTATGAGGTCGGCCGTGCTTACGCCGATCATCCGGGCATTCTGCGCGGCGACGACATGACCACCGAGACGCTCGTGGCCAAAACCATGTGGGCGCTCGGCCAGTCACGTGATGCGTCAGAAATTCAGCGCCTGTTCTACAGCCAAGTCAACCACGACCGCATCCCGATGGCGTAATTCGGTTCTCGAGGGTATCCCCTATTCGATACCCTCGAGAAGTTCTGACACCGTCATGCCGAGTGCGGGCGCGATCTTAAATAGAACCTTGAGCGTGAAATTTGCCGTCCCATCTTCGATTCGGTCGAGATAGGGTCGGCTGATTCCTGTCGCCACACAAAAATCAACCTTGGAGATACCAAGGTCCCTGCGTGTCTCTTCGACCCGCCTGCCAAGAATCTGTTTCGCACGTTCGTCCATGCAGCCGAGTTTGAAATGGAGCCGAACATAAACGTAAACTATAGTTTACGTTTTGCCGAATACACAGGAGTTTTCTATGTCGGGTTCTTCGGTCCGCATGTACCGAGCCACGCTTCGCACAAACAGCGCGCCGCCCAAGCTCGTCGTCGTTGAAGCAGAATGCCTTTCGCCCGATGAGCGCACAGCATTTGCATTGCTATCAAGTCGCGTCGCCGCCGTTCTGGTCCCTTGCCCGGCGCAAGGTGAACTTGCCATCCAATGCCAAGCGCACAGCTGCTCGCTCAAGCAGGCTGCCGTAATCGCAACCAGCCAACGAGGTCTGCCCCTTCTCCTGGAAGCCGGTATCGCACTTGCCCTTCGCGGCGCCGGATACGAAAACGAGGCCGCCGCCGACATGGTCTTTAAACCACGATCGAGCGGCGGCCTCGCAGCAGCCATTGAATATGTGTGCAGGCTCGTTGCCTAAAAGGACAAGCTAGAAACCAAAGCCAAAGCCCGTTCCAGTAATCGCCGAATACATAAAGTAGACGTTGATTACATTGAGGAACACGCCCGTGATGCAGCCGTTGCGCAGGTAGCGCTCGCACGCAAGACGTGCAATCACAGCGGAGTCCTCGTTGTTCTTTGCCTGGCGTCCCGCCGTAAAGTACGTCGCCACGCTCAGCAGCAGGTTGAGCACCGGCAGTGCCAGCAGCTCGTAGCTCTTACCCCAGCGCGTCACCTCGCCGGCTGCGTTAAACTTCGTTGCCACCTCGGGGCCAATGTTGGGGATCACAAACGCTGCAACCACCAGCGGAATCACCGCAAGTACGAGCAGCGCAATACCCATGTAGCCAGCTTTTTTGCCATATTTAAACATATGCGTCGTCCTTACACGTTAAAGCGGAAGTGCACGACGTCGCCATCGGCCATGACATAGTCCTTGCCCTCAATACGCAGCTTGCCGGCGGCCTTGGCGCCCTGCTCGCCGCCGAGCTCGATGTAGTCGTCATAGCCAATAACCTCGGCCTTAATAAAGCCGCGCTCAAAGTCGGTGTGGATGACGCCGGCGGCCTGCGGGGCGGTCGCGCCCTGACGAACCGTCCAGGCCTTGACCTCCATCTCGCCAGCCGTAAAGAACGACTGCAGGCCGAGCAGCTTGTAGGCTGCTTGCGCGAGCACGTCCAGGCCGGGCTGCTCCAAGCCCAGGCTCTCCAGGTAGTCGGCGGCGTCCTCGGGATCGAGCTCGGAAAGCTCGGCCTCGATCTTGGCGCAGATGGGTAGCGGCTTGACACCGTCGATGGGCGCCAGGTCCTCGTTGAGCATGTCCTCGTCTACGTTGGCCACATACAGGATGGGCTTCATAGTAAGCAGGAACAAGCCCTTGGCAGCAGCGCGCTCCTCGTCGGTCATCTCCATGGATGCGGCGCGCTTGCCCTCGTTGAGCCAGGCAAGCAGGCGCTTGGCAACCTCGAACTTGGGCATGAGCTCCTTGTCGCGCTTGGCCTCCTTCTCGAGTTTGGGCAGCTGCTTCTCGAGCGTGCCCATATCGGCCAGGATGAGCTCGGTCATGATGGTGTCGGCATCGCCGGCGGGGTCGACGAACTCGCCCGTGCGGCCCACCTCACGCATGACGTTGGGGTCCTTAAAGTAGCGCACGACCTCGCAGATGGCATCGGTCTCGCGGATGTTTGCCAAGAACTGGTTGCCCAGGCCCTCGCCCTCGTTAGCGCCCTTCACCAGACCTGCGATGTCGACAAACTCGACCGTCGCCGGCACAATGCGGCCGGGGTTGACGATGTCGGCGAGCTTTTGCAGGCGGCTATCGGGCACATCGACGATGCCCACGTTGGGGTCGATCGTGGCAAACGGGTAGTTAGCGGCAAGGCCGGTCTTTTTGGTAAGCGCGGTGAACAGCGTCGACTTGCCCACATTGGGCAGGCCCACGATACCGATGGAAAGGGACACGACAGCTCCTTTTGGTACAGGTACTTCAAACTGTATAAGTATAGCGCCGCCGCAGCATCCGGGCGAATCCGGACACCACGGCGGCGCAAATGAAGCAGAGATAGAGCTCGCTGACTAGTCCGCGAGCTTCTCCACCTGATCGAGCATCTTGTCAAGCTTGGCCTTTGCCTCGGCCTTGGCCTTCTGGGCCTCTTCGTGGGCCTTGGCCTTCTGAGCGGCCTTTTCCTCGGCCTCGGGGTCGACAACGACCAGATTGGACGCATCGTGCTCGACCAGCTTGAGCGCATGCTCGGGGCACACCTTGACGCAGGCTCCGCAACCTAGGCAATACGTGGACTCCAATGCAAAGCGACCGCTTCCCACCAAATCGCAGGCAAACGTGGGGCACACGTTGACGCACTCGCCGCACGACGTGCACTTGTCAAAATCGCATTCCGGTGTGCTCACCTGCATATTCTGGGCAAGCTCGGGGTGGTTCTGCAGCGTCGAGAGCACCAGCTGCCGCCCGTGCGTGAGCGAACGGCGACGCTTGGTCGTCGTGGTGCCGCACATGGTGTTGAGCGTGCGCTCGAGCTGCGTGATCTGGTGACGGTGAGCCTTCAACTTCTGCGTCACCGAGGCCAGCGCCGCCGTCGCCGGATTGAGCTTGGTCACCGTCAGACCCGTGGTGCGGGCAATCTTATCCATGTACTCCTTGCGCTCGTACTCGCGGCGCTTATGGCATTTGAGGCTCTTGGGGTCGACCTCCAGGCCCATGCCCGTACCCGCCCACTCCTCGGCGGTAGCAATGGCCTCGCCCAGAATGTCCTCGCCACCGGTGTTGCGGCACTTATCGCACACGCCCAGTGGCAGGTAGACGCTCACGTTGGGATAGTCGGCCAGTACCGAGAACCAAGTCTCGGCCGTAATATCGCCCACGCAGGCAACGACGACCTCGTTTTCGCGCGGCATACGCTTGAGGGCGCGCGTGCAGGTGACGTAGGCGGTCTCGTGGCTCGTAGCAGCAGAGACGATATCGTCATACAGGTTTTTGGGCGCCAGGCGCGGCGAAATGATCGCCTCGGTCGGACAGGCAGCGGCGCACAGACCACACTTGCGACAGGAGTCGAGGATCTCGATGGCGTCTTCCTCGACCTCGATAGCGTCGACCGGGCAAACGTCCATGCACGCGGTGCAGCCGCTCTTTTCGTTTTTGCAGGTCAAGCACGGAATGGTGTTGCCGCGCGGACGCTCCTTGTAGTCGGCAGGATTCCACTGCGGCGCCGACGGATCGAGGGCATCGGTCACACCGCCAAGCGGGTTTTTAAGAAAGTCGAAACCCTTGCTGATCTCGATAATGTCATCAAACAGATCGTGTTCCTGCGCCATGCGCGGCCCCTCCCTGAGCAGTGCAAACAAGCAAAAGATAATGATACGCTATCGGCCCACGCCTCGGGCAAATTACACGCGGCGCATCTTTGCGGCAAATAGCCCATGGCCCATCGCCGCCTCGATTGCACAAGGTCAATCAAGCGCCAAACTATGCCTCGCACATGAACTGCACGAGCTTTTGTTTGGTCACCTTTGCCTGCTCGTTGGCCATATTACGTTCATTTCTAAAGACCGCATTTGCAACACTCTGCAGATCGGCATCGGAAATCTCGCCAAGGCCCAGCTCCTCGAGCGTCGTCGGCAGACCAACGCGCTGGCAAAACTCGAGCACCTGATCAAGCTCGGGTGCACGCTCCAGGCGCAGCTGCACCACCAGGCCAAATGCCACGGCCTCGCCATGCATTGCCTTGCACTCGGGCAGAATCGTCAGACCGTTGGCGATGGCATGCGCCAACGCCAAGCCACCGCTCTCAAAGCCGACGCCCGAGAGCAGAATATTGCACTCGATCAGGCGCTCAACTGCCGGCGATGTACGGCCCTTTTTGAGATCGCGCTTGGCAGCGACGCCGCACTCCATGAGTGTGTCATAGCAGGCACGAGCCGCAACCAAGGCCAAGTGTCCCGGCGTGCCACCGTGCTCGTTGGCGCCGTGCGCCGCGGCGCACGAACGCGCCTCGAAGTACGTTGCCAGTGCGTCGCCCATGCCAGCGACCGTCATACGCAGTGGGGCTGCCGCGACCACGTTGGTATCGACCACGACCAGGTCTGGATTCTTCTCGAGCATCAGGTAGTGGTCGAACGACCCATCCTCGTGATACAGCACCGAAATCGCGCTGCACGGACCGTCCATCGAAGCCGCCGTGGGGCATACGCACAACGGCAGCTCGGCATAAAACGCTACTGCTTTGGCGATATCGAGCATTTTGCCGCCGCCAATACCCACCACCATGTCGCAATACTCGGCCTGGGCTTCCTTAGCCATTTCGACAACGGCCTCTTCCGTACACGGACCGTCATAAATCTTAAAGAACGGCTCACTTAGATCTTCGTCCAGAAATCCATCGACAATCTGCTTGCACAGCCGATCCTCGGTGCCCTGGTCAAACAAGACATAAGCAGCGCAGCCCAACCATGACAAATACCTGCCCTGACGCGAAAGTTCGCCCGGCCCCTGAACATACCGGCCGGGACCGCCATAAACCATAGGAAGCGCCATACGAGAATCCGCCCTTCATCAAACAACGATTGGTGCAAAGTAACCTGCCCCCTGCACCAACTTGTGCATTGGAGACAGGCCACTTTGCACCATAGCAAAAAGGGGCAAAGCCATCTGCTGGCTTTGCCCCTTCCTTAGCTTGATTTACTCATCCATGAGATAGTAGTGGCCCAGCGCGTCGGCACCCAGGATGGCGTTTGCGACCATCTCGGGAGTCACCTCAAACGGCATGTTGCACATGGTGTCATCGGGCGCGCAGGCGGCCTCGGCAACAATCATGGCCTGCTCGCGCGTAAGCTCGGCAACGCCAAGTTCCTTCATCGTGACCGGCAGGCCCAGCTCAATGCAGAAGCCCAAGACTTCCTCGAGTTTCTCAGTCGGAGCATCCTCGAGTACCAGCTGGACGATGGTGCCAAAGGCGACCTTCTCGCCGTGATACATGCCGTGGCACTCGGGCAGCATCGTCAGGCCATTGTGGATGGCATGAGCAGCAGCAAGGCCCGAGCTCTCAAAGCCAATGCCCGAAAGCAGCGTGTTGGCCTCAATGATGTGCTCGACGGCAGGCGTGAGCGCACCCTTCTCCAGCGCGACCTTGGCCTTGACGCCATCGGCCATAAGCGTCTCGTAGCAGAGCTTGGCGAGCGCCAGGCCGGCCATGCCGCCCTTGCCGCCGGCGCAAGTGCCGCCGTCGGCATCATGCGTCGCCTGGGCCTCAAAGTAGGTTGCGAGCGCATCGCCCATGCCGGAAACCGTCAGGCGCACCGGGCTCGCCGCGATAACTGTCGTATCCATCAGGACAATATTGGGGTTTGCCTTAAGGAAGAGATACTTGTCGAACTGGCCGTCGTCGGTGTAGAGCACCGAAAGTGCCGAGCACGGAGCATCGGTCGAAGCAATGGTGGGGCAAATGATAACCGGAGACTCCAGGTAGTAGGCAACGGCCTTCGCGGTGTCGAGGATCTTGCCGCCACCGACGCCGACGATGATGTCGCAACCGTTGTCGCGAGCGAGCGCAACCAGACGATCGACCTCGCCCTTGGAGCACTCGCCGTTAAAGTCCTCAAACAGCAGCTCGGCCTTGGCCTCGGCAAAGCCGCCCTCGATCTTGGCACCGACGCGCTTCTTGCCCGAAGGCGTCACGATGACGAGGGCCTTAGCGCCGAGCGGCTCAACGTAAGAGCCGAGCTTGGCGAGCTCGTCCGGACCCTGGATGTACTTGCTGGGGCTATTGAAAATTGCAGCCATAACTATCCCATTCTCTAAAAGAAAAAAGAAAGGGGCTCCGTACGGATACGTGCGGAGCCCCTCGTTACGATAACAAGAGTCGATTAGAAATCGATGTCGGTGTCGTAGTAGCAGGCCTTGAGGATCTTCTCGAAGTCGGCAGCCTTGGTCTCACGCGGGTTCTCCGGCGTGCAGGCGTCCTGCTCGGCGTTCGCGGCGATCTCGGGCAGCTTGGCGAGGAACTCCTCCTCGGAAACCATCTGCGGGTTCTCGGCGTCGACCTTCACGCCACCATTCGCGTAATCCTTGATGGACTGCGGAATGTTGAGCTGGTCGTTGAGGTCGCGAATCTTCTGGACGAGCGCAGCGATGAGCTCCTCGTTGGTCTCGCCGGGAAGGTGCAGGATCTCCTTGGCCACGTAAGCATAACGCTCGGCAGCACGGGGATCCTTGGAGTTCCACTGGATGACCTTGCCCAGGTACATAGCGTTAGCGGCACCGTGGATGATGTGGCCGTTCTCGAAGGCAGCACCGGTCTTGTGAGCCATGGAGTGAACGATGCCGAGCAGACCCGAGGAGAAGGCGATACCGGCGATGCACTGAGCCTCGTGCATGTGCTGACGGGCCTCATGGTCGCCAGCATAGGACTTGGGCAGCCACTCGACGATCTCGCGGATGCCGTGCAGAGCGTTGGCATCGGTGAACATAGAAGCGCAGGTGGAAACGTAGGCCTCCATGCAGTGGGTCAGAGCGTCCATGCCGGTATGAGCGCACAGCTTGGCGGGCATGGTGTAGGTGAGCTCGGGGTCGACGATGGCGACATCAGGGGTGATGTTGAAGTCGGCCAGCGGGTACTTGATGCCCTTGGCGTAGTCGGTAATGACGGAGAAGGCAGTGACCTCGGTAGCGGTACCGGAGGTAGAGGAGATGGCGCAGAAGTGAGCCTTTTGACGCAGCTCGGGGAAGCTGAACGGCTGGATGATGTTATCGAAGGACTCCTCGGGATACTCGTAGAAGACCCACATGGCCTTAGCGGCATCGATGGGCGAGCCGCCGCCGATGGCGATAATCCAGTCGGGCTCGAACTCGCGCATGGCCTCGGCGCCCTTCATGACCGTCTCGATAGACGGATCGGACTCGACGCCCTCGAACAGCTTGACCTCGAAGCCGCCTTCCTTAAGGTCGGCCTCAACGTCCTGCAGGAACCCGCCGCGGCGCATAGAGCTGCCGCCAGAAACGATGATGGCCTTCTTGCCCTTGAGGTTCTTCACCTCGTGGCGAGCGCCCTCACCAAAGTACAGATCACGAGGATTGGTAAAACGTCCCATACTGTGCCTCCTAAACAAGCCCCTCTTAGACTTGCGTATATAACGGAGCACCCGATTGGCTCCGTTAGGACCGTTTTGCGCGTTGCCGGCGATGACAATGCGCGATGTCTAAACGTCTCAACGCTCAGACAAACATTATTCTACCGTTCTGGTTGGTCAGTTATTCACCTAAAGCCGACAATGATGAAACGTTTTTTCTATCCCTGAAGACCCTTGTGGGGCATTCATACTCCCAAGCTGGGCAAACGTTTTATCAAGGTTGACCACATATCCCGGGCAGGACTGTGCCCCTCCAAAATGTGCCCCGTTCGCCGCCAAAAATCGACCGTTTGCGGCACCGTGATACCACTCAGTCGTCCAAGGTGCCGACATTTGTGCGACATCCGTCTTCGTGGTGCAAAGGTGCATGTCCAAGTGCGGCACCCCCGGTGTGCCACATGCGGGTAAACTAGAACCTTATATAGAGACATTTGAACCCTAACCGCAGCAAAGGAGGCCCCATGGCATTCGATCCCATTCAAGAGGATTGCCATCGCCTCGTTCTTGAGGCCTTGCGCCGCGACAATATCCCGCTCACCGACGGTGCCGCCGTAGAGCGTCTGATGGAACAATTCACCCGTAACCCCGCGCCGCTCATCGTGCACGACCGCGACCGAGCTGGGCATCTGATCGCCAAGGTCGTCGAGGCTGTCGACTACCGCATCCCCTTTATCCCTGACGATACCCAGGCAGAGCAAGAAGAGACCGCAGCCGAGGACATGCTCCGCGAGGCAGCCGCGCTCGATCCGGCCAACTGGGATGCCCAGCGCATGCTGACGGCGCTCACCGCCGAATCCAACGAGGAATACGTGCAGTATCTGGTGTCCAAGTGCGACGAGGTGGAGCACGATCTGGCGCTCAAGATTGCCTCGGCGCAGGACCCCTACGAGCGTGAGGCCGCAGGCGACCTGACCCGCCGTCCCTACCTGCGCTGGCTTGCCGCCTTGGCATCGCGCGCGCTCATTAGCGGCCGCTACCGCATGTCGCTGGATGCCGCGAATCGCAGCCTGGACTTTGCGCCCAACGACCCCGCCGGTGTCCGCCATACCGCGATGCTTGCCATGGCAAAGCTCGAATACCCTTCCGAGGAGCTCAAGCATTTTCGTTCCGCCCACTCCGTGCCCTATCTTGCCAACACGCCGCTGCGCCGCCGTCCCAAGGACGCAGAGCGCGACCTGGACCCGTGGACGCTCATCGCGCTGATGAGCGCTGCTTGGCGCGAGCTGGATTACGAGGGCGCCGAGCACTACCTGCGCATCCTTGCGCACTCGTGTCCGCACGCGGCCGAGGCGCTCTACTTCCAAACCGAGTTTCCCGATGGCGTCTATGCGCGCGTCAACGTAGGCGTGGGCTCCACCGATGAGCTCGTCCTTGCCCTGTCCGAGGCGACGCCGGTGCTGCAGGAGGGCCTTGGCGCCCCCGACAACGCCAGCTTTGCCGCCTGGGTCGCCACCAACGACATCGTGCGCTCCCAGATCGACGAACGAATCCTGCGCGCGGCCGAACAGGGATTGCCGTTTAAGGGAGGAGACCTCTAATGGATCCGAGCGTCTACATCCCCGCCTACTTGGAGCGCACCTATCTGGCATCACACCCCGAACTCACCGATGCAGCACGCGAGCTTGTCCATAACGACGTCAGCGCAAACCCTCACAAGTATGCGCAGACCGAGCATGCCCAAGCGCTGCTGTCCTATGCCGGCGTTCATCGTCATTTACTTGACGAGCTTCGCCGCATCGAGGACATGGGCAGCGACGAGGAGTTTGAGCAGACGCGCAACTGCCTGTTCGACGATATGCGCGATGAGCTGCTCAAGATTGTTCGCGTCGATGCGCTGGCCGTCGATGCCCAGCTGCTCGCCATCAGCCTGGCGGACACGCCCGTCGATGCCTGCCTGGGCGACTTGATGAAGCTCGAGACGAGTACGGCCGACTACCTGCAACAGAGCGTGCCCGGGTTTGATATGGAGGCCCCGCACTACTGGGCCAATAATGTTTTGGCCGACGGTGTCACCGCAGCAGACCTTACCGTGAGCGAGCCGGCCCTTATCGGGTGGCTCCACACGCTCGAGGCCATCTCGCAGCTGTGCATGGCGAGCGCTCGTTACCGCGCCGCCGCCAACTACTCTCGCCGTGTTCTTAAGGCGGAGGGCTATCCCACCCGGGCCGCCGGCACCGTGTTGCTTGCCCTCGCCCGCTTGGAAGACCAGGACGGCTTTTTTGCCCTGGCACATCAGCTCGAGGAACAGATGGGGGCAGACGCACTCGAAAACTCTCCTTGGTACCTGCTCGCCCGCACGATTCTGCTGTTCAAAACAAACAAGATGCGCCCGGCGACGCGCGCGCTGCGTGAGTTCGCTAACCGTTGCGAAGGTGGCGCGTTCTTCTTGCTGAACCCCATGTACCAGACGCCGTATCTTCCCTGCCGACCCGAGCCGCGCGACCCCTGGGACCTCTCGCACCAGGCGGTTTGGGAAGCCGACGGCATTATCTCGGACACCCCCGACTTTGCCCCCTGGGCCAACGCCTGCGAAGACGTATCGCAGCTTGCCCAGGAATTTGCGCGCCGCTACGGCTTTTAGCGACGCGATCGCCCCGACCATGTCATCTATGTTAGGAACGGCTTCATGAACCTCCGCTCATCTCTCGCCTGCACTTCGAGCGATATCGCCCGCTGGGGACTGCGCTCTGTCCTCAAACGCCAGGGTGGCGTGCTTCCCGGCCGCATCGCCATGAAGATCGACCCCGAGCTGCTAAGCGACCTCGCAAGCCTAGTCGACCGCAGCGTGGTGATCACCGGTACCAACGGCAAGACCACGACCTCCAACCTCATCGCCGACGCAGTTGCTGCCAGCGGCGCTACCGTGGTGTGCAACCGCGCCGGCAACAATATGGAGCCTGGTGTGGTGGGTGCTCTGCTCGAGGCTCGCGGCGGCCTTAAGCACACCAGCAGCGACAAACGCGTGGGCGTTTTTGAGTGCGACGAGCTCTACACCGTACGCGTTCTGCCCAAGCTCAAGCCGACGTACTTTGTGCTGCTCAACCTGTTCCGCGACCAGCTGGACCGCTACGGCGAGATCGACCACACCCAGGACGTCATCGCCCACGCGCTGGAGCTTTCACCGGCAACGACGCTCATCTACAACGCAGACGACCCGCTGTGTGCCGCGATCGCCGCGCGCGTTCCCAATGCAAGCATCGCCTTTGGCATCGACGGCGCCACCGACACCGAATCCGACCGCATTAGCGACTCGCGTTTTTGCTCGCAATGCAACGCACCGTTGGAGTACGACTATGTGCAGTACGGACAGCTTGGCGCATACCATTGCCCCTCGTGCGGCTGGGCCCGCCCTGGGCTTGTCCGTCGCGTGGCGGGCGTGAAGCTCGGCTGCGACGGCTACGGCTTTGACCTGGTCTTTGGATCTGCGCACGACGCGGCTGCCGTACACATCGCCACGCGCTACAACGGCCTGTACATGGTCTACAACGTAGCCGCAGCCTTCTTCGCCGCCCACGAGCTGGGCGTGGACGCGGCGCATCTGCAGCCCACGCTCGATGCCTACATCCCCGCCGGCGGGCGTATGGGCCGCTGGGAGATCGCCGGCCGTACCGTCGAGGCAAACCTGGCCAAAAATCCCGTGGGTTTCGATCGCCAGATTCAGTCCATTAAAACGGCAGGCGGCAGGCTCTGCGCCTTCTTCCTCAACGACAACGATGCCGACGGCCACGATGTATCGTGGATCTACGACGTCGACTTTGAGCGCATCGCCGACACAACGGGACTTGTCGCCTTTGCCGGCGGCACGCGCGCGCACGACATGCAGGTGCGCCTCAAGTACGCCGGCATCGATGCCACGATTATCTCGAATATCGAGCAGGCAATCGGCGCCGTGGCAGACGAGACCGCCGATGACACCTTCTACGCCGTCGCCAACTACACGGCCTTTCCGCCGCTGGTCAAGGAGCTCGACGGGCTCAAAGGCACCGATGCGGCTACGGTTACCGCCCACGCTGCAACGTGTGCCGATGGCAGTGCCGTCCCCGCAGGCGTCGCTCCGGCCGAGCTTTCGCGCCCCCTGCGCATCGTCTATCTGTATCCCGACGCCCTCAACCTCTACGGCGACGGCGGCAATGTCATCGCCCTCGAGCGCCGCTGCACCTGGCGTGGCATCCCCGTTCGCGTGGACGAGGTTCGCATGGGCGAGGTGCTCGATCTCGCCGACGCCGACATCGTCATGATGGGCGGCGGCTCCGATCGCGACCAGCTGGCCGTGGCGCACGAGCTGCTCGCTCAAAAAGACAAGGTCGCGGCCTATGTTGAGGACGGCGGCTCGCTGCTTGCTATCTGCGGCAGCTATCAGCTGCTCGGCCGTTCGTACTATATGGGCGAGAATCGCGTCGAGGGCCTGGGCGTCATTGCCGCCGAAACCGTGCGCGGCTCCGACCGCCTGATCGGCAACGTCGCCGTCAAGACCGACCTGGCACCCGAGCCCTTTGTGGGATTCGAGAACCACGGCGGCCGCACCCTGCTCGACGCAGATGCCACGCCGCTCGGAACGTCCGTCGTTGCGGGCACCGGCAACAACGGCGACGATGGCTTTGAGGGCATCATCTACAAGGGCGTCATCGGCACGTACCTGCACGGACCAGCGCTACCCAAGAACCCCGAGCTCGCCGACTGGCTCATTACCCACGCCCTCGAGCGCCGCGGCGATGCGCAGGCCACAGCCCTGCTGCCGCTCAAGCCCCTCGACGACACCTACGAGCGCGCCGCCCACGACGCCGCCATGAAGCTCCTCCCCTAACGCCCCGCCACCACAAAGGGGACAGGCACCTTTGTGGTGGTTTTTCAATCTGCCAACGATATGTGAACAGATAAAAAAGTCTGCTATACTCTTTCCCGCTGTCCCCATCGTCTAGCGGCCAAGGACGCCACCCTTTCAAGGTGGATATCGCGGGTTCGAATCCCGCTGGGGGCACCACAAAATCTGAGAAGCCCGTTGCTCTCGCGGTGGCGGGCTTTTTTCTGCCTCAACGCCGGGATTCGAACCCGACAGGGTGCGGAGCTGAGGAAACGCGAAGCGTTTTCCAGCGCAGCACGCAAGGAGCGGAGCGACGCAGCGAAGGCGGGCGGCGTCAGCCGCACGCGGACATCCCGCTGGGGGCACCATTTAAATCGAGAAGCCCGTTACCCCCGCGGTGACGGGCTTTTTTCTACCCCAACGCCGGGATTCGAACCCCGAGGGCATTAAATCACACTGTCATCCAAGGGCCTGTGGGCAAAAAATAGCAAATATGAGTACTGTTACCAATTTAGTAACAGCGATTTCATGCCATCAGGAGGCGATTTAGACACCAGGGGGTAGCGCGCAGAGATGTGGTGTAAGAGGCGGGGCATGCCCCGCCTCTTCTCTTTCTTGAAAGGGAGGGGACACCGCCTAGAATTCGTCGTTGGAGTAATGAAGGTGACGAATGGAAGGAAAGGCGATGCCCCAAGAAGA
>JAXJIC010000040.1:0-6154 GCA_036298925.1 Collinsella aerofaciens
AGTCCTAACGATTGACTTATTCGAGCTTGAGAGTATCGCCCCTTTGCCGGTTTTAAATCCAGCAAAGGGGCGAATATTTTGCAATTACAAAAAGATGATTGGGCAAGATGTCAATCATGGTCTAACAGAGCCTTTCTTTTTCTCGATAGGAGTACCCATGATTAAGAATGAGAACGTCGAGGGCGAGCCTGCCTACGACGAGACGTACCGCCGCGGCCCCGTGGTCATGCGCGGCCCCATGATTCCTAAGGACAACACCTACGCCAACCTGCTGGCGCCCGAGGAGTCGACCGACTGGCTGCATGCCGATCCGTGGCGCGTGCTGCGCATCCAGGCCGAGTTTGTCGATGGTTTTGGCGCGCTGGCCGAGTTAGGGCCTGCGGTGACCATCTTCGGTAGTGCCCGCACGCCCAAGACGGACCCGGCCTACAAGGCGGCGCGCACGGTCGGCCGTAAGATTGCCCAGCGCGGCGTGGCGGTTATCACCGGTGGCGGCCCCGGCATCATGGAAGCGGCCAACAGGGGAGCGGCGAGTGTCAACGGCAAGTCAGTTGGCCTGGGCATTGAATTGCCGCACGAGCATGGGCTCAATAAATACGTGAACCTCGGCATGGACTTCCGTTACTTCTTTGTGCGCAAGACCATGTTCGTCAAATACAGCTCGGGCGCCATCGTGTTTCCCGGCGGCTTTGGCACGCTCGACGAGATGTTCGAGGTGCTCACGCTGGTGCAAACGCACAAGGTCAAGCGCATGCCCCTCGTGCTGGTGGGCACAGAGTACTGGCAGGGCCTGTTCGACTGGCTCAACGGCCCGGTGATGGACGCCGGTATGATCAGCCCGCTCGATCCCGAGCTCGTGCACATCACCGACGACCTCAACGAAGCCGTCGACATCGCCCTGAGCGGGCTGATGTAGATCAATCGTGCCCACGCGACATGAATACGCATGGCAATCTGATGTTATTTAACATCAGATTGCCATTTATATTGGGTATACTGGTGTAAAAGACGAGGGCGAGGAGGTCGCAAATGTCTACAGCAACAGTTAAGCCTACGACGGTTCGAATCGAAGAGGGGCTCAAGGAGCAGGCGACTGAGTTCTTGGATTCGGTCGGCCTCAGCCTCAATTCCTATCTCAATCTTGCCGTTCGGCAGCTGGTAAATCAGCGAAAGATTCCTTTTGAGATTGTAGGAAGGGCGGAGGTGCCCAACGAGGCGACGAGGCGTGCCATGGTGATCGCCGAGGCTCATGAGTTGGGGATTTTGCCGGACGATAGCCCGTCATTCAATAACGCTGATGAGCTTATGTCATTCCTCGATGAGGAATAGCGATGTTCGAGATTAAAGTCGAGGCTCAATTTAAGGTGGACTACAAACGAACGATGCGCATGCATCCGCAGCTAAAAAGTGAGTTTAAAGCGGCGGTTGCAGAGCTTGTGGCTCATGGGTCACTTCCGGCGGAGTATGGCGCCCACGAGCTCTCAAACCCGGGCGGAAACTACAACGGCCACATCGATTTCCACCTATCCGATGGCTTGGTCGATGTGGTCGTTCTTTATCTTCCCCATAAGACTAACCCAATGATTAGGCTGGTGAGAATGGGCACTCATCAGGAGCTGTTTCAGGGTCCGCTGGGCTGATCGCCGATTTCCAAGTTGTGGTGGAATAGGGATTGATTGGCGGCTAATAAGCCAAAAACAGTCCCTATTCCACCGCAACTGATGTGGGCGTCCCTAGTGAGTTGGCTGGTAGCGGGGGCAGTAGCTGATGGCGATGGCGTCGATGCCTACATGGGTGGCGATGGTGCAGCCGATGGGGCCGGTGCCGGCGTCTACATAGTCTTGGCCTGCGAGCGCTTGGCTGACGAGCTCTTGCTCCTCGGCGGCGCCGGTCGTGAGCACGCGCACGCTTGAACCCGGATGCTCAGCCAAAAACGCGAGGCAGTCGGCCATGGTGTTGACGACGATGCGCTTGGCGCCGCGGCCCTTCTTGATGGCCTTGATCTCGCCCGATTTCCACTCCGGCGAAACGGCCAGGCGAATGTTGAGCATCTGCGTGAGCTGGCCGGCGAGCTTGGGCGCGCGGCCGTTCTTAACGAGGTTCTCGAGCGTGCGGGGAATCAGCAGCAGGTGGGCGTCGGGCAGCGTCGCGCGGATCTGCGCCTCGGTCTCGTCCAGGCTGCGGCCGTCCTCGCGCATGGCCAGCGCGTACTCCACCAGCAGGCCCTCGGCACCCGAGCCGGTGCGCGAGTCGATGCAGCGCACGTCGAGTTCGTGCGTTTCGGCCGTCAGGCTGGCGTTGGC
Source organism: Collinsella aerofaciens (assembly GCA_036298925.1). Lineage (GTDB taxonomy): Bacteria > Actinomycetota > Coriobacteriia > Coriobacteriales > Coriobacteriaceae > Collinsella > Collinsella aerofaciens_BN. Next base: position 2,304 of record JAXJIC010000040.1, read on the forward strand.
ATAGCAGGCGGACCACTCGCTGCACAGTGAGATAAAGATGGCGCTATCATGGCCGTCGGCGAGCACGCGGTCAAAGAGTGCCTTGAACTCGCCGGCGCTCGGCTGCGAGGTGTGCGGCAGTTGCTCGGAGCCGGCCATGCGCGCGACGTATTCCTCGGCGGTAATCTGCACCTGGTCGAGCAGGTCCTCGCCCTCGATAATCACATGTAGCGGAATCACGTAAATGCCGAGCTCTTGAGCGTGGGCGGGGGAGATGTCCGACGTGGAGTCGGTTATGATGGCAAAAGACATAATTGCACCTTTCGTTGGGGCGCTTGCGCGCCGCCTTCTGAGAGCAAAGTGCGACAAGTATAGTAGAGTCGTTCCACATTACTAGGTTCAATTGTTGAATAGTCAACAGTTTGAAGTGTCGGTGTGGAAATCGTCAACTGGGGAAGAGGAATGCCGATGGAGGCGTTGGAGATAGGCAAACGGCCGGTCGTGTTGTTCGATTTTGACGGCACGGTGGCAGATACGGGCCGGGCAGTGATGACCTCGACGCGCAAGACGCTGGCTGCGCGCGGGTTTTCGGAGGCGCAGATGGGTGATCTGCGCCGTATGATCGGGCCGCCCCTGTGGAAGAGCTTTCACGACTTTTACGGCTTTTCCCGCGAGGAGTCGCTTGTGGTGGCCGACGAGTACCGCGCCTTTTTTGATGAGCTGGGGCCGGAGGAGTACCCCGTGTTCGATGGGGTCCCCGAGCTGCTGGATGGGTTGGCCGCCCAGGGCAAGCGTATGGCCGTGGCGACGTCTCGCATGGAGGCGAAGTGCATCGATATGGTTCATGAGCTGGGGCTTTGCCAGTTCGAAGCTGTGGTTGGCATGAATCCGCCGCAGGGACGCGAGACCAAGGCCGATTCGGTTCGCGATGCCCTGGCGGCGCTCGGCGCGACGGCCGACGATGCCGTGATGATCGGCGATCGCTTTAACGATGTGGAGGGCGCGCACGCGATGGGCGTGCCGTGCATCGGCATCTATTCGGGCGCGGCAGCGCCGGGGGAGCACGAGGCCGCGGGCGCCGATGCGGTGGTGCACTCGGTGGCCGAGCTTGCTAAACTTTTCGCTATCTAATAGACATAATGTGAGGGGCGGGCGTACCCGTCGCTCATTGGTAAGGAGGTCGTTCATGAATCAGGTGGAGCAGAGCGTTGCCGAGTATGTCGACGAGGTCTGGGAGGATGTCGTTGCCGATATTGAACAACTGGTGAGCTATCCGTCCGCGGCCGTTGCTGCCGATGCGGAGCCCGGTGCGCCGTTTGGCCGCCCGGTCCGTGACGCGCTCGATTGCGCGCTCGGCATTGCGCAAAAGCTCGGCTATCAGACGAGCGACGACGAGGGCTATGTGGGAATCGCCGATATCCCGGGTCGCGGCGACAAGCAGCTCGCGACTATCTGCCACGTGGACGTGGTTCCCGCTGGCCCCGGTTGGAACACCGACCCGTTTGCGATGGAGCGCCGCGAGGGCTGGCTGCTCGGTCGCGGCGTGATTGACGACAAGGGTCCGGCGGTGCTGTCGCTCTACGCCGGCGCTTATCTGCTCAAGTACGGCATTACCCCGCGCTATGCTTTCCGCGCGCTGCTGGGCTGCGATGAGGAAGTGGGCATGTCCGACGTTCACCATTATCTGGAGAACCACGCAGACCCCGACTTTTTGTTTACGCCCGATGCCGAGTTCCCGGTCTGCAATGCCGAGAAGGGCCAGTTTGGGGCGACGTTCGTGAGCTCCAAGATCGACGGCGGGCGCATCTTGTCGTGGAGCGGCGCCGAGGCGAGCAATGCCATTCCGTCGCAGTCCATCTGCGAGCTCGCGATTGCCGCCGATGAGCTGCCGGCGCCGGTCGAGAACGCCGATCGCCTTGAGATCACGACACTCGATAACGGGCATGCGCAGATTTTTGCCCACGGCATTGGCGGTCATGCCTCGATGCCTGAGGGCACTATCAACGCTGTCGGCCTGATCGTGGCGTATCTGCGCGAGGCCGAGGACGCGTTTGGCGCCCGTGACAAGCGCCTGTTGACGCCCGCCGAGCACGAGTTTGTCAAGTTTTTGGCCTTTGTGCATGCGGACGCCTATGGCCGCGGCCTGGGTATCGATGCGACGAGTCCGGCGTTTGGCCCGCTTACCTGCAACGCTGGCGTCATCCGCGTGGCGGATGGCCATATCGAGCAGGTCATCGACGTGCGCTTCCCCGACAGCACGAGTGCCGATACCATCCGCGAGCAGCTCGATCCGCTCGTGGGCCGTTTCGGCGTGACGTGCCAGCTGGGTCGCGCGAAGGTGCCGTTCTCGGTCTCTGCCGATGATCCGGCCGTGAAGGCGCTTATCGATACCTATAACGAGTTCACCGGCAAGCATGCTGAACCCTTTGCCATGGGCGGCGGCACGTACGCGCGCAACTTTGCCCGCGCCGTCTCGTTTGGCCCCGAGGAGACCGGCCTGGAGCTGCCCTCGTGGGGCGGCCAGATGCACGGCCCCAACGAGTGCGCCAACGAGGAACAGCTCAAGCAGGCGCTCAAGATCTATATTGTTGCGATCCTCCGTTTGAATGAATTAGAGCTTTAAGGTCTCGCGGTTTCCCAATCTAAGTTGCGGTGGAATAGTTCCTAGAATGGGCCATTTGATGGCCAAGGGGGGTGCGGACAGAAAGTTGGACCGTGAAGCGGTCCGGACTGGAGGTTCGCATGTACAGCAGGGAGAAGGTCGAGCTCTTCCTCCTGGCGACGGAGGACGGCATGGGGCCGACCGCCGCCGCGAAGTTCGCGGGGGTCTCGGTGGGCGCGGCCAAGAAGTGGGCGACGGGGCACCTCCCGCACAGCTACACCGGGGCGCGCTGTAGAATCGGGGCGAGGAAACCGCCACGGAAGGAGGCCAGCTTGGGCCCCGACAAGTCGACCTACGCCCCGCCGGCGACCGGCCCGCTCGCCGGGCTCAACGAGGACCAGATAGAGAACCTGCTGCTCAGGGCGGTGTTGGCCGACCTAAAAGCGGAAGGGTGGGACCCGGCTTCGATCTCGAACAGGAGCAAGTGCGAGCTCGGCGAGAGATTGAGGCGGGCGACCGCCCTGCCCCTCCGCTCGATCACAGGTTTCTTGAGGATATCGAAGAGCTCCTATGAGTACTGGAGGCCCCGCGTCGCCGCGCCGCGCGACCGCGACGCCGACATACGCGACCGCGTGGTGCGCATCTTCCGCGAGGGCTCGGGGTGCTGGGGGTACCGCACCGTCTGGGCGCGCCTGCGCCGCGAGGGGGTCCGCGCCAGCGAGAAGCGCGTGGCCCGCGTGATGCGCGAGGAGGGCCTCGAGGTCGTCTACAACAAGAGGCGCGCCCGGGGCTACAGCTCCTACGCCGGCGAGGTCTCCAAGGCGCCGGAGAACCTCGTGAGCAGGAATTTCCACGCCGACGAGCCCAACCGGCTGTGGCTCACCGACATCACCGAGTTCAGGCTCCCGGGCGGCGAGAAGGTCTACCTGAGCCCGATCGTCGACTGCTTCGACGGGATGCCCGTCGCCTGGTCGATCGGGCTGCACCCCGACAAGCGCCTCGCGAACTCGAGCCTGCTCAAGGCCTGCGCGGCGAGGCCGGCGGGCGCGCGCACGACGATCCACTCGGACCGGGGCGGCCACTACCGCTGGCCGGAGTGGATCGGGATCTGCGAGGAGAACGGCCTGATCAGGAGCATGTCCGCGAAGGGCTGCAGCCCGGACAACTCGGCCTGCGAGGGCTTCTTCGGGCGCCTCAAGAACGAGTTCTTCCACTACAGGGACTGGGAGGGCGTGACGGCCGAGGAGTTCATGGGAAGGCTCGAGGCCTA
>JAXJIC010000041.1:0-4845 GCA_036298925.1 Collinsella aerofaciens
GACCCCCGCGAACTTCGCGGCGGCGGTCGGCCCCATGCCGTCCTCCGTCGCCAGGAGGAAGAGCTCGACCTTCTCCCTGCTGTACATGCGAACCTCCAGTCCGGACCGCTTCACGGTCCAACTTTCTGTCCGCACCCCCAATTGGCCTTTTTTGAGGCTAAACAGGAACTATCTCACCGCAACTGCGTTGAGCGTTTTTTTTGGTAGCCGGTTTACTTGCTCGCGAACAGCCAGACTAGGATGATCACCAGGATTGCGGCGACGATGCAGACGATGGCGCCGGTGAATTTGATGCGTGAGTCGCGGGTACGCTCGCGCACCGCGTCCTCGGTGGCCTCGAGCTGGGCGACTTCTCGCTCGGTCTCGGTGTGTTCGGCTTTGTCTCGGGCCAAGGATCCTGCAAGGGACTCAGTGATCTCTGGATGGTCGTGCACCTCGGTCGCCTGTTCGATGATCGACTGCGCATGTGCGGCATCTGCTTGGGCGTTGGCTATGCTCTGCTCTTGGTCGCGGCGTGCCTTGTCCTCGGCAGTGATCTTCTCGCGCAGTTCGCGCTGGCGCGTTGCAGCGGCGGTTTTTGCGGTCTGCAGCTCGTCGCGCGCGGCATCGGCCTCTGCCGTCACGGCCTGATGGGCTCGCTTAGCGTCGGCGATGGGGGCTTGAGCCTGCTCGACGGCCTGCTCGGCTGCGGCAAGCGAGTGCTCAAGGTCGGCGGTGATGCGCGGGACATCTTCTTCGGCTTTACGCAGGGCATCTGCCGTGTCGGAGATCTGCATCGAGAGCTCGCTGGTGCGCACCGTATAGTTGGCGGGATTTGCCGAGGGATTGCGTTGCAGCTCGGCATACTCATGACGCAGTGTCTCGAGCTGGGCGCGCGTGGCGTCGACGGTTTGTTGTGCGGCGGCAATGCCGGCGTCTCGCTCGGCCTGCACCTTGTCGCGGATGCGCTTGGAATCCTCAAGACGGCGAACGAGGCGGTTGCCGGTCTCGCGCGAGCTCGCCTCGCGGGCCTCCACGGCATCGAGCGCGGCCTTCAGGCGGAGCTCGGTCGCGTCATCCTCTGTCTTCATTTGTTCGAGCTGACCCTTGAGCTCTGCTACTTTGGAAGTATGGACATCGCGATCGATTTCGGCTGCCGCAGCGGTCTTTTGCGCTGTGGCGATCGCCTGACGCTGGTCGGCGACGATCTGCTCGTAGCGGCCTGCGATATCCTGGCGCGTCTCGAGTTCCTCGGCCTGATCGGCAATGCGCTGCTCAAGTTCGGCCAGGTGGGCGCGGGCATCGGCAAGTGCCTTTTTCGCGGCGTTCATCTCGCGCATGGCCGAGGCACCCTGGGCGATAAAGGTGCCCACGGCGTTCGCAGTGTTCGAGACAGCGGTCCCCAGATCGCGGCTCGCGGCGGGGGAGTGCGGGGCGGTCGGGCGAGCGGTGTCGGCATCGTCCGCATCGGCAGCCTGCGGCGCGGCGATATTGCCGGTACCGCCCTCGACCACAGAAAAGCCTGCTGCGTGCGGATCGACCGCATCGGCGCCAATCGTGGGGTGCTCGAGCTGCAGAAACGAGGGCATGGTGCTGCCCTGGTCGGCAACCGGAGTCTCGCCGGGCACAAAGGTCGAGGCCGCCTCGGCGGCCTCCTCTTCCTCGGCATCGATATCGGCATCGGCGACGGCGTCTTTCATCGCTTTGACAGCATCCATCATGGAGTCCATGACGGCATCGAGCTCTTCTTCCGAAGACACCTCGATGGGGCCCGCTGCTTGCGGGGCGTCGTCCTGAGCGGGCGCATCGTCGTTTTGCTCATCGGCGTTTTCTGCGGCAGGGGTTTCCGCCGTAGTGCTTTCGTCCAAGATGGGGTCGTCGATGTCGATACCATCGCAGGTTACAACGTCAGTATCTGCGATGACGTCTGCGGAATCATCAATATGCTGTTGAGTCTGGGGGTCCAGCTCGTCTGTCATAGGCATGTGCTCCTCATCGTTGTTTGTCACCCTATGATAAAGTTTCGCGCCGACATCCCACGCGCCGCAGCAAAGTTTCAAAACGTGTTCGATGGCTCGATTTGATAACAATAACTCGGCCGTTTTATCCAGTTTGTACTTGACAATCCCTTCGCCGAACGACGTGGTGCCGTTCGCCTACCGCGGTCTTTTATTTTCGCTTGAACACGCTAAAGTTGCATCTCAGCTTTTGGCGCGTGAAGTTGGATACGCGCAGTCGGCGGGCGTGCCCGTCGCGATTTGAAAGGACTTTGTATGGGACTTTTCACTGGTAAGACCGTGATCGTCACCGGCGGCGGCAAGGCCACGCTTAAGGACGGCTCCGCTGGTTCCATCGGCTACGGCATCGATATCGCATTTGCCAAGGAGGGCGCGAACCTCGTCATCACCGGCCGCAACGTCGCCAAGCTCGAGGCTGCCAAGGAATCCCTCGAGGCCGAGTACGGCGTCAAGGTTCTGCCTGTTCAGGCCGATGTCTCGGCTGGCCAGGACAACGAGGCCGTCGTCCAGAACGTCATCGACAAGGCCATTGAGGAGTTCGGCCGCATCGACGCCGTCGTCAACAATGCTCAGGCCAGCGCCTCGGGCGTGACCATCGCCGATCACACCATGGACCAGTTTAACCTGGCCATTTACTCCGGTCTGTATGCTACCTATCTGTACATGCAGAAGGCCTATCCGCACCTGAAGGAGACCAAGGGCTCCGTGGTCAACTTTGCCTCGGGCGCCGGCCTGTTTGGCAACTATGGCCAGTGCAGCTATGCTGCCGCCAAGGAGGGCATCCGCGGCCTGACCCGCGTTGCCGCCAACGAGTGGGGCAAGGACGGCATCAACGTCAATATCGTTTGCCCGCTTGCTTGGACCGCTGCGCTCGAGAACTTCCAAGATGCCTATCCCGAGGCGTTCAAGGCCAACGTCCACATGCCGCCGGCAGGCCACTACGGCGACGTCGAGAAGGAAATCGGCCGCGTTGTCGTTCAGCTCTGCGGTCCCGACTTTAAGTACATGAACGGTGAGACCGTCACCCTCGAGGGTGGCATGGGCCAGCGTCCTTAGGGGTTACGCGGTTTTTCCAAACCGCGTAACGGCTCGACGCTGCGCGGTCACCAGGGCGACCGCTCGCTGACGTCGCCAGAGCATCGGCGTTGCCTTGGCTGTTGGAGATGATCTCGTAGTCGTTGGGGACGTTCTTAAATGACTAGTCATAAGGGACACTCTTGCCGGCACTTGGGGACAGTCCCTAAGTGCCGGCAGATTGGGACACTCCTTTGCAAGATGGCGCTGAAGAGTGTCCCCAACAACTAGTCGTTTAATGCATCAGTTTCTGTCGAGTCGGTGCTCTTTGAGGGTTGCCCGTATAATGGTTTGCGTATGAACCGCAACCAAGGAGTTCCAGTTTATGGACCAGAGCCTTTTTAAATTCGACCTGATCGCAGAGGACCCGACGACGCATGCGCGTGCCGGCGTGCTGCACACCCCGCACGGCGACATCGAGACGCCAATCTTCATGCCCGTGGGCACCAAGGCAAGCGTCAAGGGCATTCCTACCGAGACCGTCAAACAGCTCGGCGCCCAGATCGTGCTTGCCAATACCTATCATCTGTCCATGCGTCCCGGCGAGGACACTATCGCCGAGCTGGGCGGCCTGCACAAGTTTATGAACTGGCACGGTCCTATCCTCACCGACTCGGGCGGTTTCCAGGTGTTCAGCCACAACGACGCCGTCAAGCTCACCGACGAGGGCGTGCGCTTTATCGTCAACGATTACGACGGTCGCCACGTGTTCTGGACGCCCGAGGACAACATGGAAATCGCCATGAAGCTCGGCTCCGACATCTGCATGCAGCTCGATCAGTGCCCGGGCTATCCCGCCACGCGCGCCTACGTTGAGCGCGCCGTTGAGCTGTCGAGTATGTGGGCCGAGCGCTGCTATAAGGCGCATAACCGCGACGACCAGGCGCTCTTTGGCATTGTTCAGGGCGGCATGCACCTAGATCTGCGCCTGCGCTCGCTGCGCCATCTGGAGGAGTGCGGCGACTTCCCCGGTTACGGCATTGGCGGCTACTCGGTGGGCGAGGACCACGAGACCATGTTCGAGACCCTGGCACCGCTCGTAAGCGAGTACATGCCCAAGCACAAGCCGCGCTACCTGATGGGCGTCGGCAACCCCACCACCCTCGTGCGCGGTGTGGGCGTGGGTATCGACATGTTCGACTGCGTGCTGCCGACGCGTACGGGCCGCATGGGTACGGCGTTCTCCAGCGAGGGTCGCCTTAACTTCCGCAACGCGCGCTTTGCGCACGACGACGGCCCCATCGACCCCACCTGCACCTGCCCGGTGTGCACGGGCGGCTACAGCCGCGCGCTCATCCGTCACATGGTCACGCAGAAGGAGATGCTCGGCGGCATTCTGCTTTCGATGCACAACATCTACTACCTGCTCAACCTTATGCAGCGTGCCCGCCAGGCCATTATCGAGGGCCGCTACGGCGCGTTTGTGAGCGACTGGATGAACAGCCCTGCGGCGGTGGATTACTAAGGGCGACAGACACGCTTGCAGAGCGTGGGCAATGGCAAAGGCTGAGCGGCAACCGCTCGTCACATTTGCTGACACCGGCTGCGCGACCGCTGACCGATAGCTTGCAAGCACTTGATGCATCGTGGGTACCATACCGAATAGTTGATGTTCGGGCGGGTGTTTGGCGCATGGCGTCGACCCCGCCCGCTTTTCTTTTGGCTCTGTTAGACCAACATTGACATATAGGTGATGCCACCGTGGTATAATAGCCGTAAGCACTACGGCATTGGAGCATCATGAACGCCGAAGACCTGGTCATCACCTTCAAAA
>JAXJIC010000042.1:0-24985 GCA_036298925.1 Collinsella aerofaciens
GACCCCCGCGAACTTCGCGGCGGCGGTCGGCCCCATGCCGTCCTCCGTCGCCAGGAGGAAGAGCTCGACCTTCTCCCTGCTGTACATGCGAACCTCCAGTCCGGACCGCTTCACGGTCCAACTTTCTGTCCGCACCCCCAAACAGGAACTATTTCACCGCAACTTCTGAAGGGCTGGTTGAGCGGTGGTTGCTGGGCGGCTATGTCGGCCGACAGCGGTGCCTGCTGGTGCGGTGGCAGCTAGGCTGCGGTCACCGAAAGGGCGTGGAACTTCTCGCCGGCGCCCTCGACGGCGGCGGCGAGCTGCTCGGCGGTCACGGTGTCGGCGCACTCTACCTGGACGGTCTGGGTCTCGTGATCGGCGTCGGCGTCGGTCACGCCGGCAACGTTGAGCAGTGCCGTCTCGACAGTGGCGTCGCAGTGGCCGCACATAAGGCCGGAAGTCTTGATTGTGTAACGCATGGGTATTCCTCTCTGTTATGTCGGCTTTCCCAGGCAGCCGACCTTGACCTTCAAGCCGTCGCTCGCGTACCAAAGTGCGCGTCGCTCTTCTTTCGGGTCAATCTCGGGCGTCTGGAAAACCCGTTCTAGATGGACTTAATGGTGAGCCTATTTTGCCACTTTTGGCTTAAAGGATTTCAGGCGCAGCGCGTTGCTTACGACGCATACGCTCGACAGGCTCATGGCCGCGGCGCCAAACATCGGCGAGAGCTGCCAACCGGTGAGGGGGAAGAACGCACCCGCGGCGAGCGGAATGCCGATGCCGTTGTAGAACAGCGCCCAGAACAGGTCCTGCTTGATGTTGCGGATCGTGGCGCGCGAAAGCTCGATGGCGCGGGCGACGTCCATGAGGTCGCTGCGCATGAGTACCACGTCGGCGCCCTCCTTGGCGATGTCGGCGCCGGTGCCGATCGCAAGGCCCACGTCGGCGCGCGCCAAGGCGGGGGAGTCGTTGATGCCGTCGCCCACCATGGCGACCTTGCCGCCCGCGTCTTGCAGCTCGCGCACATGGCGCTCCTTGTCGGCGGGGAGGACGTCGGCGATGACCTGCTCGCTACTCAGTCTCACGCGGCGGGCGATCGCTTCGGCGGTGACGCGGTTGTCGCCGGTGAGCATGCGCACGTCGACGCCGAGCTTGCGGAGCGCGGCGATGGCCTCGGCGCTCGTCTCCTTGACCTCGTCAGCCACGGCAATGGTGCCGGCAAGCTCGCCGTTCTTGGCAAAGAACAGCGGCGTCTTGCCTTCGGCGGCAAATTGCTCGGCAAGACCCGCGGGCACGGTAACGCCCAACTCGTTCATCAGGCGCACGTTGCCGGCGGCAATGGCGTTTTGCCCTTCGCGCGCCGTAACGCCTCGCCCGGGCACGGCAGTAAAGTCCTCGACCATGCGCGCGACGATCCCGCGTGTCTCGCACTCGGCCATAATCGCCTCGGCCAGCGGGTGCTCGCTCGAGCGCTCCAACGCGGCGGCCAGCTTGAGCAGCGCCTTTTCGCTCATGGCGGGCGATCCGTCGGCGCGCGTGGCTACCACGATATCGGTCACGGCAGGCTTGCCGCGAGTGACCGTTCCCGTCTTATCGAGCACCACGGTGCCCACGCTGCGCAGATTCTCCAGCGCCTCGGCGCTTTTGAACAGAATGCCCATCTCGGCGCCCTTGCCGGTGCCGACCATAATAGCGACGGGCGTGGCCAGACCCAGCGCACACGGGCAGCTGATCACCAGCACGGCGACGGCGGAGGTGAGCGCTTCGTTGATGCTTCCGGTCAGTGCCATCCACGCCGCAAAGGTCACGGCCGAGATCACGAACACCACGGGCACGAACACGCCGGCGACCTTGTCGGCCATACGGGCGATGGGCGCCTTGGTGGCGTTGGCGTCCTCGACGAGCTGGATAATCTTGGCGAGCGACGTGTCGGCGCCCACGCGTGTGGCGCGGAAGGTAAACGAGCCCGTGCGGTTGACCGTGGCCGCGTTGACAGTGTCGCCGGCGGTCTTTTCCACGGGGATGGACTCGCCGGTGAGCGCGCTCTCGTCCACGGCCGAGCTGCCCTCGAGCACCACGCCATCGACAGGGATGGACTCTCCGGGGCGCACACGCAGGACCTGGCCGGGCAGAATGGCATCGACGTCGACGGTGGCCTCGGTACCGTCCTCGGCCACGACGGTCGCGGTCTTGGGCGCCAGGTCAACGAGCGCCTCGATGGCGCCGCCGGTCTTGGATTTGCTGCGTGTCTCGAGGTATTTGCCCACGGTAACGAGCGACAGGATCGTGCCCGCACTCTCAAAATACAGATTGTCCATGCTCGTCATCATGGCCTCGTGGACCTGACCCGCGGCTAATTGGTCGGCCATGATGAACATGGCGTAGAGCGACCAGGCGATGGAGGCGGTGGCGCCCACGGCAATAAGGGCGTCCATGGTAGGCGCGCCGTGTGCGAGTGATTTAAACCCGTTGATAAAGTACGCGTCGTTGACGTAGACGATGGGAATGAGCAGGACGAGCTCGGTGAGCGCGAGCGTCATGCTGTGGGTGTGGTCGGTGAAGACGCCGGGCAGTGGCCAACCGAGCATGTGCCCCATGCCTGTGTAGAACAGCGGGATGAGGAAGATGATCGAGATGATGAGGCGGGTGCGCATGGCGGAGGCGGCGGCCTCCAGCTTTTTGGTGGGCGACTCCATATGGGCGGCGCCGGACCTGGCTTGCGCACTTCCGCTTTGGACAGCGTCGGTGCCCGTGCTGATGGGCGAGGCCGAGTAGCCCGCGCGGTCGACAGCGGTGCAGATGTCGTCGGGGGAGACCTGCGCAGGGTCGTAGTCCACCAGCATAGAGCCGGCGAGCAGATTGACCGCGACGCTTTGGACGCCGTCGAGCTTGCTCACGGCACGGTCCACGTGCGCTTGGCACGCGGCGCACGTCATACCGCCCACGTCAAACTTATCCTGAGCCATGGCTTCTCCTTTCTGTAGTTCGGTGTTGAAATTGTTAACCCGCCGATACTATACACCCATACCCCCTGGGGGTGTCCAGTACAGAAAGAAATGTATGACATTTCGTTACAGATGAGGATAGTTGGTTGGCCGATGGACCGTCTCAACCAAGCATCTCAATCTGTAACAACTAGACCCGTTTTTGTCGAATAACTGTTACAGATCTAGACATTACATCGAGCCACAACTTAACGTCTCAATCTGTAACATCTGGGGACCGTTTTGCCTGCTAGATGTTACAGATCGAGACAAACCATTCGAGGGTAACCTGAACATCTCGATCTGTAACAGCAAGACCGATATTTGGGTCCTAGTTGTTACAGATTGAGATGTTGTCTCGCGGGGTTGGGGTTTGTCTCGTTCTGTAACATCTAGACCTGTATCTGCCGAGCTGGTGTTACAGATCGAGACATTTGCCGGGGAGGGGTCCCGTCACGGCAAGACGCCCGCCGCCTAGATGCAGAACCCGGGGATCACACAGGTTAGCTTGTTTGGCTTTTCCGCAGGCGTTGCGTACGTAAAGACGTCGCCGTCGTGCCCCACGCGGTTCATATAGAGCGTGCCTTCGGTCTCCGATGAGTCGGGGCTCACCGTGCGCTCCCACCAGCAGGTGTCCTTGCCCTTCCACTGGCGGACCATTGTCTCGTTCGTGGAATACGGGCTCACCTTGAGCTCGCGGAAGAGCTGATACTCCTTGCCCTCGCCGTTGTAGATGTCTGCCAGGTAGTGATAGCCCTCGGCAAACGAATCGGGCGGTTGCGTACCGCACAGCTCGACCATGGCGGGCAGCCAAAGGGTTGCGGGCAACTTGCTCAGGCACGATGCGCTTCTGGCGGCGCCAGCGTTATTCGAGACCTTCTTGACACCTTTAATGAGCGCGCGCAACTCGTTGGGCAGCAGCTTAAGGCCGTCGCCGTTGAGCCACTCCCGCAGCTCGCAATCTGCCCAGCCGGCGCTCGGCGGTTCAGCCGCAGCGTTGCGCTCGGCAATACCCGCGTCGAACATAAACGTCAACCCGGCCTTGCCCGTCCCGTCCAGAAGCTCATCGTGGCGGATGCCCACAAGCTGCGCGCCAACCTGCAGCCCGTTGGTGAGCGTGATACGCTTGGTACACGGATAGGGGATATGCCCATCGGCATCGAGCAGGTGATAGCGCTTGGCAATCTCGCGTGCCTCGCTACGGGTCTCGGCGGCCTTAATCTTGAGCGAAATCTCCTGCAGCTGATCCCAAGTGTAGTCGTCAAGCGAACCGCGGATGCCGTCCAGGTAGTCGGGGATGCCAAAGCCATGGGTCGCCGCCCCAATGACGCTGAGCCCCGCAACGGCTGCAACGACGCCACCGATAATAAAGCGGCGGCGGGTCATGGCATCGTGCCGGGCCTGCTCCAGGATCTCTCGCGCGCGCTCGCCGGCGACGTCGACCTTAAGGTGCGTGCCAGAATCGATATCAATCGCGGCCTCGTCTCCTGTGCCTTCGCGGCCCTCGGATTCGGCATCGGTGAGGTATGCCGAGAGCACCTCGAGCATCTGCTGCTCGGTGGGACGATCGCACTGCTCGACTGAGAGACCCTTCATGATGATTTGGACGAGCGCTTCATCGCCCTCGCAGCGCGGCTCGAGCGGCGCCGGCTTGGTCTTGGTCTTTACGAGATAGAACGAGCCGGTTGCAGCGGCGTCCGTCGACTCAAAGTCAAACGGTTTGCGACCGCTGTAGAGCTGGTACAGAATGCTCGAAAGCGCATAGACGTCGATCGCGGGCGAACGGCGAAGGGCCGCGATGCCTTCGATATCCTGCGTGAGCATCTCGGGCGCGGCGTATGCGGGTGTGGCAAAGCGCCAGATGTCGGCGCGCCGGGTGATCGTGTCGTCGCCGAGAGCCATGGTCGCGGAGCCCATGTCGATGAGGCAGGGGTCAAAGGAACAATCGGCAATCTGCTGCTCGAGTGTTTGGCTGGTGGTGCGGAACATGATATTGGCAGGCGATAGGTCGCGATGGATGACCGGATTCACGAGGCCTTGGGTCATCAAGAGCGCACGAAGCACGGCGTTTCCGACGGCGGCGACCATCTGGGTGGTCAGCCCGCCCGAGGCGTCGTGCGGAAGCAGGGGCAGCGCCTGCTTGAGCGAGGTGCCCTCGACCCACTCCATGAGGATGAGCGGGTCATCCTCGCACGATCCGTAGCCATAGACGCGTGGAAATCCGCGCAGGTGCGAGACGGTACACAGATGACGGTACTCCTCGAACAGCGCGGCGGTGTTGGCCAGGTGCGCTGCCGATTGCTCGGCGGAACGGTCGGGGGCTTGGCCGGAAAGGATGGCGTTGTCCTTGAGTAGCTTGACGGCAAAGACCTCGCCGCTCGTGTTGGTCGCGCGCAGCACGTGCCCGATGTTGCCGTTGTTGCGGTGGGCCGTCTGGAGAATAAGCGTCATAAACCGACGCTTGACCTCGTCCTCGGCGCTGGGGTCGACCGCCACGGCGGTGTTGAACGTGTCAAGACGGATGAGTTTGTCGCCATAGGCGCTATCGGTAGTATCCATGGCGTTCCTTTGTCTGGCATGGGTTGCCGCACGTATACGTGAGCAGTGCGGATATCGGTAAAGAACCATGATAGCCGCACTGCCCACGTATGCCGCTGAGTATTGTCGTTTACGACGCAGAAGGTAGAAGACGAAAGACGGACGGCGACCGTCTTCCGATCGCCGTCCGTGCTAGTCCACAATGACAAGGAATGTCGTGTAGAGACCCAGATGGAGCCTGTCGCTGTTGGCGATTTCCACGGGGGGATAGACTTTGCCGGGCTCGCGTTGGTCGCGCGGCGGCTCAATCACAATATCGCCGTCGCCCGCGCCCGATTCGAGCACTGTGCCGTTGGTCGATCCAAGGCCCTGGGCGTACCAGTGCTCACCCTCGAGCCAAATGCGAAGATGCTCGCGCGATGCGTCGGCGCCCACATCGGTGATGCTGGGCGAGGTTTTGGGCAAAGAACCAATCACGGTGCCGCGCGGATCGCGTGTGAGGGGATGGATTTGCATGTCGGCGCAGTTGTCGGCATGGGTTCTGAGCAGACCGAGGTTGGGGGCGACGGTGCGCGGCTGTTCCAGGCTGTTCATAAAGCCACGTCCGACGGTAGTTTCGGTGGTTCCGAAGTGCCCGCCCGTCTTGCTGCTGCAAAAGCGCTCGACGGTGGCCACGCCCTGAACGGGATCGGCGAGCGCCCCCGTTGCCACAAAGAGCATAAGGTAAAGCGTGCTTTTCTCGCGCACGGCATTGCCGTCGAAGTTGTCGATGCGATTGAGGGCATTTGCATATAGGCGGCTGTCCAGCTTGTAGCTGGCGAGAGCCGACATCATTTCGTTGGCGGCCGGACCGCGATAGTGCTCGGCGATTGCCCGATAGGCGGCCTCGCCGCCGCCGAGCTTGCTGCAGATTGCCGAGGAAAGGTTGAGTGTGGTGACGGTAAAGTCGCTGTAGATGGAGGGTGCGCACTGGTCAGGCTTGCGATGGACGATGTAACGGGTGAGATACGAGCGGTTGGAAGAGCATTTCTCGAGCAGGGTACTGCCGAGATAAGAGTTTCCATTGATGAGCATTCGGGCGATCTCGAGATGTTTAAGACCGCCGAACGAGCGAATATCGTTATAGAGGACCGAGCAAGGCGTCTCTGCTGCCACGGATACCTCCTTTGATTGCTTCCTAGCCAATATGGCGATAGGAATTAATGGCCCCGGTGGGCGACGTATTAAATGGCTGCACAATAAATAGTGTAACCAAAACAACATTATAGGCCACATGTTCGAAATTGCAGGAAGACTGAGAGATTTGGTTTGGACTGGACGGAAATCCCCCTCTGTCTTGATCTGTAACATTTGGACCCGATTTTGCCCTGCATCTGTTACAGATTGAGATAATCAGCCGGGCCCACCTCGTCCGCCTCGTCATCTGTGGTTTACGTGGGGGCATACGGAGTACGGGTATACTAACCGGCGGCGAATCTGCTCCATCGCTTAGAGCTGCTGCGTCTGGACGGCGCGTGATAGGGCTGCCAAAGCGATCGCCAGCGTGCTGAGCAACGTCCTCTCTGTGCGCACCTGTTTTTGTATGTATTAGCGCACTACCAAGCACGCTCGCGCGGCCGCATGCCGTGCCCATAACGCGTGCAGATAAGGAACAACAACATATGCGCAATTCTGTATCCGACGTCACGGACGCCGAGATTCTGGACGAGGCCCGCGAGGCCATGACCCAGGCTGCCTTCGATGCTGCCGACGAGGCCAGCGCCGCCGAGACCGTCGAGTCCGCGACCGAGAACCTGCCCGCCTTTGACGAGCTGGGCCTTTCCGACGAGATGCTTCGTGCCATCGAGAACCTAGGCTACACGGCGCCCACGCCTGTCCAGGCTGGCTCGATCCCCGTGGTGCTCGAGGGCCGCGACCTGCTTGCCGCCGCTCAGACCGGCACCGGCAAGACGGCCGCCTTCTTGCTGCCGACCATGAACAACCTGGAGCACATCGCTCCGCCCAAGCCCGTGCGCGAGCGCGGAGGCCGCAACCGCCGTCGCGGCTCCAAGAAACCCGAAGGCAACGGTCGCGGTCCCGTGATGCTCGTCATTACCCCCACGCGCGAGCTCGCGCAGCAGATCGACGAGGTCGCGAGCAAGATCGCCGACGTTACGGGCCATGTTGCCGTGACCGTCGTGGGCGGCGTGAGCTACAAGCCGCAGACTGCTGCCCTCAAGTACGGCTGCGACATCCTGGTCGCCACGCCGGGCCGTCTGGTCGATCTGATCGAGCAGGGCGCCTGCCACCTGGACGAGGTCAAGGTGCTGGTGCTCGACGAGGCCGACCGCATGCTCGACATGGGCTTTTTGCCCGCCGTCCGTCGTATTGTGCGCGAGACGCCGGCCGAGCGCCAGACGCTGCTGTTCTCGGCAACGCTCGACGAGGAGGCCGTGGGCGAGATCACCGACCTGGTGAGCGACCCGGCCCGCGTGGAGATCGCGCCTGCCACGTCGACCGCCGACACCGTCGACCAGTTTGTGTTCCCGGTGTCCATCGAGGCCAAGAACAACCTGCTGCCCGAGTTCCTCAAAAAGGAGGGCCCGGAGCGCACTATCGTCTTTATGCGCACCAAGCACCGCGCCGACAGCTGCTGCCGTCGTCTGGAGCGCAAGGGCATCAAGGCCGCCGCGATCCACGGCAACCGCAGCCAGGCCCAGCGCGAGCGCGCGCTTTCGGCCTTCCGCGACGGCACCGTTGACGTGCTGGTGGCAACCGACGTGCTTGCCCGCGGCATCGACATTAGCGATGTGCGCTACGTCGTGAACTTTGACGTGCCGGCCGAGCCGACCGACTACATCCACCGCATCGGCCGCACGGGCCGCGCCGGCGAGCTGGGCTGGGCCGTTACGTTTGTGACCGAGCAGGACGTCGATGAGTTCTACGAGATCGAGAAGCTCATGGACAAGACGGCCGACATTTATGACGCCGGCGACCTGCATGTGGGCCCCAATCCGCCCGCGGTTGACCCCGAGCGCGACCCTGCGGCCTTTAAGGTGAAGAAGAAGACCAAGCGCGGCAAGTCCAAGAGCAAGAAGAAGCTTGAGCAGGCGCGTCGCGACGGCAAACGCAACGGCGACGATTACGGCGATGTTGCCGGTCGTTCCAACCGCGGTCGCGATGAGCGTTGCGGCGACGGTGAGCGCCCGAGCCGTCCCAAGCGTGGTGGCAAGACCCGCGTGCGCGAGGGCGTTCAGGCTCGCGTGGACGAGGCCGTTGAGAGCGTGGCTCGCGAGGTGGCTGCCGAGGAGCGCGGCGGTGCTGTTGAGCAGGGCCCGCGCGGCAACCGTGCCGAGCGTCGCGCCAAGCAGTTCCAGGGCGAGGCACACCGCCGTCGTCGTGAGGACGAGGACCGTGGCGGTCGTCGTCGTGTTGAGCGCGAGGACGAGGGCCGTGGCTCGCGTGGCGGCAAGCGCGGCTCGGGTGACCGTCGTCGCTCCGGTCGCGATGGCGAGCGCGGCGAGCGCGGCGAGCGCGATGAGCGCCGTGGCGGCGAAGGCCGTGGTTCGCGTGACGAGCGTGGAACCCGCGGCGGCGAGTCCCGCGGCGGCAAGCGCTTTGACGAGCGCGGAGGTCGCGAGGGTGGCCGTGGCGGCGAGCGTCGCGAGGGTGCTCGTGGTAACGGCAACCGCGGTGGCGCCGGTCGTTCGAATGAGTCGCGCGATCGTCGCGACCCGCGTGCCAGCCGCGATCGTCGCGATGACTGGCGCAACTACGACGACACCCGCGAGGAGCGCCGTGGCGGCTATCGCGGTGGGCGCGGCGGCAGCCAGGCCGGCTCCCGCGGCGGTCGTGCTGGCGGTCGCGATAACCGTGGCAGCTATGGTAACAATCGTGGCGGCAAGCGCGGCGGTAGCTCCCGTCGCCCCGGTGACGGCGGCGGCAAGCGCAAGTAACATACACATCGCACGCTAGCGTGAGACAAGCTAAGGGCCCGAGCAAACAACGCTCGGGCCCGTTTGTTTGCCGTGTCCATCGCTAATTCAAACGTGATTTTCTCGGGAATGCATCTGGGGGATGCTGAGGACCTATTTTCTGCCATGCAGCAATGGGCCCCATGGGGTGCGCCGTGCATTTTTTGGAGTATTCTGCAGTTCGAGTTGTCTGCATATGATCCGACGTCGCCAACGGTGGCCTTCGGATATCCCTGGCGAGCGTTCTGAGTCAGATTTCGCCGTTTTCCGGAGCAGGGGCGCGTCATTCTCGCCATGTCGGGACTTAGAATGATACGGCGCCCTACAGTTTTGCCCACCCGCGGCGGTGCTGGCGTGGTTACGTTGCAGAATACTCCGTTTTTTGCACGGGCTAGGATGGGGTACCTCAGGAGAACACAGCGGTATCCCGTAAATATATACAATTTGTACCGTAATTTATACAAAACGAAGAGGCAGACAGCGTAGGGTGGGTGCATTGGGGTGCTTGGTGCATTAAAACGGGGACCCCACGTGCCGTATACTCTGGCTGGATGTGAAAGCGGCTTGACGCGTTGCCAGGCGTAGGGGAGGGTGCCTCGATGAGCGTATTCGAAATTGTGTTTAGTCCGACGGGTGGAACGCAGAAGGTGTCAGGCCTTGTGGCCGGAGCACTGGGCAAGAATACCGTTACCGTCGATCTGACCGATAGCGGGTTGGATTTCAACGCTGTCTCGATGACTGAGGACGACGTGGCCGTAATCTCTGTGCCGGCGTATGCCGGTAGAATCCCGGCTGTGGTGGCTGACCGGTTGGGCATGGTGCGCGGCAACGGGGCTCGGGCTGTTTTGGTTTGTGTATACGGAAACCGCGCGTTTGAGGACACGCTCGTAGAGCTGGAGGACGTTGCGAAGCATGCGGGATTCCGGGTGATCGCGGCAGTTGCAGCCATTGCAGAACATTCCATTGCGCGACAGTTTGCTGCCGGTCGTCCGGATGCGCAGGATGCGGCGCAGCTTGCTGAGTTTGCTCAGCAAATTCAGCAAAAGCTGTTGGCTGAGGATGCGTCCGAGCCCTCTATCCCCGGCAATCGTCCTTATAAACAAGCTGGAGGTCACCGCATGGCACCCGAGGCAACAGAGGATTGCGTTTCCTGCGGTGCATGCGCCGCGGCGTGCCCCGTTTGTGCTATCGACAAGGGTGACCCCAAACGAGCAGCTGGCGAGGCGTGCATCTCCTGCATGCGCTGCATTGCCGTATGTCCGCGAGGTGCTCGTAAGGTTGATCCCAACAAGCTATCCGCTGTTTCCCAGATGCTGAGCAAGGTTTGCGTCGTGCGGAAGGAATGCGAGCTCTTTATCTAGCGCAAGTGAGATTGGTGCAAACAAACCTGGCCCTTTTGCACCAAAAACGATCCGTTTTCCTCCGTTCCCAAGGGATCATGTGATCCGAAGGGGACGGAGGAAAACGGATCAAAAAGGAAAAATAGTAAGGCGCTCTTTTTCACATTGAATAATGCAATTTGGTAACGCGTTTTATCAAATATGGCATTTATCTGCGGTAATGTTCTATTTCACCGCTGAGGGTGACATTTTATACCGCCTGCCGAACCGTATGGAGACCTCACAACTTTTTAGGTCAGTGTTGTGCGTGTAGCAATTTCGCCCGGCCTCGCCTCCGGGCTGCCATGTGAGAGGGGATCTTATGGCTCGACTGCACGTAATGGAACGCAGCCACGCTCAGGCCGTCATGGACGACCTGCACGATGCGCTCGGACGTCGTCTGGCGGTGAGTTCGCTCGCCCCGTGTCCCGTTGAGTTTACGGCAGCGCTCGTCAACCTGTGCTCCACCCAGAGCTGCGGCAAGTGCACGCCCTGCCGCGTGGGCCTGAGCGCGCTGAGCGATCTGCTCGCCGATGTGCTCGAGGGCCGCGCCGACGAGTCCACGCTCAATCTGATCGAGCGCACCGCCCGCACCATCTATCTTTCGAGCGATTGCGCCATCGGTTACGAGGCCGGCGCCATGGCGCTTACGGCTATCCGCGGTTTCCGTGACGATTTTGAGCACCACATCCGCGAGCACTCCTGTGGCTTTGACCGCGAGGCCCGCGTTCCGTGCGTCTCGGGCTGCCCGGCGCACGTCGACATTCCCGGGTACATTTCGCTCGTCGAGGCCGGCCGCTATGCCGATGCCGTCAAGGTCATCCGCAAGAACAATCCGCTGCCGCTCGTCTGCGGCCTGGTGTGCGAGCATCCCTGCGAGATGCACTGCCGCCGCGGCATGGTCGACGACCCCATGAACATCCTCGCCCTCAAGCGTTTTGCCGTTGAGCACAGCGACCTCAACGACCACAAACCGCATGTAGTGGACGACACCGGTAAGCGCGTCGCCGTGATCGGCGGCGGCCCGGCCGGCCTTTCCTGCGCCTACTACCTGGCCGTGATGGGCCATAAGGTGACCATCTTTGAGCAACGTCACCACTTGGGCGGCATGCTGCGTTACGGCATCCCCAGCTATCGTCTGCCGCGCGAGCGCTTGCAGGCCGAGATCGACTGGATTTTGAGCGCCGGTGTCGACGTGGAGCTCGACCACTCCGTGAGCGGCGAGGAGCTCGCCCGCCTGCGCGACGAGTTCGATGCCGTCTACCTGGCCATCGGTGCCCACAGCGATAAGAAGCTTGGCCTTCCGGGCGAAGAGGCTCCCGGCGTGGAGTCGGCCGTCAAGATGCTGCGCGCCATCGGTGACGACGAACTGCCCGACCTGAGCGGCCAGCGCGTGTGCGTCATCGGCGGCGGCAACGTGGCCATGGACGTGGCACGCTCTGCCGTGCGCTGCGGTGCCGAAAAGGTGAGCATCGTCTACCGCCGTCGCATCTGCGATATGACGGCCCAAGACGCCGAGATCGCCGGTGCCCAGGCCGAGGGCTGCGAGGTTCTGGAGCTCACAGCCCCGCTCGCCATCGAGACGGGCGAGGACGGTCGCGTGAGCGGCCTGCGCGTGCAGCCGCAGATTATCGGCGAGCCCCGCCGCGGGCGCCCGGCCCCGCGTGCCGCCGCCACGCCCGAGCAGGTCATTCCCTGCGAGCGCGTGTTTGTGGCCATTGGCCAGGACATCGATTCCATGCCGTTTGAGGACATGGGCATCGCCTGCAAGTGGGGTCGCGTCGTTACCGATTCGGACGGCGCCGTGCCCAACTTCGATGGCCTCTTTAGCGGCGGCGACTGCCAGACCGGTCCCGCCACCGTCATCCGTGCCATCAACGCCGGCCGCGTGGCTTCGGCAAACATCGACCGCTACCTGGGCTTTGACCACAAGATCAAGCTCGACGTGGAGCTGCCGACCGTGCAGTTTAAGGGCAAGCACGAGTGCGGCCGCTGCGAGCTGGGCGAGCGCGAGGCCGGCGAGCGCATTCACGATTGGAATCTGGTCGAGCAGGGTCTCACCGAGGAGGAGGCGCGCCAGGAGGCGAGCCGCTGCCTGCGCTGCGACCACTTTGGCTTTGGCGCGTTCCGCGGAGGGAGGAACCTGGAATGGTAGAGCTCAACAAAACCACCGTCGGCGACAACAGCGAAAACGGAGCGCACAACATGGTCAAGCTCACTATCGATAATTGCGAGGTCGTGGTACCCGAGCACACCACGATCCTGGATGCGGCCAAGTCCGCCGGCATTCAGATTCCCACCCTGTGCTATCTGCGCGATCTAAACGAGATCGGCGGCTGCCGCGTGTGCGTGGTCGAGGTCGAGGGCTGCGACCAGCTGGTTGCAGCCTGCAACAACTACGTGCTCGACGGCATGGTGGTGCACACCAACAGCCCCAAGGCCCGCGAGGCCCGTCGCACCAACGTGCAGCTGCTGCTTTCGCAGCACGATTCGCAATGCACGAGCTGCGTGCGCAGCGGCAACTGCAACCTACAGACCATCGCCAACGACCTGGGCATTTTCTATCTGCCGTATCAAAGGCATTTGGCGGGCGAGGGCTGGGATTTCGATTTTCCCATCATCCGCGAAAACGACAAGTGCATTAAATGCATGCGCTGCATCAAAGTGTGTGAGAGCGTGCAGGGCCTGGGGATTTGGGACCTGACCAACCGCGCCACGCATACCGCCGTGGGTACCCGCGGGCGCGCGCCGATTGGCAAGACCGATTGCGTCGCGTGCGGCCAGTGCATTACGCATTGCCCGACGGGCGCACTGCGCGAGCGCGACGATACCGAGACCGTGTTTGACGCGCTCGCTAATCCCGACAAGATCGTGCTGGTGCAGATTGCGCCGGCCGTGCGTAGCGCCTGGGGCGAGGAGCTCGGCATATCTCGCGAGGAGGCTACCGTTGAGCGCTTGGCTTGCGCGCTGCGCCGCGTTGGCTTTGAGTACGTGTTCGATACCGATTTCTCGGCCGACCTCACCATTATGGAAGAGGGCTCCGAGCTGCTCGAGCGCCTGGGCGAGGCCGTTAAGGGTGAGGGTGATGGCCGCGGCTTGCCCATGTTTACGAGCTGCTGCCCGGGCTGGGTACGCTTTGTGAAGGCCCGCTATCCGGAGTTTGTCGACAGCCTGTCTACGTCCAAGTCGCCGCAGCAGATGTTCGGCGCCATCGCCAAGACCTACTATGCCAAAGTGCTGGGCGTGGAGCCCGAGCGTCTGTTTGTGGTGTCCGTGATGCCGTGCACGGCCAAGAAGGCCGAGTGCGCGCTGCCGAGCATGGTGGGCGAGGACGGCACGCCCGATGTGGACGTTGCGCTGACGGTGCGCGAGATGGTGCGCATGATCCGCGCGAGCCACGTGAGCGTGGACACGCTGGTCGAGGAGCCGCTCGATACGCCGCTGGGCTTTGGCACGGGCGCGGGTGTGATCTTTGGCGCCACGGGCGGCGTGATGGAGGCCGCCGTGCGCTCGGCCTATTACCTGGTGACGGGCAAGAACCCCGACGCCGACTTCTTTACCGATGTGCGCGGCCTGGACGGCTGGAAGGAAGCCGTCGCCGATATCGATGGTACCAAGGTGCGCATCGCCGTGGCGCACGGGCTGGGCAACGCCGCCCGTCTGCTCGACGCGATTCGCGACGGCCGCGTGAGCTATGACTTCGTTGAGGTCATGGCGTGCCCGGGCGGCTGTGTCGGTGGCGGCGGTCAGCCCATCCACGACGGCTGTGAGCTGGCAGCCGAGCGTGGCCAGGTGCTCTGGGGCCTCGATGCGAAGGCGGACATTCGCTTCTCGCACGAGAATCCCGATGTCCAGGCGTGCTACAGCGAGTTTTTGGGCGCGCCGCTCTCGCCGCTGGCCGAGGAGCTGCTGCATACCGACCATCACGCATGGACGATGCCTAACGAGGGGACGTGCTAGCGATGCGCGCGTTTGATGTTGAGATGTCGCGCCGGGGGTTTGCCTCGGCGCTCGCCGCGGGCGCCCTGTCACTTGCGCTCGCGGGCTGTGGCGGCGGGGCTGCCGGTGCCGGGTCCGCCGCGGGCTCGGTTGCCACGGACGGCGCCGGTGCTGCCGCAGAGCCGGTCGAGGTGCACGTCGCCTCGCTCAAGGGTCCGACGTCGATCGGTCTGGTGCAGTTTATGGACCAGGCAGCCGATGGCGAGACAGACAATGAGTTCGACTTTGCGATCAACACTGCCGCCGACGAGATCGTGCCCAAGGTGATTCAGGGCGATGTCAACATTGCCTTGGTACCCGCCAACGTGGCGAGCGTTCTCTACAACAAGACCGAGGGTGCGGTACAGGTCATTGATATCAATACGCTTGGCGTGCTGAGCGTGGTGACGGGCGACGCGGACGTGACTTCGTTTAGTGACCTGGCGGGTCGTACCGTCTACATGACGGGCAAGGGCACCACACCGGAGTACGTCATGAACTATCTGCTGGAGCGCGCGGGCCTGACCGGTCAGGTGGCGCTTGAGTTTAAGAGCGAGCCCACCGAGGTGCTCTCGGCGCTGCTTGCCGATCCGTCTGCTGTGGGCGTGCTGCCCGAGCCCTTCAAGACCGCTGCCATTGCAAAGAGCGGAGGCAAGCTGTCGGCGCCGGTAAGCCTGACCGATGTGTGGGATGAGCTGGCGGGCGACACGGGCTCCCGTTTGCTGACGGGCGTAACCGTGGTGCGCCGTGCCTTTGCCGAGGAGCATCCCGAGGCCGTGGCGGAATTCTTGCGCTGCCATGCGGCGAGCGTTAAGGCCGTCAATGCGGCGCCGGCAGACTGGGCGCAGGCCGTGGTCGATGCTGGCATCGTGGACAACGCCAAGATTGCCGAGAAGGCGATTCCCGGGTGCATGCTTGTGTGCCAGACGGGCAAGGATATGAAGGCGGCACTTAGTGGGTATCTGCAGGTGCTGGCCGACGCGGACGCGAGCGCCGTGGGTGGTAAACTTCCGGCTGACGATTTCTACTACATGGAGTAGCCCGTGCGTGTGTTTGCTCGACAAATGACAGAGCGTATGAAGGCGGTGGCGGCAGCAGGTGCCGTCGCCGCCTTTTGGCTTGCCGTGTGGGTCTTCGCGGCGGCGCTGGTGGCACAGCCGCTGATTTTGCCGGGTCCGGGTGCTGTTGTGGTGGCGTTGCTGCGGCTGGTATGCGATGCCGGCACGTGGGCGATTCTGGCGGGCTCGGGTGCGCGGATTCTAGGCGGTTTGGCGCTTGCCGCGGTGTGCGGTGGTTTGCTGGCCGGAATTTCGTCGCGCTCGCAGGCGTTTGTCCGCTTGGTGGCTCCGGCGCTTTCGTTTGTTAAGGCGACGCCGGTTGCCTGCGTGGTGGTCCTGCTGCTCATTTGGCTGGGGTCGGCGCGCGTGAGCATTGCGGCGGTCTTTTTGATGGCGCTTCCGGGCGTGTATTTTTCGCTGGTCGAGGGTTTGACGCAAGCGGATAAGCCGCTGGAGCAGATGTTTCGTCTGCATGGCGTGCGGGGTTGGCGACTGTTTTGTGCCCACACCTGGCGCGAAGTCCTGCCGTTTGTGCTTTCGTGCGCCCGCGCCGTGATTGGCATGAGCTGGAAGGCCGGCGTGGCGGCGGAGCTGATCGGCATGGCGACGGGCACCGTGGGCGAGCGCATCTATCAGGCGAAGCTGCTCATCGAGACGGCTGACCTGCTGGCTTGGACCGTGTTGGTCGTGGCGGCATCGCGGGCATGCGAGCGTGTGCTGGTGTGGTTGCTGCGGGCTTCGGGGCCCGCGGCGTGGCGTGCTGCCGTGTGGGCACATGGGCGTGGTACTCGCGGGCGTTCGGGCGACCCTGCTGGCGCCGGCGCTGCGGCGGAGCTTGCGCTTGCCGTGGGCGATCGTGCGCCCTGGGCGCCGGCGCTCGACGGGCTGGTGCTTCGTGTGCCCGCCGGTGGGCGCGCCTGCGTGATGGGCGCCTCGGGCGTGGGCAAGTCGACGTTGCTCGCGCTGGCGGCGGGGGAGTGCGCGCCGTGCTCCATGGTGTTTCAGGATGTGCGCCTGGTAGAGGGCACCTCGGCTTTGGATAACGTGCTGGTGTGCGCCGACGCGCGCGTGGACGCCTCGAGTGCCGCAGCCCTGTTGCGTCTGCTGATACCGGGGATCGATGTGCATGCCCGCGTGGCCGAGCTTTCGGGTGGACAGCGCCGTCGTGTCGAGATTGCCCGAGCCCTGCTGTGCCCAGGCGACGCGGTGATTCTGGACGAGCCCTTTACCGGTCTAGATACCGCCGCGCGCGACGCATGCGCCGAGGTCGTGCTCGACTTTCTCGACGGCCGCATGCTGCTGCTTGCCACGCACGATGCCGTCGACGCTCAGGCCCTCAATATCTCGGACATCATCACGCTCTAAATACTTACTCAGCAACAAAATGATCCGTTTTTCTCCGTCCCCATGGGGTCGGGTATGGTATTCTATCTGCGGGGTAATACTTAAGAATACCAAGTAATACCAACGCCGTAGAAACAAATTCCAGATGCGGGCCAACCGGGTTGCCTTCACAGCCTGTCGCCCAGCCGCGTGGCCCGCATCCATCCGCACCACCGTCGTTTCAAAAAGGAAGCGCCATGGCAGAACACATGACCCCGGTTGTCGCGAAGGTCTTGCCCGAGGAAAAGGCGGCCTTCGCGGCGGCAACCCAACTCGTAGGTACCACGCCGTCCAACGCCATCCGCATGTTCATCGCCGCCTTCAATCGCTGCGGCACCTTTCCGTTCGACATTTCGCCCAACGGGGCCTTTGGCGCTGCGCCTGATTCTCATCAATAAGTGATCCGTTTTCCTCCGTCCCCATGGGATCAGCTTTCTGCCGAGTTGTGGTAGAACTAGGGAACGGTTTTGAGGAGGTTGGCATGCTCAATGCGATGATTTGGGCGCTTGCCTGTTTTGGCGTCGTCGCTGCCGATATTGCCCTGAGCGTCGTTTTGTTCTCCGCCCTTGGCGTCGCATCGGTGTTCATGGGTTTTTCGATCGATGATCTCGACATCCAATTGCTTCAGGCCGTCGCGCAGACGGCGTCGTTTTTGATGGCGCTGCTGTGGTGGCGTTATCTGTGGCCGCGTTCGTTTATGGCACGCCGGCAAAGCGCGCATCCGCTCGGCGGGGGAGCGCGTGGGGCATGGAAACGCATCGCCTGCGTTATCGTGATTGGCCTGGCCCTGCAGGTGGTCGTTGGTTACGTGACCGACGCCGTGCTGTCGCTGTTGCCCGATGCCGCGGCCGACTACAGCGAGCTTGTCGAGGAAACAGGTATGGGCGACACCAGCTATCTCGCCGTCCTGACTACGGTGCTCGGCGCCCCATTTTGTGAGGAGCTGCTGGTGCGCGGCATTATTTTTGAGTTTTCGCTCCGAGCGTTTAATCCGCAGTGCCGCCCACTTTGGAAGCGCCGGCGTCGTGCGAGCGCGCAGGACGGCGCCATGGTGCCCTGGGCGGCCCCAAGCACGTGGGGTATCGCTGCGGCGATTGTGCTGCAGGCGGCAATCTTCGGTTTTATGCACATGAATTGGGTGCAGGGTTGCTACGCGGGTGCCGCCGGCCTCATCTTTGGTTGGGTGCTCGTGACGACCGGAAAGCTCCGCTACACGATTCTGCTGCACTTTGCCTTTAATGCCGGGTCGTATCTCATGACGATGCTGTGGTTTGTGAACACCCCGCTCGACGTGGCGGTCACGGTTGCCATCGCCGGCATCATCCTCGTGGAGGCGATGCGCTCACTGCGCCACGCATGCGAGACGGACATAGCGACGGCACCGCTGCCTTAGTTGCGCCTGCCGCCGCCGTTGGCGCCCTGTCGTCCCTGGGCCGCGCGGTTGCGACCTGCGGTGTTCTGCGCACGCGACATGCCGCCGTGGCCCTTGCTGCCCTTGGGCCCCTTGCCAGCGCCGCCGCCATGCGGTTTGCCGCCCTTCTTGCCGGTGCCATGCCCGCCGCCGGCAGACGTCTCGCCCGGGCGTGGCGGCACGGGGCGAATCAGACAATGCTTGGTGTAGCCGATCAGATCGCGGCGGTCGGCTTTCTCTAACGCCTCACGCACGAGCTTGTAATTCTCGGGCTTGCGATACTGGATGAGCGCGCGCTGCATGGCCTTCTCGTGCGGGTCGCGCGCCACATAGATCGGCTCCATGGTGCGCGGGTCCACGCCGGTGTAGTACATGCACGTCGACATGGTGGACGGTGTGGGGTAGAAGTCCTGCACCTGCTCGGGCATATAGCCCATGTCGCGCACGGCTTCGGCAAGGTCCACGGCTTCCTTCATGGTTGAACCGGGGTGGCTCGAGATCAGATACGGCACAACATACTGCTTGAGTCCATACTCGCGGTTCAGGCGCTCAAATTTGCGGCAGAACGCGTCGTAGACGGCGCGGCTCGGCTTGCCCATCACGGACAGCACCGCGTCGCTCACGTGCTCGGGCGCTACGCGCAGCTGGCCCGAGACATGGTGCTCCAGCAGCTCGCGCAAAAACTCGTCCGAGGCATCGGCCATGGTGTAGTCAAAGCGGATGCCGCTGCGGACAAAGACTTTCTTGACGCCCGGCAGCTGACGCAGGTCGCGCAGCAGCTGCGTGTAGCCGCTCTCGTCGACCACCATGTTCTTGCATACGCTCGGCCACAGGCAGCGCTTGTTCTTGCACACGCCGTGCTTGAGCTGCTTGTCGCAGGCGGGACGGCTAAAGTTGGCCGTCGGCCCTCCCACGTCGTTGATGTAGCCCTTAAACTCGGGATCGCGCGTGAGCAGCTCGGCCTCGCGCATGATCGAGTCATGGCTGCGCATCTGCAGCACGCGGCCTTGGTGGAAGGTGAGGGCGCAAAACGAACACTCGCCAAAACAACCGCGGTTGGAGCTAATGGAAAACTTGATCTCGGCAAAGGCTGGCACGCCGCCTGCCGCGTCGTAGTCGGGATGCCAATCGCGTGCGTAGGGGAGTTCGGCCACCTCGTCCATCTCGTCGGTGGTGAGCGTGGCCGACGGTGGGTTCTGCACCACATAGACGCTGTTGGGGTAGGGCTCTACCAGACGATGCCCGGTGATGGGGTCCATGTTCTGCTGCTGTACGTTAAAGCTGCGCGCGTAATTGAGCTTGTCGGCGGCAAGGTCGTCCCAGCTGGGCAGCAAGTCGTAGTCGTAGACCTCGTCGAGCGAGCTGGTGCGGTAGACGGTGCCGTTGATATAGGTGATCTGATCGACGGGCAGCCCCGCGTCGAGCGCGTCGGCGATTTCGATAATCGCGTGCTCGCCCATGCCGTAGATGAGGATGTCGGCGCCCGAGTCGAGCAGCACCGAGCGCTTGAGCTTATCCTGCCAGTAGTCGTAGTGGGCCAGTCGGCGCAGGCTTGCCTCGATGCCGCCGATGATGATGGGGGCGTCCTTGAACGTCTGACGGATGAGATTGCCGTAGACCGTGACGGCACGGTTGGGGCGGTGACCTTCCTCGCCGCCGGGGGTATAGGCGTCGGTGTGGCGGCGGTGCTTGGTCACCGAATAGTGGTTGACCATGGAGTCCATGTTGCCGGCACTGACCAAAAAGCCCAGGCGCGGCTCGCCGAGCGCAGTGATGCTGGCGGGGTCGGTCCAGTCGGGCTGGCAGATGATGCCCACTTTGTAACCGTGCGCGTCGAGTACGCGGCTGATGATAGCCATGCCAAAGCTCGGATGGTCCACGTAGGCATCACCGCAGATATAGACGAAGTCGCACTGGTCCCAGCCGCGCGCATCCATGTCGGCGCGGCTGACGGGGAGGAACTTATCGCGGCCCGGGCGCCAGGGACGGGCGGGCGCTGCCGGGGTATGAGTGGCGTGGCCGCTCTGGGCCTTGCCACCGCGCTTTTGCTGCTGGCCGCGCTGGGCATGCTTGCCGTGCTGGTTGTGCTGAGCGTCCTGGGGCTTTTTTGCCACGATTCCTCCCGTTGTTAGTATGCTGCACGTAATTGTAACCAGTCTTTTTGGGACGGCGCTAAAAAGACTGGTGGAGTACATGGGCTGGCGGATCGGCGTGTCGGTGCGGGTGTCGGCGCCGCGCCCGCTGTTTGTTTCCAGACTGTGTATCTGCGCGTTGGAGAACCCGTCTCGCGCGCACGCCATGTTGTCAATGGGTTACAGTATGAACGGCGGTTATGTTTCCGCCAACGCACGAGAGGGTCGTCAACAAGGAGGATGCACGACGATGCAGCGTGCCAAACAGATATCGGAGTCCATCGAATTGGGCATTATCCTGGCGCTCGCCGGCGGCTTTATGGACGTTTATTCGTACATTGGGCGCGACCATGTTTTCGCTAACGCGCAGACGGGCAACATCTTGCTGGTGGGCGTGAGCATCTCGGAGGGCAATTGGGCACTTGCGGGGCGCTACTTCTTCCCTGTGGTGTCGTTTGCCGTGGGCATTATGCTTGCCGACCTGGTACATGAACGGTTTGGCAGCGTGATTCACTGGCGCCAGGTAACGGTGTTCTTTGAAGCCGTCATCTTGCTGGGCGTGAGCTTTATCCCCGGTGGCGGTTACAACTTGCTCGCCAACTGCCTCACTTCGTTTGCCTGCGGCATGCAGGTCGAGAGCTTCCGCAAGATCCACGGTCACGGCATTGCTACGACCATGTGCATCGGCAACCTGCGCAACGCGCTGCAAAACGTGGACGATTACATCATCACCCACAGGCGCGGCTTTTTGGAAAACGGCCTGCTGTACTTTGGCGTGATCTTTACCTTTGTGTTTGGCGCCGTGCTGGGCAACTGGTGTATTGAGCGCATGGGCCTGCACGCCATCGTCGTGGCGAGCTTGCTGCTGTTTGTCGCGTTTGCCATCATGTTCATCGACCGCGAGCGCGACTTGCGCTTACGCTGGAAGGCTGCGGCCGAGGCTTGGAAAGAGGGCTGTCGAAAGTAACCGAATGCGGCAAAGGGGCTGTCCCTTTGCCGCAATATTTTTCATCATCTGTTGAAACGCTTTAACAAATTTGACGTTCTCACGCGTTTTTTGTTTCAAAAGCGTTAGGATGGGACTCATAGCGTGGGGCGTAATGGGTGCCCCGCACACGATGGGAGGCTTTCAATGGCTAATCGTTTCGTTCTCAATACCATCTCTTATCATGGTTCTGGCGCCATCAAGGAGATCCCCGGCGAGCTCCAGCGTCGCGGCTACAAGAAGATCTTCGTCTGCTCCGACCCCGATCTGGTCAAGTTTGGCGTTACCGCTAAGGTGACCGACGAGCTCGACGCTGCCGGCATCGCTTGGAGCCTCTACTCCGAGATCAAGCCCAACCCCACTATCCAGAACGTCAAGGACGGCGTCGAGGCCTTTAAGGCCGCCGAGGCTGACGCTATCGTGACCATCGGTGGCGGCTCCTCCATGGACACCGCCAAGGCCATCGGCATCATCATCAACAACCCCGAGTTCGCCGATGTCCGCAGCCTCGAGGGCGTTGCTCCCACTAAGAACCACGCCGTGTTCACCATCGCCGTGCCGACGACCGCTGGTACCGCCGCCGAGGTGACCATCAACTACGTCATCACCGACCCCGAGAAGGTCCGCAAGTTCGTGTGCGTCGACACCAACGACGCCCCCGAGGTCGCCGTCGTCGACCCCGACATGATGGCTTCCATGCCCGCCGGCCTGACCGCCTCCACCGGCATGGACGCTCTGACCCACGCCATCGAGGGCTATACCACCAAGGGCGCTTGGGAGCTCTCCGACATGTTCCACTTTGAGGCCATCAAGCTGATCAGCGAGAACCTACGCGACTCCGTTGCCGAGGCCAAGTCCGGCCAGCCCGGCTCCGGCCGCGAGGGCATGGCCCTTGGCCAGTATGTCGCCGGCATGGGCTTCTCCAATGTTGGCCTGGGCATCGACCACGCCATGGCTCACACCCTGTCCGCTCACTACGACACCCCGCACGGCGTCGCTTGCGCCATGCTGCTGCCGATCGCCATGGAGTTCAACAAGCCGGTTTGCGCCGAGCGTCTGGCCAAGGTTGCCGTCGCCATGGGCGTTGACACCACGGGCATGAGCACCGACGAGGCTGCCGACGCCGCTATCGCCGC
This sequence comes from Collinsella aerofaciens, assembly GCA_036298925.1. GTDB lineage: Bacteria > Actinomycetota > Coriobacteriia > Coriobacteriales > Coriobacteriaceae > Collinsella > Collinsella aerofaciens_BN. The sequence continues at coordinate 22,920 of JAXJIC010000042.1, forward strand.
CGTCAAGCAGCTTTCCGCCGACGTGAATATCCCGCACGTCTGCGAGGCCATGAAGGCTGACGAGATCGAGGTCCTGGCCAAGGACGCCATGGCCGACGCTTGTTTCCCGGGTAACCCGCGCGAGGCAACGCTCGACGACGTCATCGAGCTCTTCAAGAAGATCTGCCCGGCTGCCTAGCCCAGTTTGGTGGTCCTTCGCCCGTAGGTGTATGGTCTTTTGACGTGCCGCTGGCCCCGCCGTGCTACGCACGGCGGGGCTTTTTGTGCTGCGTCGATGCCCTGAGACGGACAAAACCAAGGCGTACTGCCCGCTGCGGATAGGTGGTGCACTTCCCTGCGTGCATTTTTGGGAGTATTCAACAAGCTCTTAAAAATGCATAACGTTGTGAATGGGCGGTAGTGATCCGCAGGCGCCCATCGACAGCCATTGTGGGCGGGCTATCGATGAGTGGAGGGGGTTGTTACTGAGTTTCTGCTTTGCGACGACCTGCAACACTGCTGTAACCGCGTCGTTTTGTCGTTCGTGATGGGGCCGTTGGGGCCCACGGTGCTGAATACTCCGTTTTTTGCACGGTCCAAGGTGGGGCACCCTGAGACGAAGCAAAAAGATGCCTCATTTCTATGCAAATACCAATAGGATTTATGCAAGATTGAGATTGTAAACCGTGCACGTGCACAAAACCGGTGCGGGGACGTCTGGAGGCGGCTCGGCTCCTGGGGCATTGCACGTGCAGAACGGTTAAAATCGGGACTCGGTCTTAGTTTTACTTGGAAGGATGCATATGACTTCTAATATTGATGCTTCTCTAGAGGAGACGCTCTCCTATATCGCAGGACAGCTTAAGACGCTGACTTCTATTGCCTCCCCTACCGGCTATACCCGTGCGGCGACTGATTATCTGATGGAGACCCTGCGCGATATGGGGTTTGGGCCTGAGCGTTCTAATAAGGGTAACGTGCTCGTTGAGCTTGGCGGCGAGGGCGAGCCGCTCGTACTGGCGAGCCATGTCGATACCCTAGGCGCCATGGTGCGTTCCATTAAGGACAATGGCCGCCTGCGCCCCACGACGCTCGGTGGGCATCAGTGGTCTACGGCCGATGGCGAGAACTGCACCGTCTACACGCGCGACGGCAATGTCTACACGGGCGTGGTTCTTAACACCGAGCCTTCGGCGCACGTGGCCGACGAGCCGGTCAAGACCATCGAGAAGAACATGGAGATCTTGCTCGACGAGAACGTCGACAGCAAGGACGATGTGCTCGAGCTGGGTATTCAGACCGGCGACATCATCGCTATGGATCCTCGCACGACGGTGACGGAGAGCGGCTACATTAAGAGCCGCTTCCTGGATGACAAGCTATCGGCCGCCATTTTGTTGGGCTTGGCGCGTGCCGTCGCCGCTGGCGAGGTGACGCTTTCGCGTAAGGTTTCGCTGCTCTTTACCGTGTACGAGGAGGTGGGCCACGGCGGCGCCTTCGTGCCGGCCGACACGCGCGAGATGATCAGCGTTGACATGGGCTGCGTTGGCGACGACCTAGGCTGCACCGAGCACATGGTGTCGATCTGCGCCAAGGATTCGGGCGGTCCGTACAACTACGACCTGGTGACGGCGCTGTCCAATATCGCGCGCGAGCTTGAGCTCGATTACGCTATCGACGTGTATCCGCATTACGGTTCGGACGTCGAAGCCACGCTCTCTGCCGGCTACGACATTCGCCATGGTCTGATCGGCCCCGGCGTGTATGCGAGCCACAACTACGAGCGTAGCCACATGGACGGCGTGCGCAACACCTTCGAGCTCGTCCGCGCCTACGTACAGCGCTAGCGATGCAGCGGCCTCGGCTGATACGGCAGTACCGACCGAGGCCGTCCTCTCTAAGTTGCGGTGAAATAGGGACTGTTTGGCGGTTTTAAACGCTTAAACGGGGGTGCGGACGATTTCTTGGACCGCGCCTAGGCGTATCCAAGCTTCCTGCGGTACTCCATCGGGCTCAGCCACCCGAGGGACTTCTTGATCCGCTCCTCACGATAGTACACGAGGTAGGCCTCGAGCCTTCCCATGAAC
>JAXJIC010000043.1:0-9853 GCA_036298925.1 Collinsella aerofaciens
GACCCATCGAAACACATCTCCACCGTTCCTTCAACTGGGAAAACGGCGCCCCCGGGGCCCGGATGGGGCCTCGGGGGCGTTCGGCTAGCTGCGGGAACGGCCTGTCCGCCTAATGTGTTCGGCTGAGATCGGAAATCAACCTTTATTTCTTTGGCGCGTCGATTTGAACCGTGTTGGGAATAAGCTCAGTCGCGCGGGCCCACCAGCCACTTTGCTGGGCAGCATCGGCAAGCCTTTCGGCCGTGGCAGCGGTGTCGCAAATGGCAAACGAGCAGGCACCCGATCCGCACACATCTACAGCAACGGTTCCGTCCTGTTTACGCAGCCAGTCGAGGACCGTTTGAATCTGCGGCTCCATCTGTGCGGAAATGACACCTAGGTTGTTATGGATGAGCGCATATGCCGTCTCGGCATCACCAGCACGCAAGGCAGAAGCTATCGCGCCGGGCTTGTCCGCAGGCACCGGGGCCTCGTCAAAACGTCGATAGGCCTCAATTGTCGAAACGCTCGCCTCACGCGGCTTAACCAGCACGACGGGCGTCACGGGCAGCGCGGGGTACTCAGTTGCCAGCACGTCTCCCCCACCTACGTAGAACGCAGGACTCGCGTGCAAAAAGAACGGGACGTCAGCACCAATGCCCCGCGCAATGTCGTCGAGCGCTGGGTCGGTGCGATCAATGCCCCAGAGCTCCGCCAAGGCGACAATGACCGCGGCCGCATCCGTCGAGGGGCCGCCCAAGCCGGCGCACAATGGAATGCGCTTCTCAATCGTCACGCAGATGTTTGCCTCGCGACCATAATGCTCGGCCATAGCAACCGCAGCCCGATACGCCGTATTCTTTTGCATGGGAAAATCTGATGTCGGAACCGTCTGGACGGTCAGCGCCTGCGCCGGCGTGACCGTCACGGTATCGGAAAGACCGACGGCTGCCATCAGGGAATCGACCCTGTGGTAGCCGCGGTCATCGCGCTCGGCATGAACCCCCAGGTAGAGGTTAATCTTTGCCGGCGCGGAAAGAGTCAGGGACCGATCGGTCACCGTTAATGCTCCTCGAGCTGATTGCCGAGCGGGGTAAAGATATGCTCGCCGCTCTCGGGGTCGAACAGCTCGACCTGGCCGGTGAGGACATCGATGTACTGGTAGGACTGACGCGACTTGCGGCCGCGACGCTCGTCAACCTCGACAATGAAGACGGCCGGGTGGACGCTCTTGATGGTGCCCATGCGCTCGACAACGCGGGTGCGGCCCATGTTGGCCTTAACCTTGACGCGATCGCCCACCATATCGGTCAGCTTCTCGTGGATGTCGTCGACGTGATTGACTTCCATCTCTTCCATGAACAGGGCCTCCAGAAGGTGCAATTCAAAAAGGGGATAATACCCCTAAGATAGACAAAACTCTAATACTATAGCACCCTGCTGCCACCATACGCAAGTAGCTAAATAAGCCCCGTCCCAAATACGTACCAGACGACAACCTCGCATGACCAGTTGTTACGCGGTTTGTTAAAACCGCGTAACCTAAAGGTTGTCGGTGTCCAAGACGATGGTGAATGGGCCGTCGTTGACAAGATCGACTTTCATATCGGCGCCAAAGATGCCATGTGCCACGTGTTCGACATCTTGACGAACAAGCGTCAGGAAGTACTCGTAGAGCTCGTTGGCGACATCGGGCGCGCCGGCATCCGTAAACGACGGACGGCGACCGTGGCGGCAGTCAGCGAACAGCGTGAACTGCGACACCACGAGCACCTCGCCGTCGACATCGGCAAGCGCCAAGTTGGTCTTGCCGTTCTCGTCCTCGTTGATACGCAGCCCGCGGAGCTTGCCCCACAGCTTGTCGGCCTCGGCACGCGTATCGCCATGGCCCACACCCAACAGCACCAGGTAGCCGCGTCCAATGCGGCCCGCGCACTCGCCGTCGACCGTCACGCCGGCGTTGAGCACGCGCTGCACCACCGCACGCACGGTCTACTCCTCGCCCGTCAGCTTGGCGGACAGATGCTCGAGCGCGTGGAAACGATGGCTGATGGCGTTCTTCTCGTCAGCCGTCAGCTCGGCCATGGTCTTGCCCGGCGTGTCGACCGGCAGGAACAGCGGGTCGTAGCCAAAGCCGTGATCGCCGCGGCCCTCGTGTGCGATAACGCCCTCGCAGGCGCCCTCGCCATAGGTAACCAGACCATCCGTGTCGATGAGCGCAACGACGCTCATAAAGCGCGCGGTGCGATCCTCGTCGGCCACGCCATCCAGATTCACGAGCAGCTTGGTGTTGTTGGCGGCATCGTCGCCATGCACGCCCGCATAGCGCGCGCTATACACGCCCGGCTCGCCGTCCAACGCGTCGACGACCAAGCCAGAATCGTCGGCGATGGCCATAAGGCCCGTCTCCTCGACCGCAGCCTGCGCCTTGATGATGGCGTTCTCCAAAAACGTCGTGCCGTTTTCCTCGGGGTCCTCAAAATCGCCCAGCTGACCGAGCGCCACAAAGCGCACCTCGGGCATGACCTTGCCCAAAATGGCCTCGATCTCGGTGAGCTTATGGGCGTTGCCGGTTGCCACGACGATGGTCGCCGCCGGGTCGAGAGTGTCGATGTCAATCTTCTCAAGTGCCATAGCTGGCCTCCTTTGTCTCTATAGCAATGCCGAGTTGAGGACGACGAGGACTTCGGTCTCTCTCCCGTCTCAATCAACGGCAGTCTTATACTTCGACGTTTTCCCAGATAAAACCTGCCAAAATTAACATCCCTTTTTGGCAGGTTAGGCGAGGGCTTGGCGCTGAAGCTCGATGAGCTCGGCGATACCCTTGTCGCCCAGGTCGAGCAGGGCGTTGAGGCGTTTGCGGTCGAAGGGCGCCTGCTCGCCGGTGCCCTGGAGCTCGATCATCTCGCCGGTGTCGGTGGCGACGAGGTTCATGTCGACCTCGGCATGGCTGTCCTCGGAATAATCGAGGTCAAGCAGCGTATTGCCGTCGACAACGCCCATGGAGATGGCAGCCACCTGGCCGATAAGCGGGATGCGCTCGATCTTGCCCGCCTCGACCCACATGGCGAGGGCGTCGTGCAGCGCCACCCAGGCGCCGGTGATGCTCGCTGTACGCGTGCCGCCATCGGCCTGAATCACATCGCAGTCGACGGTGACGGTGTACTCGCCGAGCGCCTTCATGTTGACGACGGTACGCAGGCTGCGGCCAATGAGGCGCTCGATCTCCATGGAGCGACCCTTGCGGTTGGCGTGCTCGCGTTTGCAACGTTTGCCGGTCGACGCCGGCAGCATGGCGTATTCCGCGGTCACCCAGCCGGCCTTGGCGCCCTTTCGCCAGCCCGGCACGCCCTCCTCGATAGTGGCGGCGCACAGCACGCGCGTGTCACCGAACTCGGCCAAACACGAGCCGTGGGCGTGCTTCATGACGCCACGGGTGAGTTTAACGGGGCGTAACTCGTTGGCGGCGCGACCGTTAGCGCGGTTGACCTGCATGTACTCCATAGAAATTTCCTTTCGGCAAAAGATGTAGCGAAGGCTTTGGCGGCTGCCTTACATCTATTTCAGCTCATCGATATCGATATGTTCGATGCTCTTGAGCGGCTGACCAAAGATAAAGCTACCCGCCACCGCAAACTCGGCAATGTTATCGGCCGTCGTGGCAAAACGATGCTGCGGCTCGGCGGCGTCGCCCGCCAGCTGCTCGCGGCGCGTGAGGATATCGGTCAGCTCGCGCGTGGTCTCCTCGGCGGAACTCACGACGCGCACCCCAGGCCCCAGCGCATGGCGGATAGGTCCCACCAACAGCGGGAAATGCGTACAGCCGAGCACCACGGTATCGATACCGTGGTCGCGCAGCGGCTCAACCGTGGCACCCACCAGCGCACGCACGGCAGGCGTATCGAAGATGTCCTCGTTCTCAAGCCACTGTTCCTGCAGATGTGCACCCGAGGCGAGCTCGTGTTCGACAACCTCGACAAAGCTCGAGGCAGGACAGCCGTATACATCGACGCCGGCATCCAGGTCCTGAATGGCGCGCGTGTAGGCGCCCGAGCGAATGGTGAGGTTGGTGGCGAGCACGCCCACGCGACGCGTACGCGTGCTGTTGATTGCCGCACGGGCACCCGGCGCGATCACACCGATCACGGGAACGTCGAGCACCTGCTGGGCCAGACGCAAGGCCGCAGCGGTCGCCGTGTTGCAGGCGATGACCATAATCTTGACGTCGTGCTTCGAAAGCCAACGACCCGCCTGCAACGCAAACGAGCGCACCTCATCCTCGGTACGGGTGCCGTAGGGGCAGCGCTTGGTGTCGCCAAAGTAGTAGACGGACTCGTGCGGCAACGCCGTCGCAATCGCGCGCGCAACCGTCAGACCGCCCAACCCAGAATCGAACACGCCAATCGGGCGCGTGTCGCCTGCCGAATTCTCGATATCGGACATTACCTCACCAGTCTCTCTCGAAAAGACATGTCCAAGTGCGGCGACGCCGCGCTACGAACGCGCCGCGACCAGCAGCTCTGCCGTCGCCGCCCAACCATCGACAATTTTGCCGCGCGTAACGAAAGCGTTCTCGCAAGCAGCCAGGAACTCGGGCGCGCCGGCGCTCGTCAGGCCATTCTCGACCAGGCAGAACGTGCCCACGTGATCGGCCATGTAGAAGTCGGACTCGGAGTCGCCGAGCGCCAACGTCTCCTCGCGCTCGACCCCTAGGTGCTCGCAGAAGCGCGCAATGGCGACGCCTTTGTTGAGGCCCGCGGGGTTGATGTTGAATGCGCGACCGTCCTCGACGCGATCGAGTTCGAGCGTCGTCGGCTTGGACAGGTGAGTCAGATGGCCGTTGCAAGCCCAGATCAGACCGCAGCCGGCCTCGTCCAGGATGGCCTGAACCTCATCGTCGGGCACATCGCCGCGCATGCCGACGGTGACCTCACGGTATTTGTAGCCGGTCGACATGTCGTTGTGGTACTCGATCTTGTGCGGCCAGCGGGCAAGGATCTTCTCGCACACACCGGTCTGCTCAATCACCTGGTGCGGAGTAAGGCCGCAGGCGGGGTCGTAAGGCATGTCACCGGTCAGATACTCCCAATCGTTGGCTTTGAGGTCGTACATAACCAGGCCGCCCATCTCGCCAATGTAGGAGTTGAGGCCGAGCACGCGCGCGTCCTCATGGATCATGGTACGGTTGCGGCCCGAGGTGGGAACCACCTGAATACCAGCACGAGCGAGCGCCACGACGGCCTCGACGAGTTTGGTCGAAGGGTTGCCGTCGTTGTCGCGCAGCACGCACGAGCCGGGTGCGAGCATCGTGGCATCCAGGTCGGTAAAGACGTACTTGACCTTGGCCAAGCGCTCGCGCATCTCGCCCGAAAGCTCGGCAACGGTCGGCAGGGTATTGTGGGACATGGTTACTCCGTTTACGTAGAAGGGTTTGGACTTGGACGGCATGTTTTGATTGAGGGAACACGCTTATGGCGACAGCGCACTCAGGGCGCCGCCGCCATCATGGTTCATTAGTCAAACTGGGTAACATCGATCAGGCGATTGGCCAACGAAAGGTCGCTCTCGATGGGCACGAACTCGTCACCCACGTGCATGAGCTCCTCGTCACCCTTTGCCAGCAGCAAGACAATGGTGGGAGCATCGGGGTTGACGTACTCCTCGCGCGCCGCCTTGAACGCCGCATGCACAGCGGCTTCGCGGTCGAGGATGATCTTGTTCGGCGTATCGTCGGGAACATGCTCGGCAAGCTCGCGACAGACCTTCATCGGGTCCTCGTGAGCCGGGTCCTCATTGGCAAAGATCATCAGGTCGGAATACGGTGCGGCCTCGCGCGGAAGCTGCTCGCGGCGCTCCTGCGCCTTGCCGCCGGCAGCGCCAAACACTGCGATGACCGGGCTGGCGGGAAACGCGCGCTTGACCGACGAGAAAAGCGAGCGGAACGAAAGCTGGTTGTGCGCGTAGTCGACGACACAAATCACGCGGCCGTCCTTCGACTCCACGACCTCCATACGGCCCGGCACACGCAGTTTGGAGAGGCCCTTCTTGATAGCCTCGATACCGATGCCGATCTCGCGCGCGGCGGCGATAGCGACCAGCGCGTTCTCCACGTTAAAGTCTCCCGCGATACCCAGCAGGACCTTCTCCCCCGCCTCGGACTCGTCGGCACACAGGCCATGCAAGTTGAACTCGATGCTAAAGCCGACCATGCGTACGTCGCTCGCCCACAGGCTTGCCTCGGGATGCTCGACGCCAACGGTCACCAAGCGCTCGGCCGTCGACGCTGCCTCCAGCACACGGTCGACCTCTTCGGTGCCTAGATTCACCACGGCGGTCTTTGCCTGGTCAAAAATCCTGAGCTTGCTCTCAAAATAATCCTCAAACGTGGGGTGTTCGATCGGCGAGATGTGGTCGCGGCCGATGTTGAGGAAGCACGCCACGTCAAACGGCAGATTCTCGACGCGTTGGTACTTGAGCGCCTGGCTCGAGACCTCCATGACCATGGACTGGCGACCGGACATGCGGCAGTTGGCGATATGGCGCCAGACCTCGGGGGCCTCGGGCGTAGTATTGGTGCTCTCATAGCACTCGATGCCATCGTCGGTACTCACCGAGCCGATCATGCCGCAGGACTCGCCCGCCGCTTTGATAATCGACTGGAGCATAAAAGCGGCCGTGGTCTTTCCCTTGGTGCCGGTGATGCCCACGATCTTGACGTCGTGGTCGGGACGGTCGTAGACCTCCGGCGGCAACAGGGCCATGGCCGTGCGAACACTATCAACAACCAGCATCGCAGCACCGCTCTCCTTCGCCAGCGGCTCCAGAGACTCGACCAGCGACTCCTCGCACACAAATGCGACGGCGCCCGCATCGAGCGCCATGCTCAAAAACGCGGGCTTAAAGGCAGCACCTTTGCAAAAGAATACGTCACCTGCCGAGACCACGCGCGAATCAAACGAGCAGCCGGTCACGGCACGCTCGTCAACCTGCTCTGATGCGCGCAGCTCACCGCACACGTCGAGAAGCTTGGCAAGCGTATCGACCGTGGTCACGGTCGCGGAATCCGAATGGTGCATCTTTCACCTTTCTCAGCCATTTGGCAGGGACGGTTTTTATAGTAACTGAAACGCACCCACGCAAAAACGGCTCCCGGAGGAGCCGTTACGCGCAGGCGTTCGTAAGCCGAGGCTAGGCAGCCTGAACAGAAGGCTGGCCCTCGTCGATAAAGAAGCGCTTGTACCACACTAGGAACACGAGCGGCGTATAGATCTTGCGCTGGAAATCGCCCTTGCCCGCAAAGTGCAGATCGAGCAGGTGCATAAGCTCGTCGGTATTGAAGAACTCGCTTGCCCACGGCGCGGTGAAGTACTCCTTGACATAGTCGTACCACTTTTGCTCGCGCAGCCAGTAGACAATCGGCACCGGGAAGCCCACCTTGGGACGGGTGGCCCACTCATCGGGCAGCGACTTGTTGGCAGCGTGGCGGAGTACCTGTTTGTTGCCGTTCTCGTTGATGCGGTAGCGGTCGGGAATGTGCTCGGCGAACTCCATGACTTTGCGGTCCAGGAAGGGTACGCGCAGCTCCAGCGAGTGTGCCATGCACATCTTGTCGGCCTTGAGCAGAATGTCGCCCGGGAGCCACATGTTCATGTCCAGGTACTGCTTCTTGACCAGTTCGGGCTGACCCTTCACGCGTGCGTAGATGGGTGCAGCGAGCTCGAAGGCGCCGTCGCCGGTGTTGTACTCGGGCTTGAGCACGCCGTCGACCTCGCGCTCCGGCCATACCAGAGCCTGTCCCAGGAACGACTTCTCGGGGATCTCGGCACCCTTGACCAGAAAGTTATGCCCCTTGAAGTACGGCATATGCAGCGCCAGGTTACCGAGCGCGCGACGGATGGGCAGCGGCACCATCTTTTTGTACTTGCGCACCGGGACCGTATCCTCGTAGTAGGCGTAGCCGCCAAAGAGTTCGTCGGCGCCTTCGCCCGAAAGCACCACGGTGACGTCCTTGCGGGCCATCTCGGCCAAGAACCACAGCGGCACGGAAGACAGGTTGGACTGCGGCTCGTCCATGTGATACTGGATGTCCTCGAGCGCACCGAAGAACTCGTCGGCGGTAATCATCTTGCGAACGTTTTCGACGCCGAGCTTATCGGAAAGCTCCTTGGCGTAGTTGGTCTCGTTGAAGTTCTTGTAGTCAAAGCCCACCGAGAAGGTCTTGTCGGGCATGAGGCAGGCGGCGATGTAGCTGGAGTCGACGCCACCGGAGAGGAACGACGCGACCTTGACGTCGGCGATGCGATGGGCCTCGACGCTCTCGTGCACGACTTCGTCCAGCTCATCGACATACTCTTCGAACGGCTTCTCGACGGCAGAGTAATCGCAATCCCAGTACCGCTCGATGTTCATCTTGCCGGTCGGGATATCGACGGTAAAGTAGTGCGCCGGCGGCAGCTTGTAGACACCCTCGAAGAAGGTCTCCTCGGTTGCCGAATACTGCAGCGTCATGTACGGACGCAGGGCCTTTTTGTTAACCGCCTTGTGGAAGTGCGGGTAGTCCAGGAAGCTCTTGATCTCGGAACCAAAGAGCACGCCCGGAGCGCCGTCGCCCGCATCGACCATGGGATAGTAGTAGAGCGGCTTGATGCCAAAGATATCGCGGGCGCCAAAAAGCTTGTTCTTCTTTTTGTCCCAGATGACGAAGGCGTACATACCGCGCAAGCGATCGAGGACGGCCTCGCCCCACTCCTCGTAGCCGTGTAGGAGGCTCTCGGTGTCGGCGCCGCAGTGGAACTTGTAGCCCTTGGCCTCGAGCTCGGAACGGAGTTCTCGGAAGTTGTAGATCTCGCCGTTGAAGACGATGACGACGCTACCGTCCTCGTTGGCCATGGGTTGGGCGCCAGCCTCGGTCAGGTCGAGGATCGACAGGCGGCGGAAGCCGAGGGCAACGCGGCCGTCGATAAACTGACCGCCCATGTCGGGACCGCGATGGACGATGCGGTCCATCATCTTGGTGAGCACCTCGGATTGGTTATCCGTCCCACCGACAAAACCGACAAAACCGCACATATACTATCCCCTCTGCTGTTGCTGGGCATCAAATCGAATCAGTAGCTTTTGAGTATACCCGAGGGCGTAAAGAGGGGCGGAATGTTCAGGCAATCTCAACTGAATCAGCTCCGTGCCGACACGCGCCAGTTACCTTTAATGGATATGAGGTGAATGGGGCAATTGTTTTGCTATACTCTCTCCGCACGGGCGATTGGCGCAACGGTTAGCGCAGGTGCTTTACACGCACAAGGCTGGGGGTTCGAATCCCTCATCGCCCACCACCGAATTGTTAGGCCTCCAGCGATGGAGGCCTTTCTTTTTTTCAGGCCCATCGCAGAGGGATTCGAACCCGACAGGGTGCGGAGCAGAGGAAACGCGAAGCGTTTTCCAGCGCAGCACGCGAGGGCCGTAGGCCCGAAGCGAAAGCGGGCGGCGTCAGCCGCACGCGACATCCCTCATCGCCCACCACCGAATTGGAAACGGTCCTCGCAAGGGGACCATTTTTGTTTGTGCCCATCGCAGAGGGATTCGAGCCCGCCAGCACGTCTGTCACAAAGGCCGTGGCCAAATAATGGCAAAAATGAGTACTGCTACTTTGCTTGCAACATATAAACAGATAGTGTTTGCTTAGGTTACGCAACATATGTCCATTATAAGGACTAACAGTCAGATCAAAATCGTGTATTCATCGCCATTTCGAGGTCGCGCGCGCAGACGTGGTGTAAGAGCGTCCTGAGGTCCGTCGCTGCAAGTCCCGATGTTACTCCTTCTTGAGACCGCGCCTCTCGACTATCTCGTCCACTATCTCCCTGGCGCGCCGCCC
>JAXJIC010000044.1:0-43819 GCA_036298925.1 Collinsella aerofaciens
GACCCATCGAAACACATCTCCACCGTTCCTTCAACTGGGAAAACGGCGCCCCCGGGGCCCGGATGGGGCCTCGGGGGCGTTCGGCTAGCTGCGGGAACGGCCTGTCCGCCTAATGTGTTCGGCTGAGATCGGAAATCAACCAAATTCGTACAAAGGTTGCATTATTTGTTTAAACGTCTATGTTTGTTACAAATTGATTACGTTGCTGGCTTATAGCTCATTGCCTGCTAAAACGTGATTTGCTGAGTGTTTTCAAAGACATATAAAGGTGCACCGTTCGTTAAGACCGCTTTTAGGTGAATCCCAATGCGTCTGCGTGCCACCATTTTGTTTAAACAGACATGACTTGACTAACCGAAGCAAATATGTTTAGAACTCTAGCCCATGTAGACATTAGATGTTAGGCGATGTGGAGAGGGTTGGCGGCGTCAACGGCGTCGGGGGCGTCGGAGAGGCCGTCAGGAGCAGCGTCTGCCGGGTCCTCGTCGGGGGTCTCGATCTGCTTGATCATGACCTCCTGGCCCTGCAGCAGGTATGTTTCGCCGCTACCGCAATGGGGGCAGGTCTTGCCGTGCTCGACCGTCGCGTAGTCGCGACCGCATGCCGCGCAATGCGTCACGGCCTCGACGGGCTCCACAATAAGCTCCGCGCCCAGCGTGATAGGCTTTTTATCTGCCGCCCAGCGCCAAGCGTCGAGCAGCAAGTCGGGAACGACGCCCGAGACCTCGCCCAGCAGCAGCGTGACGCTCGAAACGCGACGCACGCCATTGGCGCGCGCCACGTTCTCGACATCGCGAATGATGTGATAGACGATTCCGAGCTCGTGCACTTTTAATTCCTTCCGCCGTTCCCGTTATGGCTACTTACTTGCGACCAAATTTGATCTTGATAGCACGCTTAAGCGCATACTTGCCGAGGCTTGGGAGCTTTTGCTCGTATTTGACCATCGTTGAGCACTCGGGGCGGTCGCGATCCAGATGGATGGCGTCGAACGCGCACTTGGTGGTGCACAGACCGCAGCCGATGCACTTGTTGGGATCGACGATCGAGGCACCGCAGCCCAAGCAGCGGGCGGTTTCGGCGCGCACCTGCTCCTCGGTAAAGGTCTCGACGTACTCACTAAAGGGCGCAGCCTTCTCGCGCTCGTGGTCGACATGCGCCACCTCGCGGCTCGCGTTGTCATAGCTCTCAATCACGACATCGTCGCGGTCGAGCGCGGCGTAGTGGCGCTGGTTGCGGCCGATGGTGAGCGTGGAGCCCGGCTGCACAAAGCGATGGATGGATACGGCGGCCTCATGACCGGCGGCGATGGCGTCGATGGCAAAGCTCGGACCGGTGTAGACGTCGCCGCCCACAAAGATGTCGGGCTCGGCGGTCTGATAGGTCTGGGGATCGGCAAGGGCGCCCTGGCCGCGACCAAGCTCCACCTTAGAGCCAGCCAGCAGATCGCCCCACACAATGGACTGGCCAATCGACATGACTACGCGGTCGGCATCGACACGACGCAGATCGTTCTCGTCGTACTCGGGCGCAAAACGGCCCTCGTCGTCAAAGACACGCGTGCAGCGCTTGAAGGTGATACCGCACACATGACCGGCCTCGTCTAGGTGAATCTCCTTGGGACCCCAGCCGCAGCTGATGTGGGAGCCGTCCTCAACGGCCTCGCGACGCTCCTCCTCGCTGGCGGGCATCTGGGCCTCGCTCTCCAGGCAGAACATCTCAACGTGCTCGGAGCCCAGACGGCAGGCGTTGCGTGCGACGTCGATAGCCACGTTGCCGCCGCCCACCACGATGGTGCGGCCGGGCAGCGCGTCGATCTTGCCACTGTTGACCTCGCGCAAAAAGTCGACGGCCACGGTCACGTCCTCGGCATCCTCACCCGGAATACCGGCGAGGCGGCCGCCCTGGCAGCCAATAGCCACGTAGAAGGCTTTAAAGCCCTGCGCGCGCAGCTCGTCGAGCGTCACGTCGCGACCGACTTCCACGCCATAGCGGAACTCGGCACCCATCAGGCGAATGACCTCGACCTCGGCCTCGATAACATCCTTCTGCAGCTTAAAGCTGGGAATACCGTAAGTGAGCATACCGCCCGGGCGCTCGTTCTTCTCGAACACGACGGGCTTGTAGCCCTTCTCAGCCAGATAGAAGGCGCAGGACAGGCCGGCCGGACCGGCACCGATAATGGCGATCTTCTGGTCGAAGCCGCCGGCACGCGTCGGTGTCACCACGGGCGGGACATAGCGGGTCGCGGCATCAAGATCGCGCTGGGCGATAAACTTCTTGACCTCGTCGATAGCCACGGCGGCATCCACGCGACCACGGGTACAGGCATCCTCGCAACGGCGGTTGCACACGCGGCCGCAGATAGCGGGCAGCGGGTTCTCGCGCTTAATGAGTGCCAGCGCCTCGTCATAGCGGCCCTGAGCCGCGAGCTTCAGATAGCCCTGAACGGCAACGTGCGCGGGGCAGGCCGTCTTGCAGGGCGCGGTACCGGACTCGTGCGTCTCGATACGGTTATCGTTGCGGTAGTTGGGCGACCACTTGGTGTGGTCCCACTTGGTGGCATCGGGCAGCTCCTGGCGCGGATACTCGGGCACCTGTCCGCCGGCCTTTTTGCTGCAGAGCTTCTGGCCGAGCTTGGCGGCGCCGGCCGGGCACACCTCAACGCAGCGACCGCAGGCCACGCACTTGTCCTTCTCGACCTTGGCGACATAGGCCGAGCGCGAAAGATTGGGCGTGTTGAACAGCTGCGAGGTGCGCAGGGCGTAGCACACGTTGACGTTGCAGTTGCAGATAGCGAAGATCTTGTTCTCGCCGTCGATGTTGGTGATCTGGTGCACAAAACCGTTGTCCTCGGCCTGGCGCAGGATGTCGTAGACCTCGTCGCGCGTCACGTAATGGCCGCGGTCGGTCTCGACCACGTAGTCGGCCATATCGCCCACGGCGATGCACCAATCGGCCGGGTCGTCGGCGCAGCCCTCTCCCATCACGCGACGGCTCGCGCGGCAGCTGCAGGTGCTGGCGGCATACTTACCCTCGTATTTGTCGAGCCAATGCTCGATATGCTCAATCGGCACCGAGGTGCTCGAAGCATCGATAGCCTTCTCGACCGGAATGACATGCATACCGATGCCGGCGCCTCCGGGCGGTACCATCGGCGTGGCTTTGGACAGCGGTCCCTTGGACGCCTGCTCAAAGAACTTGGCAAAGACCGGGTGCTCCTCGAGCTGGCTCACGCGCATGTTGAGGAACTCGGCAGAACCTGGCACCAGCATGGGCAGCACCCATTGCTTGGCACGCTCGGGATTTTCCCAGTTGTACTCGAGCAGGCCCGTGTAGCTCATAACGTCGAGCATCTTTTCGATATCGGCCTCGGGCATGCCGGTGAGCTTGACCATCTCGGGCAGCGTATAGGGACGGCGCATCTTCATCTTGCAGAGCACTTCGGCCTGCTCGTCGGTTGCGGCCTCGGCAAACGACCAGTACTCGTAGCCCAGCAGCTCGTCGCGATGCAGCAGACGGTTGGTGCAGTGCTCGCACAGCTTGACGATTGCCTCGCGCGGATGCTCCGGCAGCGGCGGCACGAACTCCGAACCGATGTCAGGCTCGGTGTAGCTAATTCCCGGTCCGTTGAGAATCATGGTTGTCCCTTCTCTTGCCGCAGCACGACGAGGCCGCAGCGCCCCTCTTTTTTTGCAGGCCGGGCATGCCCCCCATGCCGTTCACCCGCCATTGTTGACATTGTGTCAAAAATAGTATTGACGAACCGTCAACAATATTCAAGACTGTTAGGCGAACGGTCAGGCAAAAGAGGATGAAAGGCAGCAAGCGCATGGGCGATAACACGGTGAACATCTCTGTGGCCGACGCCGTCCCCACGACCGACAGCGCGGCAAAGCGCCTGACAGGCGACGAACGCCGTCGCGAGATCCTCGATGCCGTGCGCACCGTAAGCTCCGAGCTGGGCGTGTCGCATCTATCTGTCTCGGCCGTGACCAAGCGAGCCGGCTGCACGCGCTCATTGTTCTACCACTACTTTGCCGATATGGACGCCGCCGTCACCGCTGTCATGGACGAGGCAATCGACGGTTTTATCTCCGAGCTCGAGCAGTGGAACGCCAGCCGCACCGTCGGTGATATCGAAGGCGCGCTCGACACCGTCGCCCCGCTCTTTAAGCGTCTGGTCGTGAGCGGCCACGAGCTGCCGAGCACGCTCACCTCGAGCAGCGGTGCGCTCTACGGCGGCTTTTTGCACAACGTGGTCCAGCGCGTGGCGCAGTATATCTGCGACACCACCGTGGTGGATTTTGTCGCCCATCATGAGCTACACATCGACCATGTCTACGAGACGTTCTACACCCTCATCATGGGGTTGTTGATGTATATCCGCACGCACCCCGATGTGCCCGACGAGACAGTCAAGGAAATCATCGCCTCGACACTCCACATCGAAGGCTATACCGCCAAGTATCCGGAGCGCAAGCCCCAGGACTGACGACATTTGGCCAAACTGCCCGCGATCAGAAGAGGGGCCGCGGGCGTGTGAAAGGAGAGCAGCATGCTGTTCGATGTTTGGGGTAGCGATACCCTTATCCACTGGGCCGGCTGGGCCATGGTCTTTATTGGCCTGATCGTGCTCAACGAGGTCGGCCGCCGCACCAAGCTGGGCGCGGCCATCATCTTTGGCGTGGCTCCGCTGGCCATGACCATCTACTGCGTCGCCATCGCCGTGGGCGTCTCACAAGGCGCCGAGTGGGCGCTCACCAACCCCACCCATGTGTACCAGAACAGCTGGTTCCACTACGCCAAGGTATACGCGGCGCTGGCCGGTTGCTGGGGCTTCATTGCCATTAAGTACCAGTGGGGCAAGATCGGCAAGGCGCATTGGTTCCGCGCATGGCCGTTTGTGATCGTCGCTATCAACATCATGATTGCCGTCGTGTCCGATTTCGAGAGTGCCTACCACTTCTTTGTCCTGGGCCAGTCCACCTGGGTCACCTCCGAGGGTGTCACGCAGCTTGCCGGCTGGAACAACGTGTTCAACGGCATCGCCGGTCTCATCAACATCTTCTGCATGACCGGCTGGTGGAGCGTCTACGCCTCCGAGGATCAGACCGATATGCTGTGGCCCGACATGACCTGGGTCTACATCATCGCCTACGATGTCTGGAACTTCTGCTACACCTACAACTGCCTGCCCACCCACTCCTGGTTCTGCGGCTTTGCGCTGCTGCTGGCGCCCACCGTCGCCGCCTTTATCTGGAACAAGGGCGGCTGGATTCAGAACCGCGCCTTTACACTTGCTATTTGGTGCATGTTTGCCCAGGTGTTCCCGTACTTCCAGGAGGAGTCCATCTTTGTGACCCACTCCACGCTCGACCCAGGCGCCGCCACCGCGGTCTCGATTGCCGCGCTGATCGCCAACGTCGCCGCGATCATCTACATCGCCTACCGCGCCAAGAAGCTCGGTCGCAATCCCTACAAGCAGGATGTCTTTGAGGGCACCAGCGATTGGGAGAAGGCTACCGCTCGCCGCGCCAAGGTTGATTACGCGCACGCCGAGTAACGCGCCTGACGCAAACATCGCTTGAGTACGAAGCCGCATAACCGGCTCCGCGCAACTCAACGCATTGCAGGGCCCCCGGAATGTGATTCGTTCACGTTCCGGGGGCTTTTTGCTGCCGCGAGGATGCGGCTAAACGATGCACTCGGGTTAAATCGGATCTTATATTTCGCATGCGCTTTATATGGCTCCATTTTTGGGTACAGTGTTGTCCCGATATTGAGCTTGGGGGATATATGAAAGATGAGACGATGAGCCAAGAGGATGCGGCCCAAGATGCAGAAGCATGCGCTGAGGCCCTGGAGAGCCTTGACCGGATTGCGCTGGCCGAGATTGCGTTTGACGATTCGAGCGTTGATGTGCGAGATGAGCCGGAAATCGAAGCGCAGCCCGATGATCAGGATGCAAAAGACGATGGCGCCGCGCCCACCGAAGACGAGGCGGGGCACGAGGAATCCGAATGCGAGGCCGACGACCAGCCCGAATCCGACACGAGCGAGGAAACCATCTTGCTCGACAGCTTGCCCGCCGAAGATTCGCTGACCCGCGAGCTCCCTGGCTTAGGCTCTGCGCCTGCCGTGGACGAGACCATCGCCATGGGCGATATTCCCCTACCGTCCGTTCCTTCGGCACGCGAAGCCGAGGTTCGTCATCGTAAGATGTCGCCCAGGCGCCGCAACCTGATGGTTGCCGGCGTTGTGGCCGTCGCGCTCGTCGCCGGCGGCGCAGGCTATGCTGCCTGGAACGGATATCAGCAAGAGCAGGCTGCCGCTGTCGCCGCCAGTGCGCACACGATGATGTCGGTGCAAATTGGCGTACATGCCGCGGGGCTCGACTGCTCCACCGGCTCAAAGATCCCCGTGCAGGTGAGTGGCCAGGACTCCGACGGCTCCTCTGTGAGCGAAACGCTCTACGTTGACGAGCACGGTCGCGGCATTAAGCTGCTGCCCGGCGATTACACGCTCTCCATTGCTGGATCCCCCATCGCGGAAGACGGCACCATCTACACCGTCCCGACCACCAAGGCGCAGGTCACCATTAAGAGCGATGGGCAGGATCTGCGCGCTCAAGCCACCTTTAAGCTCAAGGTACCTTCGGCCGACACGGTGACTGACGACCAGATCGATGCCGCCGCCAAGTATGCCGAGGCAGGGGGCGCAAGCTCTGCCGCCGCGGCAAAGATACTCCAGCAGGCGGCAATTACGCGCCGCGATGCCGCCACCAACGCCGTAAGCGCAAGCGAGGCTCAGTCCGCCCGCGATGCCGACGCTCGGCACAAGGCGACGAACCTGTATCAGCTCGATATTCCGGTTGAGTGGTATGGCAAGGTCGCAACCTGGCAAAACGGCAGCACGCTGTGC
Organism: Collinsella aerofaciens; assembly: GCA_036298925.1. Lineage (GTDB taxonomy): Bacteria > Actinomycetota > Coriobacteriia > Coriobacteriales > Coriobacteriaceae > Collinsella > Collinsella aerofaciens_BN. The sequence goes on from JAXJIC010000044.1 coordinate 6,925, forward strand.
ATTTATCTGGACAGCGACACCAACACGCCGCTCGTGACGCTTGTCGCAGTGCGCGACGGCGAGACCTTTACCCCCGATGACGGCGATACGGTTTTGGGCACGGTCAGCCTGGGCAACGACTACACCGTCTACGCCAGCGGCCCTGTCTATCCGTACGTGATTCCGCAAACCATCAACGGGCGCACGCAGAACCCCGTGTCGACCTACCCCATGGACACGGCGATTGAGCTTGTCGAGCTCACGACCGGCAACCGCTACACATACAGCCAGATCAAAAACGACCTGGTCGGTAAAGACGGCAAGGCAGACGCCGCGACCAAACTCGAGACCGACTACCTCGCCCAGATTCTCCTGCCGAGCATCAAGGCCCAGGACTAGCCAGCCCGAAGACAGCCGCCCGACATCCACATCCCTAACGCAGTTGCGGTGAAATAGGGATTGTTTTTGCTGGTCAAACCGCAAAACAGTCCCTATTTCACCGCAACTTATTGGTGGCCTTTTGGGTGGCACTCAGCGCCACGGGTCGGCTTCGAACATCGGGTCGCGCTCGGGGCGGCGATCGCTGTAGGGATCGTAGCCGTCGTCGTCCTCGTTCTCGGCGCGGATGTAGGGGTCGCGCGGCTTGGGCGCCGGTTTAGGCGCAGGCTTGGGTGCGGCGGGCACTGCCTCAGCCGCCGGTGCGTTCGTCTTGTTCTCGTCTTTCATCTGCATAGCTCCTTGCATCGCATCCGCTCAACATCATCGATTGTCGCACGAAAAAGGGCGGCGGACCCAATTGGATCCGCCGCCCTTGGCGTTTAGAGACGACTGGCAGGTTTTAAGGCATCTCCCAAAAATCTACTCGGCGTCGGGGACCTCGTAGGTGGCCGCCGGCGTATTGTCGCACACGACGGTAAAGCCGCCGTCCTTGTCGACATCGACCGTCACCTGATCGCCCTCGCGCACCGTGCCGTCGATGATAGCGGCGGCGATGGCATCCACGACCTCGCGCTGAACCAGACGCTTGAGCGGACGGGCGCCAAACACGGGGTCCAGGCCGCCCACGGCGAGCATCTGCTTGGCCGCCGGGGTGATGGCAAGCGTCATGCGCTCCTTGGCCAGACGCGCGCGGACGTCGGCAAGCTGGATGTCGACAATCTTCTCAATCTGCGCCATGCCGAGCGGATGGAACACCACGATATCGTCGATACGGTTGAGGAACTCGGGGCGGAAGGTCTGAGCCATGGCCGCGTTGACCTGATGGCGCATCTCCTCCTCGTCCTTGCCGGAAAGCTCGGCGATAGCCTTGGAACCCACGTTAGACGTCATGATGATAATCGTGTTCTTGAAGGACACCTGGCGACCCTGGCCATCGGTCAGGCGGCCGTCGTCGAGCACCTGCAGCAGCACGTTGAAGACATCCGGATGGGCCTTCTCCATCTCGTCGAGCAAGATTACGGAGTACGGACGACGGCGCACGGCCTCGGTGAGCTGGCCGCCCTCGTCATAACCCACGTATCCCGGGGGCGCACCGATCAGACGCTGGACGCTGAACTTCTCCATGTACTCGGACATGTCGATACGCACGAGCGCGCGCTCGTCGTCGAACAGGCACTCGGCAAGCGCCTTGGCGAGCTCGGTCTTGCCCACGCCGGTGGGGCCCAGGAAGAAGAAGCTGCCGATGGGCTTGTCTGGATCGGAGAGGCCCGCACGGCTGCGGCGCACAGCTGCGGCGACGGCGGAGACCGCCTCGTCCTGGCCGATGACGCGCTTATGCAGCTCGCCCTCCAGGCCCTTCAGCTTGTCGAGCTCGCCCTGCATCATCTTGGAGACGGGCACACCGGTCCAGGCGCTCACGACCTCGGCGATCTCATCGGAGGTCACCTGTTCGTTGAGGCCCTCGCCGTCCTGCTGCTTTTGTGCCTCAAGCGCAGCCTCGGAATCCTGAATCTGCTGCTGCAGACCCGGGATCACGGAATAGCGCAGCTCGGACGCACGGCCCAGATCGCCATTGCGCGTTGCGCGCTCCTCTTCGCTCCTGGCCTCGTCGAGCTGGCCCTTGAGCTCCTGCACGTGGTCGATGGCGTTCTTCTGGTTGAGCCAGCCGGCCTTTTGCACGTTGAGTTTTTCCTGGACCTCGGCAATCTCCTGGCGCAGGGCCTCCAGACGCTCCTTGGAGGCGTCATCGGTCTCCTTCATGAGCGCCTGTTCCTCGATTTGCAGCTGGGTGAGCTGACGCGTGGTGGCGTCGATCTCGACCGGCATGCTGTCGAGCTCCATGCGCAGGCGGCTTGCGGCCTCATCGACCAGGTCGATGGCCTTGTCGGGCAGGAAACGGTCGGCGATGTAGCGATCGGAGAGGTCGGCAGCCGCCACGAGCGCGCTATCGGTGATATGCACGCCGTGGAAGATCTCGTACTTCTCCTTGAGGCCACGCAGAATCGAGATGGTGTCCTCGACGGTAGGCTCGCTCACCATAACGGTCTGGAAACGACGGGCAAGCGCCGCGTCCTTCTCGATGTACTTGCGATATTCATCGAGCGTGGTCGCGCCGATCGCGTGCAGGTCGCCACGGGCGAGCGCCGGCTTGAGGATGTTGCCGGCGTCCATGGAGCCCTCGGTGGCACCCGCGCCCACGATGGTGTGGAGCTCATCGATGAACAGGATGACCTTGCCCTCGGACTTTTGCACTTCCTTGAGCACAGCCTTCAAGCGGTCCTCGAACTCGCCGCGGTACTTGGCGCCGGCGACCAGCGCGCTCATGTCGAGCTCGATGAGGTCGCGGTCGCGCAGGGTGCTCGGCACGTCGCCGGCCACGATACGCTGGGCGATACCCTCGACGATGGCCGTCTTGCCGACGCCCGGCTCGCCGATGAGCACGGGGTTGTTCTTGGTGCGACGGGACAGGACCTGGATGGTACGACGGATCTCGTCGGTACGGCCGATGACCGGGTCGAGCTTGCCGGCACGGGCGAGGTCGCAGATATTGCGGCCGTACTGCTCCAGCGCCTCAAACTGAGTCTTGTCCTCGGCAGACGTCACGCGGTCATCGCCACGCAGCTCCTCGTAGACTTGCTCGATGCGCTCCTTGGTCACGCCGGCGTCGCGCAGAACGCGGCCGGCCTCACCCTTGTCCTCGGCAAGTGCCATCAGCAGATGCTCGGTCACCACAAAGCTGTCGCCCATCTTGGTGGCCTTCTTCTCGGCCTTCTCGATGACGCGGACGAGCTCATTGGAAAGACCCATCTGCTGGCCCTCGCCCGAAACCTTAGGCGCATGGTCGATGGCATCCTGCGTGGAGCGTGCGAGCTGAGCCGGGTCGGCACCGATGCGCTCGATGATCACGGAGATATTGCGCTCGCCGGCACCGAGCAGGGCAGACAGCAGGTGAATCGGCTCCACCGCGCCGGCCTGCGCGTCGGCAGCCGTGCTCATGGCGGTCTGCAGCGCCTCGCGCGACGTCATTGCTAGCTTATCGATTCTCATGGAATCACCTCTCTTGGGGTGGCCGCCCTACGGGGCGGCTTCACGTTGTTCGAGATGTATTGTTGCCAGCTTTGCGCGATCTTATACACAAATCTAAGTCTCTATATATAAGATTTTCTGAGTGATTGAGGGATAGGGTACTGAGATGTCAGCCCGCCGCTGCCCAGGCGCACTACCGTCTCGATCTGTAACATCTAGCAGCCATTTTTGATCCTAGATGTTACAGATCGAGAGAAAATGACCAGCGGCAACCGTTTGTCTCAATCTGTAACATCTAATCGGCAAATAGGGCTCTATCTGTTACAAATCGAGACGAACAGAAGACACCTGAATCGAAAATCTAAATCTGTAACACCAGGCCCACTTTTAGCGGCCAAGATGTTACAGATCGAGACAAACCGAGAACTACTACAAAGGGGACGGGTACCTTTGTAGTGGTTGCAGTCTCTATTTACCTACTGAACCCGTGCTTCCCGATTCGCCGCTCCAGGGCATCTCATCCTCGAAGAGCCATATACGGGCAGACCCACTATCGCGTGCAGTCTGCGGGTCGGGCAAGCAGGTCTGTTCATAGGCATCTTGGATACACTGACCCATAAAATCGTTGAGCTCGGCCTGGTCGCCCTCCATGACATAGGCTGCATCGCCGGCCATGATGTAAATACCCGGACCCTCATTGCCCTCGTAACCCGGATCGTACGAGACATCACATAACTTTGCGCCGTTTGCAGTGTCCAGCTCGATGGAAGAGTGACATCCGCCAACCATGTCGTTCGCTTTTGCCCGATAGGACGCATATCCGTACCAACGCTTAAATGTTTTGCCCTTGAGTAGCTCGGACGCCCTATCGATCAGGCTTGTATCCGTGGTATAGCGCATGGCCCCAAGCTGAATACTCGGATAATTGCTAATACCCAGCACAGCCGGCTGCTCATCAAAATCAACGGTAATGGTCTCGGGCTTGTCGTCGCCGGTCAGAAGTTCGACAGATTGAGCCACAGGCTTGACCAACGGCTCCGTCACCGCAGCAGGTAGAAATGCCATACCGACAGCGCCCGCGCCAACCACAGCGATCGCAAGCGCCAAGACAATCAATCCAATACGGGCAGAACGGCTCACGGCAAAACACCCCACAATGCAAACCTTCGCCACCTGCACTAATGATACCGCCAGCTAACACTATTACCAAAAGAAGCCGCGCGCTCCTCACCACCACAAAGGGGACAGGCACCTTTGTGGTGGTTTTCGACGCTAACGGTCGACCATCTCGCGCCATGAGATTAAACTTGAATTGTTCTCTGAACATATCCATTTCTGCCTATCCTCAACAGATCTTTGTCTCGAGGAGCGCATATGAAGCCGTCTCATTCCACCGGTCGCAACGTCATCGCCATTCTCGCCATACCCATCGTGATGCTCTTCCTTATCGTCATCACGCCCTTTTCTTTTGGTATCGCCTCGCCCTTCGATCTTTGCGGGATGATCGACGCCGGCTCGCGTGCCACCTCGCTCTCCTTTGTCTGCCGTGGCGTGTTCTACGAATATGCAATTCCCACCGGAAGTTGGCAGTCCAAGTTACCGTTGCTCGGCAAGGTCGACGGATGCTCCCCCTATTTCTGCCTTGAACCTCAGGCGCTAAACTATCTGATCGACGACCAGCCACTCGACTCCATCACCCTCGCCTACGACTACGCACCAAACACCGATGAGCGCCACATGAACCAAGTCCTCGACAAGCTGCTTGGACAGTGCGGGCTCACCGCGGAAGCCGGTCGAACCATCTATAGCAACCGGAAATTAAAGCGAACAGAACTCCGCCGTGTCGGAAAAATCAAAGGGCGAAACGGGGCCGCCTACTGGGATGCCTGGGCAACACGCGACAAGGGCGAATTCGGACACAGCACCTATATGGTCACTGTCTACACCAAAGACGGAATTAAGGACAATGTTGACGATTTCGCGTCATCCAAACTCGGCATCCCCAAAACAACCAAACCCGCCAGCCCGGATGAAATCCTGTAGGGACGCTCATTAAAATGCCGCCCAGCGATCACAATAACATCGAGCCCACCCCCACCACCACAAAGGTGCCTGTCCCCTTTGTGGTGATTTTCGGCTCCAGCGCTCAAAATCTCGATCTGTAACATCTAGCTGCCGTTTTTGACCCCAGATGTTACAGATTGAGATGAAATGCTCAGCGGCGCCCGTTTATCTAGATCTGTAACAACTACTCGGCAAATAAGGGTCTACCTGTTACAGGACAAGACAAACCGCGGACCGCCACAAAGGGGACAGGCACCTTTGTGGCGGTTTTCGACAAAAAGAAGCCGCCCCATTAACAGAGGCGGCATCAAGCAAGTCTATTTATTAGCGTCCCTCAAAACCCAACGAGAACGCAGAAATGTAGCCCGGGGCTTACCCTTTCCCGAACGCGACCCTCGCGAAGCGCGTGAGCGGGCGGGGAAGGGTAAGCCCCGGGCGGACAATTAAGTGCGTTACTCGGCAGCGGCCTTGAACTTGTTGTAGTTGATCAGGCAGCCGGCCTTGACGATGGCACGCTCCTCTGCCGTCATATCGGCAATGTAAAGCTCAATCTGCTCGACCGCACCATCGGCGCGCACTACGTAGGCGGCGATGTCCTTTAGATCGCCATCGAGCGCGGCGCGGATACCCGGCACAAAGACGTAGTCGCCCACCTCAAAGTTGGGCTCGGCCTCCATCTGGAAGGGCACCATGCCCCAGTTCATCACGTTGGAGCGATAGCGCTTGGTGGCGTACTCGTGGACGATGTTGGCCAGGCCGCCGATCACGCGCTGGCAGCTCGCGGCCTGCTCGCGGGCGGAACCGTCGCCGGGCTTCTTGGCATAGAGCATGGAGCCGTACTCGGTTGCTTTGGTGTCTGCCGCGACACCCGCGCCAGCCAGCGCCTCAAACACGCCGGCAAGCTCGGCATCGAGTGCCGCCAGGTCGCCTGCGACCTCGCCGGCCACGCGGCGCTTCTCCACCGCGTCGACCTCCTTGGAGCGGCCCACGTAGGCAGGGTCGCGGCGGCTGAGCGTAAACTCGGCCAGGCCCAGCGGGTTGGAGCGGAAGGAGCTCGTCTCACCCGAAGGGATGAGCTCGTCGGTCGTGGTGACCGGGTCCATGATCTTGGAGCACACCTTGAGCAGGATATCGTCGCCGAGAGGCTCCATCGCGGGCCACGGCTTGATGTTGGGACCCTCGACCAGCTCGTCGGCAGGCTCCGCCTTGCCAAAGCCCCAGTACACGCGCTTTTTGTACGGCGCGTCGTCAAAGGTGTACTCGCAGGCCTCGTCCCAAGTCTCCTCGGGCAGGTCGGTCGCCGGCGTCAGGACGCCACCGTTGGCAGCCGTTGCCGCAATGGAGCGGGCGTCCATCAGGGCCACGGCGCTCAGCTGGCCATTGCCCGGCTTGGAACCCTCGCGGTTGGGGAAGTTGCGCGTGGTGTGGCGGATGGACAGGCCGTTGTTGGCAGGCGTGTCGCCGGCACCGAAGCACGGGCCGCAGAACGCCGTGCGGACGATCGCACCGGCCTCCATAAGGTCGTAGATGAAGCCACGGCGCGTGAGCTCGAGTGCCACGGGCTGGCTCGTGGGATAGACCGACAGCGAGAACTCGCCGCAGCCGGTGTTGGCGCCCTTGAGCACGCGGGCAGCCTGGACCACGGAGTCGTAGTTGCCGCCCGAGCAGCCGGCGATAACGCCCTGCTGCACGCGCAGCTTGCCGTCGACGATCTTGTCGAGCAGGCTAAAGTGTGTCTTGCCCTCGCCGATCTTGGCGGCCTCGAGCTCGACCTCATGCAGGATGTCCTCGAGGTTCTCGTTGAGCTCGTCGATCTCAAAGCCGTTGGAAGGATGGAACGGCAGCGCGATCATGGGCTTGATGCTCGACAGGTCGACCTCGACGCAGCCGTCGTAGTAGGCGACATCGGCGGGCTTGAGCTCGCGGTAGTCGTCGCCGCGGCCGTGCATGGTCAAAAACGCGTGCGTGTCCTCGTCGGTGGCCCAGATGCTCGACAGGCAAGTGGTCTCGGTGGTCATGACATCGACGCCGTTGCGGTAGTCGGTCGTCATGCTCGCGATGCCCGGGCCTACAAACTCCATGACCTTGTTCTTGACGTAGCCCTTGGCAAAGACGGCTCGGATGATAGCGAGCGCCACGTCGTGCGGGCCGACGCCGGGGCACGGGGCACCCGTGAGGTAGATGGCGACGACGCCGGGATAGGCGACGTCGTAGGTGTCGCGCAGCAGCTGTTTGGCCAACTCGCCGCCGCCCTCGCCCACGGCCATGGTGCCCAGGGCGCCGTAGCGGGTGTGCGAGTCGGAACCCAGGATCATCTTGCCGCAACCGGCGAAGTTCTCACGCATAAAGGAGTGGATGACGGCGATGTGCGGCGGGACGAAGATGCCGCCGTACTTCTTGGCCGCGGAAAGGCCAAAGACGTGGTCGTCCTCGTTGATGGTGCCGCCCACGGCGCACAGCGAGTTATGGCAGTTGGTGAGCACGTAGGGCAGCGGGAACTGCTCCATGCCCGAGGCGCGCGCCGTCTGGATGATGCCGACAAAGGTGATGTCGTGGCTCGCCATGGCGTCGAAGCGAATCTTGAGCGCCTCGGGATCTCCGGACGTGTTGTGTGCCTGGAGGATCGAATACGCGATGGTGCCGCGCTTGGCATCCTCGGGCGTCTGCGTAATACCGCGCTCGGCAGCCTCGGCCGCAGGCACAACCTCGCTGCCGCCGCGCAGGTAGACGCCGTCCTCGTACAGCTTGACCATACTGTCTCCCACTCTGCCCAAAAGATTTGGGCGCATAGCATACATTCGTTCAATATCGTGCCATAGAACGGTTGCGAGTGGGTTGCGAATCTACACGTTCACTTTATCTCGGTAAAGCAAAGGACGAGCACCTTGCATCACTCTCCTGACAAGGAGTGTCCCAAAGTGCCGGCACAAAAGGAACGTCCCCAAGTGCCAAACTACCCTACTCCGGCAACGCCGCAGGTAGAGGACGGACAGCGAGCGACGTCCAGAGCGAACAAGTTGGCATGAAAAAGGCGAGGCATTGACCTTCTGGTCATGCCTCGCCTTTTGAATGACAAATTGTCGCTCTGGACGTCGCGCAGCGTCGAGCCGTTACGCCGTTCGGCAGAACGGCGTAACCTAGAGATCCCCGCCGGCACCCAGCAGCTTGCGCATAACCTGTTCGGGGTTAACTGAGCCGTCGCGCGGGGCCAGGGCGGTGATCTTCTTCTGCATCTTGTATTCGTGCAGCTCGTCCTCGAGCTGGCGCACGCGGGCGCGGAGCTTCTCGTTTTCGCGCTCACGCTCCTCGGCACGCTCCTTCATATCGAGGATACGCACCACGCCGGCAAGGTTGATGCCCTCGTCGGTCAGCTGGTTGATGAGCTCCAGGCGCTCGATATCGGCACGCGAATACAGGCGCGTGTTGCCGCCCGAGCGCTGGGGGTTCACCAGGCCCTTGGACTCGTAGACGCGCAGAGTCTGCGGATGCATGCCGGTCAGCTCGGCCGCCACGCTGATCATGTACAGCGGTTTGTTCCTATTGTCCTCGGCCATGCTACCTGACCCCTTTCCGTCTCGTTATCGTCCATCATAAGCCCGCGGGCGTGGTCGTGCGCCGCGACCGCCCTAGTACGTCGCCTTGTAACGATTGACCTTCTCGCGATAGTCGCGCGCGTCGGCCTCGCGCAGCTTGGTCATGGCATCGCGCTCGTCATCAGACAGGTTCGTGGGAACCTGCACCTTGATCTCGACGAGCAGCGCGCCCGTACGGCCACGGTGCTTAACGTCGGGCGCGCCCATCTCCTTAAAGCGGAACTTCTTGCCCGTCTGGGTACCCGCGGGCACCTTCAGACGAACCGTCGCACCGCCGGGCGTCGGCACGTCCACCGTGCAGCCGAGCGCCGCCTCATAGACCGAGACCGGTACCTCCATGGTCACGTCGGCACCTTTACGCTTAAACAGCGGATGCTCCTCCACGTGCGTGGTCACGACCAGGTCGCCGCGCTCGCCGCCGGCAACGCCGTACTCGCCGCGACGCTTGTAGCGCAGTTTGCCGCCGTCGACCGCACCCGCGGGCACCGAGACCGTAATGGTCTGTTGCTCGCCTGTCGAGGGAATGCGGTAGGTGACCTTGTGCGTCACGCCGCGAAACGCGTCCTCGGCCGTCACATCGACGGTCAGCGACAGGTCGCCGCCCTTGCGAGCGCGGCTGCGACCCGCACCCGCACCGGCAGCGCCCGCAGCCCCGGCGAAACCCGAGCCCCAATCGCTGCCCCAGGCGCCGTTGCCGCTAAAGATGCTGTCGAAGATGTCGCCCCAGCCGCTGGCACCCGCGCCGGCACCGTAGCCGCCGCCATACGCGCCGCCCGCGCCCGGCATGCCGCCAAACATGAGCATCTGGTCGTACTCTTTGCGCTTCTTCTCGTCCGAAAGCGTCTCGTAGGCCTCGCTGATCTCCTTGAACTTGGCCTCGTCGCCGCCGGCATCGGGGTGATATTTTTGCGCGAGCTTGCGAAACGCGCTCTTGATCTCTTTGTCGGAGGCGCTCTTGGATACGCCCAGGATGTCATAGAAGGTTTTGCCTGCAGCCATCGTAGCTCCTCTCCTGTTTCATCCGCCGCCCAGCGGGCGGCGGCTCATGCTTTCATATGGCACTAGGCCAGAAAGGGCCCCGGGTGTTGCCCCGGGGCCCTTCTCAATTACTCCTCGGTGCTCTCGGCCGTATCGGCCGCAGCATCCTCGGGCGCCGCTTCGGGCTCCGGTGCGGGGCGTTTCTCGCCGCCGTAGGTCACCGTCACCATCGCGGAACGCAGGATGCGATCCGCCATGCGGTAGCCCTTCTGGTACACGTCGTTGACGGTCTCATCGTACTGCGACGCGTCCTCGACGCGACCCACGGCTTGGTGCTCGAGCGGATCGAACGCCTCGCCCTTGGGGTCGATGGGCTCAACGCCCTCGTGCGCAAACACATCGAGCAGCTTGGCATGCACCGCGTCGACACCGTCGACGAACTGCTTAAAGTCGTCGGCAAGCTCCTGGCTGCGGGCATGGTCGATCGCACGCTCGATATCGTCGACCACCGGCAGCAGCGCGGTGACGAGCTTCTCGGTCGCGCGCTCGCGCTCGGCGATGCGCTCGTTGGCGGTACGGCGACGGAAGTTCTCCCAGTCGGCCTGCAGACGGGCGGTGCGCTCAGTAGCGTCCTTTGCCTTGTCCTCGGCGGCCTTCTGAGCCTCTGCCGCAGCATCGAGCTCATTGCGCACGTCGGCAAGCTCCTTTTGAGCCTGCTCGAACTTGAGCTTAAAGTCGTTGTCGGCGGCTTCCTCACCGGCGCGGATAGCGGCTTCCACCATCTCGTCCTCGGTCATCGTCGCCTCCTTGTTGGAATCCTCTACCTGGTTCTCGGCAGCCTCGGCGGCCGGGGCCTCATTGGCCTCGGTAACGTCCGCGGCCTCTACGGGAATCTTCACGTCCTTCTCCTCAGAGTCAACGGGGACGGCGCCAGCGGCGGCCGCCTCCGTGCGAGCTTTACGAGCGGACATGATTACTTGTCCTCGTCGTCCACAACCTCGTAGTCGGCGTCGACAACATCATCGTCGGCAGGCTGGGCGCCTGCGGCACCGTCGGCCTGCTGCTGAGCGTCGGCGTAGACAACCTGGGCCAGCTCGTAGGCCACGGACTGCAGGGACTCGCCGGCGGCCTTGATAGCCTCGACGTCAGAGCCCTCGAGCGCCTTCTTGGCGTCGGCGATAGCGGTCTCGGCCTTGGACTTCACGTCGGCGGAAACCTTGTCGCCCAGCTCGTTGAGGGTCTGCTCGGTGGAGTAGCACAGGCTGTCGGTCTGGTTGCGGACCTCGACCTCTTCCTTCTGCTTCTTGTCCTCCTCGGCATGAGCCTCGGCGTCCTTGACCATACGATCGACTTCGTCGTCGGACAGAGCGGTGGAGCCGGAAATGGTGATCTGCTGCTCCTTGCCGGTGCCCTTGTCCTTAGCGGAGACCTTAACGATACCGTTGGCGTCGATGTCGAAGGTGACCTCGATCTGCGGCACGCCGCGGCGGGCAGCCGGGATGCCGGTCAGTTGGAACTTACCGAGCGACTTGTTGTCGCGGGCAAGCTCGCGCTCGCCCTGGAGCACGTTGATCTCGACGCTGGTCTGGTTGTCGGCAGCGGTGGAGTAGACCTCGGTCTTGGAGGTCGGGATCGTGGTGTTGCGGTCGATCATCTTGGTCATGATGCCGCCCATGGTCTCGACGCCCAGCGACAGCGGGGTAACGTCGAGCAGCAGGATGCCCTCGACGTCGCCGGTGAGCACGCCGCCCTGGACGGCAGCACCGTCGGCAACGACCTCGTCGGGGTTCACGGACATGTTGGGCTGCTTGCCGGTCATGGTCTTGACGAGCTCCTGGACGGCGGGCATACGGGTGGAGCCGCCGACGAGGATGACCTCGGTCAGATCGGAGAGCTTAAGCTTGGCGTCGCGCAGGGCGTTGGTGACAGGCTGCTTGCAGCGCTCGAGCAGGTCGCGGGTGATCTTCTCGAACTCGGCGCGGGTCAGCGTGTAGTTGAGGTGCAGCGGGCCGGACTGGTTCATGGTAATGAACGGCAGGTTGATGGTGGTCTGCTGGGCGGCGGAGAGCTCCTTCTTGGCGTTCTCGGCAGCCTCCTTCAGACGCTGCAGGGCCATGGGGTCCTGACGCAGGTCGACACCGTTCTCCTGCTGGAACTTATCGGCCATCCAGTCGATGACGCGCTGATCCCAGTCGTCGCCGCCCAGGTGGTTGTCGCCCGAGGTGGACAGAACCTCAAACACGCCGTCGGCGAGGTCGAGGATGGAGACGTCGAAGGTGCCGCCGCCCAGGTCGAAGACCAGGATGCGCTGGTCGGTGCCCTGCTTGTCCAGGCCATAGGCAAGAGCAGCAGCGGTCGGCTCGTTGACGATACGCTTGACGTTGAGGCCGGCGATCTTACCGGCGTCCTTGGTGGCCTGACGCTGGGCGTCGTTGAAGTAGGCCGGGACGGTGATGACGGCGTCGGTGACGGTCTCGCCCAGATACTTCTCGGCGTCGGCCTTCATCTTGGCGAGCGTCATGGCGCTCACCTGCTCGGCGGTGTAATCCTTGCCCTCGATGTCGACGACGGCACGGCCACCCTGGCCCTCCTTGACCTCATACGGCACGGTCTTGATCTCGGAGGTGCACTCGGAGTACTTGCGGCCCATGAAGCGCTTGATGGAGAACACAGTGTTCTTGGGGTTGGTGACAGCCTGGTTCTTAGCGGCCTTACCCACGACGCGGTCGCCGTCGGCACGGAAGCCCACGACGGACGGGGTGGTGCGGTCGCCCTCGGCGTTCACGATAATGGTCGGAGAACCGCCCTCGAGGACGGCCATAGCGGAGTTAGTAGTACCAAGGTCGATACCAAGAATCTTACTCATTAGAAATTCCCTCTCTCTTTTGCGTTCGCGCCGCCTCGACGATCTGTCGCGCGGCGCTTCGGCTTGTCTTTCAGGATGTAGTGTATCCCCTTATGGGCCGGAATATACAAAATCTAAGTCAATTCATATAAGATTTCTTATTGCTGAGAGTTTAGGTTCTTAAATGCGCAGGTAGACGCACTGTTTGAGTTCTCGGCAAATCTATCGAGATCTATGTAGAGATGGCTGAGGTTTGCGTCCGGGGGTGCCTGGGGGCCGTCTTGCGGAAAGCTCATCCCGGTTTGAGCGTGGATTCCGGGTCGCAGTTTCCGTCTGAAGGCTCAACCGGAAACCGTATCCCGTTTTGAGAGCTGATACCGGCTCGCATTTTCCGCTAGCGGGCCTAACCGGAAACTGCAACCCGTTTTTCGACAAAATAATGGGATGCGGTTTCCGCAAGCACGCTCAATCGCCCAATATTTCAAGTCACCTTTAGCTAACATTTGCGCAGCTCATCGGCCTCACCTGCATGTTTTTTAGTAAGCCGTGGCATACTCGGCGAACGGTATGAAGATGCCGGCCAGAGGGTATTGCAAACGGTCGCTCCCGTGGTATGTTTTTGCCCGAATCAAACCGGCGCGCATCGCCTGTAGCGTCGGTCAACAGAGAGGAAACTACCATGGCTCATCCCGTAATTGATGCCGACGAGTGCATCGCTTGTGGCGTTTGCGTCGACTCCTGCCCCGCTGGCGTTCTGGAGCTCCAGGACGTCGCTACCGTCGCTGACGAGGACTCCTGCGTCGCCTGTGGCGCTTGCCAGGACGCTTGCCCCGCCGGCGCGATCACCGAGATCGTCGAGGAGTAACAACTCCCCCACTTGCACACTCACAAGTACACCGTGCACAAAAAGGAGGCCTCCGCATCGCCGCGGAGGCCTCCTTTTGCATATGTGGGCAGCTAATCTTGGAGCGGGACCCTTGGCAGTTGCGGTGGAATAGTTCCTGTTTTATGTCTTGGATGCCGATTTTAGGAACTATTTCACCGCAACTTATAGATGCGGCGTCGACTAGGACAAATCGTCTTCGTAGGGCATCAGGTCTGCTAGGTAGCCTTTTTCCTTGAGCATCGCCTCGATCTCGTCGAGGGTCTGTTCGTCCTCCGCCGCAATGCGATGGAAGTGATAGCCACTCGTCACCGTAAGCAGCGGAAAGCTCTTGCCGCTCTCGATATCGCGCAGATAGCGCTCGACATCGCGGCGGTTGCGGATGTCCAGGTCGGCCGTGATCTTGCCGTACACACGATGGTTGACGATCACGTTGAGCACGGCGCCACCCGCATCGACGATACTCGTAAGCTCGTCGCCCGCCTGCTCCACGCTGTGGCGAACCTTGACCAAGCGCGTAGGCACGGCGGGGCTGCTGGGGGCCTCCTGCAGCACGTAGCCGCGGTTGGTCGCCACGATATCGTGCCCATCGGCGCGCAGCAGGGCGATGTCCTGCACCACGATCTGGCGGCTCACACCCACCTCGCGGGCAAGCGCGCTGCCCGATACGGGCCCCTTGGCCCCCTCGAGCACGGCCATGATGGCACGGCGACGCTCGCGGGCGTTCATTATTTACCGTCCAGCAGACGCAGGTGCTTAAGCGAGAGGTCGAGGATCGGCGCGGAGTGCGTCAGGGCGCCCGAGCTAATAAAGTCAACGCCCAGGTCGGCAAGCGCGCGGATATTGCTGGCATCCACGTTGCCCGAGCACTCGGTCTTGGCGCGGCCGGCGATAAGTTCAATAGCGGCGGCCATGTCGTCATGGGTCATGTTGTCGAACATGATGATGTCGGCGCCGGCCTCCACGGCCTCGCGCACCATGTCCAGGTTCTCGCACTCGATCTCGACCGTCGTGGTAAACGATGCATGGGCGCGCGCCATCTCGATCGCGCGCGTCACGCCACCGGCGGCATCGATGTGGTTGTCCTTGAGCATGACGGCCGTCGACAGGTTATAACGGTGGTTGCTGCCGCCGCCAATCTCGACCGCCGCCTTCTCAAACACGCGCATGCCCGGCGTGGTCTTGCGCGTGTCGACGAGCACGGTCTTGGTGCCCTCGAGCGCCGCAGCCATCTGGTGCGTATAGGTAGCGATACCGCTCA
Source organism: Collinsella aerofaciens (assembly GCA_036298925.1). Lineage (GTDB taxonomy): Bacteria > Actinomycetota > Coriobacteriia > Coriobacteriales > Coriobacteriaceae > Collinsella > Collinsella aerofaciens_BN. The sequence continues at coordinate 21,993 of JAXJIC010000044.1, forward strand.
TGCGCTGCAGGTAGTTGAGCGCCACGCGCTCACCCGAAAGCAGCACACGCGCATCGCCGCGCACCTGACCCACATGGTCGCCGGCATGCACCTCGTCGCCATCGGCAACGTCGAGCAGCACCGAGCTCTGCGAATCCAGCAGCTCAAAGGTGCGGGCAAACACATCCAAGCCGGCGATAATGCCGTCGGCCTTGGCGATAAGCTCCACCGTGGCGGGGCGCGCCGTGGGACACACGCTCGCCGTGCTCACGTCCTCAAACGTAATGTCCTCGCGCAGAGCCTGCAGAATCAGATCATCGACGACGAGCTTCATGGTAATGGGATTCATGGTCTACTCCTCCACGGCCTGCGTGCCGGCGGCACGGGCCAAATCATCGATTGCCAGGGTGCCGGCGCCCAGGGCGCGGTGACGGCCATCGAGCGCGGGATCGCCTGCCTGCTCCACGGCCAGTGACTCGCCGGTACGCATATACCACGCGGCGCGACGACCCCAGACCAGCGCCTCGAGCAGGCTGTTTGAAGCCAGGCGGTTCTTGCCGTGAACGCCATTGCAGGCCGTCTCGCCGGCGGCGTAGAGCTCGGGCATCGAGGTGCGGCCGTCCTTGTCGACCCACACGCCGCCCATAAAGTAGTGCTGCGTGGGCGTAACGGGGATGGGCTCGTCCAAGATGTCGCGGCCGTCCTCCAGGCAGCGCGCGCGGATATTGGCAAAGTGCCCGGTCACCACGTCGCGCTCGACGGGGGCAAAGCTCAGCCACTCGTGCTCGGTGTCATCCTGCTTCATCTGCTCGCGGATGGCGGCGGCGACAACGTCGCGCGGCTGCAACTCGTCGGTAAAACGCTCGCCGGCGGCGTTGAGCAAAATCGCGCCCTCGCCGCGGCAGCTCTCGCTGATCAGGAAGGTGCGGCCCGGCTGCGGCGAGAACAGTCCCGTGGGGTGGATCTGCACGTAGTCCAAGTGCTCCATCTTAATGCCATGCTCCTGAGCGATGTAGCAGGCGTCGCCCGTGAGCTGCGGGTAGTTGGTCGAATGGTCGTATACGCCACCGATGCCGCCCGTTGCCCACAGCGTGTGGCGGGCATGGATCTTAAACGGCTCGCCGGCATGCACGCCCTCGACGGCATTTGCCAGTTCGTCGGCGGGACGAACCGAGTTGTCCTCGTCCACGGGAACGGCGACGACACCGGCACACACCGTGGCACCGTCACGTTCGCCCGTCAGGATGTCGGTCATGGCCACGTGCTCCAAAATCTGCACGTTGTCCAGCTTGCGAACGGCCTGGAGCAGTTTGGTCGTGATCTCCTTGCCCGTAATGTCGGCATGGAAGGCAATGCGCGGACGGCTGTGCGCGCCCTCGCGGGTAAAGTCGAGGCTGCCGTCGGCCTTGCGCTCAAAATCCACGCCCATCGCTAGCAGGTCGTTGATGACCGAACGGCTCGAGCGGATCATGATGTCGACGCTCTCGCGGCGGTTCTCGTAGTGACCGGCGTGCATGGTGTCCTCAAAGAAGGCATCATAGTCCGAGCCCTCGGGCAGCACGCAGATGCCGCCCTGCGCGAGCATCGAATCGCACTCATCGACCGCGCCCTTGGAGAGCATGATCACGCGCGTGCTCGTCGGCAGATTGAGGGCCGCGTACAGACCCGCCACGCCGCAGCCGGCAATGACGACGTCGCACTCCATATCAGGGTATTGCTTGGTTTCCACAGGAATCCTCTCCCTTGTAATGTGGCATAAGGGACTGCCCCTCATGTCACATCGTTCTAACGCGCCGCGTACTCGAGCATACGGTCGAGCGTGAGCTTGGCCTGGTCTGCTGCCTCGTCCGAGACGCCGATCTGCACCTCGCCCTCGCCCGTCTCCAGGCAGCGCACGAGCTTTTCGAGCGTGATGAGGTCCATGTTGACGCAGGTGGGCTGCACCGCGGGGAAATAGAACTTCTTGCCGGTGCCCTGGCAGCGGCGCTCGAGCTCGTAGAGCACGCCGCGGACCGTCACGATAATGAACTCGCTCGCGTCGGACTCCTCGGCATACTTGATGATGCCGGCGGTGGAGCCGATGTAGTCGGCCTCGGCCAGAACGTCGGCCTTGCACTCAGGATGCGCCAGCACGAGCGCGTCGGGGTGGGCCTCCGTCGCGTCGACGATCTGCTCGACGGTGATGATGTGATGGCGTGGGCAGTAGCCGTTGTTGAGGATGACGTGCTTTTGCGGCACCTGCTCGGCTACGAAGCGTCCCAGGTTTTGGTCGGGAATGAACAGGATATGCTGCTGCGGCAGCTCGGACACGATCTTAACGGCGTTGGAACTGGTGACGCACACGTCGCTCCAGCTCTTGATCTCGACCGTGGAGTTGACGTAGCACACCACGGCCAGGTCGTCGCCGTACTCGGCGCGCGCCGCGTCGACCGTCTCGCGCTTGACCATGTGCGCCATGGGGCAGTCCGCGCCCGGCTCGGGCAGCAGCACGGTCTTGGTGGGGTTGAGCAGCTTGGCGCTCTCGCCCATAAACTCCACGCCGCACAGCACGATAGTCTGCTGCGGCAGACTCTTGGCAAGCTTTGCCAGGTAGAAGCTGTCGCCGACGTAATCGGCCACAGCCTGCACCTCGGGCGCCACGTAATAGTGCGCCAGGATCACCGCGTCACGTTGGGTTTTTAGTTGCTGAATGGCCTCGACGAGCTCTGCGGGCACCAGTGCCGCACGCTCCGTTGCCGTCGTTGCCGATGCCAGGCCGGCCGCGATATCGCGTGCAAGCTCCGACGCATCCATGTTCGCGCTCTGTGCCATCAAGGCCCCTCTCTTTTGGCGAATCTTGGGGCTTTAGTATGACACCTAGGTTTACAGCTGACAAGACAGCTGTAAACCTAGGTGTAAAGTTGAAATAAAGATTCAATCATGTGGCAGGTCCATTTTCGAACTGGCAAGCTGAGGATGGCCGGGCTTTCGATAGCGCAGGAGGCATCTTTCGCCACCGCAACACCGCTTGGCGCGAGCTGCACGCCGTGAGGCGCAAACGGTCCGCACCCCCGCAAGCGGCGCGTGCCCGATGTGGCAAAATCGAACTACTTAAGGGGGCCGAATGCTCAAGATTATTGCCTGCGACGATGATGTCGCTTTTCTAGATAGACTGCACCGGATGATCGACCGTTGGTCGACCGAGACGGGCACGGCGGTCGATGTTGCGCTCGTCACGCGCGGCGAGGACCTGCTGGCCCGCCATGCCGCATCGCGCGCCGACATCATCTTGCTCGATATGATCATGCCGCTCGTCAACGGCATGGACACCGCACGCGAACTGCGCCAGGCCGACACCGCCGTGCGCCTGGTGTTCCTCACCTCGTCGCCCGAGTTCGCGCTGGAATCCTACGAGGTCCGCGCCTTCGACTATCTGCTCAAGCCCGTGACTTACGAACGCCTGGCGCGATTACTCGACGAGCTTTCGAGCATGCGCCCGGCGGCAACCGACGAGCTCGTGATCAAAACTTCCTTTGGCTACCACGCCCTGCGCCTGTCCGACATCGAATATGCCGAGGCGCGCAACAAGCACGTGGTCTTCCACCTGCGCGACGGACGCGATATCGAGGCACTCGAGTCGTTCCGCAGCGTCGAGGACCGCTTGGAGCAAAACGCGGTCTTCTTTAAATGCCACCGCAGCTACCAGGTCAACCTGCGCAATATCGATCACTTTAACCGCACGGACATCGTCATGCGCTCGGGCGCGTGCATCCCGCTTTCGCGCAGCTGCAAGCAGGGATTCCAAGACGCCTACTTTGCGGCGCGCTTTGAGGGTGGGAGACACTGATGGTCTCCTCGGTCGAAATGGTCCTTTGGGCAATCCACCACGCCACGACGCTGCTCTTTGGCGTCTTTGCCTCGGCGGCACTGTGCGGTGTCGAGATCAACCGGCGTCATGCACTTGAACTGGTGTTGGTCGGTGCCGTAACCGGATGCGCATTGGGCCGGCGACATCGGTCCACGCTTGGCGATTAAAAGCACCACCGAGCTGGGCATCCTTTTAATCCTGCCGCTCGTCTATTACGTCTTTGACTATGCCACCAACGTCTACACCACGCTGTTCCACTCGGGCTCGGTGGCAACGGTTGAGTTTTTGGCATTTGCGCTCTGCGCCTTCTATCTTATGTTTCTTGCCGTTTACCTGCGCGAATACGAAGAAAAGGAAACCGCCGAGCGAGAGCGCTGGATGCTCGAAACCCGCGACAGCGCCGCCATCAAAGAGCTCGAGGCTTGGCGTCAATCTGGGCGCGAGCTGTCGATTCTTCGCCACGATATGCGCCACTTCCTACGCGGCCTGGCCGCTTTAATTGAGGAGGGCCACACCGACGAGGCGCTCAAACGCATCGATGAACTCTGCGAAGCCGGCGATCGCACCGCCGCACCCCAAGGAAGCGATTCGTCGACTTTGACCTGCGATTAGAGGACGGCCAGCTGCTGCTGTTAGTTTCCAACACGTTTGACCGCGCGCCGCGCATGGTCGACGGCATGCCCGTGACCCGGCATGCGGGCCACGGCTTTGGCACCAGGAGCATTAAGCTTGCCGTCGAACGCATGAACGGCAACTGTCAGTTCCGCATCAACGGCGACCGGTTTGAGCTTCGCGCTGTGATGTAGAAGTGCGGCGCCGATCTCGAGGCGCGCCTTGCCCGCCAGGCAATCGCTCGCCGGCGCCAATCCGCTACAGCGGCGCGGCTGCCGGGGTCAGCTGCTTGATGTATGCCCACATGCGCTGCTTGGCGGCTTTGTCAGTGAGCGCCGCCTCAAAACCGTCGAGCGCGAGCACGCGGCGACCCTGCACATGGGCGACCAAGCCGGGCTTGAGCATGGCGGTGTCGAAGTCATCGATCGCCACGAGCATATCGGCGTAGGTCTCGCGCATGGCGTCAGCCGCGTTGTTGTCGAGCAGTAGCACCGCCTCGGGGTCCAAAGCCTCAAGCGCCTCACGGAACAGCTCGCACGGCAGAGTCTCGCCCACCGCGACCGCTCCGTCGCCTGTGCCGGCGACGCTTGCCAGCACGCAAAAATCCTCGGGCGCGTAGCCGATGGCCCCAAGCGCCTTGCGCAACGCCGCGCCATCCGGACCGGCGGCAAGCTCGCCACCCGAACGCTCGGCCTCGTCCAAATCGCCTTTGACCAGCACGATCGGCGAGCACGCGTTGCCCGCAATACGCACGCCACGGACCGCAAGCGATGTGAGCTCCTGCTCGGCCGCCTGGGCGATGGCTTCTTTTTTCTGGCTTTGTGACGTGGACATGCGCTCTCCAATCGTTTGCGTGCCCACCATTATATAAAAGAGCTGCCCGCGAGTGGTTGCTTTGCGGGCGGCTGGGTATAAGCACGGTCGTACTGAGTTTTACGCGGCCGAGCCGCGTCGCATTATGGAGGTCACTATGGCTGACATTAATCAGATTACCCCCGAGAACTTCGATTCCATCGTTAACGACAGCCTGCCCGTGCTGGTCGATTTTTGGGCACCGTGGTGCGGGCCCTGTCGATCCCTCTCGCCCATCGTTGACGAGGTTGCCGATGAGCTGGCGGGCAAGCTCGCCGTTGCCAAGTGCAACGTCGACGACAACCAGGACCTGGCCATGAAGTATGGCGTCATGAGCATCCCCACGCTGATTGTGTTTAAGAACGGCGAGGAGATTGACCGCTCAGTTGGCGCTCTGCCCAAGGCGAGGCTGCAGGCGCTGCTGGAAAAGCATCTGTAATACGCTTGTTGCATGTTGCCGTCTGCCTGCCGTCCATGAGCGCTTTTGCACCGCTCGCCGGACTTCTGGATGCACCGAGTGCAACCACGGATAGTATGGTAGTCACAAACAGCCCCCAGTGAACGGGTGCGGGTCGCACGGACTCGTACCCGTTTTCTTATGCAGCTGCGCGCAGAGCGGGCGTAGTAAAATCTGAACCACTGAACTGCCCCATACAAAAGGAGATTTCCCATGCATGATGTTGGAATGAACATGAGCCAGCTTGCCATGAGCGTCAAACAGGTCGACGACACCATCGAGCTCGCTCATGAGTGGAGCCATCAGTTGCTGCATGCGACCGAGAATTATGACATGGAGCGCATCGGCGCCAAGCTCGAGGCCGCCATGGCCGCGCTGCACGAGGCGCATGACGCGCTCGAGGGCTACGAGGAAGCCATCGAGGCCGACCACAACTCCGTCGGCTCCGTGAAGCTGGTGTAAGGTGGCCGAACACGAGCACGGCTGCGGGTACGAGCACGAGCACCCGCACGGGGCGGACGGTGACGCGGGCTGCCACTGTAGTGGCTCCGGCTCCGAGCTGGTCCGTTTTTCGGTTACCGCACCCGACGACCTGCTGCGCCGTTTTGACGAGCAGATCGCACGCCGCGGCGACGTGGCCAACCGATCCGAGGCCGTGCGCGACCTGATTCGCGCCTCGATCGCCAAAGAGCAGATGCGCACGCCCGATGAGCACGTTATCGGGTCGCTCACTATGATCTACGACCATCACACCGGCGATCTGACGCGCCGTCTGGACGAGGTGCAGCACGACTACACCGACGAGATCGCATCGACCATGCACGTGCATCTGGATCACCACAACTGCTTGGAGATTCTGGCGCTCAAGGGTCGCGGCGAGCGCGTCTACGAACTAGCCGACCGTCTGCTGGGCCTGCGCGGCGTTAAGCACGGCGAGCTCACGTGCGCCGCCACCAAGCAGAGCCTGGGGCTGTAGCGGGATTTCCCGTAGCGCACCTGCCAAAAAGGGACAGGTTTGTTTTGGCAGGTTTAGAAGTTTTACCTACCAAAATAAACCTGTCCCTTTTTGGTCGGTTTTGATGAGGGGTGTCGCATGCGGCATGTGCATATTCATGTGACGGGCATTGTACAGGGCGTTGGCATGCGACCGTTTGTGTATCGCGAGGCCATGGCGCATGGCATTTGCGGATGGGTGCTCAATGCGGGCGACGGCGTGCATATCGAGGCGCACGCTCCGGCCGATGCGCTCGATGCTTTTGTTGCCGCGCTTTCTGAGCATGCGCCTACGGCAGCCCGCGTAGAGCATGTCGAGGTTGTGGACCTGGTAGCCAACGGTTGGGATGCCGCCGATGAACAGGGCTTTCGCATCGTAGCATCGCAGGACCAGACCGCGCACACCACACTTGTCTCGCCCGACATCGCTACCTGCGACGATTGCCTGCGCGAATTGTTCGATCCCGCCGACCGACGCTATCACTACCCTTTTATCAACTGCACTAACTGCGGCCCACGCTTTACCATCATTCGGTCGCTGCCTTATGACCGAGCGGCCACGTCGATGGATTGTTTTCCCATGTGTCCCAAGTGCGCCGCGGAGTATGCCGACCCACTCGACCGGCGTTTTCACGCGCAGCCCGATGCCTGCTTTGATTGCGGGCCGCATATTACGTGGCGCGAGGCTGTGAACGGCGATGCGTGCGGGAATTCGTCCGCGACACCGGCCGTCGGCACCACACGCGAGGCCAGCGACGCTATCATCGAGCGCTGCGTTGAGCTGCTGGCCAGCGGTGGCATCGTCGCCATCAAGGGCCTGGGCGGATTCCATCTATCCTGTGACGCTGCCAACGAGCAGGCGGTGGCCGAGCTGCGCCGTCGCAAGCGTCGCAGCAACAAGCCGCTTGCCGTCATGGTGCGCAGTCTTGCCGATGCCGGGCGCCTGTGCTATATCGACGATGCTGAACGCGATCTGCTCGCCGGCAGTATCCGCCCCATCGTGCTGCTGCGCCGGCGCACTGTTGGCGAGGGCAACGGCGGCTCCCCCGACATCCTCGCCCTCGCGCCATCTGTCGCACACGACTTGCCCGAGCTCGGCGTCATGCTCCCCTATACGCCGCTTCAGCATCTGTTGCTCGCCGCGGCAGAAGCCTGCGGTATGCACGCGCTCGTCATGACCAGCGGAAACCTGAGCGAAGAACCCATCGAGACCGACGACGACCTTGCCTGGGAACACCTCGTTGCTGCCGGCATCGCCGACGCGTTGCTCGGTAACGACCGCGCGATCCTCTCGCGCTATGACGATTCCGTGGTGCGCGTGGTTGACGGCACCGTTATGCCCGTGCGCCGCGCTCGCGGATATGCACCCCAGCCGCTGCCGTTGCCGGCGCTCGACCGCGCTCCGTCCTGCGTGCTTGCCTGCGGGCCACAACAAAAGGCCACGATTGCGCTCACGCGTGAAGGGACGAACGGCAAGGCAACCTGTTTTGTGTCGCAACATATCGGCGATGTTGAAAACGGCGGGACCTTCGATGCCTGGAACGCCGCGCGCACGCGCTTGGAAGATCTCTTTGATTTGGCGCCCGCCGCCTTGGCCTGCGATGTACACCCCAGCTATCTATCGGGCCAGTGGGCGCGCGAGCAGGCGCGAAAAGGCAATCTGCCGCTCGTCGAGGTGCAGCACCATCATGCGCATATCGCGAGCGTAATGGCCGAAGCCATCGCCGCGGGCCAGCTTACAACCGACGCGCGCGTCCTTGGCATCGCCTTTGACGGCACCGGCGCCGGCACCGATGGGACCATTTGGGGCGGCGAGTTTCTTGTTGCCAGCCTTGGCGGCTTTGAGCGCGCCGCGCATTTGCGCACCTGGGCGCTCCCCGGTGGGGCGGCCTCCGTGCGCGACGCCCGCCGCAACGCCTTCGCCCTGCTCAGTGAGCTCGGCCTGCTCGAGCACCCAGGTGCCGCTCGGCTTTTGGACAGCCTCGACGAACAAACGCGCAGCGTGACAGCCACCATGATCGAGCGCGGCATCAACAGCCCGCGTACCAGCAGCATGGGGCGTCTTTTTGATGCCGCGGCAGCAATTCTGGGCATCTGCGACAAGGCAACCTACGAGGGCGAACCCGCCATCGAGCTTGAGGCTGCCGCCTGGCGCGCGCTCGACAACGAAATCGCCCATTTTCCCGACGACAACGCCGGCTATTTCGCATCTGGCCCATCGTGGCTGGACGGCCCCTATGTTCTGAACCAGAAAGCACTCTTTGAGGCACTTTTGGGAGGAATTGAAGCCGGAGCGCCCGCCGACAGGCTCGCACTCGACTTCCATGTCGCCGTCGCGCGCTCTTCGGCGCGCATCGCCAGCGATATCTGCGTGCACGAGGGCATCGACACCGTCGCGCTCTCGGGCGGCGTGTTCATGAACCGACTTCTGCTTCAGCTTCTCACCCGCGAGCTCAAAAGCGCAGGCTTTACTGTCCTTGTCCCCCACACCGTACCCGTCAATGACGGCTGCATCGCCTACGGTCAGGCAGCAGTCGCACGCACTCGTCTTGCGCAGATTGCATCGCAGTAGCTCGCCCTCACACGCCGCTGTGCCCAACCGTCTCACAGGCGTAACGCGTTTGCCCGCGAACCCCGCGAGCGCTACCATCAACTGATGGATTATTAAGCGCCCATCCAGCGCAAAGCGTATAAAAGAGGAACATTATGTGCCTTGCCGTTCCCGGTAAAGTAGTCAAACGCGACGACGACCTCAAGGCCACCGTCGACATGATGGGCATCGAGCGCCCCGTGTCGCTACGACTCGTGCCGACGGCGCAGGTTGGCGACTATATTCTCGTACACGCCGGCTTTGGCATCCAGATTGTCGACGAGCAGGAAGCACAGGAAACGCTCGAGCTTGTTAATGCCATGTCCGAGCTGGTCGAAGAAGACCAGCTGACCACCGACCCGGCGGAGGCTTACTAGTGGCGCCCGAGCAGCCGGCGCGCTCCGGTATCGATTTCTCGGCATTCCGCGATCCCAAGCTGGCTCGCGAGCTCATCGAGCGCATTCATGAGCTTGTCGGCGACCGCGCCATCAACCTTATGGAAGTCTGCGGCACGCATACCGTGAGCATCGGGCGTTATGGCTTTCGCTCCATTATGCCGGCCGGGCTCAAGCTGCTGAGCGGCCCAGGCTGCCCCGTCTGCGTCACCGCCAACCGCGACATCGACCACGCGATCGCGCTCGCCAACATAGACCGCGCCATCATCACCACCTTTGGCGACATGATGCGCGTGCCTGGATCGTCCACCTCACTCGCTGCGCAAAAGGCGGCAGGGCGCGATATTCGCATCGTCTATTCCCCGCTCGACGCGCTCGACATTGCCAAGCAAAACCCCGACCGCCCGGTCATCTTTATGGGTGTGGGCTTTGAGACCACAACGCCCACCATCGCCGCCGCCATCCTGGAGGCAGATGCGCGCGGGCTTTTGAACTTTTCGGTCTATTGCGCCCACAAGACCACGCCGCCGGCGTTGCGCGCCATCGCCAACGACCCCGAGACCGCCATCGACGGCTTTATCCTGCCGGGCCACGTCGCCACCATCACGGGCTTGGCGCCCTTTGGCTTTTTGGTCGACGAGTTCGATACCCCGGGCGTGGTCACGGGATTTGAACCGGTCGATATCCTGCAGGGCATCTGCATGCTGGTCCAGATGGTTGTCGAGGACAGGCCCGCGATTGACAACGCCTACCGCCGTGGCGTCAACGCAGACGGCAACCCCGTAGCGCGCCAGCTGGTCGAGCAGGTGTTTGAGCCATGCGACACCACGTGGCGCGGGCTGGGGCCGATTACTAACTCGGGCCTTTCCATCCGCCCCGAGTTCTCGCGCTTTGATGCCCGCGCTCGCTTTGACGTGCCCGTTGAGGCGACGGTCGAGCCGCGTGGGTGCCGCTGCGGCGACGTGCTGCGCGGGGCCATTACGCCGAGCAGCTGTCCGCTCTTTGGCCGCACCTGCACGCCCGAGCACCCCGTCGGCCCGTGCATGGTGAGCTCCGAGGGCAGCTGCGCGGCGTACTACCGCTACCGTAACTAGTCCGGACGCACCCGCACACTGGCACCACCCACGATTGGAGTTTTCGATATGTCCCGTACTGCCACCGATAGCACCGTCCTGTTGGGCCACGGCTCTGGCGGTCAGATGATGAAGCGCATCATCGATGAGGTCTTTTTGGATGCGTTTGGATCGCCCGAGCTGCTCGCGGGCAACGACGCCGGCGTCGCCACGCTGCCCGCGAGCGGGCGCATCGCCATGTCGACCGACAGCTTTGTAGTCTCGCCGCAGTTCTTCCCCGGTGGCAACATCGGCCGCCTCGCCGTATGCGGAACCGTCAACGACGTCGCGACCTCGGGCGCCAACGTGCGCTACCTGTCGTGCGGGTTTATCCTCGAAGAGGGCTATCCCATGGATAAGCTCCGCCTGATTGTGCAGACGATGGCCGAAACGGCGCGTGAGGCGGGCGTGTCCATAATCACGGGCGACACCAAGGTGGTCGAGCGCGGCGGGGCCGACGGCGTCTACATCAATACCGCCGGCGTGGGCGAAGTGCCCGCGGGCGTTGCGCTCAGCGGCGCCAACTGCCAGCCCGGCGATGCCATCCTGGTGTCGGGCACACTCGGCGACCACGGTATCGCCATCATGAGCCAGCGCGAGGGCTTGGCGTTTTCGAGCACAATCGAAAGCGACGCTGCGCCGCTCAACCACCTGATTGCCGACGTTTTGGCCGCAGCGCCCGACACGCGCTGCTTTCGCGACCCCACGCGCGGTGGCCTGGCGTCCACACTCAACGAGTTTGCCCAGGCCAGCGGTGTTACCATGGAGGTCGACGAAGATGCCGTGCCCGTGCGCCCAGACGTGCAGGCAGCCTGCGAGATGCTCGGCTACGATGTGCTGCAGGTGGCAAACGAGGGCAAGATGGTTGCTGTCGTGCCGGCCGAGCAAGCCGATGCCGCGCTAGCCGCCATGCGCGCCGCCCGCTACAGCGAGAATGCCGCCATCATCGGTCGCGTGCTGCCACTTGCCGAGGGCGCCCATCCCGCCGTGCGCGTGCGCACCGGCTGGGGCTCGACCCGCATCCTCGATATGCTCGTGGGAGAACAGCTGCCGAGGATTTGCTAACGACAAAGGCTCAGGGCTATTAAAGATATTCAGATTCCAAACATGCCCGGCACGCATGCCCAGTATCATGGGGTGCGTTTTACAACTCAAGCGGCAGGAGCACCCATGGCAGCAGCTTTTTCCCATGTGATCTTTGACCTGGACGGCACCATCCTCAACACGCTCGAGGACCTGGCGGCCGCCGGCAACCATACCTGCGAAGCGCACGGCTGGCCCACATTTGCCGTTGACGAGTACCGCTACAAGGTGGGAAACGGCATGCTCAAGCTGGTTGAGCGCTTTATGCCTGCCGAGTATGCGGGCAACAGCCGTATGTTTGAGCAAACGCTTGCCGAGTTTAGAGCTTACTACGGCGAGCACAAGGAGGACCACACCGCCCCCTATGCCGGTACGATCGAGATGCTCGACCGCCTGCGCGCCGCGGGCGTGCAGCCTGCCGTGCTCACTAACAAGGACCACGTCTCGGCGGCTCCGCTTATCGAGAAGTATTTTGGTTCCGAGCGCTTTGCGCTGGTGCAGGGCCGCATCGATGCGTTTCCCCCCAAGCCCGAGGCGCCTGTTACGCTACATGTGATGGAGGAGCTGGGCGCCAATCCGGCAACCACGCTCTATGTGGGCGATTCCAATGTCGATATCCTGACCGGCCACAACGCCGGCCTTAAGAGCGCGGGCGTCAGCTGGGGCTTCCGCGGCCGCGCAGAGCTGGAAGCCGCCGGCGCCGACTACGTGGTGGACACCCAGGCAGAGCTCGCGGCGCTGGTGCTGGGCGAGTAACCGCTCATCCCTCCCACGGGCAGCTAATGTGGGACGGGACTCTTTTAGCTGCCCCCCGCACCAAAGAAGTGTCCCCAAGTGCCGCCCCAATGACTACCATGGCAACGTTGCAGGTAGAGGACGGACAGCGAAAACGCCCCTAAGCGAGCAAGGTGACGTGAAATGAAAGGGCGCTGACCTTCTGGTCGCGCGCTTGAAATTGAACGTCAGATTGCCGCTTAGGGGCGTTTGCGGCGTCGAGCAGTTACGCGGTTTGGCAAAACCGCGTAACCCCCTAGCTCATCATCGCATTCATCATCTCGGTGGTTGCGGAATCGTCGGCAGACCACTCGTTATCCTCGTTGGCGGAATACTTAAAGGTGACCTTGGTGTCCTTGGTCTTAGCGGCCTTGGTCACGTCGACCATCACCTGACCGGCCATCTTGTACAGGTCGTCCTCGGAAGGCGTCGTATCGAGTGCGGCGACCTTCTCCTGATACTGGGTGGCGAAATCTTCGACGATCTTGTTCATGGACTTGCAGGTGATGGTGACCTCGGCAGTCGCAGTACCCTTGTCCTCGTCAACCGTCACATCGCCGATCTTGTAGTCAAAGCCCTCGAGATAGCTCTTGGCATACTCCTTGGGATCGATACCCAGCTGCTCAAACTCGTCGCCCGAAGCCTTTTCCAGACCGGAGAGGAAGTCATCTCCGCCGTTCTTGATCTCGTCAAACTGGCTCGTAAGGTCGTTGGTGATGAGCTCCTCCACCGAAGGCCCTCCGCAGCCGGAAAGCAAAACCACGCACGTGACCAGGGCAGCCATCAGGGGCGCAAGCAGCAGCTTCTTTTTCATGACAGTCCTCCAAACAAGCGGCACCGCGTTCCTCGCGCAGCGCACGTCGCAACAGTAAGTTCATATTAGCGGCTCCGTCCAAACCCCTACGTCGCAAAAGCGCGGACGGCTCAATTTGACGAACAAATGGCCCGTGAAGCAAGCCCCATTACAGTCTGAGTCGTCCATAAGGGCGGCCCTTCACCTTCAAGGCATTACGATTGGGCCGTACCGATGGTCGCCGACCGACCGCCCCGGATGGCCGTCTGCCCCTGCCCCGTAGAGGGCCCGGGGGGTGTCTCTATGGTTTTGTCAACCATAGAGACACCCCCCTGCAATAAAACGCACCTGCTTAGCCCATTAAAAAAGGGTGGCCGGACAACCCGACCACCCTTGTGCATCTTCTGGATGCCGCAGACTACTTGCGGACGACCTTAACGATGGCGTCACCGGCGGCGACGGCAGACTCGGCCTCGACGGTAAGCTCGACGTCGGCAAACTCGGCGGTGTTGGACACGGCCACGACGACGCAGTCCTTGTAACCGGCAGCAGCGATCTTGGTGCGGTCGATCTTGAGGATGGGCTGGCCGGCCTTCACGACGTCGTCAGCCTTGACGAAGCCCTCGAAGCCGTCGCCGTTCATGTTGACAGTATCGACGCCAACGTGCACCAGAACCTCGATGCCGCTATCGGACTGCAGGCCCACGGCGTGACCCATGGTGACGGTCACCTTGCCGTCGCAGGGAGCGTAGACCAGGTCGTCCTCGGGCCACACAGCGCAGCCCTTGCCCAGAACCTCGCCACCAAAGACGGGATCGGGCACGTCGGCCATCTTGATGACCTTGCCCTTGACGGGCGAGCACAGCACGTCGGCGCCGGCAGAAGCAGAGATGGAGGCCGGAGCAGCAGCTGCCGCGGGCTCAGCCTTCTTCTTGAACATATCAAACAGACCCATACGTTTTCTCCTCTTGATTAAGCGCAACGTTATGCGCATGCCTATGGTGATTATAGTGCCAAATGACCAAAATACTAAGGCGAGGGCTCGAATCGCAAGCCCTTCCAAGCCCTTCCCAAAACCTTTCCCCAGTGGCACTCATATTGTCGATTAATCCAGGCCCTCGGTGCCGTTGGACTTGATGATCTTCTGGTATGCGAAGAAGCTGTCCTTGCGGCGGCGCTCGTAGGTGCCGGTGCCGTCGTCGTACTTGTCGACGTGGATGAAGCCGTAGCGCTTGCGCATCTCGCCGGTGCCGGCGGACACCAGGTCGATGGGGCCCCACCAGGTGTAGGCGATCAGGTCGACGCCGTCGGCAATGGCCTCGCCCATGGCCTTGATGTGGCTGCGCAAGTAAGCGATACGATACGGGTCGTGGATGGAGCCGTCCTCCTCGACCTCATCGTAGGCGCCCATGCCGTTCTCGACCACCATCAGCGGAATCTCGTAGCGGGCGTAAATCTCGTTGAGCGCGATACGCAGGCCCAGCGGGTCGATCTGCCAACCCCAGTCGGTGGACTCCAAGTAGGGGTTCTTGCCGCCAAAGGTCATGTTGCCCTCGGTCATCTCGTGGTCCTTGTGGGTGCCCACGGTACCGGACATGTAGTAGCTAAAGGTGTAGAAGTCGACCTTGCCATCGGCGATATCCTGCAGATCGCCGTCCTCCATCGCGAGCTCGACATCGTTCTCGGCCCAGAAGCGCTTGGCGTAGAACGGGTACTTGCCGCGCACCTGTACATCGGAGCAGTACCAGTTCATGGAGTTCATCTGCTGCTGCGTGGCGAACACGTCGACCGGATCGCACGTGGCGGCGTAGGAGAGGATAAAGCAGTCCATGTTGCCCATCTTGAACTGTGGGTAGTGCTCGTGGGCGTAGCGCACGACGCGGCCGCTGGCGACAAACTGGTGATGCAGGGCCTGGAAGCGCTGCTGAGCGGTGGTCTTGATGGCGCTTGCCGGGCCCTCGAAGCCCTGGATCAGGCCGGTCTCCATCATGGCACCCATGTCCATGGTGCCGCAGTTGATCTCGTTGAAGGTGAGCCAGAACTTGACCTTGTCCTGATAGCGGTCGAAGACGGTCTGGCAATACTTCTCAAAGAAGCCGATGAGCTCGCGGCTCGCCCAGCCGTTGTACTTCTCGACCAGGTGATAGGGCATCTCGTAGTGCGAGAGGGTCACGAGCGGCTCAATATTGTGAGCGCGCAAGCAGTCGAAAACGCGGTCGTAGAAGGCGAGGCCGGCCTCGTTGGGCTCAGCATCGTCGCCGTTGGGGAAGATGCGGCTCCAAGAGATGGACATGCGGAACATGTTGAAGCCCATCTCGGCGAACAGCGCGATGTCTTCCTCGTAGTGATGGTAGAAGTCGATGCCGTCATGGTTGGGGTAGAAGCGGTTGGGATCGATGTCGATCGTGATCTGGCGCGGCTCCTTGTAGCTGCCGCCCAGGAAGTGGTCGTCGACGGAAGCGCCGCGGCCGTCCACGTTCCAAGCGCCCTCAAACTGATTGGCGGCGGTGGCGCCACCCCAATAGAAACCCTCGGGGAACTTGATGTTTGCCATGAGCATCTCCTTTGCATCGTGGGTCGATAAGCCGAGTATCGCCCACGCGGGAGACATGCGGAGGCGGGGGCGCCAAACCCGATACTTCTTTTCGCAGCGGCACCCCGCCGCCTGCCCGCCCCTGACACTTCCTGACACCTGCCAAAAAGGGACAGGTTTATTTTGGTCGGTTTTATCTGGGCAAACGCTGACGATAGGCAGCCGGCGTGCAGCCATAGCGCTCGGCAAACTTTTTGTAGAAGAAGCTCATGTTGGCATAGCCCGCCTCGTGCGCTGCGACCTCCGCGATGGCGCCGGCATCGAGCAGCGTCGCCGCGCGCGCTAGGCGGCTCTCTTGCACCAGCTACATAAACGTGCGGCCTGTCTGACGCTTGAGCAGGGCGCTTGCGTAGTTGGGGCTCAGGTGCAGGTGGCGGGCTAGGTCCTCGAGGGTACAGTCGCGAGCTTGACGCTCGATGTAGCTCATCGCCGCTGCAACCTGCGCCGAGGGAAGCGCGGGGCCGTCCGTTTGCAGCAGCGCTGCCTCGTAGCTTTGCACGAGCTCGACCAGCAGCAGCTCAAACAGCCTCGACACGATCTGGGGGCTCGCTGACGTCGGCCCCAGGAGCTCGCACAACATCTCCTGCATATACCGGCGCACCCGACGGCTAGCGCCCGTGCGGAAATGCACATGCCCGCGATGATCGGTCTCGTCGTTAAGTGCGTTGAGCAGGAACTGCGAGACGGCGCTTGCGGACGAAAGGCTTTGCTCCAGGCTGCGGCGCAGCATCGGCCGCGAAATGACAATGCTCAACATCAGGTCGTGCTCGCCGAGCTCGCCTACGGCATGCGGGCATGCGGCATCGAGCAGAAGTACCTCGTTTTGGGCGAGCGTGAGTTGCGTACCATTGACAACCTGTGGCGCACGCCCTCGATAGACATAGCTGATTTCGACATAATCGTGCACGTGCTCCGGCACGGGGTTAAAGCGTGAATTGCGCACAATCGACAGGCCCTCGGGCATGCCTTCTTGGTGCGGGGCGTATGTCGCGTTACCGATTTTATGGACATGCCTGCCATCGATATCTGCCTGTTGGCCCTGACTAAATGCATTGTTCCAGTCATAGCGGGCGCCCGCGCAGTAAGCGCGCTCGCTGTCGGTCAGCTCGAGCAAAAGATTGTCCAAACGTGCGATATCCATAGCGCCACCATCGTTGATTTAGTCATATTCTGCCGTGGTTTTGATATTAGCAGGGCAGCGCGCGCGGCGTACTCTGACTTCAATCGATTTAAAAGGTTGGTTTTAGAGGAGTAGGTATGGCGGCATATGACAACCATGTGCTTCCGTTCTTGTGGCTCAAGGGCGAAGAACGCGAGACGATTACCGAATACTTAGAGCAGATTGCCGGGGCGGACATCCGCGAAGTCTGCCTTGAGTCGCGCACGCATCCCAAGTTTTGCCGCGATGGCTGGTGGTCCGACCTGCGTTTTATCATTGGCGAGTGCAAGCGCCTGGGCCTGAAGATCTGGCTGCTCGATGATGCCCACTTTCCCACGGGCTACGCCAACGGCGCGCTTGCAGGCGAGGATGTAGACCCCGCGCTCAAGAAGACCGTGCTTAAGCATCACACGGTGACGGTCGTTGGACCCCAGCCATCCACGACCATCAAGCTCGGCAACCTCATGGATCCCACGGAGCACTTTGTGGGCGCGGCGGGTTTTGACGCTGCCGGCGTGCCGCTCGACCTTGAGCTCGCCGTTGAGCAAACCGAGGGAGGCACTCCCGCCTGCCTGCGCTTTGACGCTCCCGCCGGTGTCACCGCCCTCGAACTCTACGTCACCAGCCAAAAGACCGGCTTTCGCGATGAATACATCAACATGGTCGATGCCGATTCGTGTCGCATGCTCATCAACGCCGTCTACGAACCCACGTTTGAGCATCTGGGCGACGAGTTCGGCAAGACCATTCTGGGGTTCTTTACCGATGAACCGGGCTTTATGAACGAAAAAGGTGCGACCCTCGAAGACGCTTCTACCAGCAGCTTTATCGGACGCGGCGACATGGCGCTGCCATGGTCGGACGAACTTGCGCGACGCCTGCACGAGGCACTGGGCGCGAATTGGCTGAGTGAGCTCCGTGAGCTTTGGACGCGCGACCCCGCCGGCGCTCGGGTCCGCCACACTTACATGGACATCGCCACGCAGCTCTACCGTACGTGCTTTGACGAGCAGATTGGCGACTGGTGCCGCGAGCGCGGCGTTATGCACATTGGCCATGTAATCGAGGACAAGAGCTGCCACACGCGCTTGGGCCAGGGCGCTGGGCACTACTTCCGTGCTGTCGCCGGTCAGGACATGGCGGGCATCGATGTTGTTATTAACCAGCTCGCCCCTGGCATCGACCACGGCCCTTACAGCTACTTCCATGGCGCATGGAACATGGAGTTCTTTACCTACGCGCTTGCCAAACTGGGCTCTTCGGCCGCGCGCCTCGACCCCAAAAAGCAAGGGCGCTGCATGGCCGAGGTCTTTGGCGCCTTCGGCTGGCACGAGGGCTTGCGCGAGATGAAGTGGATTGCCGACCACATGCTCGTCCGCGGCGTCAATTGGTTTACGCCGCACGCGTTTAGCATGGCGCCCTTCCCCGATTGGGACTGCCCGCCGCACTTTTACGCGCACGGCAACAACCCGCAGTGGCCGCACTTTGGCCAGCTCATGAGCTATATGAACCGTACGGCAACGCTGCTTTCGGGAGGCTGTGCCACGCGCCCCGTCGCCATCCTGTACCATGCCGATGCCGAATGGGCCGGTAGCGCCATGCCCATCGAGCGCGTGGCGGCAGAGCTCACGCGCGCGCAAATCGACTTTGATTTTGTGCCCGCCGAGGCTTTTGAGGACAAGGGTCGCTACAAGGTTTCGTTTGCCGACGGATTGCTTGGTGTTAACAACTGCCACTACCAGGCATTTGTTATGCCCGGTGCTACGTTTATTGGCGCGGAGACGGCAAAGGCGGCGAGATACATGACGGATGCAGGCGTTATGGTGCTTGCCGTCGACGAGGTGCCCGGCGCATTCTACGATTCCGATGGCGCGGTCGAGCTGGAAGGGCTCGTCGCAACGCCGCTCGCCGATGTCGCCCGCGCGCTTGCAAGCGCGGGACTGCAGACCGTTGTGCCTGACACACCGCAGCCCTGGCTACGCGCACTTCGCTACGAGCGAGCAGGCGAGACCCACGTTATACTCGTCAACGAGCACCCACGCGAGCACATCGACTGCACGGTTGCACTTGCGACAGGCGAGCGCCTTTGTGGCACGCGGCTCGACCTGCTAAACGGTGCCGAGCCCGTTGCGTTTGACGGTGCACTGGAGCTCGCACCCTTCGAGAGCTGCATCGTTGTTTTGCAAGCGAGCAGCGAGGATGCGCCCGGAGACGGCGTAATCGACGCTGATACATCGCTCGGCCTGCGCATCGAAGGCCCATGGACCGTTGCCCTCTCCCCTGCCGGCAGCAATGGCGCCTTTGGTGAACCGCAAAAGCTCAAGCACCTGCGCGACCTTACAGCCGATCTGTTCACCGGCACCTGCGGCACCTACCGATATCATGCGTCGTTTGAGCTGGCCAACGATTGCGCCGACGCCACGATCAACCTGGGAGACGTCTACGAAACCGCGACGCTCACGCTCGATGGACGCCCGCTCGGCACACGCATCTGCCCGCCCTACCGTTTTGCCGCCGGCGCACTTTCCGCCGGTGCGCATGAGCTCACGATCGACGTCATCAACACGCTCGACCATGCAATCCCCGACATCTTCGCCCTCACTGAGCCCGTCACCCCCAGCGGCATCCTCGGCCCCGTTACCCTTTGCGGGCAAAACCTGCCAAAATAAACCTGTCCCTTTTTGGCAGGTTTGGCGAGTGTGGGAGTTCGCATGGATATCAAACGCAAGATCACCGAAGCGCAGGGCCTCACCCCCACCGAGCAACAGCTCGGCATTGCAGCCCTTGCCATCGGTCAGGACATCCGCGGTCTTTCTATTAAGGAATTTGCCGCGCGCACCAACGTTTCGGTCGCGAGCGTACACCGTTTTTGCAAAAAGCTCGGTCTCGAAGGCTTCAAGGATCTCAAGGTCGAGCTTATTCGCTTGGCAACCGAGGCGGGAAACCGCCGCGACGTGGACATCAACTTTCCCTTTGATGCTACGTCCAGCCCCGCGCAGGTTATGGAGCGCATGGAGGGGCTCTACCAGACCACGCTGGCCGAAACGCAAGAGCTGCTCGACCCCACGCAGCTTGACCACGCCGCCAAGCTCATCGCGAACGCCCGACAGGTCGACATCTACACGGGCTCGCACAACCTCTATCCAGCGGGAATGTTCCGCGACCGCCTGCTCTCCGCCGGCAAAAGCGCAACGTGCCACGACGGTGTCGAGGCCCAGGTACGAACGGCACTCGCCTCGGGCCCCGACCATGTGGCAATCGTCATCTCTTACAGCGGCCTTGCCCCCAACCTCAAGGACATCTTGCCGATCCTCAGCAGTCGGCATGTCCCGGTCATCGTCATCGGTACGCCTTATTGCGCGCGCATTCATCCCGGCTTTGCCGCCTACCTTACGGTGAGTGACCACGAGAGCATGACGCATCGCATCACGCAGTTCGCGAGCCACATCGCCGTGCAATACGTGCTCGATTCGCTCTACAGCAGCTACTTCGCCAAAGACTACGCCCACTGCTCCGAATTCCTGGAGCGCTCGTTTCCCTACACCCGCCTCCCGGGGCTCAAGTAGCGACGAGCGTGGATTTTTGGACGCTCATCTAACGAGCGTGGATAATCTCCCACTTTGAGCCCGCACACAGGCCAAAACCGGTAACTAGTCATTGGGGACGTTCTTAAACGACTAGTCAAACAAGAACGTCCCCAACGACTAGTCGTTTAAGAACGTCCCCAATGACTACCCCAACAACGGCAACGCCGATGTTTTGGCAACGACAGACACTATGACCCAATCCGAGGGCACTAAAAAGATAGGAGCCCCCGCTCGTGACCGCGGGTCGGGGCTGCGACAATGATGTCGAAGTGCCATAGGCGCAGCCGCGCCGCAACGAGGTTGGGAGGCTCCCATGCCAAAGTATTCTACCGCGTTCGGGATGGACGTCCACCTGAGGTCGACCACCGTCTGCGCCCTCGACGCGGACACCGGCGAGGCCGTGACGAGGAGGTTCCCCGGCAACCCCTGGGGCGAGATCGCCGGGTGGATGGATGGGTTCCCCGGGCCGTCGCTCGCGGCCTACGAGAGCGGCTACCTCGGCTTCGCCCCGCAAAGGGAGCTCGCCGGGCTCGGCGTCGAGTGCGTCGTCGCCGCGGTCTCGAAGATCCCCAGGTCGGCCGCCGACTCGGCCTCCAAGAACGACAGGAACGACGCCGCCAGGATGGCCAAGGCGATACTCGCCCACGACATCTCCCCCGTGTTAGCGTCAATATAATTTTCACCATTTCCACCAACGCATTTTCGCCAATCGCGCCAACGCGGATACGCCGGATTCGCCAACGCGGATGCGCCGCTTTCGGCGCCTAGGCGCCATCCTCCTTCCCGTCCTCACCGCCGATGGACACGTCCTTCAGGCGGTACGACCGGCCCGTTATCTTGATCATCGCGCAGTGGTGGCAAAGCCTGTCGGCGACCGCCGAGGCCGTGACGTTGCTGCCGAACACGTCGCCCCACCTGCCGACCGGCACGTTGGTCGTGACGATCGTCGACCGCTTGAGCGCGTAGCGCCTGTTCACCAGCTGGAACAGCAGGTCGGCGCC
>JAXJIC010000045.1:0-80381 GCA_036298925.1 Collinsella aerofaciens
GTCAAGTCCTGGGCTCGCTCGAAGGCCACATTAAGTGGCCTTCGGCTCGTGCGGAATCTACAAAAATCAAACGGCCGGCCCCGGGCATGGCTACGTTGACTTGCTTGCCGCATGGATGGCGTCTTGGCGCCTAGATACTTTGGCTGATTTTTATTGAACGAAGGACGCTCCTTGTTGATGAGGGGCGTCCTTCTGGTTTTGTATTGCTTTGGAATTGTGGTCGTGCCCTTACTTGGCGTCTGCCCAGGTCACTCCAGTCGAAGCTTCGGCGATTAGGGGGACGCGGAGGTCTACTACGTGTTCCATGACGTCGCGGACCATGGTGGTTAGGCGCTCGACTTCGTCGATGGGGCACTCAAAGTCCAGTTCGTCGTGCACTTGCAGGATCATGTGGGCGGCAAAGCCTTCTTCTTCCAGGCGACGACTTACGCGGGCCATGGCGATCTTGATGATGTCTGCTGCGGTGCCCTGCATGGGATGGTTCATGGCCGTGCGCTCGCCAAAGCCGCGGAGTTGCGGGTTTTTGGCCTTGAGCTCGGGAATATGGCGTCTGCGGCCATACATGGTCTCGGCGTAGCCCGTCTGCTTGGCGCGCGCCACCACGTTGTCGAGGAACGTACGCACGCCCGGGTAGGCCTCGTAGTAGCGGTCGATCATGTCGCGCGCCTCGGCCATCGAGATATGCAGCGACTGCGACAGGCCGTAGGCCTGCTGGCCATACACGATGCCAAAGTTCACGGCCTTGGCGCGACTGCGCAGGTCGGGCGTTACCTCGGACACCGGCACACCAAACACGCGCGCCGCCGTCTCGGCATGGAAGTCCTCGCCCTCGTTAAAGGCGCGCACCAAGTGCTCGTCACCCGAGAGATGTGCCAGCAGACGCAGCTCGATCTGCGAGTAGTCCACCGCCAAAAAGACGCTTCCCTCGCCTGCCGAAAACGCCGTCTTGACGGTACGCCCCAGCTCCGAGCGCGTCGGAATGTTTTGCAGATTAGGGTCGCTCGAAGACAGACGCCCCGTCGCGGTGATGGTCTGGTTGTACGTGGTGTGCACACGACCGTCACCGCGGCGCAGCGGGCCCAACGTGTCCAGATAGGTGGACTTGATTTTGGACTTCTCACGCCAGTCCAAAATCAGGCGCACGATCTCGTGGTCGCGGGCAAGGTCACTCAGCACCTTGGCGTTGGTCGAATAATAGCCGCGCTTAGTCTTCTTGAGGCCCTTGGTTGGAAGCCCCATCACATCAAAGAGCACATGCGACAGCTGCATGGGACTGCCAATATTAAAGGTCTCGTCACCCGCCAGGTCACGAATGCTGCGCTCGACCTCGGCAATCTGAGTCGCCAGGCCCTCGGACAGACTATGCAGACGGTCGGGGTCTACGAGCATGCCCGCGCGCTCCATCTTGGCAAGCACCGGCACAAGCGGCATCTCGATGCCGTCGAACACGTTGGTGGCGTTCTCACGGGCCATGCGGTCGCGCAGCGGTGCGACCAGCGCCAGCGTTAAGGCCGCCGTGCGAGCGGCGGGCGCGGGGGCGTCCTCGCCGGCACCCTCTGCACCGCGCGCCGCAGGCAGCGCCATCTGCAGATAGGTATCGGCCAGATACGCCTCATCGAACTCGGAGCGGTCGGAATCCAGCAGGTAGGCGGCAACCACGGTATCGAAGATGCGCGTGGAATCGACTGCCAGCGGGTCCATAAGCTCGGGCTCAGAAGAATCGATGGGCGAAAGCTCGTGCAACAGCGCCTTCATATCCGGGCTCGCCACGCGACCCTCCATAAACAGACGCGCGAGCACGCCGGCAATCACGCCGTGGACGAAGTTGAAGCCCTCAACCTCAGCCGCCGCACAGCTGTCGCCCTCCTCGAGCGCGAACAGGCCCTTGGACGTCGCCAGCCACAGCGTGCGCGTCAGTCCAAAGAGCGCGCCCTCTTCCTTGTCGTCGTCCACCACGGCGGCAACCCACTCGTCGGCATCAATCGCGCGGGAGACCTCAGCCGCAACGGCACCAAGCGCGTCAGCTTCGCCGGCGGCTGCACGAACCATCGCAGGTATCTCAAACACACTGGAGGCAGCAGCAGCCCCGCCCTCGCCGCCAATCAGCGCCAAGAAACGGTTCTGCATGGCGGTGATACCAAGCGTACCCAGCGCCGCGGAAACCTCATCGGCAGAAAACGCCGGGAAGGACGTCGCCTCAAAATCGAGCTCAACGGGCGCATCGGTGCGGATGGTCGCCACCTTACGGCTCAGCAGCGCGTCGTCGATGTGTGCACGCAGGTTTTCACCCATCTTGCCCTTGACCTCGTCGGCATGCGCGATGACCTCGTCCAAGCTGCCGTACTGTGCGATGAGCGCACTCGCCTTTTTGGGACCGATGCCCGGCACGCCGGGGATGTTGTCGGACGTGTCGCCCTTCAGACCATAAAAGTCGGGCACGAGCGCCGGCGTAATGCCGTGATACAGGTCATCCACGCTCTCGGGCGTCATAATCGCAACGTCGGACAGGCCCTTACGGGTCGAGACCACGTTGACGTGCTCGGTAACAAGCTGATACATGTCGCGATCACCGGTCACCAGCAGCATGTCACAGCCGGCCTGCTCGCCCAGGCGCGCCATAGTACCCAGGATATCGTCGCCTTCCCAGCCCTCGGACTGCAGAATCGGCACGTTGAGCGCACCGAGCAGCTCCTTGATCATAGGGAACTGCGCATGCAGATCGGGGTCCATGGGCGGGCGCCGCGCCTTATACTGCGGCAGCATCTCCATGCGCACGCGCGGCTTGCCCTTATCAAACGCCACGACCACGCCGTCGGGGTTAAAGGCATCGATCATCTTAAGAAACATGTTCAGGAAGCCGAAGATCGCGTTGGTGGGGCGACCGTCCGGCGCGTTCATAGTCGGCGGCACGGCGTGGAAGGCGCGATGCATGAGCGAGTTGCCGTCGATAACGGCAAAGGTGCGGCGCTTGTCAGACATATTGAATACCTCGCTTTAGGCTGGGCACGGTTTGCTCACTCCAGTTTACACGCTCCCCGCCCCGCGGCCACCTCACATCAAGCTCCCCCGCCACCGTGAGCCCGCGCGTGATACGATGGCTCACGGTACATCAACCAGCACGATCGATCCGAAAGGAGCCTGCGTCATGGAGCGTCCCTGCGCATGGAAAAAGTACACGCCACAGCAAATCGAAGAGCTCGAGGAGCTTTGCCGCGGCTATAAGCAGTTTTTGAGTGAGAACAAAACCGAGCGCCTGTGCGTCAAGGCCGGCATCAAGATGGCCGAGGAGGCGGGATACGTCGACCTGGAGACCGTAATCGCCGAAGGCCGCGAGCTCAAGGCAGGCGACAAGGTGTATGCCGCTAACCACGGCAAGGACCTTATGCTCGTCAACCTGGGCACCGACCCGCTCGAGCAGGGCTTTAACATCCTGGGCGCGCACGTGGACTCGCCGCGCCTGGACCTTAAGCAGAACCCCGCCTTCGAGGCCGGCGACATGGCCTACCTCGACACGCACTACTACGGCGGCGTCAAGAGCTACCACTGGGTGGCCTCCCCGCTCGCACTCGTGGGCGTCATCTGCAAAAAGGACGGCACCACCGTCGACATCAATATCGGCGACAAGGCCGACGATCCGGTCTTTACCATCTCCGACCTGCTGATCCATCTCTCGAGCGAGCAGATGGCCAAGCCCGCCAAGGACGCCGTCGACGCCGAGATCCTCGACGTGATCGTGGGCGGCCGTCCCGTCAAGTTCGATGAGGACGACAAGGACGCCCCCAAGGAGCCCGTCAAGCAGATGTTCCTGGACATCCTCAAGGAGCAGTACGACGTCGAGGAGGAGGACTTCCTCTCCGCCGAGATCGAGGTCGTGCCCGCCGGCCCCGCCCGCGACATGGGCCTCGACCGCTCCATGATTCTTGGCTATGGTCACGACGACCGCGTCTGCGCTTACCCCTCCATGCTCGCCCAGATCAATGTGGCCAACGTGAAGCGCACGAGCATCACGCTCATCGTCGACAAGGAGGAGATCGGCTCCGTGGGTGCCACCGGCATGACAAGTCGCTTCTTCGAGAACACCGTCGCCGAGATCATGACGCTCGCCGGCGAAGATAGCCCGCTGGCCCTGCGCCGCGCACTCGCCCGCAGCCGCATGCTCTCCTCCGACGTGTCCGCCGGCTTCGACCCGGGCTATGCCGGCAAGTTCGAGACCAAAAACGCCGCCTTTATGGGTCGCGGCCTGTGCTTTAACAAGTACACGGGCAGCCGCGGCAAGGGCGGCTCCAACGACGCCGACGCCGAGTATGTGGCCCTCATTCGCGACATCATGGACAAGGCAGGAGTGGACTTCCAGACCTGCGAGCTCGGCCGCGTCAACGCGGGCGGCGGCGGCACCATCGCCTACATCATGGCCAAGTACGGCATGAACGTCATCGATTCCGGCGTTGCCGTCCTGTCCATGCACGCCCTGTGGGAGGTCGCCAACAAGGCCGACATCTACGAGGCCTATCGCGGCTACAAGGCCTTCATCGAGCGAGCCTAACCAACCCTTCATCAGTTGCGGTGAAATACGGACTAAACTGGCCCATAAACGGCCAAAACAGACCGTATTCCACCGCAATTTCTTTTTTGGCAGAGGAGAGTTCATGCTGCAGGTCATCATTTCGCCCGCCAAGCAGATGCGCGCGGCCCAAGATGCTTTTGAAGTCCTGGGCATCCCACCCTTTGTGCGCGAGACGGCTCGCCTCCACCGCGCACTGCTAGATATCGAGCGGAATGAAGGCAGCGGCGGCCTGCAGGCGCTGTGGAACGTGAGTGACAAACTGCTGGGGCCTTGCCTCAACACCCTGCATGAGTTCGGGCCCATCCTGAAAAGCGGCGATCTCGACAATCCCGCACTCGCTCGCCACATCTCCCCTGCCGTCATGTCCTATCGCGGCATTCAATACCAGAGCATGGCATCCGAGGTGATGGATTCAGCGCAGCTCGCATGGCTGCAAGACCATCTGTGGATCCTCTCCGGCCTCTACGGGTGCGTTCGTCCCTTCCATGCCGTCGAACCGTATCGGCTGGAAATGGGCGCGAAGCTCGCCGTTGACGATGCCCAAGACCTCTACGCGTTTTGGAGCGACAAGCTCGCGCGGGCTATCGCCCCGGCAGGCTCAAACACCACGATCGTCAACCTCGCCAGCGTAGAGTATGCCAAAGCCGTTCTGCCCCACCTCGCGGACGACGCCACGGCCGTCACATGCCTCTTTGGCGAGGGCATCCGCAACGGGAAGCCCATCCAACGGTCGACCGCCAGCAAAAAGGCGTGCGGCTCCATGGTGCGGTGGATGGCAGAAAACAAGCTCGAGGATGCAAGCGAACTCACCGCATTCAACATCGGCTATCGGCACATCCCCGAGCTTTCAGACAAAAACACCCTGGTTTTCATGAACGCGCAGGCACAATAGGCCCGCCGTTTCCAAACACCCCATTACTCCGCCAAGCCATCGGCCTTTGCAATCTCGCTCGTCGAGCCATCTTGGTAGGTAATCTTAACGTGCTCCACCTCGGATACCGCAGCGCCCGCCGGGGGCTCCAAGCGCCATTCCGTCAGCGCAATGTCCATGGTCGTGGGCACGTCCCCTTGATCTTTGAGCTTCACCGTCAGCGTTTTGAGCGTCGCATCAAACGTCACGCGTTCGATTTCTTCGCCCGGAATAGACCCGCCGCTCAGCTGCAGCTGCACAAACTCGTCGCGCGGATACCAATAGTCGCCCGGTGCGGCAACCGTGTTGCCACCAGAAACTTTCATGGTCATAATCGGCAGGCCCTCGTCGGCTTCAAACCCCCAGGTGGCGCCGCTAGGACCGCCGAACGTCCAAATACAAAAGGCAATCACCAGCACGGCAAGCACCGCAAAACCAATCGCAACCAACCCATGGTGCGCACGGCTTTCCTCGGCCGATACATCCCATTGCGTCTCTCGATATAGATGCTTGTCTTCCATGTACGCCTCCCCACAGGCACGCTCGTTAGGCCAATCGTACCCATTCGAGCTATACTTGAGCCCATTACATAAACGGGGAGCTTGCAGGACAAGACGGCAGGCTGAGATTGGGCGCGCCCGCCCTGACCCGCAAACCTGATATGGGTAATGCCAACGAAGGGAGCCGTGCCAATGAGCACACAGACCGAGCCCAAGCTCGTCACGCAAATCGACTTCGCCCGCGCCGGGCAGATCACACCGCAGATGAAGGAGGTCGCCGAGCGCGAGCATCGCGACCCCGAGTACATCCGCGAGCGCGTGGCCGACGGCCGCATCGCCATTCCCGCCAACATCGTGCACATCAAAAAGGGCATGCGCGCCTTTGGCGTCGGCGAGGGCCTTTCCACCAAGGTCAACGTCAACCTGGGCATCTCGGGCGACAAGGCCGATGCCGCCGAGGAATGGAAGAAGGTCAAGATCGCCGAGGACTTTGGCGCCGACGCCATCATGGACCTCTCCAACTCGGGCAAGACGCGCCAGTTCCGCCAGCAGCTCATCGACGAGACACCGCTCATGGTAGGCACCGTCCCCATGTACGACGCCATCGGCTACATGGAAAAGCCGCTGGTCAAGCTCACCAAGGACGACCTGTTCGAAGTCGTGCGCGCGCATGCCGAGGACGGCGTGGACTTTATGACCATCCACTGCGGCATAAACAAGTCGGTCACCAAGACCTTTAAGGAGACCGGCCGCCTGATGAACATCGTGAGCCGTGGCGGCTCACTGCTGTTTGGCTGGATGGAGGTCACCGGTAACGAGAACCCATTCTATGAGTTCTACGACGAGTTGCTCGAGATTTGCCACGAGTACGACGTGACGATTTCGCTCGGCGACTCCTGCCGCCCGGGCTGCCTCTACGACTCCAACGACGCCACCGAGACCGCTGAGATGATCGAGCTGGGCAAGCTGTGCAAGCGCGCTTGGGCCGCCGGCGTCCAGGTCATGGTCGAGGGCCCGGGTCACATGGCGCTCGACGAGATCGCCGCCAACATGAAACTGCAGAAGCGCCTGTGCCACAATGCTCCGTTCTATGTGCTCGGGCCGCTGGTGACCGATATCGGCGTTGGTTACGACCACATCACCGCTGCCATCGGCGGCGCCATCTCCGCCAGCTCCGGTGCCGACTTCCTGTGCTACGTGACACCGGCAGAGCACCTATGCCTGCCCAACGCCCAGGATGTGCTCGACGGCCTCATGGCCACCAAGATCGCCGCACACGCCGCCGACATCGCCAAAAAGGTGCCCCATGCCCGCGACATGGACGATAAGATGGGCCAGGCACGCCGCAAGCTCGACTGGGACGCCATGTGGAAGTGCGCGCTCGACCCGGTTACGGGCAGGAAGCGCTACGAGGAGTCCCCCGCCGCCACCGAGGGCACTTGCACCATGTGTGGCAAGATGTGCGCCGTCCGCACCGTCAACAAAATCTTCGAGGGCACCACGATCGACCTCGGCATGGAGGACTAGCCCTGTCGCCGCGGCCGCTTCTGGCGGCGAGCCGGTGCCTGTCAATTGTTGACGTGTGAACATTTGCTTGCATTTGCGTAAAGATTGCATCGCCCGCCCGGGTTCGACATAGAGTCGGCCCGGGCATCTTTATAATGCTGGCTTATAGACCCATTTGATTCCGACCGAACAAGGGAGCGAACATGGATCGCAGTAAGGTACCTGCCGTTCTATCCATCGCAGGATCCGATTCCAGCGGTGGCGCCGGCATTCAGGCCGACATCAAGACCATCACGGCGCACCGCCTGTATGCCGAGACGGCCATCACCGCTATCACCGCACAGAACACCCTGGGCGTCACCGCCGTGCAGAACATCTCCCCGGATATTGTCGCGGCACAGATCGATGCCGTTTTTGACGATATCCGCCCCAACGCCGTCAAGATTGGCATGGTTTCCTCTGCCGAGATTATCGAGGTTATCGCCGACCGCCTGAGCGCTTGGAACGCGACAAACGTGGTCGTCGACCCCGTCATGGTCGCCACCTCGGGCGCACGGCTGATTGCCGAAGATGCCGCCGAGGCGCTCACCCGCCGCCTGTTCCCGCTAGCGACGGTTATCACGCCCAATATTCCCGAGGCCATGGCCCTGCTCGACTACGAGGTCGACTCCGAGCGCACGCAGCAAAATGCTGCCATGCTCCTCACCCGCCGCTTTGGTTGCGCATCCCTCGTTAAGGGTGGGCATCTTGTCAACGAGGCCAACGATGTACTGGCCGAACCCGCGCCACTCGATGACGAGGGCAACCATCTGGGAGATCCACTCACCACGTGGTTCCGCCACAAGCGCATCGAGACCGACAACACACACGGCACCGGCTGCACGCTCTCGTCCGCCATCGCCTGCGCGCTGGCGCAGGGCATGGATCTTGCCGACGCCGTCAACGCGGGCAAGGCCTACCTAACGGGCGCCCTCGCCGCCGGCTTTGACATGGGCAAAGGTTCCGGCCCCGTCAATCACATGTGGCAGTATTAAGATTCGCAGCCCAAACCACCGCAAAGGGGACAGGCACCTTTGCGGTGGTTTGGGGCCGTGCTACTCACCGAGCATCTCTTGGAGCTTGGCCGCCACGGCATGTCCCAAGCTCTCGTGGCTTTCGGGCATCATATGCAGATAGTCGATATCGCCCGGCTCGGCAAAGTCGGCGGCATTCAAAAAGTCGCAGCCAAACTGCTCAGCCACATGTGCGTAGTACTCGCCAAAATGCTCCGAGGCCTCGACGGAACGCTCGTCAAAATCGGTCATATATACATCGGCGATTTGCGGCTTGATCTTGATAGGCGCCATCAGCAGAATGCGCGGACAAGGCGCAGCGTCGGTCCACGGAAACGCGCGGACGGCGCGAATCAGCGCCATGGCGCCACGGGCGATATCGGAAGCTGTCACGTTAAAGACCGTCTTACAGTCGTTGGTGCCCAGCATGATCACAATGGCGTCCAGCGGCTTATGGGCCTCGAGCAGCATCGGAAGTGCGCGGATGCCGTTAAGATTGGTGTCCAGATGGCACATGTCGTCGCGTACCGTCGTGCGGCCGTTGAGGCCTTCTTCAATTACATGCCAGCCCTCGCCTAAGTCACGTTGGGCCACGCCGCACCAGCGCACATCCTGCGCATAGCGCACCGCGGTGCCGTCGCGCATGCCCGCCGGATCGTAACCATAGGTGTTGCTGTCGCCAAAGCATAGAACGTTTTTCATCGTAAGCCCCTCGCTCAGTAAAAAGCCGACGGAAGCAGCCTCTCCCGCCGGCTCGACCCATCTGTCAGCACGTACCAATTACAGGTACTTGCGCCAATCGTCCTCGTCCTCATCATCCTCGGTAGCAGCCTGGGTCTGCTCGGCGGCGCGAGCTGCCGCAGCGCGAGCGGCAACCTGGGCATAGGACTCCTCGTTGCGCTCGGGGAAGTTTGCCAGCACGTGCTCGAACTTGGCAAAATCCTCATCCCAGCGCGTAGAAGGCACGGCAAAGAAGACTTGCTTGACCTTAAAGTCGCCCGACGCGAGCTCCTTGCGGAAGAGCTCGGCCACGGCCTCGGCGTCAAAGCCGTTGTTGTCGCAGCCCCAAGCGCCCAGTACGAGCTTCTCGCGACCCAGCTCGTCGCAGATGGCAAGCACAAAGCGAATGCGGTCGCGCAGGGCGTCCAGCAGAGCATCGTCGCTCACGCGATACTCCTGGCGGGCGCGCTTAACGTTGGGCGCGGCGGCCACGATCACGTCGGCGTATGCATGCACGTGGTTGCGGTCGAAGCGCACCGCAGGCACCACCAGCGCACGGTTGCGGTAAAGCTCGCAGTTGATGTTGCGGCGACGGTTCTCGCCGTACCATTTGCGCTGCTTATCGAGAACGTTGTACAGATACGAATCGGCGCACAGCGTGGCCTCCTGGCCCAGGTAGCCCTGGATGTAGCCACCGCCCGGGTTGGTGAACGAGGCAAAGGCGAGCACGGCCATGTCGCAGAACTGCGCATAGCCACGACCGTTGTCCAGGATGGCCTGCGTGGCGGAGGCATCGAGCACGGTGACCTCAGGCAGAACCGGAGCGGGCTCCTCAGCAGGCGCGGACTCAGCTTCGGCGATTTCCTCGGCAGGCTCAGGCGCTGCCTCGGTCTCGGGCGCCGTCTCGGTCTCGGCAGCCTCCGCGCCCTCGACGTCCTCGGCAACCTGTTCTTCGGCGGCCACAGCACTCTGAACCTTGGCCTTCATCGCCGCGACAAAACCGGCAGGCATACCATCGAACTCGCACACGCCGGCAAGCGAACGCTCGATATCCTTGGCGCACGCTTCGGACACAGTTGCCACGTGACGCTCGGCGGCCTTGGCACGGGCCTCGCGCTTGGGATTGGGCTGACCCGCTCGGTTGGACCTGCGGTTACGGTTCCTGTTGTCGACGTCTGCCATAAGTGGTCACCTTTCTCGGTCTCTGCCGCTATCGGCTTTTCCCATCCATGATACCCCGCCGCGTACAAAAAAGACGGCCCCGAAGGACCGCCTTTCGCATCGATTTGCACGTACGGCAAGCACCGCCGCAATTCGCCACTAGTCGCGACGGCCGAGGATGTTCAGAATGCGCAGGAACACGTTGATAATATCCACGAACAGATTGGACGCCATGAGCACGGCGTTGGGCAGCGTAGGCGGCACCGTCGTGGCAACATAGGTGTCGTAGCCAATAAAGCCGGCGAACACCACGATCACGATCAGATCGGTGATGGTCTGTGAGACGCCCATGAACATCAGCACGATCTCAACCAGAATAGTAGCGAGCAGAATGCCAAAACCGATGCCATATACGCGCTGGAAAAACTTGGGGAACGTCACGCCCAAGGCGCCAAAGACAAAGGTGATGGCGGCCGTGGCGATAAAGGCAGTGTTGATGGTGGGCAGGTCGTAGTTGGCAAGGCCAAACGACGCGGTCAGGCCAAAGGTGCTCGCAAAGATTACGTAGCCCACAAGGGACAGGCCCACGGACTGCTTGCTGGCGGCGGCCGACATCATGACCATGCCGACGATGGTCAAAATAAACGAGCCAAAAACCAGCGGTAGGGCAGCCCCGCTCATCATCATGCGCGCAAACGACATGGTGCTCGTAAAGTAAGCACCGACGCCCATGGCACAAAAGCCCAAGAAGATGAGGGCAGACATGGCAAGATTATACGCACGCGGCGACATCTCCTTGGCACGGCTTGCGCCGGTTTCGATGGGGCCGTTCTGATAGCCCTGAATATCGTTCATAATTTCGTCCTTTCAAAAGCGCCGCGACAGCGCAGTAGCTGACAAGATTCCTGTCATTGTACCCGAATGCCGTACGTCCTTACCTACGGCGCTCGCCCTCGAGCGTGCGATCAAAGGCCCAGACCCACCAACGCATCACGTGTGCCTGCGAGCCGTCCGCCCGCTCGCGCGTCTGGTCCTCCAGATACAACTCGGTCGCGTGCCCGCCAAAACGCACCTTATAGGTTGCCGTACGGATGCCGTGGACCATCAGGCCAAACCCGGTGGTCGAGATAATTTCGTCAATCGTAAAGCAACGACCGTCGACCCAGCAGACGGTGACCGGCACGACCTGTCCGCCCGCGAGGATGCGAGCCACGACGTCCACATACTGCTTGTGCACGCGCCGAGTTTTGCCATCTGTCTGTCGATATTCCATGCCTCCTATTATCGAACGCATGTTTGCATATTGTAAAGCGAACAGACTGTGGTTTTGGGATGTTGGGGCACGCACACGTGTCCTCATGGTGTGTTAGCAAAAAGAACACCCGCGGTCAACAGGGCTAATATTCAATATTAGTGCCAAAAAATTCACTTCTCCCAT
This sequence comes from Collinsella aerofaciens, assembly GCA_036298925.1. Taxonomy (GTDB): domain Bacteria; phylum Actinomycetota; class Coriobacteriia; order Coriobacteriales; family Coriobacteriaceae; genus Collinsella; species Collinsella aerofaciens_BN. The sequence goes on from JAXJIC010000045.1 coordinate 11,852, forward strand.
CAGAACTCGGTAAAGAAACCCGCAGGAGGTGATACGATTTATCATGTTTTTGTAACGTGCCTGCAAACTTCGAGAAAGCCCATATATGGACGTAACGTTCTCAACCTTCCTCGGCCAAATTGTGTCGAACCCAGTCCTTGCCGTCACCGTGATCCTCGCGCTCGGCGCCATCTTCGTCAATGGATGGACCGACGCGCCCAACGCCATCGCGACCTGCGTCACTACGCGTTGCATGCCCGCCCGCGCCGCCATTCTCATGAGCGCCGCATTCAACTTCCTCGGTGTGCTCATCATGACGCACTTTAATGCGAGCGTCGCCAATACCATCTCGCATATCGTCGACTTTGGCGGAAACAGCACCATGGCGCTCGCCTGCCTGTGCGCGGCCCTGTTCTCCATCGTCGTCTACGGCGCCACAGCGTCGCGTTTTGGCATCCCCACCTCGCAAAGCCACAGCCTTATCGCCGGCCTGACCGGTGCCGCTATCGCCCTCGGCGGCGCGAGCAGCGTCAACGTCCACGAGTGGATGAAGGTCATCTACGGCCTGGCGCTCTCCATCGGCCTGGGCTTTGTCATGGGCTGGGTCCTGTGCAAACTCGTCTCGATTCTTTTCGCCGCCGCCAACAGGCGACGTGCCAATGTCTTCTTTAAATACGCTCAGATCGCGAGCGCTGCGGCCATGAGCTTTATGCACGGCGCGCAGGATGGACAGAAGTTCATCGGCGTGCTCTTTTTAGGCGTGGCCTTCGCAAACGGCCAGACCAGCGTCGGCGATGCCGGCATCCCCATCTGGATTATGCTGCTGTGCTCGGCCACTATGGGTATCGGTACCAGCGTGGGCGGTGAGCGCATCATCAAGTCCGTCGGCCAGAGCATGGTTAAGCTCGAGAAGTATCAGGGCTTCTCCGCCGACCTCGCGGGCGCCGCGAACCTGCTGCTTGCCACCCTTACCGGCATCCCCGTGTCCTCCACACACATCAAGACCTGCGCCATCATGGGCGTCGGTGCCGTCAAGCGCCTCTCGGCCATCAACTTCGGAGTCGTCAAGGACATGATGTTCACCTGGTTCTTCACCTTCCCCGCCTGCGGACTCATCAGCTTTGTCATGGCCAAGCTGTTCATGATGTTCCTCTAATCAAACCGAACGTCCATCCGGACCGCAACACTTCGCCCACCCGTCTTCGCCTCGAAAGGACCCACCCATGGCAAAGAAACCCGATTCGTTCTACTTTGACAACTACGTCGCTTGCGCCGACCTCGCCGTCCAGGCCGCAGAGCTGCTCACCAAGATTTTTGAGAACTTCGATCCCGCGCAGATTCACGACATGCTCAATAAGATGCATGCGATTGAGCATGCGGCAGACAAGAAGCACCACGAGCTCGAAGACGCCCTGCTCACCGCCTTTATCACCCCGCTCGAGCGCGAGGATCTGGATCTGATGAGCTGCGCGCTCGACACCGTGCTCGACCGTATTGAGGGCGTCGTGCAGCGCGTCTACTTCACCAACATTCAGAGCATCCATCCCGACGCCATCGTCATCGCCCACAAGGTGACTGACGCCTGCCGCGCCATGAAAGACCTGATGGTCGAGCTTCCCAACTACCGCAAGTCCAAAACGCTGCGCGAGCTGGTCATCCAGATCAACACCATCGAGTCCGAGGCCGACGAGCTCTACATCAACGCCATGCGCAACCTGCACGTTAACGGCAAGGATCCGCTCGAGGTCATCGCTTGGCGTGACGTCTACGCCTTCCTGGAGTACTGCGCCGACTGCTGCGAGAATGTGGCCGATGTTGTGGATTCGATTGTCATGAAGAACAGTTAATTGGGGGTACGTATCCCACCGGTCGCGGGCTCGACCACTAATACCTTTTTCACTCCGGCTGCAAGCAGAGTCGTTCAAAAGGTATTAGTGGTCGGGCCCGCTCCCTTACGTACCGCCATTGGGAACTTTGGCTGAGGGGTTGAGCGTGGTGGGGCCTTTGCTGTGATGGCCCTTGATTGCTCGGGGTTTTACTTTGGTATTCGATGAGCGATTGGCTGATTGCTGCTTTGGGTACTGTTTGGGTTACTTTGGGTTTGTTTGATTTTTAATTGTTGGAGGGCTTGTATGTCTTATTTGGATTTGGCTCGGGGTCGGTATTCTTGTCGTGAGTTTGAGGATCGTTCTGTTGAGCAGGCTGTGGTGGATGCCATTGTTGAGGCTGGGCGTATTGCTCCTTCTGCTTGTAATAATCATCCTTCTCGTGTGATGGTGCTGGATACGCCTGAGCTTCTGGAGAAGGCTGCTGCTTGTCAGCCTCGGTTTGCTCGTGATGGATCTATCTTTGACGCTCCGCTCATCTTCCTTATTTGTAGCGTTACCGAAGACGCTTGGGTGCGCCCGTATGACCAGATGAATTCCAGTGAAATCGATACGTCCATAGTGTGCGATCAGATGATGATGGAGGCCACCGAGCAGGGCCTGGGAACGTGTTGGGTATGCCATTTTAAGCCCGAGGTGGCACAGGAGCAGTTCAACCTGCCCGAGGGCGTCTATCCCTATCACATGCTCGTCTGCGGATATCCTGCCGACCACATCGCCGATTCCGAGCATCGCGAGGCCCGTACCTTTCCCCTCTCCGACTTCCTCCTCAAGTAGATTTTGGGACATGCCCTAAAACCTATCCTTGACCGCTCACCGGTTCGCCGAGTTCTGCGCCACTATGTGCAGGGCTCGGTTTTTTATGTTGCGCGCCCCGGTACAGTCATAAAAAAGGACCCGCAAGCTGCGGGTCCTTTCTAGGCACTAAATTGTAGGCCGAATGTTAGTCCAGGTCGTCGGCAGCGAAGTTGTCGATCGGGGCGAAGGGATCGGCCACGGGGACAACCGGGTCAGCGACGGGCAGCGGCTCGGCGGGAACAGTCACCGCAGGAGAAGCGGCAGAACCGACCGGCGTGGAGGCCATGAGGTCGGCCGGGAAGGAGTTCTGGGCATCGTCCATGAAGTGCTGGATGAGCTTGAGATACTCGGCCTTGAACTCCTCACGAGAAGCCTTGAGACGATCGATCTCCTCGAGCTCAGCCTGCTTTTCGGTCAGAGCCTGGCGGATAACCTCGCGGGCCTTGGCGTCAGCCTCGTTGCGAATACGCTCAGCGTTCTCATTGGCATCGTTGACGATGGTCTCAGCGGTCTGCTGGGCAGCGATCAGGGCAGCGGAAATCTGGCGCTCCTGAGCGGAGAAGTCAGGGGCGGGAGCAGCCACGGGGGCGGCAGGAACGGCCTGGGCGGGGGCATCCTGAGCCTGGGCAAGCTGAGCCTGCGCATCGGCAAGCTGCTGCTCGGTAGCAGTCAGACGACCCTTAAGGTCGACGATCTTAGCGAGCATAGCGTCAACCTCAGAGGACAGCGTCTCCAAGAAGACGTCGACCTCAGCAGGATCGTAGCCACGCTTGGCCTCAGAGAAAGTCTGAGCCTGGATGTCTGCAGGGGTAATAGCCATAACAAGTCTCCTTTTTCATCGCCTCGGCGCTACACGCCCGACGTAAGTTACTAAGACAGTTCTACACGAGTATACCTATAAGAAGCTGCAGAACCAGCCTCTGCACCAACTGCAACGCAATAATCGCAACGACCGGCGAAAAATCGATACCGCCCATCGGCGGGATGAAACGACGGAACAGGTTGAGCCACGGACCGCACACGCTATCAAGCACCGCGGCAATATCCTGAAGCAAACCACCCTGCTTCATGGGAATCCACGTCATAAAGCAGTAGACGACAATGAGCGTGGAATAGAAGTTGAACAGCGTATTGACCAGCTGGACGATAGTGTAGATGTTGATGGGAATCTCCTCGTCTTGTCTTTACTTAAGGTAGCCGTCGGCACGAAGCTTCTTGAGATCGGAATCTTTGACCTCGCAACCGGCGGGCAGCACCATGAACACGCGGTCGCCCACCTCCTTGACCGTGGCACCCAGACCGCAGGCAAAGCCGTAAGAGAAGTCCAAGACGCGCTTGGCAACTTCGGTGCGTACGCCCACAAAAATCAGTGCGACAGGCTGCTTGGTGCGAACGCGGCGCACCACGGTCTCCACGTCGTCATAGCTCTCGGGGCGCAGGACATAGGCCGGCAGCTGCGGTGTGGCGTTGATGATATTGCTCGCATAGGCCGAGGCATCGCTCGGTGCAGGCGCAGGCGCAGCGGCGGCACGGGCGCGGGTGTTCTCGGCGTAGCTCGACGGCGTGTCATAGGCACCAGGACGATAACCGCTCGCAACACTGTCCTGCGAGCGCGAAGGCGGGTTATACGTCGTGGCATGGCGGGAGTCATCGCCGACCAGCTGCCCGGAGCGTGTATACACGGCAACCGACTCAGCTTCACCACGGCGCGTCTGACCAAGCAGGCCGTTGCTCGGCTCGTCTTGGGTGTAGAAGCCCTCGCCCGAAGCACCGCTGTAGCCGTTGCCCTGATAGCCATCGTCATAGCCATCATCGTAGCCGTAGTCGTCGTCCTGGCCATAACCCTGGTCGTAACCCTGCTGGCCGCCCAGGTGCATCTTATTTTTAATCTCGTCAAGGAAGCCCATGGTTGTGTCCTCTCGCGGTTTAGTGCAGGCGCCCCGATAATCAGTGCGCACTTCAGAGCCTTATTTTACTGCAAACTCCGGGCTAAATACTACCCTGCCCAGGCGAACGAGCGTAGAGCCCTCCTCAAGGGCAGGCTCAAAGTCTTCGCTCATGCCGCAGGAAAGCTCAGGCAGGTTCAAATCGGGATGCGCCGCCTCCAGCTCATCCCTCAGCTCACGAAGCCCCGCAAAGGTGCGGCGTGCCACATCCTTATTCCCCCGGGGCGCCATAGTCATAAGCCCCTGTACGCAAATTCCCTCAAGTTCCGCAAGCTCACCCGCGGCGGCGCGAATCTCATCGGGCGAAAAGCCTCCCTTCGACTCCTCACCACTCACATTGACCTCAATGAGCACACGCTGGGGGCCGGCGAGTTCGCCTGCCTCAATCTTGCGGGCAGCACGGCTCGAGATCGCCTGCGCCAGATGCAGCGAACCCACCGAGTGAATCAGCTCGGCTGAGCCCAGCACCGCATTGATCTTATTGGTCTGCAGGTTGCCGATCATATCGAAGCGCACCTCGGGCAGCTCCGGATGCTCCGCCAGACCCGTGAGCTTGCGAACCAGCTCCTGCGGGCGATTCTCGGCAAAATGGCGATATCCCGCCTGGATGGCGGCAACGGTCTCATCGACACCAACGGTCTTGGACACGGCAATGAGGCGCGCGGCGTCGTGGGGACGGCCTGCGCGATCGAGCGCCGCATAAAAACGTTCCAGAATCTGCTCGCGGCGAGCGCGCATCAAGTCCAAATAGTTATCCATTGCCAATCGCCTCCGCTGACAGCCAAACAAGTAGTCCCATGCTATCGCAAGAGCGCGGCCCCGCATGTGCAAGGCCGCGCTCACTTAGGTATTTACAATCTTTCGACGAACGGAATTACTTACTCCTCGTCGTCCTCGCCATCGTCCTCGTCCTCAAGATGATCGAGCAGGTAGCGAAGACCCTCGCTGACCTCGTTAGTGGGCACCTTGGCAACGTAGCGAGCGTCGACGGCGGGCCTCATGATAACACCCTCGCCCGAAGGCACGCGCATGCTCTCGAGCTCATCCTCATCAGTGCAGGCGATATCACCGGCAGTCATACGCTGTCCGGTCAACAGGAAGGTCAGACGGCAGGCGGCATCGATGGAAATCGAGGCGATGCGATCGAGATAGCGCGATACCATGATGGCGCGGCGCAGGTCGTCATAGTTGCTGTCGTCGTCCATAAAATCGCCCGTGTCCATGCGGTTAAAGGTGCGGAAGAACTTCTCGTAGGCGGCGTGCACTGGCTCGTCCTCGACGGCCAAGTTGCAGATGATGGACATGTCGTTGGTGACGAGCGCAGAAAGCGAAGAGCCCAGCACCTGGTAGACGGCCTCAGCCTCGGCCTCGACCGTGCCGACAAGCTCCTTGGGCAGCGAGATGTCGGCCTTGATCATATGACGCGTGGCGCGGCAAATCTGGCGAACCTTATCGGTCATGCGCTGCAGGTTTAAGTCGACGTAGATGATCGTCTGCAGCAAGCGGAAGTCGGAGGCGACCGGTGACTGCGTGGCAATCAGGTTGTAGCAGACGGCCTCCAGGTTGGCGCAGCGTGCGTCAATCGAAAGCGTGCGCTTCTTGGTCTTGGTGGCGAGCTTGCGGTCGTCGGTCACATAGGCCTTCACGGCATCGTGGAGGGCCAGATCGACGGCCTCGTAGATGCTCAGCATCTCGTGACGGGCCTCGATGAGCTGACGGGAAAACAGTTTGCGCATGGTTCACTCCAATCAGTTGGGTGCGGTCATGCCGCCCGCACAGTGAATACGCACCGGACCAGATCCGATCGGCTTGGGACTAGTCGCACCGATCAGCCAAAGCGGCCGGTGATATAGTCTTCCGTCCGCGAGTCCACCGGGCTGGTGAAGATCGCGTCGGTTTGACCATACTCGATGAGCGTAGCGGGCTCGCCGGCAACTTCCTGCAAGAAGAATGCGGTGTAGTCGCTAATGCGAGCTGCCTGCTGCATTGAATGCGTGACGATGATGATCGTCATCTCGGGCGCCAGCTCGGCCATCAGATCCTCGACCTTAGAGACGGACGTGGGGTCGATGGCGGAGCAGGGCTCGTCCATCAGAAGGACATCGGGTTGCACCGCAAGCACGCGCGCGATGCACAGACGCTGCTGCTGACCGCCCGAGAGCGCCAAACCATCCTTGTTGAGCTGATTGGATACCTCTTTCCAGAGGTTGGCGCGCTTGAGCGATTCTTCCACGATGTCATCGAGGTCACTTTTGCTAGTCACGCCCTGCAGACGAGGGCCAAAGGCGACATTCTCGTAGATGGATTTAGGAAACGGGTTGGGCTGCTGAAAGATCATGCCCACGCGACGACGGAGATCGACCGGGTCGACACCCTCGGCATAGATATCGTTGCCGTCGAGCGTCATGGTGCCCTCGACGCGCGTGCCCTCGATCAGGTCATTCATGCGGTTGATGCAGCGCAAAAACGTCGACTTGCCGCAGCCCGAAGGGCCAATGAAGGAGGTGATGGCGTTTTTGGCGATGTTGAGGTCAAGCCCCGTCAGCGCATGAAAGTCACCGTACCAAAAGTTGAAATCCTTGGCCGTAATGGCCGCTTGCTCCAACGTGGGAGCGGACTGATAAACGGACATGGGACTCCTTAACTAGCGACGCTTGCGCGACAGGAAGCGCGCAAACAGGTTGAAGGCCAAAATGATCACCATCAGCAAGAGCGCGGTGCCGTAGGCTGCGTTCATGTTGATGCCGTCGTTGGCAAGCAGGTACAGGTGAACCGTCATGGGGCGGCCGGAATCGAGCGGCGAAATAGGCAGGTTGATGGCCTGGCCCATGGTGTAGAGCACCACCGCGGTCTCGCCAATGGCACGGCCGATGGCGAGGACGATGCCCGTGGCAATACGGCCAAAGGCAGAAGGAAGCACGATCTTGGAGACAACCTGCCACTTGGTGGCGCCCAGGCCATATGCGCCCCAGCGGATATAGCGCGGAACGGCGCGAATGGCCTCTTCGGTGGTACGCATGACGATGGGAAGCATCAAGAGCGCGAGTGCCAGGGCGGCCGAGACCATCGAAAGGCCCAGGCCCATGGCCTCGACAAACAAGGCGTAGCCAAACAGGCCCATAACGATGGAGGGCACCGAGGCCAAAGCGTCAGCAGCGTAGCGAATGAGCTCGACGACCTTGCCCTGCTTGGCGTACTCGGCCAGATAGACGGCTGCCAGCACAGCGATCGGCGTGCAGATAAGCATGGCGAGCGCCGTCACGTAGACGGTCGAGACGATCGTGGGCCAAATTCCGCCCTCGGCGTTGACGCCCTGGGGCCAACCGAAGATAAAGTCGAGCGAGATGTGTGGCAGGCCGTTGATGACCACGTAGGCGATGATAGCGACCAGCACCAGCGTGGTGATGTAGGCAGCGGCACGAAACACGCCAAGCATGATCTTGTTGGACAGGTCCTTGTTGATGCGGCCCTTCTTGCCGTGGGAAAGGGCACGCTTGATGCGCTCGCGCGACGAGGTCGTATCGACCGTCGTGTCAACGGAATCGGACATAGCCTACCCCCTCTTCTTCTTGGAAATCAGACGGACGATGCCCACCAGCGTGGCGGAGATGATAAACAGGACCACGCCCATGCCGAACAGCGCCGAGCGATGCAGACCCGAGGAATAGCTCATGTCGAGCGCGATCTGGCTCGTGAGCGTCGAGATAGGGCTCGCAATGCTGTCGGGAATAACCGGGGCGTTACCCACGACCATGAGCACGGCCATGGTCTCTCCGATGGCACGGCCCATACCCAGCACGATGGCATCCACGATACCCAGCTTAGCGGCAGGTAGCACGACCTTATAGATGGTCTGCCACTTAGTAGCACCCATGGCATACGATGCCTCGCGAATGCCCATGGGAATGGAATTGAGGGCATCGATGGTGAGCGTGGTGATGGTAGGGACGATCATGATGGCGAGCACAAACCACGCCGTCAGCGCACCAAAACCAAGGCCGCCGGTCAGTTGTGCGATAAACGGGCGGATGATGATCATGCCGAAAAAGCCGTAGATGATAGAAGGGATGCCGGCCAGCAGGTCGACGGCAGGGCTGATGAGCTTGCGCACGCGCTTGCCGGCGATCTCGACCAGGTATACGGCCGTACCCACGCCTAGCGGCACGCCCATGGCGAGCGCACCGACGGTCACCAGACCTGAGCCGGCAAGCAGCGACACGATGCCGTAGTGGCCCTCAGAGGGCGCCCACGTAAAGCTAAAGAAGTCCGCCAGACCGATGTCAGTAAAGACGGGCAGCGCCGAGTACGTGGTAAAGACAAAAATCAGGATGACGGTAACGACCGCCAAGAACGCGCAGGCAAAGAAGATCCACTGCAGCGCCTTCTCCTTGATATAGGTACTGCGCGATACGAGCGCCAGCTCGCGCTTCTTGGGCGTCTGAACATTCTGCTCAGTCTGGGAGTTTTCCTGTGCTTCCATGCTACTCACTCCCCTTCTCGTCGTTGGTGACGGGGATAAAGCCCGCCTCGCGAATCTGCTTGTCCATCTTTTCGGACGTCACGTAGTCGATGTAATCCTGCGCCTGCTGTGAAGGCGCACCCTTAACAAAGAAGTAAAGGTCGCGCGAGATGGGATAGCCGCCGCTCGCGACCGTCTTCTCGGACGCCTCAACATGATTGACCGAGACGGCCTTGACCGAGGTCTTGGCGTTGAGGCTATCGACGAAGCCCAGCGAAATGTAGCCAATGGCACCGCGCGAACGAGATACCACGTCGCGCACCTGGCCCGTACCCGAAAGAACAGCCGAGCGGCGATCGAACGGCGTGCCGTCCATCACGATGGTACGGAAGGCCTCGCGCGTACCGGACGCCTCATCTCGGTTGATGACCTGGATCTTCAGGTCCTCGCCACCGACTTCTTTCCAGTTGGTGATCTTGCCGGCGTAAATATCGCGGAGCTGCTCGGTCGAGAGGTTATCGACCGGGTTATCGTCGTTCACGATGACCGCGATACCGTCGTGGGCAATGACGATGGGAGTCAGGCCCAAATCCTGTTCGTCGGCATTGAGTCCACGGGAGGAGCTGGCGATATCGGCCGTGCCGGCGCTGACGGCCTCGATCCCAGCGGAAGAACCCAAACCGGAAACGAGCACGTCGATGCCGGTCTCCTCCTTAAAGCCCTCGGCCGCAATCTCGGCGATAGGAAGGCAGGTCGTGGAGCCGGCCACGGTAATGGAAGAGGTAGAAGATCCCGAAGAACAGGCGCACAGCGTAAGCGTAAGCACAGCGGCGCTCAGGACCGATACGATCTTTCTCATAGCATCACGCCGATTGCAGCATGGCGCCCACAGGTGCCGTCCTCGTTACGGTAGGAATAAAAGCGGTCGTTCTGACGCACGGTCGAAAGCTGGGTATCCACGATATCATCCGCGTCGACACCGACATCTACCAGCGCCTCGCGAATGGCAGCGGAAAGATCGAGCATGCGAGAGGTACTCGCATCGATGCAAGAGAACTCGGCGGCAAAGCGATCCATGAGTTCCTGGGATACCTCATATTCGTCACCCAAGATATGGGGGCCGATATAGGCGGAAACGTCGCCCGCATCGCAGCCGGCAGCATCGCAAAGCGCCTGGCACGCCTTGGCAGAAATACGTGCAATCGTGCCCTTCCAACCGGAGTGCACCACGGCAAATCCGCCAGGGGCCACCAGCACCACGGGAACGCAGTCGGCAAAGCAGAGCAGCACGGGCACGTTATGCGCCGTACAGACGATGGCATCGCAGCCCGCGGCAATCTGCTCGCGGACGTCCTCAAGGTCATCGGCGCCGTTCGAGGTCACCGCAACGATATGATCACCATGGACCTGATTGGGAACGAGCAGGTTGTGCTCGCACTCGGCGGCACCCATAGCCTCGAGCGCACGACGACGATTTTCTTGAACAGCAAAGGGGTCATCGCCAACATGCGAGCCCAAGTTGAGTGAGGAGTACGCATCTTCGGAAACGCCACCGGCGCGCTCGGTGAAGGCAAAGCGAACATCGGATGTCGCGCCCTCCACCAACGTAACTCCATCATGGTCGACACGCGAAACTTTGTCCGCACGTGCTGCCATACTAAAGCCTCCTAATAACACAAGTACCGCGGCATCGCCGCTACAGCCCGCGTTTATACGGCTGTCATACTTCTCTAAAAGGATACCTGCTGCGCTGGAGGCAATCGTAAAGGGAACGTAAAGAGATTGGAGGTTCTAGTTTACAAAGTCGAAATAAAAAGGGCGCGTCCATACGGACACGCCCCTGTGCACAACAATGCAAAGAACGACTTAGAAGCTACCGCGCTTCAGGAAGTCGGGAAGCTCGAACTGATCGTTGCCGAAGTTAGGAAGCTCGGTGCCACCGACGTTGCGGGTCGGAGCGGCCTGAGCCGGGCTCGTGGCAGGAGCGGTGCGCTGTGGCTCAGCGGAGGCAGCGGCCTTGCTCTGAGACTGCTGAGCAGCAAAGAGCTCGTCCTGACGGTTGACGTTGGAGTCGGAGAAGCCCGTAGCGATGACGGTGATACGCACCTGATCGCCCAGGGACTCGTCGACAACGGTACCGAAGATGATGTTGGCCTCGGGGTCGACGGCGTTGGCGACAACGTCGGCGGCGTCGCTGATCTCCTGGATGCCCAGGTCCTTGGAACCGGCGATGGAGAGCAGCACGCGCGTGGCGCCATCGATGGAGCTCTCGAGCAGCGGGCTGGAGATGGCCTGCTGGGCAGCGTCGACGGCACGGGTGTCCCCAGAAGAGGTACCGATACCCATCATGGCGGTACCGGCCTGCTTCATGATGGTCTTAACATCGGCGAAGTCCAGGTTGATGATACCGGGGACGGTGATGAGGTCGGTGATGCCCTGGGTGCCCTGGGAAAGGACGCCATCGGCAATCGCGAAGGCCTCGAGCATGGTGGTCTTCTTCTCGGCGATGTCGAGCAGCTTATCGTTAGGGATGACGATCATGGTGTCGACGCAATCGGAGAGGGTCTTAATGCCCTCCTCGGCGCTCTTCTTGCGCTTGCGGCCCTCGAAGGTGAAGGGCTTGGTCACGACGGCGACGGTCAGCGCACCGACCTCGTTCATCGCGATATCGGCAACGATGGGAGCAGCGCCGGTACCGGTGCCACCGCCCTCGCCGCAGGTGATGAACACCATGTCGGCGCCAGCGAGCGCCTCGGCAATGTCGTCGCGGGACTCATCGGCAGCCTTGCGGCCAACCTCGGGGTTGGCGCCGGCGCCCAGGCCGCGGGTAAGGTCGGTGCCGATGTGCACCTTGATATCGGCATCAGAGATCGCGAGTGCCTGAGCATCGGTGTTGATGGCAACAAACTCGACGCCGCGGATGCCCTCTTCGATCATTCGATTGACCGCGTTGGTACCGCCGCCGCCGACGCCGACCACCTTAATGACGGCAAGGTAGTTGTTGATCTCTGTCTCGTGCATGTCGGTCCTCCGAACAAAGGTTATAGCCATAGCATGGGTCGACCCCTGCGCACATTAACCTTCAGGTTGAAAGTAAATGCAAAGGTAAACCGTATTATGTTTGCACATTATGAACGTATCAGTCAAATAATTGACCGTGAAAACCAAACAAACCAGATAAACGGCGTGGTATGGCCCCTCAACAAAGCATCAACCAGCGCTACGAGGTCGGAGCGTTCCTAAATGTATAGTTACCCGGAGAGCGCACATTGATATACGTTACGCCCTCTACCTGCGAAAGCAACTTGGTGACTACGCGTTCCTTCTTGACGATATCGTCCGAATCGCCCAGCGACACCTCAATGCCGTTATTGAGGTTTGCCGAGATGGCTTCGACCGAAGGCGTGGAAATATCCTTGACTTGTCCCAAGAACTCGCTCGAAAAACCACGCACATAATCCAAGCCAGCCTTAACGGCCTTGGAGCTCACCGCCTGGCCGGAAACCGGAGCGACATCCGCCGAGACATCAGTCAACAACACCGCGCCATAGTGCTTAGCGAGCGCCAGCGCGGCATCAATGCCGGTCAGGGTATTTGAGCCCTGCCCCGTCGTGATGACGTTGCCCTGGTCATCCACTTCGACCGACGTCGACAGCGGGGCGATCCAGGTGTCATCATCCCCGATGGCCCAGGCAAGGTCATCGGAGCTGATATAGGCAATTGCGATGACCTTGCGCTCCATAGGCGTAATGATGAGCGTATGCGGGAACTGACGCTGGACATCCACGCCCGAGACCCACGGGTTCTGCTTGAGGTCCTCGGTAATCTGGTCGGGATCGACGTTAAAAAGCGACGTTCCCTCGGGCAAATCGATCAGCTGGATAGCATCGTGCTTCGTCACATGCTCGCTGCCTTGAATCTGAATATCAGTGGCGGTAAACAATCCAGAGTTAATCACCACGATGGCAACGACGACGAGCACGGCCAAGACGGCCAAAACGCCGCCCACGATTTTGCCTTTGCCTGTAACGACAGAAGCGGCGTCTGATGTTTTATTTGCCATCGCCCTAAGTGAAGACAACGGGTTGACGCCTTTTTTACCCGAAGGCTTCTTGGCGGTAGCCGGCACCGATGTCAGCGAGCGCGGTTTCGATGCGCCCAGTGTGCGACCCGGACGCGCCGCTTTAGCTCCCGTCGAGGGCTTAGGAGTTGCCATGGGACGGGCAGGCTTGGCGCCCATAACAGGCTTTGACGTCACCGAGGGACGCGAGGACTTTTTTGCGGCCGGACGATTGCCGAGCTGCGAGCCGACAACCGGACGACTGGTCTGTCGAGCATGCCCGACAGACTTAGAGCGCGCGACGGTATTACGTTGAGGTTTGGCAGGCGCGCCGGAACGCCCTCCGGCGCGGCGGAAGGTGGGTTTCGATGCTCTAGAAGCCGAGGAATTTAACTTCCGGTCTGAGCTCGATGCCATACGCCTCCCTCACCTTTCCGTGCACATGTCTGATAACCGCGGCAACGTCATCGGCCGAGGCAGTTCCGTTATTAACGATAAAATTAGCGTGAACGGGCGAAACTTCCGCACCGCCAATCGAAAAACCCTTTAATCCACAATCCTCGATAAGCTTGCCCACACTCGCATCGGGCGGGTTGCGAAAGACCGACCCGCAGGATGCGCGACCCATGGGCTGCGTACGCTTGCGCCTCGTCAGGTACCGCTCCATGCGCTCGCGAATGTCGACCTTGGGCGCCGGTTTAAGCTTGAGCACGCACTCGAGGATGATCTCATTGCGGGGAAGGCTACATTCGCGGTAGCCCCAAGTGATCTCAGACCCCGCATAATGTTTGATACCGGATGCCGGGTCAAACGTTACGACATCCTCAACCAGCGAGCCAATCCACTCGGTCCGTGTGCCGGCATTCATAGATATCGCGCCGCCGACCGAGCCAGGGATGCCAACGGCAAACTCAAGGCCCGAGAGGCTACGCGACAGGGCATCGTTGACCAGACGCGCAAACATCACGCCCGCACCGACCGTCAGCGTACAACCGTCATCGGCAACAACCGTGCGCTGAAACTCACGTCCGAGCGAAATGACGGCACCGCGATAACCGCCATCGGCAACCAGCAGATTGGAGCCCTTGCCGATGATGACCCACGGCACCTGCTCGCGATCGAGCACCGCCACGGCGCGGCGGAGGGCATGATAGCTATGGCACGTCACAAAGAGGTCGACCTTGCCGCCGATACGATAACTCGTATGACGCGCAAGGCGCTCGTCCTCGATCACATCCGTGTCGATCATGCCCGAGAGCGCCATGACGGCGTTAAACAGACCCATTAGACTTAAGCGTCTTTCTTGGCAGTCAGATACTCGATAAACTCGGGACCGACGGTCGTAACGTCACCGGCACCCATGGTGAGCAGCAGGTCGCCCTCGCCCACCATCTGCTCGAGCTCCTGATTGAGCTCAAGACGGCTGGAGCAGTACACGACCTCCTTGCCAGGATGCTTGGCGCGCACGGTATCGGCGAGCATCTTAGAGGTAACACCCGGAATGGGCATCTCGCCAGCCGAGAACACATCAATCAGCAGCAGTTTATCGGCATTGGCAAATGCATCGGCAAAGTCGTCGCACAGGGCCTGCAGACGCGAATAACGGTGCGGCTGGAACACGACGTCGACATGCTTGTAGCCCAGCGACGAAGCGGCAGCAAGCGTCGCCTTGATCTCGGTGGGGTGATGGCCGTAATCATCGACCACGGTGATGCCATCGATATCGCCCACGTGGGTAAAGCGACGGCGGACGCCCTCAAAGCTCGAGAGCGCCTTGGCGGCGGCGTCGATGTCAAGGCCCAGGACATGGGCGACGGTGAGCACCGCCGTGGCGTTGAGCATGTTGTGGCGACCGGGATTGCTCTTGATCTCCACAGCGTGCTCAGTGCCGTCCTCAAAGCGAACGATAAAGTCGCTCTGGATGCCCTTGACATCCGGGTGCATGCAGACGATGTCGTTGCTCTCGGCAAAGCCGTAGGAAAGCACGTGACGGCCCGTCGACTTGGCGAGCTCGACCAGATGCGAGTCCTCACCGCAGACGATGACGGTGCCGTCCTCGCCCACCAGGCTCATGAATTTGGCGAAAGTCGCCTCGATCTCCTCGATACCCGAGTAGTGATCGAGGTGGTCGGCCTCGACGTTGGTCACAATGACCACGTTGGGGTTCAGGAACAGGAAGGAGCTGTCGGACTCGTCGGCCTCGGCGACAAAATAGTCGCCCGAGCCGTTCTTGCCGTTCGTGTCATAGCCCTCGACAATGCCGCCGATCAAGAAGCTCGGATCCAGACCCATGCGGTCGAGCATGGTGGCGCACATCGAAGACGTGGTGGTCTTGCCATGCGTGCCGGCAACAGCGACGGTGGTGTAGCCGTGGCCCAAAGCAGAGAGCATCTTGGCACGAGGCCACACGGGAATGCCCAGCTCGCGAGCGCGCACGAGCTCAGGGTTAGACTCCGGAATAGCGGTGGAGACAACAACCACGTCGGGCTTGACCTCGTCGATCGTGGCGGCCTCATGGCCCACATGCACCTTCACACCAGCGCGGGTAAGCTGGCGGATATAGCGTGACGTCTTAAGGTCGGAGCCGGTAACGGCATAACCACGCTCGTGCAGAACGAGGGCGATGCCGCTCATGCCGGCGCCGCCGATACCGATAAAGTGGGCGCTCTTAAACTCGGGCGCGGAGGTTGCAGTCTGGGAATCAGCCATGTGCTCGTGTACTCCTTGCGTAAACACTGCCTGTAACCCGTTAACTGTACCGCACCTACCGCATCAGCGCGAGGGCGACCGACGATATCCCGTCTAACTAACGCAAACCCTCTACCGCATCCGCCAGAAGAGCGGCGGCCCTATCCTGAGCCAGACCACGCGCCACCTGACGCATGGCGTCGCGTGCCGCCGCGTCATCGACCAGGTGCAGCAGCTCATCGGCAAAGGCAGAACCGTCGATATCGGCATCGGCGCAGAGCACGCCGGCCCCGGCGTCGACCAGATAACGAGCATTGGTGGTTTGGTGGTCGGCCGTCGCATGCGGATACGGCACGAGCACCGAGGGCACGGCGAGCGCAGCGATCTCGGCCACGCTCGATGCGCCCGAACGCGAGAGCACCAAATCGGCAGCAGCCAGCATATCGCCCATGTTGTCGATGTAAGGCTGGACGCGGTAACGCTTCGCCTCCTCGGGCGTCAGCGCCAAAGCGCGCTCGGTCTCCTCAAAGCCGTCGGCACCAGTCGAATGCAACACATAGAGGTTCTTGCGCGAAAGCAGCTCGTTTTTGAGCGAAACCACGCGCTCGTTGAGGTGCTGGGCGCCAAGTGAACCGCCAAAGACGAGCAGCAGCGTAGCGTCCTCGGGAACACCAAGTGCCTTGCGGCCGCGAGCGCGATTGCCCTCGATCACCGAGCGACGTACGGGGTTACCGGTCATGAGCACGTGGTCAGGGTCACCTTCGCGCTCAAAGACCGAACGCGCTGCCGGCACCGAGATGCACACGCGGGCGGCGTGGGAGTTCATCATCTTGTTGGCCAGGCCCGGAACAGAGTTCTGCTCATGCAGCAGATACGGAACGCCCGCGCCCTTGCACCACCCCAGCAGCGGAACCTCGACATAGGCACCAAAACCGATGGCGGCATCGGGCTTGCCGACCTTTGAGAAATGACTGGCGAGCGCACGCTTGGCCTTGTTGACACGCCACAGCGAGGTGAGCGCCGTCCAAGGGCGGGAGCGGTCGAAGCCCGTGACCGTAATGGGCACAAAATCAAACCCAGCGTCGGGGACCAGACGACCCTCGAGCTTGCGCGACTGACCCACGAACACAACGTGGTGACCACGGTCACGCAGCTCTTCGGCCAAGGCGAGCGCGGGGTTGATGTGTCCTGCCGTGCCGCCGGCTGCAATAGCAACGGTCATTTTATCGGTCATGGTAGTCCCTTCGTACACGCGGTCCCTGGTCGTCGGTACGCAGACGCGCCGACGGGTCCGAGTTCAAATCGATTCGATTATATCCGCCGCCCGCGTTGCGAGGGCTGGGGCGCTGAGGACGACCTTGCGGCGCCGTTCGCTGACGCGGGCGGGCTGCCGGCTCGGTCGCAGAGCCATCCAGGACGGTAAAACCGTTACGCGAAGATCGCTCGCCGCGCACGTGGGGCACGCCGGCGGTACTCTCATCCATAACGGCAAAGCTCTCGCGGCGGCGGTCATACTCATCGCGGCGGGCGCTCTCGTACGAAACGCGCAGGATCAACCCGGCAAGCATGAGCGACACAATAATCGACGAACCGCCGTAGCTAATAAACGGCAACGGTTTGCCCGTCATGGGAAACACGTTGAGGATGCCCAGCGCGTTAATCAAAAACTGCACTGCGAGAATGACCGCGGAGCCAGACGCCATAAGCGCGCCCCGGCGATCGGTCGCCTGCTCGGCAATGCGAAACGCCGAGTAGATCAGCATCGCAAACACCAAGAAGAACAGCACGGTTCCGACAAAACCGACTTCCTCGCCAATGATGGCCAGGATGTAGTCATTGTGCGCCTCGGGCAGATACGAGTACTTCATGGTTGAGTTGCCGATGCCACGGCCGAACAGACCGCCCGAGGCAAAGGCCATAATGGCAAGCGTGGCCTGATAGCCGTCACCATACTCGTCGGCCCAAGGGTTCAAGGCAACCTGAATACGCACCATACGGTACGGCTCTGCGACAAGCGCAATCACGATCACGAGAATGCCGAAGATTAGCACGCCGATGATAAATCTGGGGTCGAGACCCGCAAACAACGCCATGCACATGAGGGTCAACAGGATGATCAGGACAGTACCGAAATCGGGCTGGATAAAGATCAGAAAGAGCGAAATGCCCAGGTAGACGCCCATCTTGCGAAGAAACTCGTTGATGTTGCCGCCGGGCGAAAAGATGCGGTCGAGCATGATGGCCGAATAGGCGATGGCGAACGGCTTTAAAAACTCAGACGGCTGGAACTGAATACCGGCGATGTTGAGCCAACGCGTGGCGCCACGACTGCCGCTACCCATAAAGAACACCAGAACCAGTAGCCCTATCATGCCCATAAGGAAGATCCTGAGCACGTCTTCCCCAAACCAACTGTCCGGCAAGACGCGCACGATGGCAACCATAGCCAGAACACCGACCACGGCAAACGCGGCCTGTCGAAACAGGAAAAACGTCGCCGAACCATTCTCGTGCATCGCCTCGACCGAAGATGCCGAGTACACCATTAGCAAGCCAAAGCAAACCAAGCTAAACAGGCAAGCCATAAATATCAAACGGGGACGCATGATGCGGGCGGGGACGCCGGCAATATAGCGCTCACCGAACGTCTGCCCGCCGCGTCCGGAACGCGGCGTGCTACGCAGCGAGGAAGCACGGTCCGAGTCGGGCCTCCTCATATCACTTCGGGGGCTCTCCTCTCTCACCGGCAACCCCTATTCCGTTTGCGATTTCGCTGCTGCGGCAAGCTGGGCCACGTAGTCCTTAAACACGCGACCGCGCTCCTCGTAGCCCGAGAACTCGTCGAACGAAGAGCAGGCGGGCGAAAGCAGGATCACGTCGCCGCGGCTCGAGAGCGAGCGGGCAACGTCAACGGCATCGCGCAGATCATCGGCCTGGGCGATATCCACGTCACCATCGACATCGGCCTCGTCCATAGCGGCGGTAAAGCGCTCGCGCGCATCGCCAAAGCAAACGACCGAGCGCACGTTGTCCATAACGACGCGGGCAAAGTCCGCAAGCGGCGTACCCTTATCGTGGCCGCCGAGCAGCAAAATCACATCGTCGTCGGGAAACGCCGTCAGGGCCTTTTCGACCGCATCGGTGTTCGTTGCCTTGGAATCGTTGACGTAGCGCACGCCATCAATCTCGCCGCAGGGTTCCACGCGGTGTTCGAGCGGCCGGAACGATGCCAAACCACGGCAAATGCCCTCGGGATCGGCACCGACGGCCAGAGCAGCCGTGGCGGCACATAAGGCATTGATGACATTGTGATGGCCCGAGATCTTGAGCTCAGACGTGGCGACAAGCTGAGTCTCGACGCCCTTCAGGCGAACGACCATCTTGCCGTCGCGCACAAAGGCGGCGTCTGCACCCTCGGGCTCGTCAAAAGCGACCTTGCAGATACGGCGACCCGGTGTGTAGATGCACTCATCGAACTCATGGATGCCGGCATCCTCGACGTCGATAACCACGAGGTCGTCGTCGACCATATTCTCGAACAACTTGATCTTGGCAAGCGCATAGTTCTTGTGGCTCTTGTGCCAGCCCAGGTGGTCGGGCGTGATGTTGAGCAGCACCGCCACGCGAGGATGAAGCTCGGCGGTCGTAGCAATCTGATAACTCGACAGCTCGGCCACAAACCACTCATTGTGTGCGCGGCCGTCGATCTCGTTCACCGGCGGCTCGCCGATATTGCCGACGGCCACGCTGGCTTCACCGGCGGCCTTGAGCAGATAATCGGTCAGCGACGTGGTAGTTGTCTTGCCGTTGGTACCCGTGATGGCGATCCAATTTTGGGGCGACAGGCGATAGGCAAACTCGGGCTCGCCCATAATCTGGGCGGCATGCTCACGCCCGGCCTTAAAAAAGGCCGAGAACTCCGAGATACCCGGGCATGTCACGCACACGTCATAGTCACCCTCGACCTGCTCGGTGCCGTAGACAAACGACGCGCCCTGCGCCTCGAGCGCACGTGTGGCGTCATTGGGCTCGGAGCTACCGCCGCCATACACGGTCGTAGCGCTCACGCGCTCGGGGTGAGCCAACGCCCAACGGGCGACATCGAGACCGGATTTACCCTGCCCCAAAACAAGCAGGCTAAAGACATCAGCAAGAGGCATGAAAGACCACTATCCCAACTGGAAGAACAGGGCGAGGCCAACGGCGCCAAAGGCCGCGGCGATAATCCAAAAACGGATAACGACCTTGGTCTCGGCCCAGCCCTTCTTTTCGAAATGATGATGAATGGGCGCCATAAGGAAGACGCGCTTGTGCGTAAAGTGGAAATAGACAACCTGGATCATGACCGACAGAGTCTCGACGATAAACAGACCGCCGATGATGAGGGAAACGACTTCGGTGTTGGTCATGATGGAGGTGCATGCAAAAGCGGCTCCCAGGGCAAGCGAGCCGGTATCGCCCATAAAGATGCTCGCCGGGTAGCAGTTGAACCACAAAAAGCCCAGGCAGGCACCGGCGCACGCCGTGCAGAAGATGGACAGGTTCACGTCACCGTGCAAAAACGCCATGGCAGCCATGGCGAGCATGGCGATCATGGAAGTGCCGCCGGCAAGGCCGTCCAGACCATCGGTCAGGTTCACGGCATTGGAAAGACCAGCGATCATCAGCCAGCAAAATACAATGTAGAGCCACGGAAACGAAAAGCCACAGATGGTGGTCGAAAGAACACCGAGGTCAATCGTCAGGCCGCCGGGAAAACGAATCTCAGGGGCGACGCCGCACCAATTGACGGCGAGCACGGTAAAAGTGACGCAGATGATGGTCAGACCAATCATCTTGGCGTGAGGCGTCAGGCCGAGCGAGCGACCATGCGTGACGGAGGTCAGGTCGTCGATGAGACCCAGAACGCCGGTGGCCAGCGTTGCAAGCAGCACGAGCACGAGCTCGGTGGTGAGCTTGCCCATCAGCAGGCAGGTCAGCGAGATCGCGACAAGGATGATGACGCCACCCATGGTCGGCGTACCCTGTTTAATCAAATGACGCTTGGGGCCGTCGGCTCGGACCTGTTGGCCGATACCCTCGACCTTCAGCAGCTTGATCCACCACGGCATAAGCAGCAACGCAATGGCGGCAGCGATGCCAAGTCCCAAAAAGGCCTGATACGTAGGATACGAGGGATTGCCGAACATGGGCTAGCACACACCTTCCACAAAGCGGTCGAGCTCAACAAAACGGGAACCCTTGACCAGTACAACATCATGATTTTCAAGCGCGCCGCCCATGCGGTCGAGCGCCTGCTGATAATCGGAGAACACCTGGATGCGGTCCTCATCCATACCCATCATACGTGCGGCATCGGCCATGAGCTGAGCCAGCTCGCCGCCGACGCACGCGAGCATGTCGAGCTTCTTGGCGGCGGCATAGGCACCCACGAGCTCATGCATGCGGGGAGCCTCGTCGCCCATCTCGCCCATCTCGCCCAGGATCGCCATGCGCGAGCCGTCACAGATGAGCGAGCACAGCAAATCGAGGCCGGCAGCCATAGACTCGGCACTGGCGTTATAGGAGTCGTCGATGATGCGTGCTCCGCTCTTGGAGCGCTTGATCTCCTGACGGTGACCGGTGATCGTAAGGCCCCTAAAGGCAGCATCGATCTGCTCGGGCGTCACGCCCAGACGATAGGCGACCGCGGCGGCCTTGACGGCATTGGGCACGGACTGCACACCGGGAATGGCCAACATGGTATCGACCGTGTCGCCCTGACCAAAGTCGAGCGTAAAGACCGGATGGCCCTCGTCGTCGACGCGAATGTCGCGCGCGCGGACTTCGTCGTCGTCCGAGACACCGGCCAGCATCACGTCAATACCTGCAGGCTGGGCGAACGTGTCGCGAATGAACGGCGTAAAGTCGTCCTCGCCGCCCAAAACCAGCAACGGCGAGAAGTCGCCGGCGGCGCGCATGCCCTGGACAATCTCGGACTTGGCGCGGGCGATGTTCTCGCGGCTGCCCAGGATACCGATGTGGGAGGTTCCGATCTTGCTCACGATGGCAAGATTGGGGTTGGCAGACTGGGACAGGCGCTCAATCTCATGAAAATGGTTCATGCCCATCTCGAGCACCAGAACCTCGGTATCGGCCGGAGCGGAAAGCACCGTGAGCGGCATGCCGATCAAGTTGTTGAAATTGCCCTTCGTGGCCCAGACGCGATAACGCTTGGCGAGCACGGCAGCGAGCACGTCCTTGGTCGTCGTCTTGCCAATCGAACCGGTAATGCCGACGACCAGGCAGCCAAGCTCCAAGCGATATACGTGCGCCAAGCGCAGCAAGAACTCCACGGGGTCGTCGGTCAGCAAGATGGCACATCCCTTGTCCTGCGCCAGCAAAACCAGCTCGGCATCGGGCTCGCGCGTCATCACGACGGCACCGGCACCCGACTCGATGGCACGGGAGGCAAAATCATTGCCGTCGACCTTTTCGCCAGGGAAGGCGACAAAGATCGTCCCCTCCTCGACCTGGCGCGAGTCGATAACGCACCCGCGGCATACCCGATCGACTTCTTCCGTCACGGTTCGGGCCCCCGTTGAGGCCGCGAGGTTGTTGACGGCGATCTCTATCATTGCAGCTCCCCTGTAAACCTAATAATGCTATCGGCGTATTGTATCCCAGTGCCATGCGCGCGTGGTGCAGGGCATGTGAACACCCTTCAGATCAAACGGCAGACCACGCTCAAGATTGTAACCCCCTACTTCGTGCGCGGGATACCCAGCACGTCGAGTGCGTTGGCCATAATGGACTGGAATGGCACCGCGGCGGCATCCGAGCCGCTCGGCGTTCCATCGAGTGTGATATAGCACAGCACCTTGGGCGATTGTGCCGGCGCAAAGCCCATAAAGGACGACATGTAGTTCTCCTTGAGATAACCGCCGTTCTCGTCAGCACGCTCGGCCGTACCGGTCTTGCCCGCCACGTCATAGCCATCGACCGCACCGCCAACGCCCGTGCCTTCGGACACGACCGTCTGCATGCACGATGTCACCTGGGCGGCAGCGTCCTCCGAAATCGCACGCTCGCCTTCGCCCCAGTCCTTCTCATCGCCCTTGCTGGACTTATAGAAGTGCGGCGTCATCATCACGCCGCCGTTCGCGATGCCGCCCACGGCACGTGCGACCTCAATCGGCGAGACGGACAGCGCCTGGCCAAAGCTCATCGAGCCCAGCGTGGCGCCGTCGTACTGGTCGCGCTCCTTGACGATGCCCAGACTCTCACCCGGAAAATCGACACCGGAGCTATGGCCGATACCCCACTTGTCCACATAAGTGGCAAAATCATCGGCACCGATCTTGCGTCCCACCAGGACAAAGCCCACATTGGACGAACGGCGCATCATCTCGCGCACGTCCATGGTCATGGTGTAGTCGCGCTTGTCGGCGTCGGTAACGGTGTCGTCGCCAACCTTGATGCTCGCCGGCACCTCAAACGACGTGCTCGAACGCACGGCGCCCAAGTCGAAGCCGGCACCGGCCACGAGCGTCTTAAAGACCGAGCCGGGCTCGTAGGCATCGGTAACCAGGCGCAAGTTCATGTCCTCGGTCTTGGCGTTTTCCAGATCGGTCTGGTCATATGTCGGATACGAGCATGCCGCCAGAATCTCGCCCGTCGTGGGATCGGTGACCAGGGCCGAGCCATTCTTGGCCTTGGTCTTTTCGACCGCCTCGGCCAGGGCGTCCTCGGCGGCACGCTGGATATTGACATCGAGCGTCGTCACGATGTCCACGCCGTCCACCGCGGCAACCTTCTTATAGGCGCCGCCCGCGATATAGCTACCGTCCCTCGCCCGCTCGCGCACCAGCGAACCGTTCGTTCCGGTCAAAAGCTTGTTGTACTGTTTTTCGAGGCCCGTCAGACCGTCGTTGTCCACGTTTACCACGCCAAGCACCTGCGATGCCAGGTTGCCGTAGGGGTACACGCGCTTCATGGCCTGTTCAAAGAGCACGCCTGGCAGGTTCTTCTTCTCCAGCGCCGCGACATCGTCCTCGTCCACCTGACGTTTGATATACACCCAGGTGCCATCCGACTCAACGAGCTCGCGACAGGTCTTTTTATCGATTCCCGTAGCTTTGACCAGCGCCGATACCGTCTTGTCAACGTCCTCGATAAGCTGAGGATTCACGGCGATGTTGCGGCATTCGACCGACGACGTCAGCACGTTGCCGTTACGGTCGTAGATGGTACCGCGCTTGGCATACAGCGTCTGCGCAAGCAAGCGACGTGCATCGGCGCGGTCGCGCAACTTATCGGCTTCCACGATTTGATAGTCGGCAAGGCGAAGGACGCCCAAACCCAAGCCAAGCCCGATGAAGCCCATGACGGCTTTGCGACGGGGCAGCGGCGTGCCCGTGAGCCATTCGGTCGACGAGCTCTTGCGCGGTCTGGTGTTATGCATTTGAGGACCATTCGAGCCACGGAGACGCGACGCGGGGTCGTTGCCATAGGACGGCCTCGCGTTGTAAGATGGCCGACCCGTTCCTTGATAACCAGAACGTCCCCGCGATGAGGGACGTCCAGAACCGCGACCCCCGTCGGAGCCGCGGCGATAGTCATTTGTCATACTCAGCTACCGTCTTGTTACTGAGCGGTCGCGGTCGAGCTAGCGCCCGCGGCTGCATCCTGCGAAAAATCAAGTGTAACGCTCTCGCTGGGCTCCACCATGCCATAAGCGCCCGCAAGGTCGCGAATGCGCGTGTCGGCACCATAGACCGAATGCATGACCTCCAGGTCGGAGCTCTCGTCGGTCGCCTTCTCGAGCGTGTTGGTAAGCGCGGCGTTGCTGTTGAGCACCTGGGCCGTAACGCCGGCGAGCGCCACACGGGCGACGCCGATCGTCATGAAGATGGCCGCAATGATGCAAAACGTTTTAAGAACGCTCATGAAAACCGGGCTTACCGCCTGGTTTGCCTGACGGCCCGCGCCCGTGTAGACATCAAAGCGCGGCGTGCGCTGCTCGCGGGGAGCAACGGGGGCCTGCGGTGCCTCACGATAGGCGGGCATGGCGTTCATATCATAGGCGAGTGCTGCGTTTGAGGTGTTGTAGCCCATGATATGCCGCCTCCCATCCCGAGTACGTTGGTAGTGTGTTTAAGCTTCGTTTGTGGTACGAGCGGGAGGTCCAATATCGCGCGGTCGCGTCTACAGACGCTGCGCCACGCGGATCTTGGCTGATCTCGCCCGAGGGTTGCGCGCAACCTCATCGGGTTGGGCAACCAGGGGTTTGCGGGTGATGACCTTGAGTATCGGCACGTTGCCGCACACGCACACCGGAATCTCCGGCGGACACGTGCACCCCTGGCTCATCTCCTTAAAGTGGTTCTTTACGATACGGTCCTCGAGCGAGTGATACGAGATGACGCAGATGCGTCCGCCCGGGTTGAGCCACCTTGTGGCGGCGTCAAGCCCTCGCTCGAGCACATCGAGTTCGTGATTGACCTCGATGCGAATGGCCTGGAAACTTTTCTTGGCTGGGTGTCCGCCATGCCGACGAGCGGCAGCGGGGATACCAGCCTTGATGATCTCGACAAACTGGCCGGTGGTTTCGATCGGCTCATGCTCGCGGCGGCGCACGATCTCACGCGCGATCTGTGAGGCGAACTTCTCTTCGCCATAGACGCGTAGAATCCGGGCGAGGTCGTGTTCGTTATAGGTGTTGATGACCTCAGCTGCGTTTAAGGTGTTGTTACCCGGATCCATCCGCATGTCCAATGGGGCGTCCTCGTTGTACGAAAAGCCCCTGCCAGGGATATCGAGTTGCGGCGACGAAACGCCCAAGTCGAACAGGAAGCCATCGACCCCGGGCACCTCGGCCGAGCAAAGCAGCTCGTCCAAGTCGCCGAAGTTTCCCTTCAGCAGCTGGTGCGGTACGCCGGGAACCTCGCGGTCCAGACGGGCGCCAGCGGCCTCGAGGGCCATGTCGTCCTGATCGACGCCGAGCAAAAGGCCGGTCTCCCCCACCTGTGCGGCCATCTTTACCGAATGGCCGGCACCGCCAAGGGTGCAGTCGCAGACGACGGAACCGCTCTTTAGCTGCAGCGACTCAAGCACTTCGCCGAGCATGACAGGTTCATGCCGATATTCTTGTGTCAAGATCCCACGCTCCATCCGTCACTCGTGCCTTGCCCTTACGAGAAGAAGAGGTCCAGCAGGGCCTCGTCATCATCGTCCTCATCGGCCGTAGCGCGGTCCCAAACCTCAAGGTGGTCGTAGTTGCCCACAACCGTGACCTCGCGGTCGAGGTTCGCCTGCTTGCGGAGAGACTCAGAAAGACCGATACGACCTGCGCTGTCCACATCCATCGACGTGGTGCGCTTGTTGATCGCCCTCATGAGCTTCTGGTCGTTGATGTCACGCGGGTTAAAACCCTCGTGGCCCTCACGACCCGCGAAGAGTCCTTCGACCCACTTATCGAAGGCCTCGGCAGAGAACACGTACAGAGCATCGACATCCAGGGCTTTGAACACGCGAACGTGCTCTCCAAGCTCCTCACGAAGGGGTGCAGGCAGGGATAGACGACCTTTTGCATCGAGATTGCGCTCGTATGCACCCGTCATTCCCATGTGCGCCCTCCCCTCGGTTACTCAGATGGCACGTACGCGGGGAACCACCCCGCCTGTCGACGTCATCAATAATATGGGGAACCGCCCCATTTTTCAACACCTTTCCCCACCCCTTCCCCCACTCCACCCCACCACTCCACCCCCAATATGTTGTAAAACACCCCCGAGCATATGTTCGAAAACACAATATGTTGTGTTTACAGCAAAGGCGGGATGCCACCTGTAGAACCACGTCCGTGAACCTCAACCTTCAAGTTGACCTTGAGGTGATTTTTACGTCCCTTTACACGCCGTTCACATCGCCCCCAAACTCCCCCACCCACGGCACACACGGCCCACCACCGCGTCGATGTCTGGCGAAAAATGGGACGGGCCCCAGATTGCCCATGCGCGCAAAAGTGCGTCTCGGCAATCTGGGGCCCGTCCCCTTTAATATTTATAAATATGCAGGTCAGCGAGGTGCTAGCGATGTGCCAGCGGATGCGCCGCCAGATAGACCTCGGTCAGTTGCGTGCGGTCGACATGCGTGTAGACCTGCGTGGTCGAAATATCGGCATGGCCCAAAATCTCCTGCAGCACACGCAGGTCGGCACCGCCCGCGAGCATATGGGTGGCAAAGGAGTGGCGCAAGGTATGGGGATGGAGCCCCACCAGCCCCACCTGGCGCCCATACCGCTCGCATATCGCATGCACGGCCTGACGCGACAGGCGACGTCCGTTCTTATTTAAAAAGACCGCCGAGGTCTCCGTCCCGTGAGCATGGGCGGCCAGGAGAGTGCGCCCGTCACCTAGATAGTGTGTCAGGGCACGCGCCGCGCTTCCCACCAACGGGGCCAGACGCTCCTTGGAGCCCTTACCGCGCACCAGGACAAACCCGTCATCGATATGGATATCGCCCACATCGAGCCCAACCAGTTCACTCACGCGCAAGCCGCAACCGTAAAGCACTTCCAAGATGGCGTGATCGCGCAGTCCCATCTCGCCCTCGGGAAAGTCTTGATCCAGCAGTGCCGAGACGTCCTCCACCGAAAGGTATTCCGGCAGGCGATCTGCCTTTTTGGGCAGGCGCAACGCCGCCGTCGGGTTTTGGGCCACGGCCCCATCGCGCACCAAAAAGGCATGCAGGCCCTTCACGGCAGCAAGCGCGCGCTCCACCGAGGCGTCGGAATAGCCTCCGTCGCGGCGATCGGCAACAAAGCCCTCCACGACCTGACGGGTCACCTCTTCAAAAGACGCAATGTCAGCCCGCTCCAGATAGGCGCAGTACGTCGTCAGGTCACGACGATAGGCCGCAATCGTGTTGCGCGCCAAGCCACGCTCGACCGCGAGGTAATCGAGATACTCCCCCGCCGCCACGGCGAGCGACGAGGGAGTAGCTTCGGTATGTTCCTTATTCGCCGGCACCCTTAGTCCGTAGCGAGGTTCTTGGGCGTCACCTGCAGACGGTCGACACCCTCGTGCTGGCCGATCGAGGCGCGCACGAACTCGCGGAACAGCGGCTGCGGGTTGGTCGGACGGCTCTTGAACTCGGGATGAGCCTGGGTGGCCACATACCACGGATGTACGTCGCGCGGCAGCTCGACCATCTCGACCAGACGCTCGTCGGGCGAAAGACCCGAGATAACCAGACCGGCGTCCTCGAGCTGGTCACGGAAGGCGTTGTTGAACTCAAAACGGTGACGGTGACGCTCGTAGACGAGCTCCTCGCCGTATGCCTCGCGCGCGAGGGTATCGGCGGCGAGCTTGCACGGATAGGCGCCCAGGCGCATGGTGCCGCCCTTCTCGGTCACGTCCTCCTGCGAGCTCATCAGGTCGATGACACTATACGGGCCGTCCGGATCGAACTCGGAAGAGCTGGCGCCGGCAAGGCCGACCACGTTGCGGGCGAACTCGCACACGGCTACCTGCATACCCAGGCAAATGCCCAGATACGGAATCTTGTGCTCGCGGGCGAACTCGGCCGCGAGGATCTTGCCCTCCAGGGCGCGCTTGCCAAAGCCGCCAGGGACCAAGATGCCCGAGGCGTCACCCAGGACCTCGGAGACGTTCTGCTCGTCGAGGCTCTCGCCATCGACCAGCTGCACGTCAACGTGGCGATCGTAGAACACGCCCGCGTGGTGCAGGGCCTCGATAACCGACAGGTAGGCATCGGGCAGCTGCGTGTACTTGCCCACAACGGCGATCTTCACCTTGTCGGCGTGATGGTTGGCATGGTTCTGCTTGCGCAGGAACTCGTTCCACTCGCTCATGTCGCGCTCACGCGGGTCCAGACCCAGGCGCTCGCAAATGCGCAGGTCAAAGTCCTGCTCGGCAAGCAACTGCGGAACATCGTAGATGCTCGCGCAGTCCTCGTTGGTAAAGACACAGTCGGTGTCGACGTCGCAGAAGCTTGCGATCTTGCCGCGGATGGCATCGTCGATATGGTGGTCGGAGCGCAGAACGATAATATCGGGCTGGATACCAAAGCTGCGGAGCTCCTTAACGGAGTGCTGCGTCGGCTTGGTCTTGACCTCGTGGGCGGCGGCGATATAGGGAACGAGCGACACGTGGATGTAGCAGACGTTCTCGGGGCCGGCCTCCTTGCGATACTGGCGAATGGCCTCGACAAACGGCTGCGACTCAATGTCGCCGATAGTGCCGCCCAGCTCAGTGATGACCACGTCGGAGCCGGTCTGCTCCTCAATACGACGGAACTTTTCCTTAATGGCGTTCGTGACGTGCGGAATCACCTGTACGGTGCCGCCCAAAAAGTCACCGCGACGTTCACGGGCGATCAGGCTCTTATAGATGGCACCAGTCGTAAAGTTGGAATCGCGGGTTAGGTTCTCGTCAATAAAGCGCTCGTAGTGGCCCAGGTCCAGATCGGACTCGTAGCCGTCCTCGGTCACAAAGACCTCGCCATGCTGGAACGGGCTCATGGTACCGGGGTCGACGTTCAGATACGGGTCGGCCTTCTGCATCGTCACCTTGTAGCCGCGCGACTTGAGCAAACGGCCCAGCGATGCCGCGGTAATGCCCTTGCCCAAAGACGAAACCACGCCGCCGGTCACAAACACATGCTTAGTCATATTGAATTACCTGCGCTTCCCGTAGAAGTTGTCCATACACATCTTACGGGTCTTCATTGTAATACTCGAGAAAGAAGCAGTTCGCCATTTTTCACCAAAGTGCTTGCATTTCTCCATCTCGAAACAAAACGCCGCCCGGGACCCGAGCGGCGTAACAACAACTTAGGCGGCAGATCGCTACCGATCGGCAAGCTCGTCCCTGAGCATATCCCGAACGAGCATACCCGCGCGGATGCCTTTCAGATACCACCCGCCACGCTCGGTAAGGCAAATACCATTTGCAAGCTGGCCGCCATCCTCGCTATAACGCGAAACGACCTCGATCAAACCGTCAGAATCCAAGCGCTCAATTGCGGCGCGGGCTCGATACGGAGACACCCCAACGTGCTCCGCAAGCGTTTTGCGCGAGAAGCCATATGTCCCGCCACTTTCGGATTGCTGGGCAATCTCCATCAACACCAGCACTTCGACACGCTTCATATCGTTGACACTCGCACGACCCTTGCCCGCCATGGCAGCCTCCTCTAACCGAGCACGAGCATCCAGCGCGCCGTGCACGACCGACACACCTCACGATGGCAGGTAATATCCATCATGCGGCATCCCGCTAAGGATGAAACAGTTACGATTATTGTATACCGCCCAAATTGTTTTTAGGCAGGTAAACGGCTATTTTTCGCCGAAATAGACGCTTTATTGATCAAAAAGCCGTACCGGGCGCTAACCCGATACGGCCAAAATGCGATGCAATTACCGCGGTACTTCAAACTTAGCGATGGAAGAAACCACGACGCTCAAACTTGGGCTCGCAGCACACGTTGATGCCCAGTTTACGCAACACCGTCTCGTCCGTCGGCGAGATAATCACGCTAAAGAAGGCATCGCAACCGCGCAGCTGCTCCAGGCCCGAAAGGACACGAGCGGCCGTCTCGCTCGTAGCCGAGGTGATCGACAGCGCCATAAGCGTCTCGTCGGTGTGAAGGCGCGGGTTTTTGCTGCCCAGGAAATGCGTCTTGAGCTTGCTGATGGGCTCGATCGCCTCGTCGCTGATGACTTCAAGCTCAAGGTCGACGCCCGAAACATGCTTGAGAGCGTTCATAATGAGCGAACTTGCGGCGCCCAGGCGCGTGGAGGTCTTACCGGTCACCACGGAACCGTCCGGCATGACCATGGCGCCCACGGGACCACCCGTCAGCTGCTCCCTGGTTAGGGCCGCCGAGCGCGCCGGTGAGTAGTTCTTATCGATGCCGGCCTTCTTCATAATAATCTTGAGACGGTCGACTTGCTCATCGCCCACGCCGGTACGGCGCACATTTTCGACCGCGGTAAAGTAGCGGCGGACGATCTCCATCTTGGAAGCGTCACGGCAGGCATCGTCATCGGTGATGGCAAAGCCGACCATATTGACGCCCATGTCCGTGGGACTCTGGTAGGGGCTCTTGCCTAGGATCTTCTCCATGAGGGCACGGACCACCGGGAAGGCCTCGACGTCGCGGTTGTAGTTGACCGTGGTCTTGTTGTAGGCCTCAAGGTGAAAGGAATCGATGATGTTGGCATCGTCGAGGTCCGCCGTGGCGGCCTCGTAGGCAATATTGACCGGATGCGTCAGGGGAAGATTCCAGACCGGGAAGGTCTCAAACTTGGCATAACCGGCGGCGGTGCCGTGCTTATGCTCGTGATACAGCTGTGAGAGGCAGGTGGCGAGCTTGCCCGAGCCAGGGCCGGGCGCCGTCACGACAACGAGCGGACGCGTGGTCTCGACGAACTCGTTCTTGCCGTAGCCTCCGTCAGAAACGATCAGATCGACGTCGTGCGGATAGCCCTCAATGGGATAGTGCAGCTTGGCGGGAATGCCGAGTGCATTCAGACGATTGCGGAAGACGTCGGCAGCGGGCTGACCGGCATACTGCGTGATAACCACGGCCGCGACAGCAAAACCGTTGCCGCGGAACAGGTCAACCAGGCGCAAGACGTCCTCGTCATAGGTAATGCCCAGGTCGCCACGGGCCTTGTTCTTCTCGATATGGTTTGCATTGATTGCGATGATGACCTCGACGTCGTCGGCAATGCTCTTGAGCATGCGAAACTTGCTGTCCGGCTCAAAACCCGGCAGCACGCGACTCGCATGATAGTCGTCAAACAGCTTGCCGCCAAACTCCAAATAGAGCTTGCCACCAAACTGCGAGATGCGCTCCTTAATGTGAGCAGCCTGCAGCTCGATGTACTTCGCGTTGTCGAAACCCTGGCGCATGTGTGGCTCCCGTCCCGTTTCCATTTAATGTCCTAGGCGATTATAACGGAGCCCGCCCTCCCCGATACCCAGGCTACCAACAGGCACGAACCAAACATGCCCACCGCGACCACCGGGGACCCGGGGTAGCTAATTTGAAGCAATGACCAAGTCACTCCGCACCAACAATGGAAACGTCACAGGCAGAGCCAAAGTCAACGAGCGCCCGCCAGAGCGAGCAATCTGCCCCCAGCACCAACAAGGGGAACGTCGCAGGTTGAGCATAAGTCAGCGAAAGCCCGCCAGAGCGAGCAAGGTGACGTGAAAGAGGAGGGCATGGGCCTTTTGGCCATGCCCGACGATTGAACGTCAGATTGCCGCTCTGGCGGGCTTGCAGCGTCGAGTGGTTCCGGCGTTTGGTAAAACGCCGGAACACAAGAGCGCCCCCTCCCGCGCACGGAACGGGAGGGGGCTAAAGGTAGGAGTCTACCGGTGGGTTGACCCCACCGGACAGACGATGACCAGGTGATCCTTTACAGGATCGTCAAGGTTTCCGTGGGGTACCCGTTGGGTACTTAGAGCATCACGCAAGCGACGGTCAGGATGATGGCGCAGACGACGGAGAGAGCGACGATGAGCTTAAGGGCAAACTTGAGCCAGGTCGTCCACTCGATCTTGGCCAGGGCGAGACCGCCCATGATGGCGCCGGAGGTCGGGGTGAACAGGTTCACAACGCCGATGGCAGAGGAGAAGATCATGACCATGACCTCGGGCGAGAAGCCGAGCTTAACAGCCAGCGGTCCCATGATAGGCATGGAGACGGTAGCCATACCAGAGGTCGAGGGGATCAGGAAGGACAGGCCGAAGTAGACCAGGAAGCTCATGGGAGCGAAGATCACGCCGGACAGGCCAGCCAGAGCATTGGCGGCAGCGTCGAGGACGTAGACGTCGAGGCCGGTGTTAGCCATGAGGACGGAGATACCACGGGCGAGGGCGATGACGAGAACAACGGACATCATGTCGGCAGCGCCGGTGATGAAGGTGTTAACGATCTGCTTCTCGGACAGGCCACCGATGATACCGATCAGGACGGCCATGAGGAAGAACCAGGTGGAAGCCTCGTCGAAGTACCACTGGCCAATGGGCAGGCCGGTGATCAGGGCAGACCAGCCCTGGACGACGGCGTTACCGTCGGCGTCGTAGACAGCGCCAGCGTCGAAGAAGTTGGCGACGCCCTCGTTGAGGTCGGCCAGCGGAATGAAGCCGACGATCATAACGACGAAGGTGAAGGCAAAGGCGATCAGAACACCCTTCTGACGACCGGTGAGCTTGACCTCATTGTGAACCTCGGAAGCAGCCTTGCCGTGAGCCTCTTCGGCGTCCTTGAGCTCCTGCATCGACAGGATGGTGGAACCCTTGTCAGCCTTGACCTTCTTGGCATAGCTCATGACGAAGAAGATGGACATGGCAGTGGTAACAATCCACAGGACGGCACCGAGGCCGATGATGATGGACTGGTTGACCTCAATGCCAACGCCGGTCAGAGCGTCGACGGCAGCGCCGACGGCGAACGGGTTAACCGTGGAGCCCAGGCAGCCGCAGCCAGCGCCGAGCAGGACGGTAGCGGCGCCGACCATCGGGTCGAAGCCAGCGGCCATCATGGTAGCGGCAAGCAGGGCGTAGAAGGGAACGGTCTCCTCGCACATACCATAGGTGGTACCACCGAGGGAGAAGATGAGCATCAGCACGGGAATGAGCATGATCTCGTTGCCCTTAAGCTTCTGCACCAGGACGGCGATGCCGTTGTCCAGGGCGCCGGTCTCGGTCATCATGCCGAGGAAGCCGCCCAGGATCATAACGAAGAGGCAGACGGGCAGAGCGTCAGCGAAGCCCTTAATCGGGGCGGTGCAGAAATCGCTCAGACGGGCGGCAGTAACCGCGCCGCCGGACGTGCCGGAGACGATAACGGTAATCACTGCAACAATTGCCAGCAGAGCAAGAAGAATGGTGAACGATGAAGGCATACCGCGCTTTTTCTTAGCGGTCTCAGTCATAGTTCTCATCCCCCCTTCATAAATCATTTACTGATCTCGGCCGAAGCGGCTCTTCCGTGCCGTGCCTGCCGCTCGATCGAGATTTTTGCCAGATAAAGCCGCTCGGGGTGTTCAACAATACACCCCGAGCGAGATGCTAGATGCACTTACTTGAGCGTGGCGTACATGACGGCCTTGATGGTGTGCATGCGGTTCTCGGCCTCGTCGAAGACCTTGGAAGCGGGGCTCTCGAAGACCTCGTCGGTGACCTCCTGCTCGGTGATGCCGAACTGCTCGCACTTCTCGGCGCCAATCGTGGTGTTGGTGTCGTGGAAGCTGGGCAGGCAGTGCAGGAAGATGGCACCCGGGTTGGCCATAGCCATGACCTCGGAGGTGACACGATACGGGGTGAGCTGAGCGATGCGCTCGGCCCAGACCTCGTCAGGCTCGCCCATGGAGACCCACACGTCGGTGTAGATAACGTCGGCACCGGTGACGCCGTCCTTGACGTCGGTGGTCAGCTTGATGGTGCAGCCGTTGGCCTCGGCGATGGGCTTGCAGGCCTCGATGACGTCGTCAGCGGGCATGCACTCCTCGGGGCCGCAGGCCACGAAGTTCATGCCAAGCTTGGAGCAGACAACCATGAGGGAGCGAGCAACGTTGTTCTTGCAGTCGCCCATGAAGACGAGGGTCTTGCCCTTGATGTCGTAGTTGAAGTTCTCCTGGACGGTCAGGATGTCGGCGAGCATCTGGGTGGGATGCCACTCAGTGGTCAGGCCGTTCCACACGGGCACGCCGGACTTAGCAGCGAGCTCCTCGACATCGTCCTGGGCAAAGCCACGGAACTCGATGCCGTCATACATGCGGCCGAGAACGCGGGCGGTGTCCTCGATGGACTCCTTCTTGCCCATCTGCGACGAACCCGGATCGAGGTAGGTGACACCCATGCCCAGATCCATGCCGCCGACCTCAAAGGCGCAGCGGGTACGAGTGGAGGTCTTCTGGAAGAGCAGAACGATGTTCTTGCCCTCGAGATAGCGGTGCGGAACGCCAGCGCGCTTCATGTCCTTGAAGTTCTTGGAGAGCTTGAGCAGGTACTCGATCTCCTCGGTGGTGAGGTCGAGGAGCTTGAGGAAGCTACGGCCGGAGAGGTTAACACCCATGGTTCGTTTCCTTTCGAAGAAATGAATTACGTAAGTAATTAGTGTTGCCCGTTTGACGGGCGAAACCGGTGCGGTTGTAGGGGGACCGCACCGGAAACGGAAAGACTTAGAGGTCCTCGCGCCAGAAGGGCATGCTCATGCAGCGCGGGCCGCCGCGGCCGCGGGAGAGCTCGGCGGAGGGCACGACGAGAAGGTCCAGGCCCTCCTTGTACAGCACGTCGTTGGTGACGGTGTTGCGGGCGTAGACGCAGATCTTGCCGGGCTCGACGCACAGGGTGTTGGAGCCGTCGTTCCACTGCTCGCGGGAGGCCGCGATCGGGTCGCCGCCGCCGCAGGGGATCAGCTTGACCTGGTCGACGCCGGTGGCGTCCTCCAGGACGTGCTCGAGGGTGTCCTCGATCAGGCGGATGTTCACGTCGCCCGGGTTCTTGCCGGCGGTCAGCTCGTAGACGCGCAGGGTGCCCATGATGGCGGGGTGGATCGTGAACTTATCGACGTCGATCTGGGTGAAGACCGTGTCGAGGTGCATGAAGGCGCGCGAGACCGGGATGTCGAAGGCAAGGATGCGCTCGACCTTGGAGTCGGAGTTCCAGAAGATGTTCTGGGCCATGATGTCGATAGCGGCGGCCTGGGTGCGCTGGGAGATGCCGACGGCGAGGGTCTTCTCGTTGATGTTCAGCACGTCGCCGCCCTCGGTGTGGAACTGGCAGTCGCGGCGGAAGTACAGGGAGACGTCCTTGTAGTCGGGGTGGTACTTGAAGATGTACTTGCCGTACAGGGTCTCGCGGTTGCGGGTGACCGAGTACATGCGGTTGAGGTTGACGCCCTCGCCGACGACCGCGAACGGGTCGCGGGTGAAGTAGAGGTTGGGCATCGGGTCGATGATCAGGTCGGACTCGGACTCGGAGTTGACCAGGGAGTCGAGGGTCGTGGACGCCGTGAGGGGCATGTCGATCTCGGCCTTGGTCATGCCGGCCATGGTCTTCTTGACGAACTCGAGGTTGTCCTCGATGGAGTCCAGCTTCTCGCGGACGATCTGCGGCATGTGCTGGCCGCGGATGCCTGCCTCGGCGATGTACTGGTCGGTGAACTCGGCGCGGGCGCCGGGGACCTGGTCGAACACCTCGGCGACGAGGTTCTCGAGGTAGAGCACCTCGACGCCCTGGTCCCTCAGGATCTGGGCGAAGGTGTCGTGCTCCTGCTGTGCGACCTCCAGGAACGGGACGTCGTCGAACAGGAGTCGCTCGAGCTCGTCGGGCGGCAGGTTGAGGAGCTCGTCGCCGGGACGGTGCAGGCAGACCTTCCTGAGCTTGCCGATCTCGGAAGGCACGTGCAGACCTTTCGTCATGGCCTCCTACCTTTCTTTCGGGCCTTACTGGCCGAATGTATCAGCGCCCCTCCATATGGGACGCTGCTTGCTGACAGCTCTAGTTATATCCAAATTCCATTCGTAATGCTACCTCGCCCCCGAACGGTCAGCAAAGTACGATGAACGGTATATCGCATATGATTTCCCATGATGCACTTCAGTTTCGTAAAGCAGATTTTCCTAGGTAAACGTTATTTTTCTAGGAAATCAAGCTTGAACACTCAAAGTTATCCATGATTCAAAATTGCATAGTGAAAACGGTTTTCTGCATATAAGTGACGCTTGCCCTCGATTCGACCTACATTCGATTATATTCAGCTTGCTATCATTCTTATTCATACATTCTCACCAGTTGAGTGAGGATATAGATCGCTTGCTCAAAGCACCGGACGTTAGTGCTTCGGCTTGTCAGCGTAAGAAGTAGGTAAAGATACCGTTCACGCGATA
Organism: Collinsella aerofaciens; assembly: GCA_036298925.1. Lineage (GTDB taxonomy): Bacteria > Actinomycetota > Coriobacteriia > Coriobacteriales > Coriobacteriaceae > Collinsella > Collinsella aerofaciens_BN. The sequence continues at coordinate 48,585 of JAXJIC010000045.1, forward strand.
CGTCCGTGCCAGCGGTCGACTAAATTGAGACAATAGTGAATTAGAGTTAGGCTACCGTCCCCTGCGGGGACTGAACGGACAGATGCATATGCCGAGCAAAATCGAAAAGAAACAAAAGGCCGCTAAGCTGCGCAAGCCGCCGCGCGACTTCTCGTACACGCAAAACCGAGAGCTTAGCTGGCTGCGCTTTGACAACCGCGTGCTTGACGAAGCCTTCGACGAGACCGTTCCGCTGTTCGAGCGTCTAAAGTTCGTGTCGATTTTCGAGTCTAACCTCGACGAGTTTCTCATGGTGCGTGTGGGCGGCCTGTCCGATCTTGCAGAGCTCAAAAAACAGCCTGTCGACAACAAGAGCAATATGACCGCCTCCGAACAGGTCGATGCTGTCATGGCAGAGCTGCCCGGGCTCCTTACCCGTTGGGAGTCCATCTTTAAGAGCATCGAGGACAAGCTCGACGCTCTGGGCGTTCACCGCGCCCGCATCGATTCGCTTACGCCCGAGGAGCGCACCTTCGTAACCCGCTACTTCCAAGCCTACGTGTCGCCGGTCATCTCGCCGTTGGTCATTGACCCGCGCCATCCCTTCCCCAACCTGCGCAACGGCGCACTCTATCTGGCTTGTGGCCTGGACGGCGTCACCGACGAGGAGAGCCTGCTGGGCCTTATCGAGATTCCCACCTCGATGAACCGCGTGGTCGAGATCCCCTCGCCCACCGGCACCTACTCCTACATCTTGCTCGAGGACGTCATCCTCGCCTGCCTGGACAGTTGCTTTGGCTCCTATAAGCCGCTGGACCGCGCGCTGATCCGCGTCACCCGCAATGCCGATATCGACCCGGACGGCGAAGGCGTCGAGGAGGAAGAGGATTACCGCCAGCACATGAAGCGCATCCTCAAGAAGCGCCTGCGCCTGCAGCCGGTGGTGCTCGCCGTATCGGGCTCGCTCGAGAAGGCAACGCTCAAGACCATCCGCAAGGCGCTCGAGCTTTCTCGCCGCTCGGTCTTTACCTGCGATATCCCCCTTGACCTTGGCTACGTCTTTGGCATTGAGGGTAAGATTCCCGAGCACCTGCGCAATGAGCTCCTCTTTACGCCGTTTAAGCCGCAGCCCAATCCCACCATCGATATGGCCCGCTCCATCCGCGAGCAGGTGCTGCAGCACGACAAGCTGCTCTTTTACCCTTACGAGGCAATGAACCCGTTCTTGGACCTGGTGCACGAAGCAGCCTATGACCCCGAGTGTATCTCGCTGCGCATCACGCTCTACCGTGTGGCAAAGCAGAGCCGTCTGTGCGAGTCGCTCATCGATGCTGCCGAAAACGGCAAAGAGGTCACGGTGCTCATGGAGCTTCGTGCCCGCTTTGACGAGCAAAACAACATCGAATGGGCCGAGCGCCTGGAAGAGGCCGGCTGCACCGTTATCTACGGCTCCGAGGGCTTTAAGTGCCACTCAAAGATCTGCCAGCTCACCTATCGCGAGGGCATGGCGCTTACCCGCCTGACGCTTTTGGGTACCGGCAACTTTAACGAGAAGACGGCCAAGCTCTACAGCGACTTTATGCTCATGACCGCGCATCCCGGCATCGGCGAGGACGCCAACCTGTTCTTCCGCAACCTGTCGCTGGGCAACCTGCGCGGCGACTACCGCTTCCTGGGCGTGGCGCCCGTGGGCCTCAAGCCGCTCATCATGCGCGGCCTGGACCGCGAGATTCAGCGCGCCCTTGTCGGCGAGCCCGCCCGCGTGTTCTTTAAGCTCAACTCGCTTACCGACCGCGAGGTCATCGACAAGATTGCCGAGGCATCGTGTGCCGGCGTGCGCGTGGACATGATCATTCGCGGCATCTCGTGCCTCAAGCCCGGTGTTCCGGGCAAGACCGAGAACGTGCACGTGCGATCCATCGTCGGACGTTTTTTGGAGCATGCGCGCGTCCATGCCTTTGGCGTGGACTCGGACATGATCTACCTGAGCTCGGCAGACATGATGACGCGCAACACCGAGCACCGCGTGGAGATCGCCTTCCCCGTGCTCGACCCCACCTGCCGCGCCCTGGTGCACGAGTACATGGGCATGCAGCTGCGCGACAACGTGAAGGCACGCAGCCTGACGAGTGACGGCACCTGGGTTCCGGTGGAGCGCAAAGAGGACGAGAAACCCTTCAACTCGCAGGAAGCTCTGCTGGAGCGCGCGTATCGCAACGCCGAGGCCGCCGCGCAGCAGCGCGCACAGGAGAAGGAACGTGTGGCCGAAAAAGTTATCCAGGACGAGATTGAACATGGGGCGGCTGCCAAACCGGAAGCGGTTGCCGCTCTCCCGGTGAATGAGCCCGAGGCTGCCGCAGAGCCCGCCGTGGAGAAAGCGCCCGAGGCCGCTACTGCGACTCCGGAGCCCGCCGCCGAGGCAAAGCCCGCCCCTGCTCCTGAGCCGCAGCCGGCCACACCCAAGGTCCAAGAGGTCCAGGCGACCGTCATTGAGCCCAAGCCTGCACCTGCACCTCAGCCCGAGCCGCAGGTCACCAAGCCCGCACCCGAGACGAGCGCCCGTCGCGATAAGCCCGCCGGCAAGACCAAGGCCATCGAGCGCCATCGCCCCGGTCGCGTGCGCATAGGCCTGGGCCTGATCGGCCTGGGTCTAAAGACGCTCATTACCGGCAAGACGAAATAGTCGTTTGTAGAAGCGCCCCGCATTTGAGGAAAGCCTCGGATGCGGGGCGCTTTTCCCTGCTACCATGGTGCGAATAACAACGCGAATGACAGGCAGGAATATGAAGCTCACTATAGAATCGATGACCTACGGCGCCGACGGGCTGGCGCACGCCGACAACGGCAAGGCCGTCTTTGTGCAGGGCGCCGTGGCAGGCGACACCGTCGAGGCCGAGGTCGTACAGGACGGCAAGTCGTTCATGCGTGCCCGCACCACCGAGATTCTGGAGCCAAGCCCCGATCGCATTCAGCCTCCCTGCCCCTTCGTGGGCATCTGCGGCGGCTGCTCGTGGGGCAATCTCTCACGCACGGCACAGCTCGCCGCCAAGGAGCAAAACCTGCGCTCCACGCTCGAGCGCATCGGCAAGTTCGCTCCTGAGCAGGTCGATGAGTTGGTACAGCCCATCTGCCACACCAAGGACGACTGGGGCTACCGCAATAAAATCGAGCTCGAACCGACCGTCGTCAACGGTCGCGTGCGTCTTGGCATGCACGGTGTCGACCCCAGCAAAATCGTGACCGTCGATACGTGCCCGCTGTTCGACAAGCGCTTCCCGAAGGCGCTCAAATCGGTCGTCGGCGCACTCAACTATCTAAGCGGCAGCCATGACTTGGGGCTCGAACGCGTGGGCATTCGCGCATCACGCCGCACCAAGGCACTCGAGGTCGCACTCTGGACGCCCACAGGCTCTTTTCCGCGCTCGCAGGTCTCCCGCGTGCTGGCGGACGCCGCTCACCCCACGAGCATCGTGCGCGTGATGAGCAAGGGCGAAAAGAAAGCCCGCCGTGTCTCCAAAGTCGAGATGCTCGCCGGCGAGGGCTCGTGGACCGAGAATATCGCCGAAGGCCAGATGCGCTTATCTGCCCCGTCGTTTTTCCAGGTCAATACCAAGGGCGCCGAGATTTTGATTGAGCTCGTTATGGACGTTCTCGACCCGCAGGAAGACGAACTGGCCGTGGACCTGTACTGCGGTGCCGGCACCTTTACCCTGCCGCTCGCGCGCCGCTGTGATTTTGTCGCTGCCGTCGAGGCCTACGGCCCCGCCGTGCGCGATCTACGCCGTAACCTGGAAATCAACAAGCTTGATAACGTCGACGTCATTGGCGGAGACGCGGTGCGCGAGTTCCCCGACCAGGATGCCGACGTCTTGGTGGTCGACCCGCCGCGTGCGGGCCTCGCCCCCGAAGCCATCGATCTTATCGCCAGCACGAGCGCTCGCGATGTCGCCTACGTGAGCTGCGATCCGGCCACCCTGGCGCGCGACCTCAAGCGCTTTGTCGAGGAAGGCACCTTCTCCCCCGTAAAGATCACGCCAGTTGACCTGTTCCCGCAAACCTTCCACTGCGAGACTGTCGTCCACCTTAGGCGCAACTAGCCACTTAATCATTGCTCAGAAAAATCATTGGGAAATCGAGCGTGGCAAGCGGAGGTCTTCGGGGTATAAGACGGCTAATTGTATGCCGCCTATGAAAGGAACCCCCATGCCCAGCGTTGCCGTTCTCGCCGCCGATGGCTTTGAAACTATTGAATGCTTGACCATGGTCGATGTCATGCGTCGCGGCGGCGTGCGCGCCACGCTCGTCTCGATCATGCCCACGCGTGAGGTCGTAAGCTCGCTGCAGATCCCCGTGACCTGCGATGCGCTCTTTGATGAGATCGACTTTGACGAGTACGACTGCGTCGTGCTGCCCGGCGGCCTACCCGGTGCTACCAACCTGCGCGCCGATCAGCGCGTCTGCGACGTGGTCCGCGAGTTCGCCGCAACCAAGCACGTCGCCGCCATCTGCGCCGCCCCGTTTATCCTGGGCGAGCTCGACCTGCTCGAGGGGCGCCACGCCACGTGCTTCCCTGGCTTTGAGAAAAGCTTCCCCGAAGGCGCCTATACCGGCGAGAAGGTCACGCAAGACGGCAACATCATCACCGCCAGCGGCATGGCCCAGTCGCTCCCCTTTGCGCTTGAGCTGCTGCGCACGCTCGCCGGCGACAAGGCCGTCGATAAGGTCGCCGAGGGCATTCAGCTATGATTTTGGCTTCGCAATCACCGCGCCGCATCGAGTTGATGCGCGAGGCGGGCTATGACATTCGCATCATTCCTGCCGATATCGACGAAACGCCGTTTGATGGCGAGGCCCCGCTTACGCTCGTTGAACGCTTAGCACGCGCCAAAGTCGCCGCCGTTGCCGCCGAACATGCCGAGCCCAATGAGCTGACGGTCGCGGCCGACACCATCGTCACCTTTGACGGCAAGATTCTGGGCAAGCCGGCAACCGAGGACGAAGCGCGCACCATGCTCCGTGAGCTTTCGGGCCGCACGCACCAGGTCGCAACCGGCGTCTGCATCGTTAAGGCAGGCGACACGGCCGCCCCGCATGCCGCCGAGAGCCTGTCCTTTGTCGATGTGACCGACGTGACGTTCTACGAGCTCACCGACGAGCAGATCGAGCACTACGTCGCCTCGGGTGAGCCCATGGACAAGGCCGGCGCCTACGGCATTCAGGGCACAGGAGGACGCATGCTCGTGCACGATATTTCGGGCGACTTCTATAACGTGGTGGGCCTACCCATCGCCCGCGTCGCGCGCGCGATTCAAAAACTCTCGTAATTGCATCTGGCGCTGAGTATCCCCCGGCGCCTACAATTTTGGCGTACCGTACGGATCCCGACCGGGCACAAGGCGCGGCGGAAAACCGATAGGAGTTAAACATGGATACACTGCTCAAAGCCATTGACGTTTGCGATGTCGATGGCTTTTGCTTTGGCAACTATACGGACGATGAGGCAGGCACCGGCTGCACCGTAATCGTGGCACCCGAGGGCGCCACCGGCGGCGTTGACGTACGCGGTGGCGCTCCCGCTTCGCGCGAGACCGACCTGCTGCGTCCCGAAAACACCGTCGATAAGGTCCACGCCGTCTGCCTTTCGGGCGGATCGGCCTTTGGCCTCGAAGCCGCAAGCGGCGTGGCCCGCGAACTCGAGAGCCGCGGTATCGGTCTGCCTGTCGGCCCCACGCAGGTGCCTATCGTGTGCTCCAGCTGTATCTTCGATCTCGCCTTTGGTAACCCCACCGTTCGCCCCGACATTGAGGCCGGCATCGCCGCCGTGCGCGAAGCACTCGACAACACCCCCACCAAGCTCGAACAGGGCAACGTGGGCGCCGGCACGGGCGCTACCGTGGGTAAGCTCATGGGCCCCGCTACCTGCATGAAGGCCGGCCTTGGCGCTGCCGCCGTGGCGCTCGGCCCCATCAAGGTGGGCGCCGTGGTCTCAGTCAACGCCTGCGGCAACGTTGTCGACCCCTTCACCGGCGAGTGGGTCGCCGGTATGCGCGCCGCAGCCGATAGCGACCAGATCGTCGACATGGAACTCGCAGCCTTTGCTGCCGCCGGATCCATGCAGATGCCGCTCGACCGCACCAACACCACCATCAGCTGCATCGTCACCAACGTCGAACTCACTAAGGCACAAGCCACCAAGGTCTCCCAGATGGCCGCAGACGCCTACGCACACGCCATCCGTCCCACGCACACCACCAACGACGGCGACACCATCTACACCCTCGCCAGCGGCAAACTGGGCGCCCAGGCAAGCGCCGCCGTTCCCCTAGACCTGCTGGGCATGCTCGCCGTAAGGGCCCTACAGACCGCCATCGTAAACGGAGCCAAAACCGCCAAAACCTCCCACGGCATCCCCGGTGCCGCCAAGTAAACCAGCTCGTCCGGTTGCCCGGTGGGTCTTGGTTATGTTTGCTGCTCTACAGTCCTGGCTCGCACGAAGAGCACATTAAGTGCTCTTCGGCTCGTGCGGAACTCGCGACAAACATAACCAAGACTCACCGGGCAACCTACTCAACAAGATCCCTTTCAGCCCAGGCCCCTGTGTACCGCACGTCTAAGATCTTCAAATTCAGCTGCCTGACAATCGATTCTTATAGCAGAGGCCCCTTGGCCTTTAGTTTGATACAAGTTCCGCACGAGCCGGAAAGCACTTAATGTGCTTTCCGTGCGAGCAGGACTGTTCGCAGTAGCAAACTAAAGGCCAAGGGGCCCAGTCAACCTATCAGCAGCGATTGTTCAGCAGCTAGTTGAATTTGAAGATCTTTGAGGCAAGACGGTATAGGCCGAGTGTGGTTTTGTCTCCGGCCCGTCCGCGCAGATTGGTGAAGAACCCGACCACGCCGTAGCGGGCACGACGATACATGCGCTCGTCGTAGGCCTTCAAATCATTCCACAGCGTCTTTAGGCGCTCGTCGGCGCAATCTTCCTCGGAAAGCTTGGTGAGCACCGAGCAGATCGCCATCATCATGGTGAAATAGCCCATCATGTACGAGCGCAGACGCGACGACTCAACATCGCTGTACAGGTGGTACGACTCCATCATGATGCGCGTCACACGGAACTGCTGGTCCAGACGCTTGACCATCGTGGCCTCGTTGACACTCTGGCCCTCGCGACCGATAAAGTAGCGATAGAGGTCGATGTCGGCGTAGTACATGGTCTTGCAACGCGGCAGCGGCACGTAGGCGTAGATGTTATCCACATAGAACGTGTGCGGCGGCATGGGAAGGTTGGACTCGCGCAGCACATCCGTGCGATAGCACAGGCTGTGCATGAGTAGGTTCTGGTCCAGGCGGAAATGACCGATCTGATCCCAGGAAAAGATCTTTTTGCGCGGCAGGGCAAATTTGTAGCCAATAGCGGTATGCGTGCCCTCGTAAACCTTCTCGTACACGTAGTTCGAGATAAACAGGTCAACGCGCTGGTCACGCTCTTCAAAGCCACGCAGAATCGACAGGATAGTCGAAAGAGCCGCAGCATCGAGCCAGTCATCCGAGTCGACGACCTTGTAGTAGGTGCCCTGTGCCTCGCGCAGACCCGAAAGGACGGCAATACCGTGGCCGCCGTTCTCCTGGTGCACCGCGCGAATGATACCGGGATAACGTGCCTCCCACTCGTCGGCCTTATCGGCCGTCTCGTCCTTGGAGCCGTCGTCCACTACGATAATCTCGATATCGGTGGCGTAATTGCTCCCCTCCAAGATGGAGGTGATGCAATGGTCCATGTCCTTGGCGGCGTTATACGAGGGAATACCGAATGTTATGACTTTATGCATGGCAGGCGATAATCTCATCCGAAAGATCGAGGGCGGAATTGGTCACAGCGTCCATATCGTAGTAACGATACTCGGCCAGACGACCCACCGGGTGGAAGTTCGTCAGGTTCTGGACGCGCTCAAGATAGCGCTCATAGAGCTCACGGTTCTCGGGCTCAAGAATGGCGTAGTACGGCGTCTCGCCCGAGCCGGGCGTATAGGCCTTGGAATACTCCTTCATGATGGTGGTCTTGCCGGGCAGGATCTGACCGGTCATGTTCTTGAACTCGGTAATGCGCGTGTAGTCCTCGCTCGTGGTGTAGTTGACGGTGCCCACGGGCTGGAACTGGTCCATATCGAGCGTCTCGAACTTCATGTCGAGCGTGCGGTACGGTAGCGCGCCCAGATCGAGATTGAACAGCTCATCGAGCGGACCGGTGTAGACGATCTCGCCACCATAGACCTTGCCGTCGATCTTGACGGTAGTCTCGTCGATTTCAAAGAGGTCACGGGCGTCCACGTCGCAGAACACGTCGATCAGGTCGTGGTCGAGCATGTGCTCAAAGAGCGCCGTGTAGCCCTCCTGCGGCATGCCCTGGAAGGGAGCTTGCGGGAAGTAGCGGTCATCATCGCCCACAAAGACGGGAACGCGGCCGGTGATCGAGGGATCGATCTGATCGGGCGTCTGGCCCCACTGCTTCATGGTGTAATGCAAAAAGACGTTCTCGTAGACGTAATCGGCGACCTCGGCAAGATCCGGGTCGTTCTTCTTACGCAGCTCCATAATGGGCACCTTGACATCCTTGCCAAAGGTCTCCACGAGCTTCTGATACAGCTCCTCGCCGCGCTCGTCACCAAAGGCGAGCTTGAGACTCGCATGGTTGAAGGGCACGGGCATAAGGGTACCGTTGATGTTGGCGAGCACCTTGTGCTGATAATCCGTCCACTTGGTAAAGCGCGACAGGAAATTGTGCACGCGCTCGTTAAAAGTGTGATAGATATGCGGACCGTACTCGTGGATCAGGATTCCGGCCTCGTCAGTGCAGTCATAGGCATTGCCCGCAATGTGGCTACGGCGCTCCAAAACGGCAACACGATAGCCGATGGTCTCGGCAAGACGGCGGGCGCAAACGGCACCGGCATATCCAGCACCGACGACAATCATGTCGTACGCGCCGGCGTTAAAGCCTTCAGGCAGGCCTGAGGTAATCTGCATCGATACTCCTTGTCAAAAGCCACGGGCTCGTTAGCTGGGCTTTTCTCGAACATTCTTCGAGACATATTTATCAGAGCGATTATAGCGCTAATGCGTCCTATAATGAGCTTGCCACACAAGGAAAGCTCAAGCACCGCGGCGTACATAATTGAAAGGTAAACCCGCTAGCAGCGGGTTTATTCGTGAACAGCCGGGTGCCTGGAGCTTAGCGAAACGCTTGTAAGGAGTAACATGAGCGATTTCCTAAACCGTATGAAGTCTGCCGCCAAGGCCGACCTTAAGACGATCGTCCTGCCCGAGGGCGAGGATCCGCGCACTATCGTCGCGGCCACCAAAATCATCGAGGAGGGCCTGGCAAAGATCGTCATCCTGGGCAACCCCGACGAGATCAACGTTCCCGGCGCTACCGTCATCGACCCGCGCAATGCCGAGAAGCACGAGGAGTACGCGCAGAAGTTTGCCGAGCTCCGCGCCAAGAAGGGCGTTACCATCGAGCAGGCTCGCGCCCAGGTGATGGACGCCACCTACTTTGGCACCATGATGGTCAAGATGGGCGATGCCGACGGCCTGGTCTCCGGCGCCTGCCACTCCACCGCCGACACCCTGCGCCCCGCGCTTCAGATCCTCAAGACCGCCCCGGGCACCAAGCTGGTCTCGGCCTTCTTCGTGATGTGCACCGACACCCCGCAGTTCGGCACTGACGGCACGCTGATCTTCGCCGACTGCGGCCTCAACATCAACCCGTCCTCCGACGAGCTCTCCGAGATCGCCATCGCCTCCGCTCACTCCTGGTCCACCTTCATGGGCAACGTTGAGCCGCACGTGGCCATGCTCTCCTACTCCACCATGGGCTCCGCTGGCGGCGAGGTCGCCAAGAAGGTCCAGGAGGCTGTGAAGTTCTGCAAGGAGAAGGCTCCCGAGCTCGCCATCGACGGCGACCTGCAGCTCGATGCCGCTATTGTCCCCACCGTCGCCCAGCTCAAGGCTCCCGGCTCCTCCGTTGCCGGCAAGGCCAACGTGCTCGTGTTCCCCGACCTCGAGGCCGGCAACATCGGCTACAAGCTGGTCCAGCGCTTCGCCGGCGCCGACGCCTACGGCCCCATCCTGCAGGGCATCGCCAAGCCGGTCAACGATCTGTCGCGCGGCTGCTCTGCCGACGACATCGTGGGTGTCGTGGCCATCACCGCCGTCCAGGCTCAGATGGCTGAGTAGCGGACATATCCCCTCGGGACAGGAATTTCCGCCTGCTAGTAAAAAGGCCTCCGGAGCTGTTGCTCTGGAGGCCTTTCGTTTACTTGCAAATGCGTGCGTTAGTTGTTCTTGGTCAGACGCTCGACGTCGTGGGCGATCATGTATTCCTCGTCGGTGGGGATGACCATGACCGTGACGGCAGAACCGGCGGCACTGATGACCTGCGGGCCGTTGCCCACGGCCTCGCGGTTCTTGTTGTTGTCGATGCGTACGCCCAGCCACTCAAAGCAGTCGCAGAAGGCCTTGCGGATCGACCAGTCGTTCTCGCCGATGCCGGCGGTAAAGGTGATGGTGTCCACGCCCGCCATGGAGGCGATCATGGAGCCAGCCTGCTGCATGGCCTTGTAGGCGAACATATCGAAGGCGAGCAGGCAGCGCTCATCGCCCTCGGAGGCGCGCGTACGGATGTCGCGGGCGTCGTTGGAGATACCCGAGATGGCAAGCAGACCAGACCGCTTGTTCATCATGTCGTCGACTTCCTGGTAACTGTATCCGCCCTCGCGCTGCAGGTAGCACACGGTGGCCGGGTCAATGGAACCACAACGGGTGCCCATCATCAGGCCATCGAGCGGCGTGAGGCCCATCGTGGTATCGCGGCACACACCGTCCTCAATGGCGGCAAGCGAAGCACCGTTGCCCAGATGGCACGAAAGCAGGCGGTGGCAGCGCGAGCCCAGGATCTCCTTGGCCATCATCCACTCGTAGCGGTGGCTCGTACCGTGTGCGCCGTACTTGCGCACGTGGTACTTGTCGCACACGTCCTTGGGCAGCGCGTAGGTGTAGGCGACCTCGGGCATGGTCATGTGGAACGAGGTGTCGAAGACGGCCACGTTGGGCAGCTCCGGATACTTCTCGCGGCAATATTCGATTGCTGCGGCCTCGCCGTAATTGTGCAGCGGAGCGAGCGGGGCCACCTCAAGGATCTTAGCCATGACCTCATCGTCGACAACTGCGGAATCATCGAAGTGCCAGCCGCCCTGAACGATGCGATGCCCAATGCCACCAATCGTAAAGTCGGTCTTCTCAAGCTCCTCGAGCACGCGAGCGATAGCAGAGCGATGATCGGGGAAAGGGACCTCCTCGGTCTGCTTGGCGCCACCGTTCTCGGAGTGGCCAAAGATGCCCATGTCCGAACCGATACGTTCGCAGTTGCCCTTGGCGAAAACCTCTCGGGTATCGGTATCCAAAAGCTGATATTTAAGGCTTGAGCTGCCGGCGTTGACAACAAGTACGTTCATGAGACTCCTTTGCAGTGCAATACGGTCGATGCAGACCCCTTAAGGCGGCCGCATGTTAATAAGAAGTTATCACAACTTGATAAATAGCTATCAGGCATATCGCCCAACGAGCGCAAAAGAGGGGCCAAACGGCATTTGGCCGTCCAGCCCCTCCCCTCTTGTAATTACTTGCCGTTGACGATGCGCTCGACGTCGGAAGCGATCATGAACTCCTCGTCCGTAGGGATGACGAAAATCTTGACCTTGGAATCCTTGGCGGACAGGCACCAAGCGCCGTCGCCACGCAGGGCGTTACGGGCATGATCCATCTTGACACCCATAAAGGCCAGACGGTCGGCCACGCCAGCGCGAACGGCCGGAGCGTGCTCGCCGATGCCGGCAGTAAAGACCAGGGTGTCCATGCCGCACATGGAGGTGGCCATCTCGGCGGCCTTGGCGGCAATCTTGTAGACAAACATGTCGAAGGCGAGCTGAGCCTCGGGGTCACCAGCGGCGGCGAGCTCCTCGACGTTGCGGCAGTCGTTGGTCTTGCCGCCGGTCACAGCCAAAAGGCCGGACTTCTTGTTCATCATCTCGTCGACCTCGTCGAAGGTGTAGCCGCCCTCGCGCTGCAGGTAGCAGACGGTGGCCGGGTCGATGGAGCCGCAGCGGGTGCCCATCATGACGCCGTCGAGCGGGGTGAGACCCATAGTGGTATCCATGCACTTGCCGTCCTCGATGGCGCACAGGGAAGCGCCGGAGCCGATATGGCATACGACGACCTTGCGGGCCTCGCCGTTGGTCATCTCTGCGACCTTCTTGGAGATGTAACGGTAGCTGGTGCCGTGGGCGCCGTACTTACGGATGTGCAGTTTGTCGCAGACGTCCTTGGGCAGGGCGTAAGTCTTGGCGACCTCGGGCATGTTGAAGTGGAAAGCGGTGTCGTAGACCGTGACGTTGGGCAGATCGGGATACTGCTCGAGGCAGTACTCGATAACGTTGGCCTCGGGGTTGTTGTGCAGCGGGGCGAGCGGAGCGACCTCGCGGATCTTGGCGAGGACGTCCTCGTCGACGAGGGAGGAATCGCCGAAGTACCAACCGCCCTGAACGATACGGTGGCCAATGCCCTCGATCTTGACGCCGTTGGCCTCGAGGTCCTTCAGAACGACCTCGATGGCGACCTTGTGGTCGGGGAACTCGATGTTCTCGGTCACCTTCTTGGAACCGTTGGCAGCGTGGGTGAAGGTACCGCCGGTAAAGCAGACGCGCTCGCAGGAGCCCTTTGCGGACACCTTGTGGGACTTGGTATCGATGACCTGATACTTAAGCGTCGAAGATCCTGCGTTGACGACCAGAACGTTCATGTGTCTCCCTACTAACAGGCGGTGTGGCGCCGCCAGGTTACATACGTTTCAATAATAAACCCAAACGCCCTCGCGCTCGGGTTTATTGCGTTGATATATAAGTTATCGGTGCCTAAATACTCATGGCCTTTGGCTTGTAAGACGAAAGAGCGCGGGGATATACACCAGAGAAGAAATCCCGAGCGCAACAAGCAATATGACTCGAATGTCCGCGATGCTGCTCAACGCAGCATTGAACAGATAGAAAAGGATGGCACCCACCGCCACCATCTGGCTTTGAACCGAAATCAGTGAACAGCGCATCGAAGAATCGGCAGCATTTTGAAAAATCGAGTATTTGATTGGGGCAAACAACGAGTACGCAACCGTCTGCAGCACATAGAACACGGGCATCAAATTAGCCGGAGTAAGGGGAATCAAAAACAAAGCTGTCAATACTAAGCGAATGATGCCGCAAATACGCGCAAAACGGCCCTTGTCGACACGAGCAATCACACTGGGCACAATAAATCCTATGGAGGCGGAGGCAAGGAGCTGGACCGCAATGGTCGCGCCCGAAGCGACAGCATTCATTCCGCGGCCTGCAAGCAACAGTGAGAAGAAGTCTTCCAGGGCGACAAAAGCAAATGCCTGAGAACAGTCCATGATGAACGCTGACCGAAGAATGCCATTACCCGCAATAGCAGCACCGATCATCTTCGGGCTCATTCCATGCCCAGGTGTCACCGCAGCGCCCTCTCTTCTCGCCTCAGGAATACAGACAACGACAACCAATGTCAGCACCATTGTGATGATATCGACCGAAAGCCCAATGAGATACGCGCCAACGGACGAAATGAAACCGCCCACGCAAGCGGAGATGGCATAAGAGGCATAGAAAACAAATCGCTCAACGACATTAAGTCTTACGAGCTGGTCCTGAGAGACGCTGTCAATGTAAATCGCTTCTATGGATCCGCTCACACATGCAACGGCAAAACCTTTGAGAGCAAACGCGCCGATTAAAAGCAGAGGAGAACGGACGAGAAGCAGGGCGACATAGTATCCAAGCATCCCCACGACGCCAACGAGACCACTTGTCTTTCGTCCAAACCTATCGGCAATATAGCCAGTGGGAACTTCAAGGATGAACTTGCTCATTTGATATGCAATCATCATGCTAGAAATCGCTACCATCGAAAGCCCGACGAACTCAAGGTAGACGGTTAGAAAATACAAGATGGTGCTAAAGTTCGACAGGAAAACGAACATCATATAAAGCAAAATCGTACGGTTTTTCATGCCCCGCCCTCCAAGAGTCAGCAATCTAAATCGGAATCTTAGAAAAGCATGAGGGCAAAACTGTCAGCTATGTGTTGCAAGGCGTCAATAATCACTTGACGTCTCGAAGCCAATTAATCTCACGAAGCAAGATGACGCAATAGGTGCAGAAAAACCGTCTGGTGTCGATCGGTCCAGGCATTTTGTCGATAGCAAAAGTAGATGGGCAAGGCTACGTCATGCGAGCCTTCAATGGAACACTCGCTCACTTCCAGTCCATCTGATGCGAGAGAAGAGCCAGAAAAGCTCAATATCAATCCCCCGGCTTGAAGAAACTCAGTCTGCGCCCTGTTTCCGTATTCGACATCGCGAAAGCGGAAATTAACCAGCTGGGCTTCGGGGCATTGATTGATTGCATTGAGACAGGGTGACAAATTAATGGGAACAGCGAGCCTGCCGCCCAGTAACTCACGAATGGTCATAGCGTCAACAGATTGATGACCAGCTGGGCATGAAAGAACCTTGAGCTCCTTTTCACCCAAGTATTTCGAAGAAAGGACACTATCCCTTGGTTCCTCAAATGAGATGGCCGCATCCGAAATGCCAAGCACAAGTGATTCAAAGCATGTGGCCGTTGGCTGATGCCAAACATCAAGGTGAATCTGAGGGTGCGAGCTTTCAAACGAGTCGTACCAGTTTTCGGAAAAAAGACGCCCCCGCCCGTGAAGACAGGGGGCGTAAAGACGGAAATGGCCGTCGGGCGAAACGCCGCCGTTCCCCGATTGAGCGTACTTTTTGAGATCGTCGACTTGCGCCAGGATCACGCGTGCACGATGCGCAAATTCTCTGCCCGCCGGAGACAAAACAGCCTCCCCCGCCGATCGGTCGAGCAAAACAATCTGATACTCAGATTCCAACTTTTTTATTGCCGACGAAACGGCCTGCGGACTCACGTGAACGGCGCGAGCCGCTTTGCGCACGCCGCCATAGTTCGCTACAGCTTGAAGGTATTCGAGTTGAGAAAGCTGCATAGATTACTCCAAAGGCAGCCAAGTCGACGGGCCGTGCGTCCTCAGATGAGGTTCTCGCCCAGGTTTTTGCCGCCGAGAACGTGCATGTGGAAGTGCATGACGGTCTGGCCGGCGTTGACGCCCTTGTTGGAGATGACGCGGAAACCGTCCTCCAAGCCCTTGGCCTTAGCGACCTCCTGGATGGCGTGAGCCATGGCGCCCATGGTCTCGGCAGGTACGTTGTCGGCGATGTCACTGTAGTGCTTCTTGGGGATCACGAGCGTATGGACCGGCGCCTGGGGATTGAGGTCGTCGAAGGCGATGACCTGGTCGTCCTCATAGACAACGGTCGAGGGGATCTCGTGGTTGGCAATTTTGCAGAAGATGCAATCGCACATGGTTGGTTCCTTTCTCACAGACCAAGCCAATTATATTTGGTCGGGATGGTTAGAACGAGAGGTTGTCGTCCGTGTTGGCGGCTTCGCCGTCGGCGAGCACGTCGTTGCCGTCGACGTCCTTAAGAAGCACCGAGACCTTCTGCTCGGCATCGGACAGGCGGGTGCGCAGGCTCTTGAGGAGCTCGACGCCGCGGGTATAGCTCTCGAGCGACTCCTCGAGCTCCATATCGCCCGACTCCAAGCTGCGGATGATGAGCTCCAACTCCTGCGAAGCCTGCTTGTACGTAAGCTGCTCGACCGGGGTCTTCTCTGCCATATCTGTTTCCTTTCCTAAAGGTTTATCACTATGAAACGCGACTTACTCGACCGTATCGACGGTTGCTGCCACGTTGCCGTCCGCCATGCGCACGCGAATAGCGTCGCCCGGCTTAAAGGTCTTGGCGCTCGTAGCCACACCGTCCTCGCTGTACGCGATGGAGTAACCGCGGGCAAGCACCTTGAGCGGCGACAGGGCATCGAGCGAGGCTGCCGCACGGCCCAGGTCGGACGCGGGTTTGCCGAGCATCGTGCGCCCCTGATGCTCTAGACGGGAGCTTGCGAGCGTGAGCGCATGGCGCTTGCCATCGAGCCCTGAGGTGCTTGCGATCAAGCGCTCGGGCAGACGCTCGAAGTTGGAGCGGAAGGCCCCAACCGAACGCATTATGGCGCCGGACAGACGATCAGCAGTCAGGGCAAGCTCAGACTCGCGACGCTCGACCATAAATGTGGGGTCGTTGAGGCACGGGCGGCACGCGGCTGCATCGAGCGCGTCGCCCAAGCGAGCCGTATAGGTATCCCAGGCACGGCGACCGCGCTGGTCGAACATTTCCAGATCGACCTGATCCGACCCAATCATCGATGTCATCGCGGCACCCAGACGCTGATGGCGCGCCTCGAGCACATCGGCCAACTCCGTCATGGCCGGCGCCACCGATTCGGCCGCCGCCGTGGGCGTGGAGGCGCGGCGGTCGCTCACCATGTCGCAAATCGAGGTATCGGGCTCATGGCCAATGCCGGTCACCACGGGCACAGGGCAAGCCGCCACCGCGCGGGCAAGCTCCTCGTCGTTAAAGGTCATGAGGTCCTCGAAGGAACCGCCACCACGCACGAGCAAAATACAGTCGGGCGCTGGCGTAATGGCAGCGGCGCGGCGCAAGCCTTCAATAAGCTCTGCCGGTGCGCCCTCGCCCTGGACCTTGGCGCCCACGCAGACGAGCTCGACGAGCGGGTTGCGACGACGCAATGTGCGCTTGACGTCGTCGATTACGGCGCCCGAAAGCGAGGTGACGACCGCCACGCGGGAGCAGAACACCGGGATGCGGCGCTTGCGCGCTTCGTCCATCAGGCCCTCGCGGCGTAGCTTTTCGGCCAGTTGCGCCACTTGTTGACGCAGCAAACCCTCCCCCGCCAGCGAAAACGAGCGAGCGACAAAGCTCATGCGGCCCGTGGCCTTATAGAGATTGAAGCTGCCCTTAAAGCTCACCTGCATGCCGTCGCGCAGATCGAACGTGCGCTTGAGATAGGCGCCCTTCCAAATGATGCAGTCAACGGCGGCCGAATCGTCCTTGATCTGGAAATAGCAGTGACCGCTTCGGGCGTTGGGACCACGAAAACCTGTGACCTCGCCCAGAACGCTCAGCTGCGGAATGGCATCGAGCGCACCGGCGGCGATCTCCACCGCCTGGCTCACGCTGAGCTCCTTGCGCTCCTGATCGTCCGAACCGTCGAACTCGGCGGAAACGGCATTGCCGGTTAGGTTCCAGCCTGCCACGCAGCCTCCTTTCGTTATCGAGCACAGAGGCTCCGGCCCCGTGCGAAATTAAGTCCAACACATAGTACAGCGCCGCGGGGACACGAATCCCCGCGGCGCCCAGTGACCCAATTTGTTATCGGTTGGAGTTTCTGTTGTAGCGAGCCATAAGGTAGAGCAGTTGAATGATCGAAGTGAGTGCTGCGGCCACATAGGTAAGCGCAGCTGCCGTCAGTACCTTCTTGGCACCGTTGACCTGCTTGGAGCTCATACCCGACTGCTCGATATACGCCACGGCGCGGCGGCTGGCATCGATCTCGACCGGCAGCGTAACCAGCTGGAACAGCACGCTAAACGAAAAGAAGATCAGCGCGAGGGTCGTGAGTCCCGCGATGTTCATGAACAGGCCCATAAGCAGCACGATCGTCCAGGTGTTCTGGGTAAAGTTGACAACCGGCACGAGGGCGCTGCGCACCTTCATCATGGCATAGCCGCTTTGGCGCTGGGCGGCATGGCCCGCCTCGTGGCAGGCGACGGCAACGCTTGCCACCGAGCCGCCCGAGTGGTTGGCGTCCGACAGATACAGGTTGTTGTCCTGCGGGTTGTAATGGTCGGTGAGCTCGCCGGCAACGCCCTTGATACCCACGGCGTTGCAACCGTTGGCGTCGAGCATGCGGCGAGCAACCGCAGCGCCCGTGTCGCCGTCCGAGCGTACCTTGGACCACGTCTTGTACGTCGAGTTGATATAGCTCTGCGCGGCAAGACCAAGCACCGTACAGACAAGAACAACCAGCAGGTACAGCGGGTCGATGCCAAAGCCGTATCCATAGTAATAAGGCATGCGAATTCCTCCGAATCGAGTTACACGTTGGAGGCATTTTACCCACTCAAACGGCTAGGCTTCCTTACAGCAATTCGATTTTTCCGTCCTTCACCGTCAGCCCCATATTGCCGGAGAGCAGATCGTCCAGGCGCGAACCCACAAGCTCAAAGCGCCAGCCTTCGCGCAGGGGGCTCTGCTCGGGATGCTCAATGTAGTCAGCCAGATCATCGCGCGAGGCGATGACTGAGGTTGCCACGCCCGAGCGCTCGGCAACCAGGCGAATGAGCGCATACATCAGGTCCGTCACGCTCTCCAGCTCCGGCGAGATCTGACGGTGTCCGCGCACCATGAGCGGCAGACGATCGTGCGGGCAGCTCGCGCCGCGCTTGATGGCCATGAGCGCGCCGTCCACGTCGCGCTCTCCCAGCTGATCGGTACCGCGGATACTGCGGAACTCCTCAACGCGCACGGGATTGCGCTTGACGAGCGCCAGCAGCGTATCGTCGGACATGACCCACTTGCGCGGGATGTTGCGGCGCTCGGCACGGTCCTCGCGCCAAGCGGCAAGCTCGCGCGCGATGCCCAGCTGATGGCGGCTGCAGGAGTTGATGCGCTTGACCTTGCGGAACGCCTCGTGACGGTCGGCGCGATAGTGCGACTCATCGGCCAGCGGGCGCAGCTCGTCGAGCACCCAGTCCACGCGGCCCAGCTCGCGCAGGCGACTCATCATCTCGGTATAGGCGACGATCAAGTACTTGACGTCATCAATCGCGTACTCAATCTGCTTATCGGTCAGCGGGCGACGCGACCAGTCGGTCAGCGACTCGGTCTTGGGCAGCGAGACGCCGCAAAACGTCTGAACAAGCGCGCCATACGAAATCTGCTGGCGCTCGCCCAAAAAGGCAGCGGCGACCTGCGTATCGAAAATCGGTCGTGGCAGCACGCCCACGGTATGGAGCATAACCTCCATATCCTGCGAGCAGGCGTGGAAGACCTTAGTCACGCTCTCGTCTGCCATAAGCTCGGCCAGCGGCGATAGGTCGTCGATTACCAGGGGATCGACCGCTACACTCTCGGCAGGGGTGGCAATCTGAACCAAACACAGACGCGGATGGAACGTGCGCTCGCGCAAAAACTCGGTATCGACGGCAATCGCGTCGAACTCACGGGCGCGCTGGCAAAAGTCGAGTAGAGCCTGATGTGTGGAAATGTACATATCAACCCATCGAATAAGGTTAGGCCCGAAAAACACGGGTAGGATATCGGCATTGCCTTACAACTATACTCGGTTAGTCACAGAACGGGAACGTAAGTATGCGCTGCCTTATCATCCACAACCCGGCATCGGGCCCCAGCTCAGATGAAATCTACGCATTCACGCACGCCCTTGCACAGGGCGGCGACGAAGTCGTGATGCGCTTTATCGGCGATGGCATGGAGCCCGAGGACGCCGTGGCAGACGTTCGCGAGTTCGACCGCGTGGTCGTCTCGGGCGGCGACGGCACCGTCTCCAACGTGCTCGACCAGATGCGCGGCTGCGGCGTCCCCACGCTCGTTTTCCCCTCCGGCACGGCCTGCCTGTTCTTTAACAACATCGGCAATGCCCCCGAGGCAGCGGCGCTTGCCAAGGCATGTCGCGCCGGCCGCACGGTCAAAGTAGACATGGGCGAGCTCTTTTGGCTCGACGAGAACGGCAACGAAAAGCGCCATGGCTTTATCATCATCGCCGGTTCGGGCTTTGACGCCGAGATCATGATGAAGGCCGCCCCCACCAAAAACGACATCGGCGAGATCGCCTACTTCCTCTCCGCTCTCGCCACGCCCAACCCCACGGTGGCGCACTTTACCATTGAGCATGATGGCATTGTTGAGGAGCTCGACGGCATCTGCTGCATGGCGGGCAACACGTCTGTCATCCAAAACGACATCAACCTGTTCCCCAACTGCCGTATGAACGACGGCATGGTCGACATCGTCGTTATTGAGCCCGTGCGCACGGTGCAGTTGCTCCCCACGGTAATCACCGCCGCGCTCGACCCCGCCGGCAAGGTACTCGGCCGCCCGCAGTTTAAGATCATCCAGACCAAAGAAGCCAAGATTACCTGCACGCCATCGCTCGGCATGCAGTTTGATGGCGAGATCATCTCCAGCAACTCCGGCGTCTTTGGCGCCCGCGTGCTACCGCAATGCCTTGATATCATCGTCGACGAATTCTCGCCGCTCGGAAAATAGGAGGACCCCCGTGAACTACAACCCCATCCTTGGCTTTATCGTCATCGTTTTGGCCATGCTCGTCGGCTATGCCATTAACGTGATTCACCGTCGAAAGAAGTAGCCATTACTCTTAGACGGCCCGTGCAGCCCGGACCCCTCGCCGGCATGAAACCACATGCCGGCGAGGGGTCCGCTTTTTTCTTGACGCTTTATTTAGCTACATTTTTCGCTGGCGTTATACAAATTGATTTCCCACTAAATGAGTTCAATTTACCGTTAATCGCATATTTCGCTACGCTTATCGAGTAAATAACTTTCATGAATGTATATTGTTTCGAATTCGTTACGCTAAGGGGGTGTAATTATTGGGTGAAGCCCTCTGGAGACAGAGGGCTTTCGCACGCTGGGAGGGAATATGAGTAAAACTCATCCCGTCAACGCGCTCAAGAAGCTTGGCATAGGCCTTGCATTTGGAGCTGCAACCATCATGTCCATGCCGACATCTGCGCTCGCCTGCACGCAGATGTACATGGGCAACAAGCTGACGGCCGACGGTGACACGTACTATGGCCGCGCCGAGGACTTCGATAAGCGCTACCTCAAGCACTTTGGCATTGAGCCTTCTCACGGCCCGGGGCATACGTACGGCTCGGACGAGTCCGCATTCATGTATACCTCGACCAAGACCACGTATCGCTACACCTATGTACGCGACCATCCCTCCCAGTGGCACGGGCGCTATGATGCCTACTCTGAGGCAGGCATCAATGAGAAGGGCGTGTCCTGCTCCGCAACGCTGACCACCGGCATGAATGCTGATGCTGAGGCAGCAGACCCCCTGACCAAAACCGGTATTGGCGAGTACAGCTACGGCAGCGTTATCTTAGGTGAAAGCGCCAATGCACGTGAGGGCGTCGAGCTCCTCGGCAAGATCATCGACGAGCAGGGCGCCTGCGGCAACGATCAGATTATCATCGCCGACAGCAACGAGACTTGGCTGTTTGCCGCACTTTCCGGCCACCAGTGGATCGCCATGAGGCTCACTGACGATATCGCCTCGCTCAACCCCAACATCGGCAACCTCAACTACAAGGTTGACCTCACCGACACCGCGAACTGTCTCCACTCTGCGACCATCGAGTCCATGCCTAAGGAGAATGGCTTCGCCAAGTACTTCGATGACGGTCAATTTGACGTTGCCCAGACCTACGGCGAGGCAATTAGCGAAAAGGCCATGCATTCTTGGGCCCGTTATGTCCAGGGTCGCGCCTACTTCGGTGTGCCGCTCACCGAGGGCACCGACTACGAGATCGTCAAGGACGAGCGCGAAGATGCTCGTGCCACGACCGGCGCCCTGGTTAGCAAGGCGCAGCCGCTGTTCTTCCAGCCCGGCAAGTCCGACTGGAACACCTTTGAGATGATCCGCGCGTTTGGCAACCGCGGCGAGAAGGTCCCGGGCCTCAACGCCAACACCGACGGCGCCTACGCCATTGGTACCGAGACCAACACCGAGGTCAATCTCTTCCAGATCCGTCAGGGCATGGACCCCGAGATCGCGACCATCCAGTGGGAGATGCTCTCCCGCGCCGCCTACTCCGTCGCCATCCCCTACTACTCCGCACTGCTCACCGAGGTTAGCCCGTACTACAGCGACCAGACCGTCTCCTTCGATCACTGCGAAGAGGAGGACATCGTGAACAACGAGGAGCCCGAGAACTCCATCAACTATGTCCTCATGGACATCAGCTCCCTGTGCTTCGAGCACCGTGAGCAGCTCGGCACCGGCGTTCGCGCCTACCTCGACGCTCTCCAGAACGAGCTCATCGAGCAGAACCTCGAGGTCGACAAGGCCATGCTCGCCGAGACCACCACTGAGGGCCGCACCGCCCTGGCCAACAAGGCCGGCAACGCTGCCACCAAGAACACCTATGTCAAGTGCAAGGCCCTGCTTCAGGAGATGCGCGCCTATCTGAAGGCTGAGAACTTCGACCAGCCCTTCACCCCGAGCGACCTGAACACCGAGACCAACGGCCTCAAGGTGTCCATCACCTACGCCAAGGACGCTCTTACCACCGACCCGGTAACCCCGGATCAGCCTGGCACTCCCGAGCAGCCTGGCACTCCCGAGCAGCCTGGTACTCCTGAGCAGCCCGGTACCCCCGAGCAGCCCGCTAAGCCCGAGCAGCCCACCACCAAGCCCGAGAAGCCTGGCAAGTCGGACACCACGACCACGGTAACCACCAACAAGGCGAACACCAAGGGCGGCCTGCCCACCACCGGCGATCGTTTTGATGGCCGCGTGGTGGCTGCATTCGCCATCGCTGGCGTTGCCGTCATCTCCGCGGGCGGTTACTTCCTCTACCGTCGCAATAAGGAGTAACGTCCTAGCTGAGCGGGCAAGGCAGCAATGGCAGCCTCGCCCGCTCAGCCCGCTCTTTTGACCGGTGGGAAACCCGCCTGAAATCTTTTAAAAAAGATTTCCCCGCACACACTTCGCTGTGCTATAGTGCAGCGCAACAGCAACTAGGTGCGACCGCGCCACGGCATCACGAAAGGAGCCACCAACATGAAGAACACGATGAAGTCTCTCAACAACTGGTGGTGGCGTGATGCGAATACGATCGGTCGACAGTGAGTCCCTCACGCCTGTTTTTGCGCTCTAGGTGATTGGAAGGCCTCCGGTTTCGACCGGGGGCCTTTTTCTATCTCGAGCCCGATCGCATTCGCATCACGCGCCTCCGCTTTTCTCTTGCACCCCCATTCCGAAAGGCTTTTCACCATGTCTCAGAACACCACCGCCGCCCAGCCCCGCACCGTCCAGACCGCCGACCGCGGCAAACTCGACGTCCGTGCCCTCGTCCTGCTCGCCATCCTGCTCGCTGCCGGCTTCATCCTCAACTTCACCGTCGGCAAGGCCATCTCGGGCATCTCGGGCGGCATGATCAGCCCCGAGTTCATCATCTCGGCCTTTTGCCTCACCATTCTGGTCATTCGCCCCAACATCGGTCAGGCGCTCGTCATTGGCCTCATCTCGGCTGCCGTGATCCAGATCACCACCACCTCGCCGTTCATCGATTTTGCCGCCGAGGGCATCGCCGCCATGCTCATGGCCGCCATCGTTAACGCTGCCGGCAAGAACGGTCAGGTTAAGCCTGTCGTCGCCATTGTTGCCACCTTCGTAACCACCTTTGTCTCGGGCGTCATCTTCATGGTCATCAAGATGGCTATGCTCGGCGTGGTGGGCGAGCTCGCTGCGGCCATGCTGCCCGTGGTCGCCATGACCGCCGTCTTTAACGCCATTCTGGTCGGTGCCCTCTACTTGCCCATCCAGAAGGCCCTTAAGCTCAACTAACCCGCTCGGCTTTACGAGCCACCCCATCTTGGCGTTCATTCGTCGCTCGCGTGCCCAAGTACGCTTCGCTCCTCTTTCGCGCCAACCTGGGGCCCCTCGTAAAGCCGTCTCCGTGCTTCACCACCAAAGACCGTCCCAAACAACGAGCTTTTTTGGGACGGTCTTAAACAACTGGTCATTTAAGACTGTCCCCAATGACCATGAAAGGTATCCATGAAAACGATCATCAACGTCGACGATGTCTCGTTCTCCTATGGTACGCAGACCGAGCAGGCGCTTAAGCACATCTCGCTCGACGTGAACAAGGGAGATTTCATCGGCATCATCGGGCCCTCGGGCGCCGGCAAGTCCACGCTTGCCGCCTGCCTGTCGGGCGCTGTGCCCCACCACTACACCGGCACGTTCTTTGGCTCCGTCGTGGTTGACGGCCACGACACCTGCGAGGTCTCGCTCACCGATGTGTCACAGATCGTCGGAAGCGTGTTGCAGGACATAGACACGCAGATGGTCGCCTCGGTCGTCGAGGACGAGATGCTTTTTGGCCTGGAGAACTTTGGCGTCCCTCACGACCAGATCGAGCAGCGTGTAAACGAGACGCTCGAGACCGTCGGTATCAGCGACCTGCGCGACCGCGAGATCGCCACCCTCTCGGGCGGACAGAAGCAAAAGGTGGCCATCGCTGCCATCCTCGCGATGCGCCCCCGCGTACTGGTACTCGACGAGCCCACCGCAGCACTCGACCCCGCCAGCTCCACACTGGTCTTCGAGACCCTGCGCGAGGCAAACCGCACACTTGGCATCACCATCGTGGTCGTTGAACAAAAGGTCGCCCTGCTCTCGGAGTATTGCAACCGCGTGCTCGTGCTCAACCATGGCGAAATCGCGCTGCAGGGCGAGCCGCATGAGGTCTTCGCGCACACCGATGAGCTTCGTACTATTGGCGTCGACTGTCCCCGCGTCACGCGTATCTTCAATAGTCTCGAGGCCGACGGCCTGGCAAGCGGCACCCCCTGTTTGGATGTCGATGAGGCCGAGCGCCTGATTTCGGGCATCGTCGACCCCGCACATGCTGCCAGCGACGCCCAAGCGCCCGCAGGCTCCCCGCATGCCCCATCGTTGCGCCCGCACGCCAAGGACGCCGAGCCCGTGCTCACCTTCGATCACGTTGAGTTTGCCTATCCCAATGGCGGCGCCGCCGTACACGACCTTAACCTGACGCTCTACCCCGGCGAGCTCGTGGGCATCGTCGGCCAAAACGGCGCCGGCAAGACTACGCTCACCAAGTTGCTCACGGGCCTGCTTAAGCCTGCCTCGGGCAGCGTGCGCGTTACGGGCCTGGACACCGCTGCGGTCCCCACGAGCCGCATCGCCCGCGAGGTCGCAACGCTCTTCCAAAACCCCGACCGCCAGATCTGCAAGGATACCGTGCTCGACGAGGTCGCTTTTGGCCTGGAGCTTGCCGGCATCGACCGCGCCGAGGCCCTGCGTCGTGCCCAGCTCGTCATCGACCGCTTTGGCCTGCCCGCCGACGAGGCGCCTTTCTCGCTTTCGCGCGGCCAGCGACAAATGGTGGCGCTCGCCTCCGTCGTAGTGGTTGAGCCCAAGATCGTAGTGCTCGACGAGCCCACGAGCGGCCTTGACTACCGCGAGTGCATGACCGTCATGGAAACGGTGCGCACCATGGCAGAGCGCGGCTGCGCCGTGATCATGGTCTGCCACGATATGGAAGTCGTTTCCGACTTTGCCGAGCGCATCGTTGTGATGGCCGACGGCCGTATCCTCGACCGCGGACGCACACACGAGCTGTTCTCGAATATTAAGCTCATGCACCGCGCCTACGTGGAGCCGCCCCAGGTCATTGAGCTCTCGCGCCGCTTGGCATCCTCCGTCTCCCCCGCTTTTGCGCAGGTGAGTGAGGTCACCGATATCGTTCGCATTACCGAGGAGATGGTCCGTCGTGGTTAACGTCATCGACTACATGCCGGGCGACACGCTGCTGCATCACCTGAACCCCGTCGTCAAGCTGGGCCTCGCCGCCGCCATCATCATCGGCATCTTCTTGTCCGACACCTATGTGGCGCTGTTGGGCTTTTTGGCGCTCACGCTTGCGCTGGGCGCCTACGCCGGCGTCGTCGATCGCCTGCTCTCGTTGCTCAAGCTGCTGATTCCGCTCGCGCTTATCATGCTGGTGCTGCAGCTTGCCTTTATGCGCGATGGCAACGTGGTATGGGGCTTCATCACCGACACGGGCCTCGCTACCGGATCGAAGGCCTGCCTGCGCCTGCTGGGCGTGGCGCTACCGCTCATCCTGATGCTTATGGTGACCAAGCTCAACGACCTTGCCAACGCCTGCGTCGAGGTGCTGCACGTGCCCTATCGCTACGCCTTCACCTTTACCACGGCACTGCGCTTTGTGCCGGTGTTTGGTCAGGAGATGAACGCCATCATGGAGGCTCAGACCGCGCGCGGCGTCGAATACGACACCAAGAACCCCGTCAAGAAGCTCAAGCTCATGCTGCCGCTATGCGTGCCGCTGCTCATCTCGAGCGTGGGCAAGACCGATGCCACCGCGCTTGCCGCCGAACAGCGCGGCTTCTACCTGCGCACACGCGCCAGCTCGTATAAGCGCTACCCCATCAAGGGCCTGGACATCGCCGTGCTCATCGTCAGCATCGCCCTCATCGCCATCGGCTTCCTGTTCTAGTTCACCACCGACAGCAACCACCCAACGCAAAAGGCCTCGGCTCGCACCAAACGAGCCGAGGCCTTTACTGTTTCCCCAGATAATACCTGCCAAAAATAAACCTGTCCCTTTTTGGCAGATCGAGGGCTATTGGCGGTAGGGGGCGCCGCTGCGGATGACGGATTCGCGCACCAAGACGTCCATGGCGTCGAGGGTAATCTCGGGCATCTCTCGGTACTTCTGCAGCACCGATAGCTCGGTGCAGGCCAGAATGACGCGGTCGCAGCCGCTACGGGCAAACTCCCACATCACGCGGTCGAACTTATCCATATCGGGCTCACGTCCGGCCTTCACATCATCGTAGATAAGCGACATCACATCGTTCTGACGTTTCTCGCTGGGATAGACGACCTCAACACCCGCAGCCTTACATTCGCGGCCGTAGACGCCCGCGCCCACGGTTCCGTCGGTGCCCATGATGCCAATCTTGTGCACCGGCTCGGCCGGCATACTCAGGTTGGGGTCGAACTCGCACTCCCCCATCACCGCACCGGCCAGAGCATAGCGCACCGACTCACGCGGCATGTGGATAATCGGCACTGTGGTAAACGACTGGATCTGGTCGTAGAAGTAGTGTGACGTGTTGCAGGGAATGGCAATGTGCGCACAGCCCAGCGACTCGAGTGCCTGGGCACACTCTTTCATGGTCGCCAGCAGCTCGGCATGCTCACCGGTCTTGATAGCCTGCGTGCGGTCGGGCATGGTCGACTTGGAGAGCACCACCATGTCGATATGTTCCTGATCGCAGGCAGCAGCCGTATGACGCACCACCTGGTCGTAGTAATACGACGTGGCCTCGGCGCCCATGCCGCCGATAACTCCCAGCTTTTCCATCGCCGCCTCCTTGGTGACGCTTGCGCAATTGCGCGTATCGTACCCGCGCCCGCCCGATGTAAACCGGACGGGCGCCGCACTCATCTACTTGTAATACGTCTTGAACAGCTTAAAGTGGCGCAGCTTGGTGTGCCACATGCGCAGCCAGCGGTTAAAGACAAAGTCGCCCTTCATAAACGAAGGGTCGGCGCCCTTGCCTTCCTTGTCCAGGCGATGCACCTTAGCGCGCAGCTCGGGATCCTTGACGTACTTGTCGACGACGCCCATGGGGACGACCATCCACAGTGCCTCGTCCTGTGCCGTCACAAACTCCGGCTCAAACGGGCGGTTGAACACATACTCGTCCACCACATACTTGGCAACGTTAAAGCCGCTGTTGGTGACGTAGTAGTTGCTGCGACCCTGGCGCGTGTTGAAATCGAAGAACTTAAACGAGCCGTCGCGCTCGTCGTACTTAACGTCAAAGTTGGAATAGCCCACAAAGTGAAGGTCCTCGAGCAGCTTGCGCACGCCGCCCATGAGCTCGTCGTTGGGCTCGGTAATGATACAGGCATGGTTGCCAACGCCATGGGGCTGATGCTCCTCGAGCAGCACATGGCCCAGGCACATCATGCGCACCTTGCCGTTGCGGTCGGAATAGCTGGTGAGCACGCGCATGTACTCGTCGTTGCCGGGCACGCGATCCTGCAAGATCAGGTCGTCGGTGTAGCCGCTGGCATACGAGTCGCGAATGACCTGTTCCAGCTCGGCACGGTCGGCAATCTCATAGGCCTTTTTCTGGCCCTCGAACTCGTGCTGCCACCACATGATGCCGTCAGAAGGCTTCAGAATCATCGGGTAAGGAAAATCGATCTGGTCGAGCACTTCGGCAGGCGCCTCACCCTGGGCATTGAGCATCGCCTTGGTAAAGGTAAACGTGTGCGGATAGGGCACGCCATGCTTCTCGCACAGCTCGTAGAAGATCTCCTTCTTCTGGCACTGCTCGAGCATGCTGTAGGGCGCGTAGGGAGCGACGATGTTATCCGCCAACTCATGGGCATCCTTGGCTTGAGCCACGAGGGCGACATAGTTGTCGCCACAGCCCACAAGGACAATCGTCTTATCGGCATGCGCTTGGGCAATGCCGTTGACGGTTTTGAGCATCACGGGCATGGTGTCGATATCCACGTTGGGCGTGTAGTCGATAATCTGGCTGCGGTACGCGGGACCCGTCTGATACTTGCCGAAGACCAGACTCTTGACCTGGTACTCCTCGTAGAAGGCGCGCGCCACCGAATAGGCATTGATGTCGCCACCAAGCAGCACGGGAATGAACTCGCGCTCTGTAAATTGCAATGCCATGGAAACTTCCTATCATGAACTGCCCACACAACGGGCGGTCTTTGCGCAACTGATTCATTCTAGCGTGCCAAGCCGCCGTCGCCCAAAGCTCCACCGTATCTATGGCAATCGACGTAATCGTCCAGCACGAAGACGGCGCCCACCGTTGTATGACAATGGGCAATGAACCTACCGTTGTTGTAGGATTCAGCGTATTGACATCCTCGAGCGAAAGGCGCGCACGTGCCCCAAGACCATCCGACCGATAATCCCATCCTCAATGCCGCGAGGCGCGAGCTGGCGGAACGTGCGAAAGCGACCGCTCCCCTGTGCACGGCAAACGACGCCTACAACGGACCCGCCCGCATCGTCTCGATCAACACGTCGGCACACAAGGGCACGCGCAAGTCGCCCGTCGCCGATGGGCACGACACCGTTATAGAGCAATTTGGCCTCGCCTCCGATGCGCACGCCGGGCATTGGCACCGTCAGGTTTCCTTTTTGGCCGCAGAGTCCATCCAGACGGCGCAGGCCCGCGGACTCGATGTGCGCAAGGGTGACTTTGGAGAGAACTTCACAACCCGGGGCATCAACCTGCTCTCGCTCCCCTTGGGCACACAGCTCAAGCTTGGAAGCGACGTGCTCGTCGAAATCAGCCAAATTGGCAAGGTCTGCCACACCCGTTGCGCCATCTACTATCTCGCCGGCGACTGCATCTTTCCCCACGAGGGCGTTTTTGGCGTGGTACTAAAGGGCGGAGAGGTCTACGCCGGCGACGATATCCAGGTAATCAAACTCGGCGACGGCACCTGTTCGTTCACCCCCGCCGAGGCCCTCAAAGAGATTGAGCAGGCTCGCCAGAAGGGCACGCTGTAGTTATAAAACCCCACGTTGAGATGGCTTTTACAGCCCAAAACTCCTCTCAAACAGGGCTCTGTAACGTTAAAGTTGAACTCTATGGTTTCTCAACAATTCATCATAACTGCAGGTCAAAGCCAAAGTCTCAAGTTCAACTTGACCCTTTGGAACCTTTAAGGTTCAAGTTGAGGTCGAAAGCAGTAGTAGAATACCGTTCGAACCATAACCTACGATTGATTGCAGAGGGACTGGATGCAGCATTCGAATCATCGCACCGCAGCGCTCATTGCGTCGAAGCCGGCTCGTATCATCACGAGCGCCGCGCTCGCCGTTGCGCTGACGGCCACGCCGATGCTCTCCCCCGTTGCGGCGTATGCCGCCTCGCAGGCAACGCAGGACCAGCTTTCCGCAGCCCAGCAGAAGATCGAAGCCGCCACGAGCGCCTACAACGACGCCCGCACCAAACTCGATGACCTGCAAAAGCAGATTGACTCCAATGAGGCAAGCATCGAGGAAATCGAGGCTAAGCTTCCCGAGCAGCAGGCCAAGGCAAGCTCCGCCATGCGCGATCTGTACAAGTATCAGAAGGGCACCAATCCCATCGTGAGCTTCCTGGTCAACGCGCAGAGCCTGGGTGAGTTCATCACGACCTGCAAATACACCAACCAGATCACGAGCTCGAGCGTCGACGAGATCGAAGAGCTCAATAATATGCAAACCGAACTCGAGCAGAACAAGGCTGAGCTCCAGCAGGCCAAGTCTCAGCTTGAGGCAGAGCAGAAAAACGCCGAGGATGCGCTGGCGCAGGCCCAGCAGCTCCGCAGCGAGGCACAGGCAAAAGCCGAGCAGGAAAATGCCGCCGAGCTTGCCAAGCTTGAGGCCGATAAGGCCGCTGCCGCCGAGAAGCTATCGGGCGAGGGCGTAAGCGGCAGCAATTCCAGCAGCCAGGCCACCAACACCAACACCACCATCGACACCACGGTGAACAACGCCAATACCGGTAGCTCCGATTACGATTCGTTCATTAATGAGTGGACGAGCCGCATCGACAATTATCTCGCCGGCTCCCCCATGGCAGGCCAGGGCTATAACTTTGCCGTCGCCGCTTGGAATACCGGTGTCGACCCCCGTTGGTCCCCCGCCATCGCCTGCATCGAGAGCACCAAGGGTGCTTATTGCGCCAATTCTTACAACGCCTGGGGCTGGAGTGCACGTGGCGGCGGCTGGCGCAGCTTTGGCAGCTGGAGCGAGGGCATCTCCGCTCACGTTGCCTATCTGGGTGCCAACTACGGCTCCACCCTTACCCCGGCAGCGGCCAAAAAGTACTGCCCGCCCACGTGGCAGGACTGGTACAACAAAGTCGCCGCTCAGATGAACCGCATCTAAGTGCAACTGCAAAGGGCCCCAATGGGGCCCTTTTCTTTTAGGTAGCGGAGGCATCGACGACGCCGGTCGCATTGGCAACCGCGACTATGACGATCATGCATAGGAGCAGCACACCCAATGCCTTGAGCCAGAGTTTCGCGAGCTTCTTGCCGCGATAGCTGTCGAGCAGTGCGAATCGCCGACGAAGACGGCGCTTATCGAGCAGCGCAAAATGCATAAGCACCATAAGGCCATCGACAAAGAAATAATACTCGATTATGAGAAGCCACGTCGGGTAGCTTTGGTTTGCTCCCGTGGGGTGAAAGACGGCAAAGTGACTTCCGGCAAAGAACACAAGCAGCGAGAGGCAGACGAGCGTATTCCAAATACGCCCCAGAGACTCCGGAACGCGAGAGAGCAGACCGCATGCAGCGGAGGCGGCAGGCCTAGGAAGCCCTGTGGGGTTCTGGAGCCCTTGGGGCGTCAACACCGTCTCCGAGGCCGGAGTACGGACAGGCGCAGGAGGCCGCACGGGGCGACTTAGATCGTATGCCGCGCGCGTCGCCCGTCCCAACGCTTCCGCACTCGCAAAACGCTTGGCCGGGTCGAGCGCCATCGACATGCAGACGGCATCGGCAAGTGGAGTGGGAATGCCGCGCGCCTCGCATTGTTCGCGCATGTCGAGCCCTGGTTTAGGGTCGACTCCCGTCAAGCAGAAGAACAACAGGGCGCCAAGTGCGTAGACATCGCTGCGCACACTCGTCTGCCCAAACCCATACTGCTCGGGCGGCGCATAGGGTCGCGTGCCGAACTTGACGGTGTCGGCATCGGCGCCATCGCGCCATACGCGGGCGATTCCGGTTGATTTCCGATCTCAGCCGAACACATTAGGCGGACAGGCCGTTCCCGCAGCTAGCCGAACGCCCCCGAGGCCCCATCCGGGCCCCGGGGGCGCCGTTTTCCCAGTTGAAGGAACGGTGGAGATGTGTTTCGA
>JAXJIC010000046.1:0-97780 GCA_036298925.1 Collinsella aerofaciens
GCCCCAAGAGCTCCTACGCCGTCACCGGCCTGTACTTCTACCCGGGCGACGTGGCCGCCAAGGCGCATGAGGTCGAGCCGTCGGCCCGCGGCGAGCTGGAGATCACCACGCTCAACCAGATGTACCTGGAGGAGGGGACGCTGTCCGTGGTGACCCTCGGCCGCGGCTACGCGTGGCTGGACACCGGCACCATGGAGAGCCTCCACGAGGCGGCGGAGTTCGTCCGCGCCGTGGAGCACTCCCAGGACCTGCCGGTGTCCGTCCCCGAGGAGATCGCCTGGGAGAACGGCTGGATCACGACCGCCGAGCTGGAGGAGGCGGCCAAGGCCTACGGCAAGTCGGTCTACGGGCAGCACCTGAAGAAGGTCGCCGCCGGCGAGATCGTCAACAGCCCGCGCGAGTACTAGGAACAAGGAGATTCGAACATGGCACAGGAGACCTTCTCCCCCAAGAACATCATCGTCACGGGCGGCTGCGGCTTCATCGGCAGCAACTTCGTGCACTACGTGGTCAACAGCCACCCCGAGGTGCACGTGACCGTCCTGGACAAGCTGACCTACGCCGGCAACCCCGAGAACATCGCGGGGCTGCCCTCCGACCGCGTGGAGCTCGTCGTGGGCGACATCTGCGATGCCGAGCTTCTCGAGAAGATCGTCCCGGGCCACGACGCCATCGTGCACTATGCCGCCGAGAGCCACAACGACAACTCCATCGCCGACCCCGAGCCGTTCCTTCGCACCAACGTCGAGGGAACCTTCCGCCTGCTGGAGGCCGTCCGCAAATATGGCGTCCGCTACCACCACGTCTCCACCGACGAGGTCTACGGCGACCTCGCGCTCGACGACCCGGCGAAGTTCACCGAGGGGACGCCGTACCACCCGTCCTCGCCGTACTCGAGCACCAAGGCTTCCTCCGACATGCTGGTCCGCGCCTGGACCCGCACCTACGGCCTGCGCACCACGATCTCCAACTGCTCCAACAACTACGGCCCCTACCAGCACGTGGAGAAGTTCATCCCCAGGCAGATCACGAACATCGTCGACGGCGTCCGCCCCAAGCTCTACGGCCGCGGCGAGAACGTCCGCGACTGGATCCACACCGAGGACCACTCCTCGGCCGTCTGGGACATCCTCACCAAGGGCCGCACGGGGGAGACCTACCTCATCGGAGCCGACGGGGAGAAGAACAACATCACCGTGCTGCGCATGATCCTCGAGGCCATGGGCCGCGACCCCGAGGACTTCGACTGGGTCGCCGACCGCCCCGGCCACGACCGCCGCTACGCCATCGACTCGACCAAGCTCCAGCGCGAGCTGGGCTGGAGGCCGGCCCACACCGACTTCGCCGGGGGCCTGAAGCAGACCATCGACTGGTACGTCGAGAACGAGTCCTGGTGGCGCCCGGCCAAGGAGGCCACCGAGGCCCGCTACAGGGCGCAGGGCCAGTAGGAGGGGAGAGATAAATGGCAGACATCGCATTCGAGAAGGACCTCTCCGCAACCGAGACCGGCATCGAGGGCCTCAAGGTCGTCGACCTCGCCGTCCACGGCGACTCGCGCGGCTGGTTCAAGGAGAACTGGCAGCGCGCCAAGATGTGCGCGCTCGGCATCCCCGACCTCCGCATCGTCCAGAACAACGTCTCCTACAACGACAGCCGCGGCGTCACCCGCGGCATCCACGCCGAGCCCTGGGACAAGTTCATCTCCGTGGCCCGCGGCTCGGTCTTCGGAGCCTGGGTGGACCTGCGCGAGGGCAGCGCCACCTACGGGAAGGTCTACACGACCGTGCTGGACCCCTCGAAGGCCATCTACGTCCCGCGCGGCGTGGGCAACTCCTTCCAGGCGCTCGAGGACGGCACCGCCTACACCTACCTGGTGGACGCCCACTGGTCGCTGGAGCTCAAGAGGACCTACACCTTCGTGAACCTCGCCGACCCCGAGCTCGCCATCGAGTGGCCGATCCCGCTCGACGAGGCCACCGTATCCGAGGCCGACCTCAACCACCCGATGCTGAAGGACGTCGTCCCCATGGCGCCCAGGCGCACCCTCGTCACCGGCTGCAACGGCCAGCTGGGCCATGCGGTGCGCGCGCTCGCCGAGGAGCGCGGCGTCGCCAAGGACTTCGACTTCTGCGACATCGACACCTTCGACATGTCCGACCCGGACGCCTACGCACAGTACGACTGGTCGCTCTACGGCACCGTGATCAACTGCGGCGCCTACACCGCGGTGGACAGGGCGGAGGCCCCCGAGGGCCGCGCCATCGCCTGGAAGGCCAACGCGACCGGGCCGGCGCTCCTCGCCCGCACCTGCGCCGAGCACGGCATCACGCTCGTCCACGTGTCCAGCGACTACGTCTTCGACGGCGCCGCAGAGGTCCACACCGAGGAGGAGCCCTTCAGCCCGCTGTCCGTCTACGGCCAGACAAAGGCCGCCGGAGACATCGCCGTGGCCGGGTGCCCGAGCCACTACATCATGCGCTCCAGCTGGGTCATCGGCGAGGGCCGCAACTTCGTCAAGACCATGAGGGGCCTGTCCGACCGCGTCGCCGACCCGGAGGACAAGCTGGAGCAGATCACCGTCGTGGACGACCAGCTGGGCCGCCTGACCTTCACGCGCGACATGGCCGCGGCCATCTTCCACGTGCTGGGGGCGCACGCCCCCTACGGCACCTATAACTGCACCGGCTCCGGGGCCGTCAAGTCCTGGGCCGACATCGCCCGCGCCGTCTTCGAGGCCGCCAACGGCAACGGGGACAAGGTCGTGCCGGTGTCGACCGCCGACTACTACGCGAGCGCCGAGGGCCCCGTCGCCCCGCGCCCGGTCCACTCCGCGCTCGACCTGTCCAAGCTCGAGTCCGCCGGCTTCCACATGCCCGACTGGGAGGAAGAGCTGGGGGAGTACCTCAAGACGCTCTAGTAGCTATTCAAATTCCGAAAGAAAAGCCGCCGCTTGTTAACGGCGGCTTTTCTTGTTGGTGGCTATTTGCGCAGAGGTGCCAATAGTATTTTGCGGAAGATTTACCTCTCGTTTGTTTTGTCGTTGCGATAGTCATCGAAAGCGTATTTGCTGTACACGTTGACTTCCCACTGCTTTTTTTCGACCTTTGCCACGGAGTCGAGGATGAATCCGGTTGCGAGGCTCAGGCCGCACAGGAACATAAACGAGGCGGCGAGCATGGCGGTGGGGAAGCGTGGGACGAGGCCGGTTTGGAAATACTCGACAACGATGGGCATGCCCAGGGCGAGGCCGATGATCGCAAACAGGAGCGCGACCAGGCTGAAGAACTTCAGCGGACGGTAGTCCTTGAACAGCGTACCGATCATCGCTATGACTTTGATGCCATCGCTGACGGTGTTGAGTTTGGACTCGGAACCCGCGGGACGGTCGCGGTACTCGATGGGCACATCTTTGATGCGCCAGCGGTGGTCGACGGCGTGGATCGACAACTCGGTTTCGATCTGAAAGCCCTCAGAAAGCACGGGGAAGGTTTTGACGAATGGGCGGCTCATGGCGCGGTAGCCGGTCATGACGTCATCGAAACTGTAGCCATAGATCCACTTGATCATGGCGCGTACCAGGTTGTTGCCAAAGCCGTGGAAGGCACGTTTGTTCTCCTCGGCGTAGGTGCCGTTGGAAAGGCGGTCACCCACAGTCATGTCGGCCGTGCCGCTAAGGATGGGCTCGCAAAGGGTCTTGGCTGCCTCGGCGGGGTAGGTGTCGTCGCCGTCGACCATCAGGTAGCAATCGGCATCGATGTCGCGAAACATCTGGCGGCAGACGTTGCCTTTGCCCTGACGGGGCTCAAAACACACCGTGGCGCCGTGCTCGGCGGCGATACGCGAAGTATCGTCCGATGAGTTGTTGTCATAGACGTAGACCGTCGCCTGCGGAAGCTCGCGGTGGAAGTCGTCGATGACCTTACCGATCGTGAGGGCTTCGTTGTAGCAGGGGATAATGACGGCAATGGATTCAGAATTCACTCAATGCTCCTTTGAATTTCAATTTCTGAAAGTATAGCCGTTTGCGCCTGGCATCCTAAGATGTGGGTTAGTTCTCCAGTTTTGTTGCGCGAATCGTTTGCATGGCTGTCGGGTCTATACTGTTCGTTTGTCAACGATTACGAGTAAAGGAGTTGCATCCGTGTCGGATCAGACAAAGCAACAAGAAACTCGCAGTCTGCCTGCGACGTTTGCTAAGAATGAATTTGAGAAGGACGCGTTTATCCTTCGTCAGCTGGTTACCAAGGATTTTAAGATTAAGTATCGTCGCAGCGTTTTGGGCGTTGCGTGGTCGGTGCTCAACCCGCTGCTGATGATGATCGTCATGGCCATCGTGTTCTCGACGATTTTTGCTCAGGGTCGCAACGGCTCCATTACGCCCGAGATGTACCCGCTGTACTTGATCGTGGGTAACGTCACCTTTGCCGTCATGTCCGAGTCTACGAACCAGGCGCTGACGTCGATCGTGGGTGCTGCCCCGCTGCTTAAGAAGGTTAAGGTGCACCGCTGGGTCTTCCCGGTGCAGAAGGTGCTCTTTTCGCTGGTGAACTTTGCCTTCTCGCTGGTCGCCGTCGCCATCGTTATGCTGTGGTTCCGCGTTATGCCTTCTTGGCACCTCATTCTGCTGCCTGTTTGTCTGCTCTTGCTTATGTGCTTCTGCATGGGCCTTGGCTTGATGCTTTCTGCCCTTACGGTCTTCTTCCGCGATGTCATGCATCTGTGGAGCGTTGTCATTACGGCGTGGACCTACCTTACGCCCATCTTCTGGACGACTGATTTTGTCGCGCAAATGCCGCATCTCGTGCGTATTTTGGTGTATGCGAACCCCATGTATAACTACCTGCAGTTTATGCGTGATATCTTCCTGTTCCAGACCACGCCTTCGCTTATGACGTTTGGTATGTGCGTCGCTTGGGCGGTTCTTGCGCTTGTTATTGGCTACACCGTGTTCCATAAGTCTGAGCGCAAGTTCATCCTCTACATCTAAGGAGTGCTGTGATGACTGAATCTGTTGTTGATTACAGCGAGCAGCCTCTGGCTGTCGAGGTCGACGACGTCACCATGATCTTTAACATGGCGTCCGAGTCGCTGACCAACCTCAAGGAGTACTTCATCAAGCTTGCCAAGCACGAGCTGTTCTTTGAGGAGTTTAGAGCGCTTAAGCACATCTCGTTCGATATTCATCGCGGCGAAGTTGTCGGTCTGGTTGGCACCAATGGTTCCGGTAAGTCTACGATGCTCAAGATTATCGCTGGCGTGCTTGAGCCAAGCGAGGGCAGCGTTAAGGTGCACGGTAACATCGCGCCGCTGATTGAGCTTGGTGCTGGTTTTGACCCCGAGCTGACCGCCCGCGAGAACATCTATCTGAACGGCGCCCTGCTTGGCTATACCAAGGAGTTCATCGATGCCAACTTTGACGGCATTATCGAATTCGCTGAGCTGCAGAACTTTGTCGATATGCCGCTTAAGAACTTCTCCTCGGGCATGGTGGCGCGTATCGCCTTTGCAATCGCGACGATTACCGAGCCCGATATTCTGATCGTTGACGAGACGTTGTCCGTCGGTGATGTGTTCTTCCAGCAGAAGTGCGAGGACCGTATCCAGCACTTTATCCAGAGCGGCGACGTGACGGTTCTGTTCGTTTCGCACTCTATGGAGCAGGTTGAGCGCATCTGCCAGCGTGCCGTTTGGATTGAGAAGGGTGACCTTCGCATGGACGGCCCGGTTGATGAGGTCTGCAAGGCGTATCGCGAGCAGTTCAACTAGGTTATAATTACTTGCGCCTGACAGGCTTGCGCTTGCTTGGGCGTGCGGCTATTTGCTCCATTAGCTCAGTTGGATAGAGCAGGGGACTTCTAATCCCAAGGTCGACGGTTCGAATCCGCCATGGAGCACCATCGTTTATTAAGCCCAGACCGCTTGGTGGTCTGGGCTTTTTCACATGCCGGTGTTCTTTGTTCTTGCCGGGTATACGTTTAGGCCGAAGCCGTGGCGTGAGCTGCTATTGTACTGCTGATGTGGATTGGTTATACGGCGCGCCAAAGGGGGCTGGAGCCGAGCGTGAGCAAGCCTCTGCTTATGACGCTGCCAGCATCGTGGTTCTTCGCGTCAATCGTACGCTGTGCCTGCGATATTGGATTGGCGTACGTGATCAAGAAGGCGTAACAAAAGCGGGGAGGACCAACTTGGCCCTCCCCGCTGTATCTAGTCTGCCTTCAGGCACTCGGGCAAGACGTTTGCAACTGCATTCATCGCCTGCGGCCTCAGGTACTGCTCATTGAGCTTTACCTTTCTGTAGGCGTAGCGAGTGTCTGCCGAGTATTTGATCAACACATCGGTGAAGAACCGCTCCCAGCTCAGGTAGTCGCGGCTTTCGATATAGCTTGAGGGATCCTCGAGGATTTTTAAGATATCGTTACTGGGAATGAGGCCAGATTGCAGGAGTGTCCACTCGAATGATTCGGGGAGGAACAAGCGTACGTTCTTGTAAACGCGCTGTCCGAGCACCTTTTCGATGTAGGGACCAAATGCTGCTCCGTCTCCAATAGCAAGGATGTTTTGCTCGGGACATTCGTGAATCGTACGTTTTAGATTCGCAACGCCGGTGGCGGTATAGCAGGGGATCCCGAGTCGGTTGCAAAGAGCGTCGTAGAATTGATAGCCAGATTTGCTATCCTCGACAACTACGGCGTCGGGTACCTCGAATCCAACATTTAGATCCTGATACAGCATACTTGCCGTGTGGTCATATAGCGGCTTGGTCACCGAGTAGAAGCGCCTGTCGCTCTTGCGGCCATTGATTGTTTTACTTGTCGTGTTGACTAGCTTCAGGATCTCATCAACGCTGTAGGGGAGCTCGTTGGCATCGCGACGAGATATCAGAACAAAATAGTTGGACGAGCCGTTGACGGCTTTGGCGAAGTCCTTTGAGTAGATAAACTCGTTACCCTCATCTAGAAAGACGATTGAATCTTCGATGATCGATAGCTCGCGCTCCCAGCGTCTGCCGGAAAGCGTTTCGCAAGGCACGTCGCAACTGAGTGCAACGCCGCTTTCCGGTCCTCGGTCGTTGTAGTCGCGAATCATCGAGATGAGCGTCGTTTTACCCGTGCCGCTGTTGCCGCGTATAAAGGAAATATTGCGCTTAAACGTGAGTGTGTATTTGACCTTTGCACGCTCTACGACAACGGTATGCGTTCCCTTCATTACTCATCAACATCCAAAAAGTCATTCGTGGCGCCGACAAACTCCTGCATGTTTCTGACGATGCGGCCATCGTTTTCAATGCGGATTTCAAAGCTCTTCCAGGGGAATTTCATGATGTGGTATAAGGTCACCAGCACATCCTGCTCTTTGCCAATTTTGAGCAGCCAGCGGGCGCAGTTATCTCCGCAAGTGGATGCATTGAACACCATGTTTGGTAGATTGCGAACCAGAAGCAGCGTCTTGACGCCGCCGGACAGTTCGAGAGGGGTGATCGAGCCCAGCTGCTTGCTTACGATGTTGTGGGGGCCGATGAGCTCTGATCCGTCCACGCTTTTAATGATCTGTGCGGCCATAGGGTCTTCGAACCATGAGTCCAAGTATGAGTTCCTAAAGTAGGTCTCGGTATCGTAGATGGAACCGGGGTAATCTCCCAGATGGATGCTTAGCATGCGAGTCTCCAGACGTTGTGTGACTGCAACGATTATATGCCAGTAATAAAGTGCCGCCAGTAGCGAGGTTGCTGCTGGCGGCACTGGCATTACTGGCGTGCGAATCGGGGTTGATGGATTTGCGCGCGAGACTACTTTTCGAGTCGTTCCCTCAGCAGCTCCAGCGCGTGGGCGTAGCCCTGTAGGCCCTCGCCGGTGATGGTGGCGAAGCAGGCCAGGCGTGCATAGCTCACCTGGCGGAAGTCCTCGCGTGTTTCGACGGCGCTAATGTGGACCTCCACGGCCGGGATGGCGACGGCTTTGAGCGCATCGAGGATCGCCACGCTCGTATGTGTGTAGGCGGCCGGGTTGATGACGATGCCGTCGACCTTGCCGTAGGCCTCCTGAATCTTGTCGACGATGTTGCCCTCGTGGTTGGACTGGAAAACCTCGACCTCGTCGAAGCCCTGTGCAGTGCCCGCTTCCTGGCAGATCTGCACTAAGCGGTCGTAGTTGTCGCTGCCATAGATGCCCGGCTCGCGAATGCCGAGCATGTTGAGGTTGGGACCGTTGATGACGAGTGCTTTCATGGTTGCTTCCTTTGCGGTTGCAAAACCACCACAAAGGCGCCGGTCCCCTTTGTGGTGGTTTTGGTTAGAGAGCGGGTGGGAGGGTGTCGAGGAGGACATGGGCGGTGTTGGCGGCGCAGTCGCGTGAGTCGATGATGTAGTCGGCCCACGCGCGGTAGCGCGGCATACGCTGCTCGGCCAGCTTGTCGATGCCGTCGCGGGCGGTGATGGGGCGTCCCTTGTGGGCGAGCTCGTCGAGCTTACGGTTGAGCATCACGATCTGGCTGTTCTGGTGTAGCAGCGGGTGGTTCTCGTCGCGCGTGACCACGCCGCCACCCGTGGAAAGCACCAGGCCGCTGCGCTTGGAGATGTCGGCCAGGGCCGCCGTCTCCTGCTCGCGGAAGGCAGCCTCGCCGCGCTCGACGATATAGTCGGCACAGGGCATGCCCAGGCGCTCCTCGAGGGCGCGATCGAGATCGATGTGGTCGCGTCCCGTGAGCTGGGCGATCTGCTCGCCCACTCGGGTTTTGCCCGAGCCCGGCATGCCAATCAGGGCGATGTTTTGCTCGCGGCGGGACAGACGCTCCGTCACATCCAGGATGCGCTCGCGCGGGGTGTCTTGGCCGGTGTAGCGCTCAACAGCCTGTGCCGCTTGGGCCACGAGCATCAGCAGGCCGCCGATACAGGGGATGCCGCGGCGCTCGGCCTCGAGCATCAGACCCGTGCGGGCGGGATTGTAGACAATGTCGATGACGCCCTCGAGCGCATCGAGTCCTTCGAGCTTGCAGGGAGCGTCGGGGCAGTGGGGGAACATGCCGGCGGGCGTGCAGTTGACGAGCAGGGCGGCGTCGGACTGCTGCGCGATGTTGCCGTAGTTGACCTCGCTCGTGCGGCCCACGGGCACAACGATGGCGCCCAGGTCTCCCAGCACCATACTTGCCGTGGTGCCGGCGCCACCAGTGGCTCCGAGCACGAGAGCCTTCTTGCCGGCGACCTCAACCCCCAGCTCCTCGACAAGGCACTGAAAACCGAAATAGTCAGTATTATCGCCGCGCAGGCGGCCGTCGGGCAGGCGCGTGATGGTGTTGACGTTGCCCATGCGCTCGGCGAGCGGGCTCAGCTCGTCCAGGTATTCCATGACGGCGCGTTTGTAGGGGATGGTCACGTTGGTGCCTTCCCATTCGTTACCCGTCATAAAAGCCTCAAGATCCTCGGGCTCGCGCTCAAATCGCACGTACTCAAGCCCAGCGAGCTCTTTGTAGATGGTCGGGGTGTAGCTGTGGCCCAGCACACGGCCCAGCACGCCGTAGGGACGGGTTGCGGCGGTATCGGTCATCTAGAGCACCTCCGTGTAGCTGCCAAAGTAGGTGAAGCTCTCGCACACGTCGTCGATGGAATCGAGCAGGTCATCGAGGGCCTTGCTGCCAAAGGGGCAGTCCAGATCAAAGTAGAACATAAACTCAAAGTCGCGGCCGGGGATGGGGCGGCTCTCGAGCTTGATCAGGTTGATGTTGAGTGCGTAGAAGCGCTCGAGCACGCGATAGAGGGCGCCCGGCTCGTTGGCCGTGGTGATCATGAGCGAGGTGCGATTAGCGCCGGGGTAGACGCGCGGCTCGCGGCTGATGACGACAAAGCGCGTGTAGTTGTTGTCCGAGTCCTGAATGTTGGGCTCCAACACCTCGAGGCCATACAGCGTGGCACAGCTGCGCGAGGCGATGGCGGCAACATCGGTGCGCTCGGAGCTGGCGACCATCTCGGCCGACATGGCGGTGTTGGGGTACTTGGTGGCGTGCAGGTCGTGGGACTCGATAAAGCCAGCACACTGGGCAATGGCTTGGCCGTGGCTGTAAACCTCGCGCACGTCGGCGAGCTTGGTGCCGGTCTTGACGAGCAAGTTGTGGTCGATCTTGAGGCGAAGCGAGCGCACGATGTGAAAGTCGAACTGGGCGAGCAGGTCGTAGACAGCGTTGACCGAGCCGGCGGTGGAGTTTTCGATGGGCAGCACGCCAAACTCGCAGAAGCCGTCGCGCACAGCGCGCATAACGCCTTCGAAGGTCTCGAAAAACGCGA
This sequence comes from Collinsella aerofaciens, assembly GCA_036298925.1. GTDB lineage: Bacteria > Actinomycetota > Coriobacteriia > Coriobacteriales > Coriobacteriaceae > Collinsella > Collinsella aerofaciens_BN. Next base: position 10,274 of record JAXJIC010000046.1, read on the forward strand.
TGTCGGGCACGTCGAAGAGTTTGCACGCGGCGATCTGGCTGTAGGCGCCTTCGACGCCCTGGCAGGCGACGGTGGCCGTCTGGGGGAAGGGTGTGTCAAAGGCTGCGGCCGTGGCATGGGCCTTTTGCGACACCGTGATGCCCATGAGCTCGTTGATGTAGCGCTGCTGCTCGGCCTTGCTCATGCTCATGAGGAGACGGAACAGGGTGATGGTCTGCGCCTCGTAGCGCTCGGGCGCGCGGCTGGCGAGGTTGTTGAGCTTGGAGCGCTCGCGGGCGGGGTCGAAGACGGCCTTGCCCATCTCGATTTTTGACTTGGCTACCTCGGTGGCAATGTCCATTCGCTCGACAAAGCTGTTGAGGAGCGTGGTGTCGATGCCATCGATGGCCTGGCGGATGTCAGCAAGGTCCATAGGGACCCCTTTCGTGAATGGTTGCCTGGGGTAGTTAATTTGGGACGGGGCTTTTTTAGCTACCCTTTGACTGTCGACGAATCGATGGGTGCCAGGGCAAATATTAACTGGCATATGGGGGTAGCTAAAATAGCCCCGTCCCAAATTAACTACCCTTGGGGTGGGTGGACTAAAGCTGTCCGGCGTCCTCTAGGAGGGCGTCCCAGATGGCGAGGGCGGCGGCTGCTTCGGCTACGGGGACGGCTCGGGGGACGATGCAGGGATCGTGACGACCGTGGACCGAGAGCTCGGCATTTTCCATGGCGTCCATGTCTACGGTCTGCTGCTCGCGGCCAATAGAGGGCGTCGGCTTTACGGCCATGCGCCACATGACGGGCGCGCCGGTCGAAATACCGCCCAGGATGCCGCCGGCGTTATTGGACTCGACTTCGATCTCGCCGGTCTCGGCGTCGATGCGATACGGGTCGTTGTTCTCGCTGCCGCGCATGGCGGCCACGGCAAAGCCCATGCCAAACTCCACGCCCTTTACGGCGGGAATGCCAAACGCGATTTGCGCGATGCGGTTCTCGATGCCGTCGAACATGGGGTCGCCGATGCCCGCGGGAAGCCCGTAAATACCGCACTCCACGATGCCGCCGATGCTGTCGAGTTCGTCGCGCGCGTCCAGGATCTCCTCGCGCATACGGCCGGCTGCGGCGGCGTCAATGCACGGCAGATCGTTCGTAAGGATCGCCTTGCGGTCGGCCTCACGATAGACCATATCGTCCATCGGCAGGTCGGAGATGCCGCTGATCTGCGCGACGTGCGCCATGACCTGAATGCCGCGGGCCTCGAGCGCCTGCAGCGCGATCCCGCCGGCGATGCATAGAGGGGCCGTCAGACGGCCGGAGAAGTGCCCGCCGCCGGCGACGTCGTGCATGTTGTGGTACTTCACGCGCGCCGGAAAGTCTGCGTGCCCGGGGCGGGGTTTGCGGCGCAGCTCGGAGTAATCCTTGGAGCGCGTGTTGGTGTTCTCGATAATCGCGGCGATGGGCGCGCCGGTGGTATGTCCATCAACCACACCGGCGATGATATGCGCGGCGTCGGCCTCGCGGCGTTTGGTCGCGGTCTCGTTGCGACCGGGGGCGCGACGGTCGAGGAAGGCCTGCAGCTTCTCCTGGTCCACGGCGATGCCCGCCGGGATGCCATCGAGCGAGCAGCCGATAGCGGGGGAGTGCGATTGGCCGAAGATGCTTAAGTGCAAGACGTTGCCAAAGGTCGAGGACATGCTATTCCTCCTCGAGCGTGACCTTGCCGCCCAGCAGGCGGTAGTGGTCGAAGAAATCGGGATAGGACTTGTTGACGGCCTCGGCGCCGTGGATCACGACCTCGCCGGTGGCGCGGCTCGCGGCGATGGCGGCCATCATGGCGATGCGGTGGTCGTTGTGCGAATCGACCTCACCGCCGGTGAAGGCATCGACACCCTTGATGATGAGGTCGTCGCCGGCAATACGCACCTGCGCGCCCAGCGCGGTGAGCTCGCGGGTGGTGGTGACCAGGCGGTCGGATTCCTTGATGCGCAGACGGGCGCAATCGCGGATAAAGGTGCGGCCCTGTGCCAGCGAGGCCACGGCCGAGATAACGGGCACCAGGTCGGGAATGTCGTGGGCGCTCATCTCAAAGCCAGCGAGCTTGTCGGACTGCACAGTGGCGGCGTTGGTGGAACGCACGATGCGGGCGCCAAAGCGCGAAAGCGCGGCAAGCACGTTGCGGTCGCCCTGTGCGGAGCTCAGGGACACACCCTCGACGGTGATGGGGTCGGTGCCGATGGCGCCGGCGCACAGCCAAAAGGCGGCGTTGGACCAGTCGCCCTCGACGGCTACGCTGCCGGGCGTGCGGTACGAGCCGCTGCTCACGCGGAAGTTCGTGACTTCGGGCTGGCCGTCCTTGGCCGGAATACGTTCGACGTTGACCTCGACGCCAAAGGCCTTCATGGCCTGGATCGTCAGGTTGATGTAGGGGCGGCTCTCAATGAGGCCGGTCACCTGCACGCAGGAGGGCTGGGCCAGTAGCGGGGCTGCCAGCAGCAGGCCGGAGATGTACTGCGAGCTCACATTGCCCGGCAGCACAAAGGTGCCCGGGCGCATGCGGCCGCTTGTCTTGAGCGGAAAACCGCACAGACCCTGCAGGTCGCAGCCGGCGGCGATGATCTCGTCCGAGAGCGGGGAGAGCGGGCGGGCGCCCAGTCGGCCCTGGCCCACAAACGTGGCCTCGGCACCCAGCGCGCAGGCGACGGGCAGCATAAAGCGCAGCGTGGAGCCACTTTCACCGCAGTCGAGCGTGCCGCCGGCAAGGGCCTTGAGCAGACCGAACTCAACACTCTTCATAGTGGGATGGACCTGGAAGCCATCCTCGACGGTCTCGATGCGAGCACCCAGGGCCGTAAGGCAACGCACCGTAGCCTCGATGTCGGCGCAGGTGGTGTTACAGGCGACGTGTGTCTCGCCGTTGGCAAGCGCAGCGCAGATGATCAGGCGATGTGCCATCGACTTGGACGCGATGGCGGGAACGGTGCCCTTGAGCGGGGACGGGGTGATGCGGGCTAGCATGCGGATGCGTCTCCCTTCTGGCCGAGGCCTTCGGCAATTAAATCATGGAAGGTGGAAAGCGGCGTGCGGTCGATGCTGCAGCGGCCAATGCCGTGCGGAATCACCAGGTCGATGGTGTCGCCCGCGCGTTTTTTGTCGTGGAGCGCCTCGGAAAAAACGGCGTCGGCATCTAGGTCGCAGCGGGTCTTGAGGCCATGGCGCGCGCAGAGCTCCTCGATACGACCGGGCAGTGCAGTATCGCAAACGCCGTGCAGGGCCGCGGCGCGCGTGATGATGCCCATGCCGATCGACACGCAGTTGCCGTGTCCGAGCTCAAAGTGCTCGCAGGCCTCGACGGCGTGTCCGGCGCTGTGTCCAAAGTTGAGGAGCTTGCGCTGGTTGGTCTCGCGCTCGTCGGCAACGACCACGGCGCGCTTGATGTCGATATTGCGGGCGATGATGAGCGCTACGCGGGCCACATCGCGGTTGAGCAGCTCCAGCGTGAGCGGGGTCTTCTCCAGCTCGGCGAAAAGCTCCGGGTCGGCGATCACGGCGTGCTTGACGACCTCGCCGCAGCCGTCGGCGAACTGCTCGGGCGTGAGGGTGGCCAGGCACCCCACGTCGGCGATAACCACGCTCGGCTGCCAAAAGGCGCCGGCCAAGTTCTTGCCAGCAGCCAGGTCGATGGCCGTCTTGCCGCCCACCGACGAATCCACCATGGCGAGCAGGCTCGTCGGGATCTGCACAAACTTGCAGCCGCGCATGTAGGTGGCGGCCACAAAGCCCGCCACGTCGCCCACGACGCCGCCGCCGAGTGCCACGATCACGTCGGAGCGCGAAAGCTCGTGCTCGGCCACAAACTCCAAAATGGCAACATAGGTTTCGGCGCGCTTATGGGCCTCGCCGGCCTCGAAGGTGCAGATGCTCACCTCGTAGCCTGACGCCTCCAGGCTCTGCTTAACGGGCATCTGGTAGAGCGGGCCCACGTTGGTGTCCGTCACGATGACGGCCTTGGTGCCGCCGGCGGTGGCGCGCACGAGCGGTCCCGCCTGCTCCAGCAGAAACGTGCCAACATGCACTTGGTAGGGGCGTGCAGTGTCGATATCGATGGTAATCGCCATAAGCTTCGGTCCTTTCGACCTGGCGTGATAGGTGGTCTAGTGGGAGGCCTCGTCGTCGAGCGCGCGCTTAATGCGGTCGCCCTCGGCAAGGAGATTCTCCAGATAGCGCTGGTCGCGGTCCTTGAGCGCACGGCTGTAGGCGCCAAGCGACTCGATCAGATGGTCGATCTCGAAGGCGAGCGCATCGGCGTCGTCGATCATAAGCTCGGACCACATCTGAGGATTGAGGTGCGCCACGCGGGTGAGATCGCGGTAGCTACCGGCCGAAAAACCGTGGTGGACCTGGGCGGTGGGGCTTTTGACGTAGGCGTTGGACACCACGTGCGCAAGCTGGCTCGTGAAGGCGATGACGCGGTCGTGCTCGGCGGCGCTGGTCACGCTGAACTTGCCAAAGCCCAAGGGGCGCACCATCTCGCGCACCTGGCCCAAAAGCTCCAGCTTGAGCGCATCGTCCACCGCGGGCGGTACGAGCACGAGCGGGGCGCCCTGGAACAGGTCGGCACGGGAGTGCGCATAGCCCGAGTACTGCGTGCCCGCCATGGGGTGCGCGCCCACAAAGTAAAAGCCGTGCTCGCGGGCAAGCTCAAAGGCGCGCTCGCACACGATGCCCTTGACACCCACCGTGTCGATCACCACGGGACCCATGATGGCGTCGGTGTCGGTGGCGTCGGCGAGCGCCTGGGCGTGCGCCTCGAGCCACTCGATGCATGCCTCGGGATAGCAGGCAAGGACGATGATGTCGCATTCGCCGAGTGTCTTGTCGTTGAGCTCCCCGGCGACAGTGCCCATGCTGGCGGCCGTCATGACATCGTCATCGGGGTCCCAGGCCAGCACGCGGACGCCCGCCTGCGCATAGCCGCGGGCAAAACTGCCGCCGATGAGGCCAAGGCCGACGATGCCGGCGCACTTAGGGCCGCCCTGGTTAACGCGCGCGTTTCTCACCGTACCCATGGGCTACTCCATGGTCTCTTGGCAGACAACCTCGCGGATGGCTCGGATGCGGCGCATGGTGTCGTCGAACTGATCGGGGGTGAGGGCCTGGGCGCCGTCGGACCAGGCTCGGCTCGGCTCGTCGTGGACCTCGATCTCCAGGCCGTTGGCACCGCAGGCGGTCGCGGCGAGCGCCATGGGCTCGACGTAGCGGGTGTAGCCGGTGGCGTGGCTGGGGTCGGCAACGACAGGCAGGTGCGACAGGTGGTGCAGCACCGGCACGGCGTTGAGGTCGAAGGTGTTACGGGTGCGGGTCTCGAAGGTGCGGATGCCGCGCTCGCACAGGATGACGTTGTCGTTGCCCTCGCTCATGATGTACTCGGCGGCCATAAGCAGCTCGTCGATCGTGCCGGACATACCGCGCTTGAGCAGAATCGGGGTTTGGGTCTTGCCGACCTCCTTGAGCAGGGGGAAGTTCTGGGCGTTGCGGGCGCCGATTTGCATGACGTCAATCTTCTTGTCAAGGAAGACCTGCACGTCGCGTGGGTCCATGATCTCGGTGACAATCGGCATGTCGAGCTCGGCCGAGGCCTCGCACAGCAGGTCGAGGCCGGCGGGGCCCATGCCCTGGTAGGCGTAGGGGGAGGTGCGGGGCTTGTAGGCACCGCCGCGCAGCATCGTGGCCCCGGCGGCCTTCACGCGGCGTGCGATGCGGATGAGGTTCTCGCCCTCGACGGAGCAGGGGCCGGCGATGACTTGGAACTGGTCGCCGCCGATCTTGACGCCGTGACCGCAGTCGATGACGGAGTCCTCGGGGTGGAACTTACGGTTGGCACGCTTGAACGGCTCGGAGACGCGCTGCACGCGCTCGACGACGTCCATGGACTCGAGCAGGAACGGGTCGATCTTGGTCGTATCGCCCACCAGGCCGATGATCGTCTCGTTCTCGCCGCGCGAGACATCGGTCTTCAGGCCTTTTTTCTCAATCCAGCTGACGATATGGCTGACGGCCTCGTCGCTGGCGCTCTGCTTTAGAATTGCAATCATGGTGTGCCTCTCACCTCGATGGATAACTTTTGCAAAAACGGCCCGCATCGCGAGCCGTATATATATGGTGCATGAGAGTTTATACTATCTGACTCGCTTTTGCCTTCTAAAGTGGGCCGTTGCGCCGCGTCTTCCTCGGAATTGCAAAGCTTTTTCTTTTATTTTGATAGCCCGTGGCGCACTTGGGTATAATGCCAGTCGTTCGCCCTATTAGCTCAGGGGATTAGAGCGTCTGCCTCCGGAGCAGAAGGCCGTTGGTTCGAATCCAACATGGGGCACCATCGAACGTAAGACCGTCCGAACCTCGCATGGTCCGGGCGGTTTTTCTTATACCGACGCGACGTGATGGGACGTGGTATGGCAGCAACGGATATCGAGCGCGGACTCTCAACCGCCGAGGTCGAGGAGCGCATCGCCGCCGGTAAGATCAACCGCAACATGGAGCTCAAGACCAAGTCGGTCAAAGAGCTCATCATCGAGAACCTCTGCACGCTGTTCAATTTGATCAACGTGATCTTGGCGTTCCTGGTCATTTTGACCGGTTCGTTTAAGAATCTGACGTTCCTGTTCGTGGTGTTCCTCAATACCGCTATTGGCGTCATCCAGTCCATGCGTTCCAAGAAGATGGTCGATAAGCTCACGCTGCTGACCTCCAAGAAGGCCATCGCGGTGCGCGACGGCGCCGAGGTGGAGCTCGACCTGGACCAGATCGTGCTCGACGACATCATCCGCCTGGGGCGCGGCGACCAGATTCCCGCCGACGCCGTGGTGGTTTCGGGCGAGGCGCTCGTGAACGAGAGCCTGCTGACGGGCGAGAGCGACCTTATTAAGAAACAGCCCGGTTCCGAGCTCATGAGCGGCAGCTTTATCGACTCGGGCCTGCTGCGCGCCCGCGTGATCCATGTCGGCGCCGACAACTACGTGGCCAAAATTAATAACGAGGCCAAGTACGTCAAAAAGGTCAATTCCGAGATCATGAATGCGCTTAACGCCATCGTGCGCTTTGCGAGCATCATCATGATCCCGCTCGGTTTAGCGTTGTTTGCCTCGAGCGTGAGCGAGCTGTGGGATGCCGCGGGAACCCCGGGCGATAGCGCGCTTTCGTGGTGCTTCTCCGAGCTGTTGGCTGGTCATGTGCCTTCGTCGGCGCTGCTGTTCACGGTGGGCGCCCTGCTGGGCATGATCCCGCAAGGCCTGGTGCTGCTGACCTCGTCGGTGCTCGCCATCGCCACGGTGCGCCTGGCTCGCCGCAAGGTGCTGGCACAGCAGCTCTACTGCATCGAGACGCTCGCTCGCGTCGACGTGCTGTGCCTGGACAAGACGGGCACCATCACGTCGGGCCGCATGGAGGTCGAGGGCACCTATCCGCTGCCGGTTGAGGGTGTGAGTCTGGGCGCCGGCTCGGACGAGGCGGCCGTTCCCGTCGATACCACGGTGCTCGATTTTGCGCTGGCCAACGTGGCACGTGCGACCTCGGCCGATGCCAACGAGACCTGCCAGGCGTTGCTCAACTATTACGCCGATCGCCCGGTCGAGGTGTCTGAGCCGCTGTCGGTCATTCCGTTCTCATCCTCCAAAAAGTGGAGCGGCGCGTCGTTTGCGCAGGGCTCCTATGTGATGGGTGCGGCGCAGTTTGTGCTCTCTGATCGTGTTTTTTCGCAGGTCGAGAACCGTGTCGCCGAGCTTGCCGATACCTGCCGCGTGCTCGTGGTGGCGCGCGTGGACGGCTTTACGCCCGATGGCGATATGGTGGGCGAGGCCGAGCCCGTGGGCTTTGTGACCATCCGCGACGAGATTCGCACCTCGGCGGCCGAGACCATCGGCTACTTTAACGAGCAGGGTGTGACCCTCAACGTGATCAGTGGCGACGACCCGCGTACGGTGTCGTCGATCGCGCGCGTGGTGGGCGTGCCGGGGGCGGACGCTTATGTGGACGCCACGACGCTCGATACGCCGGCCAAGCTTGATGCCGCAGTGGACCGCTACCATGTCTTTGGTCGTGTGACCCCGCAGCAGAAGCGCGAGCTCGTGCAGGCGCTCAAGCGCCGCGAGCACACCGTGGCCATGACGGGCGACGGCGTCAACGACGTGCTGGCACTTAAGGAGGCCGACTGCTCCGTGACCATGGCGGCTGGCTCCGATGCCGCGCGTAACGTGGCCGAGATCGTACTCGTCGACAACGACTTTGCCTCGATGCCCGCCGTGGTGGCCGAGGGCCGTCGCTCCATCAACAACCTGCAGCGTTCGGCCTCGCTGTTCCTGACCAAGACGCTGTTCTCGATGGGCCTTGCGGCGCTGTGCATCGCACTGCCGCCGTACCCCTTCGAGCCAATCCAGATGACGCTCATCAACTTCTTCTGCATCGGCGCGCCGGGCTTTGTGTTGGGCCTTGAGCCCAACAATGCTCGCGTGAAGGGTGCGTTTTTGACGAACGTACTCAAGCGTGCGCTGCCGGCGTCGATTGCGGTCATTTTGGCTGCGGCGCTCGATATCTTTGTGGCGCGCGTGTTTGGCTTTAGCCAGCTCACGCTGTCTACGATGTGCTTGCTTACGTCGTGCGCGGCGAGCGTCAGCCTGATCTGGCGCATCTCGCAGCCTCTCACGCCCTTACGTGTGGTGCTCTTTGTGTTTGTAGTCGCCGGCATCTTGGTGGGCGTTATCGGATTCCCGGAGCTGCTGTCTATTGCCAACCTGTCGATGGGTCAGATGGTTATCTTGGCTGTCATCGTGGTCTTTACCTGCTCGGTGTTCTTTAAGCTTGCCACGATGATGGATTCGCTCAAGCCGCGTCGTCGTCATGCCGCAACTGGTTTTGGCCGCGGTGTGCGCGTCCGCCTGGGTCGCGGTGGCGGCAAGGTGAGCTCGACGGGTTCGACGGCCGAGCGTTTTGCCAAGCGCGTCGCCGCCGATATGGCGCAGCGCCGCGAAGACCGCATCGTTCGCGAGGCCGAGGCTCGCGCACTCGAGGGCGTGGCCCAGGCCCAGCCCAAGAAAAAGAAGAGTACCGGAGCCAAGCGCTCTCGCGTGACCAAGTCCGCCCAAGGCATCAAAGTCTCGATGCCAAGCAAAAAGAAGAAGTAGCTACGCGCCCTGGCGATGTTGAATTGGTGCCTTGCTCCTGTGGGGCCGTGGCGATGTTATGCTCTAACCTCGATTGTTTGAATTGCTTCGAAAAGAGGATGCCGTGATCTGCCCGCATTGCCTTAAGACTATCGAGGACGGCGCCTCGTTCTGCCCCTACTGCAACGCCTATGTGGGTCCGGGCGATGGTCCCGAGCACACCGAGTTCGTGTTCTGTGAGGGCTGCGGTGCCCGTCTTTCTCCGCATGACCGCACGTGCCCAAAATGCGGACGCCCCGCTCCGGGTATCCTCTCCGAGGACGCGGCCGCATCCGACCTGGCAGCGGGCCGCACGGCGGGCTTTCCGCGCCTAACGCAAGAGCAGATCGATACCGAGGTGCCGCATGCGCCCGCTTCTGCCGCTGCGGTGCTTTCGGACGCCGCCGATCCTAACGAGACCTGCGTGCTGCCGGCTTTCGATAAGGATTTCGGTATCCCCAAGGTCGATATTCCCACGCCCGTTTCCCTGCATGACGATGCTCAAAAACCCAAGCGCAAGGTGCATCCCGACGAGGACGCCTATCACAAGCACAAGCGTCATATCCCCAAGCCGCTCATTATCATCGCGGTCCTTGCCGTCGTTTGCGGCGGTGCCTATTGGTTCGTGACGACCGATCCCATGGGTGTCATGCCTGGCTTCTACGACCAGTTTGGCCAAGCTGCACAGACCACCTTCCCCACGCGCCAAAAGGGCGAGGCGACTGAGGACGATACCAAGCAGGACGATTCTGCCGAGGTGGTCCAGGAAGAAACCGTGCTCACCGATGATCAGCTCTATACCAGACTCGACGGTCTGTATCAGACCATCGTGTCCTACGGTGATGAGGACCAGATCGGCGAGGTCATCGATTCCTTTAACAACGGCTATCTCCGTACGCCGCTGTCCACCCGCCAGGAGCTGTCGCAGAGTGCCTACGCCCTGCGCGACCAGATCAAAAAGACGCAAGATGAGCTTAACAACCTTAAGTATCAGGACGATACGGTCTATGCGGACGACATCGCCCACTTAAAGCAGCTTGCCGAGTGGATGTACGAGCGTGTCGACGTGATCTGCCAGAGCTGGGATATCTCGCTGGCCATTTCCGATGGCGAGTCGATGAGTTCCCACCAAAGCGAGATCCTGGCGCCCATCGCACAAGGCGGCAACAGCGCGCTGAACCAGTACGACGCCAATGTGGGCTCCTGGAAGCCGCAGCAGCGTTCCCAAAATTAGTTCGCCATAGTCGGCATAACCTACGTGCGCAATTGATGTAAGCGCATGCTTATTGCTACAATTCGTACAAATATGCTTTAAACGCACGAGGAAGGAACCACATGTTTGGTTTTAAGAAAGAGCTCTACACGCCCGAGTATCAGCTTGCCGGCGACGAGTGCGCCGTTATCGAGACGTCGAAGGGTACCATCAAGGTCAAGTTTGACGGCGAGGGCGCTCCCATTCATGTCGCGAACTTCTGCGAGCTTTCTACGATGGGCTTCTATGATGGCCTTAAGTTCCATCGCTATGTGCCCGGTTTTGTCATCCAGGGCGGCGACCCCAATACCCGCGATATGTCCGGCGCCGACGTCGCTGCCGGTCTTGAGGGCCCCGACGGCATGCCCGGTACCGGTGGCCCCGGCTACTGCATCAAGGGCGAGTTTGCCACCAATCCGCGCAACAGCCATGTCGATGGTGCCCTTGCCATGGCACGCTCCATGGACCCCGATTCCGCGGGTTCGCAGTTCTACTTCTGCCTGGGCGCCCAGCATAACCTCGATTCCGGTTACACCGTCTTTGGTACCACGGTCGAGGGTCTCGATGTGATTTCGCAGCTGCGTGCCGGCGACGAGATCGTCCATGTCGAGATCGTTCACGAGTAAAGGGGACTTCCTTGAATAGCCAGCTGATCCAACAGGGCCGTGCCGCTTACCGCGCGGGTGATTTTTCCGCTGCAGCCCAGATGCTTGGGGCGGCAAAGACTCCCGATGAGATTATGGGCGAGGCCGATCACCTTCGTGGCAACGCCTTGATGCACCTGGGCATGTATGCCGAGGCCGCCGAGGCCTATGCCGCCGCCCTCAACGACGGCACCTATGGCAAGCGCGGCGCGCTGCTCACCAACCGCGGCAAGGCACTCGCCGCCGTGGGCGACTACACGACGGCCGCTCAGGCGTTCTCTGCCGCTACGCAGGACGCTTCCTATGCCACGCCGTTCAAGGCCTATCTGGGCCTGGGTAACGCGCTGTTCCAGTCGGGCGACTATGCCAACGCGGGTACTGCTTTCCGTCAGGCTGCCATCGACGGCGCCAATCCGGCTCCTGCCGCCGCACTCGGCGAGCTCGGTCGTTGCTTCATTAAGCTCGGCCGTCCGGCGGATGCCGTGGAGACCTACCGTACGGCTATCGACTTTGCCGGCCCCCGCGACGACACGCGTGCGCTCAACGCCGGCATGGGTCAGGCGCTTTCTGCCGCCGGCCGTCCCTCCGACGCACTCGACGCCTTTAACGCCGCTACTGCCGATGGTATCTACCAGCTCACCTCCGAGCAGGCCGATGAGCTTGCCCGCGTGCACGATTCGCTTGCCGCGCTGTCTGCCCAGACGGCTATGGCCACGGCTCCGGCGCCCGCGATGGACGCTCCTGCCGTCGATCCGCTCGATCCTACGGGCGCGACCGGTCAGTTTATGCCCGATCCCTCGGACACCGGCTTCTTTACGCTGTCCGAGTCCGAGATGGTCCAGCAGGACCGTCAGGATCGTAAGCAGGCCAAGGTCCGTCGTCGCCACCGCCACACGGGTCTCAAAGTCTTCATCGTGCTGCTTCTGCTCATTTTGATCGCCGCGGGCGGTCTGGGCTTTGCCTACACGCGCGGCTTTGGCTTCCCGTCCCAGGAGTCTGTCGTTACCGATCTGTTCCAGGCTGCCGGCGACGGTGACACCGCAAAGGCCGAGTCTTGCCTGGCCTCGAGCCTGTCCGAGGACGCCAAGTCGATGATCATCTCCTCGATTCCGCAGGGTGCCACCGTGTCCGTCGAGGGCATGGATCAGTCCATGACCGAGACGACCGCTAAGGTTAAGGCATCGCTGTCCAAGGGCGGCGAGCAGGAGTACACCGTCAAATTCGTGCGCTCCGATAACCATATCGGCTGGGCCGTTTCCTCGCTCGATATGGATTTCTCGGCTGCTGACAACCAGTAGTGACCTTATGGGATTTAGCTTTGCCCGGCGCTTCACCGCAAGTGAGGTGCCGGGCTTGCGCTAGTATGATGAACTAGTAGTTTTCCAGCAATCATCCAACACATCAGGAGTTGCGTTGTTTTCTTTGATGGATATGTTCTTCGGTAGCTATGCGGGCGATCTTGCCATCGACCTCGGCACCGCAAATACGCTTGTCTCCGTGCGCGGCAAGGGCATCGTTATTCGCGAGCCCTCTGTTGTCGCCATCGACAAGAACGACGAGCGCATCCTGGCGGTCGGTATCGAGGCAAAGCGCATGCTCGGCCGTACGCCCGGCAACATCGTGGCCGTTCGTCCCCTGAAGGACGGCGTCATCGCCGACTTCGATGTTACCGAGGCCATGCTCCGCTACTTTATCGACAAGGCGTCCGAGAAGCGCTATCCGTGGACCCCGCGTCCGCGCGTTGTCGTCTGCGTTCCCTCCGGCGTCACGTCGGTCGAGAAGCGTGCTGTCTTTGAGGCCACGATCCAGGCTGGCGCTCGCCAGGCCTACCTGATCGAGGAGCCCATGGCTGCCGCTATCGGCGCCGATCTGCCCGTCGAGGAACCCACCGGCTCCATGGTCATCGACATCGGCGGCGGTACCACCGAGGTCGCTGTTATCGCCATGGGCGGTATCGTCGTCTCGCAGTCCATCCGTATTGCCGGTGACGAGTTCGATCAGGCTATCCTCACGCACGTTCGTGATGCCTACAACCTGGCCATCGGCGAGCGTACGGCAGAGGACATCAAGATCAAGGTCGGCTCCGCCGTGCCGCTCAAGGACGAGCTCGACGTCGAGGTCAACGGCCGCGACGTGATTACCGGTCTGCCCAAGACCGTGCGCATCGAGAGCGAGGAGATTCGTCGCGCGCTCAACAAGCCGCTCGACGAGATGGCCAAGGCCGTCAAGGACGCCCTCGATGCCACGCCTCCCGATCTTGCCTCGGACCTTATGTACTACGGCATTTTGCTGACCGGTGGCGGCGCGCTGCTGCGCGGTCTCGACGTGCGCCTGCGCGATGAGACCGGCGTTTCGGTCAACGTCAGCCCCACGGCGCTCGATAACGTCGTTAACGGCTGTGCCCGCGTGCTCGAGGCCAATGCGTTTGATGGCGGCTTCGTCCAGACCAATGCTTAATTTCCAAAAGGTGGATTCCATTTGGCACGATCTTCGGGTTTCTCCACAAATCTGAATACCAAGCGACAATCAACGGGTATGCGCCCGTTGATTGTTTTCAGCCTGATTTCGGTGTTGCTGCTCACGTTTTACATCCGCGAGGGCGAGGCAGGGCCGATTCATGCCGTGCGTTCGGGCGTAACGACGATTACCTCGCCGGTGCGCTTTGTGGGCTCGGCCGTGGCGGCTCCCTTCAATGCGATCGGCAACGTGTTCTCTAACCTTACGGCGTCGCAGGACACGCTTGACGAGCTTAAGAAGCAAAACGAGGAACTGACCTCTAAGGTTGCTGAGCTCTCCGAGGCTCAAAAGACCGCCGAGCGTCTGGAGGGGCTGGTCGGCCTGCAGTCGACCTATAACCTCAAATCGACCGCTGCTCGTATCGTTGGTGCCTCTGGCGATGCCTGGATCTCGACCGTTACCATCGACAAGGGCTCTGCCGACGGCCTTACCATCAACATGCCCGTGACGAGTTCTGCCGGTGTTATCGGCCAGATTATCGAGGTATCGGCCAAAACGTCGACCGTGCGCTTGATTAGCGACGAGAACTCGGGCGTGTCCGCCATGGTGCAGGACACGCGCGCCCAGGGCATGCTGCAGGGTCAGGCTGACGGCACGCTGCGTCTTGAGTACGTGAGCGTCGACTCCGATGTTAAGGTTGGCGACATCATCGTGACCTCGGGCATCGGTGGCGTGTTCCCCAAGGGCCTTCCGCTTGGCACCGTCTCGTCGGTTGAGAAATCGGCAAACGACGTGTACTACACCATTGTGGTGCGCGCTCAGACCACGGCCGAGAACAACGAGGAAGTGCTGGTCATTACCTCGCTGACCGACGAACAGTCGGCCTCGGATGAGGACGTGAGTACGGCCAACAGCACGCCGCAGGGAACGTCGCGCGACGCTGCGACCAAGACGAAGGACGAGAGCTCGGATGACAGTTCCGACACGTCCGAGACGACCGATTCCGGCTCGAGCGAATAGGGGGCATGTCCATGGATCTACACGAGCAGGGGATGAGCTCCCGCACGTTTGTGATCGCCGCCATTGTGTGCGTGCTGCTGCAGGCAGGCCTGGCACCGCAGATCTCCATTGCGGGCGGTCGCGTCAACTTCATGATTATCTTGGTGTGCCTAAGCGTGTTCTCGGGCGACCCGACCCGTGCCGTCGTGTGCGGTTTTTGCAGCGGGTTGTTCTATGACCTGTCTGCTGCCGTGCCGGTGGGCGTTATGTCGCTCCTGCTGACCGTGGGTTCTTTTGCCCTGGTGCACAGCGCCGTCGGTCAGACGGGCGGTACCCCGAGTGCGCGCGGCGTCACCGTGGGCGCCTTTGCGCTCGTCATTAATGTGATCTACAGCATCATCTTGCTGTTTATGGGTTTGGAGACGAGCTTTGTTGTGGCGATCTTCGGCCATGCGCTGCCGTCCTCGATCCTGACGGGTCTGGTTGCCATTCCGTTTTTGATGTCCGGCGTCGTGCCGCAGTCCGGCTATGGATTCTCCGCACGTGGCGGACGCCAGACGGGTATGCGCTTTAAGCCCAAGACCCGCAAGCTCAAATAGGGGAGGCCCGTAGATGTCTTCCCAGTTGACGGTTATTATCGCCGGTATCGTGCTGGTTGTGGCCATCGTGGTCGCGCTGGTCATCATGCGTCGTGGCGATTCCCGTTTTACCTACGATACGCAGCATGGAACGGCCCCGCGCGCCACCGAGGGCGAGGGCAATACCGCGGCGACCGCCTTTAAGGGCCGCTTTTCCATCCTCACCACGGGTGTGGGCGCGATGTTTGCGGCGCTTGCCGTCAAGCTGTGGGGCATGCAGATGGTCTCGTCGGACTATTACGAGAAGCAGGCTAATAGCAATCAGACTCGCACCGTTACCACTCCCGCTGTGCGCGGCCGCATCCTCGACCGCAATGGCGTGGCGCTTGTCCAGAACCGTCCCTCACTTGCTGTCGTGGCCTACCGCGACCTTGCCGAGGATGAGGTTCTGGTTCGCCATCTTGCCAACGTGCTTGGAATGCCTTACGTGGCGGTCCTTCGCAATATTCAGGACAATACAGAGGGCGCTCAGAGCCTGCATACCATCGCGACGGACGTGCGTCGCTCCACGGTTGCCTATATTCAGGAGCATGCCGGCGAGTTCCCGGGCGTCAAGATTGCCGAGCGTACCGAGCGCCAGTATCCATATGGCGAGACGGCATGCCATATCTTGGGCTATACCGGCACCATTACCTCCGAGCAGCTCGAGGCCCAGAATAAGAAAACCTCTGGCGATGATGATGCTTCTGCTGGCAAGATTACGTACCAGTCGGGCGATATCGTGGGCCAGGCGGGCGTTGAGAGCTACTACGAAAACCTGCTGCAGGGTATTCGTGGTGAGCAGACCGTCAAGGTCGATGCCTCGGGCAATGTGACCGGTCAGGCCGGCGCCGTGCCCGCGAAGGCCGGCTCTGACATTAAGCTCACGCTCGACCTTAAGATCCAGCAGGCCTGCGAGACGGCGCTGGCGAGCGCTATCGAGCTTGCCAAGACCACTGGCTACAGCAATGCCGGCAACGGCGCTGTAGTGTGTCTCGATCCCAACAATGGCGAGATCCTGGGCATGGCGAGCCAGCCCAAGTTCGATCCGTCCGTCTTTATTGGCGGCGTCTCAAATGACGTGTGGACCGAGCTCAATGATGACAAGGGTTCGCACCCGCTGCTCAACCGCGCCATTAGCGGACAGTACATGTCGGCCTCGACCATCAAGCCGCTCTCGGCACTGGCCGGTCTTGAGTTTGGAACCTACACGTCGGGGCAGACGACCAACTGCACGGGCTATTGGACGGGCCTGGGCAAGTCGTGGGGCAAGTACTGTTGGCTGCATTCCGGCCACGGCACCATGACGCTGCAGTCGGGCATCGCCAACTCATGCGACCCCGTCTTCTACGACATGGGCAAGGCGTTCTTTTACGACGAGCAACATCCCGAGGGCCTGCAGGAGGTCTTTCGTCGCTGGGGTCTAGGCAAGACCTGCGGTATCGATCTGCCGAGTGAGGGCGCGGGCCGTATTCCCGATGCCGAGTGGAAAGAGTCGTACTTCACCGACGCATCTGCCGAGGACCGCAAGTGGAATGCCGGCGATATGACCAACATTGCCATCGGTCAGGGCGACATCCTGGTGACGCCCTTGCAGATGGCGTGCGCCTATATGGGTCTTGCCAACGGCGGCAAACAGTACGTGCCTCACGTGTTTTTGTCTGCCGTGTCGCGCGATGGCGACGGCGATGCCTATAAGTACAACGGCAAGGGCAAGAAGAAGCGCCTGGAGGCCAAGATCAACAGCGATTCGGATTTGGCTCTTGTTCGCAACGGTATGCACGACGTGATTTACACGGCATCGACGTCCCTGGCGGCGCACTTTGGCACCCTGACGCCGCAGGTATACGGCAAGTCGGGCACGGGCGAGAAAAGTGGCGAGGACGAATACGCGTGGTTCTGCGCCTATGCGCCGGCCGATGACCCCAAGTATGTCATCGCTACTGTCCTGGAGCAGGGCGGCGGCGGCTCAGATACCGCGATGCATGTCGTGCGCGACGTGCTCGGCGTGATTTATGACGAGCCCGATACCTCTTCGGCCTCGGGCGATTCTTCGGTTCGATAGGAGGTTGCGATGGATTTTTCTCCGGCGGATCTGTTCCGTTCAACCAAGACCGGCTCTCGCAGCAGCCTGGACCGCGTCAACAAGCAACTTTCGGCCTCGCGCGGCACGTTTCGCCAAAAGGTGCATATCGGTGTGCTCGTGGCTACTGTGGCGCTCGTCGCCTACGGTGCCATCATCATCTGGTCGGCTTCGCAGTTTAAGGCCGATGCCTCGTTCTCACGCCATCTGCTGGGAATCGGCATCGGGGCGGTGCTGGCGGTGTTGGTCTGGCGTACCGATCTGCGCGGTATTTCCAATTTCTCGACGGCGTTGCTCGTCATCGACCTGATCGTGATCCTCTCGCCCAAGATTCCGGGCCTGTCCTATACGGGCGGTCTGGGCATGACGGGCTGGATCAAGATTCCCGGTATCGGCTTGACATTCCAGCCGGTTGAGCTTGCCAAGCTCATCACCATCTTCTTTATTGCTACGCTTGGCTCGCAATATAACGGTCGCATCGATACCGTTCGCGACTACGTCAAGCTCTGCGGCATGCTGTCCATTCCGTTTTTGGCCGTCGTTGCCATGGGCGACCTGGGCTCGGGCCTGGTCGTGCTTGTTTCGGGCGCCATCGTCATCTGCATGAGCGGTGCACGCCGCGAATGGGTGCTGTCGACTCTGGCCCTGCTCGTGGGCTTGGTGGCCCTCGTTCTGGCGCTCGATTCGGTCTTTGATTCGTTGCTCGGCCACGATGTGCTCATCAAGCAGTATCAGATGAACCGTCTGACGGTCTTTATCGACCCCGATAATGCCGATTCGGACGATGCCTACAACCTGCAGCAGTCGCTTATCGCCGTTGGCTCGGGCGGCTTCTTTGGTAAGGGTTTGGGCCATGCGACGCAGTCGGCCGGCGGCTTTCTGCCTGAGTTCCACACCGACTTCGTCTTCGCCTTCCTGTCCGAGACATTTGGTTTTTGCGGTTCTTTTTTGCTCCTGTGCCTCTACGTGCTGCTGATCTTTTCGACGATTCGCGTCGCCTTTAAGTGTGAGTCGCTGTTTTTGCGTCTTTCGTGTGTGGGCATCGTTGGCATGTGGGCGTTCCAGACCTTCGAAAACATCGGCATGTGCATCGGCGTGATGCCGATTACCGGTATTCCGCTCCCATTTATTAGCTTCGGTTCGTCTTCGATGATGATTCAGCTGCTGACGGTGGGTATCGTACAATCCATATGGCGGCATCGTTCGGGCGCCGCGTAACCGCTGGAGGGGTTTGTCATGAAAATTCCCGTAGATAAGCTGACCCGCGCTTTTAAGATGGGCGCGTCCGTTAAGAAGGATTCCGATACGCCGGTGCGCGTCTCGGTCTATCTGGATTCGTCCGCCTCGCGCTTTCTGGCCGAGACGGTGCGTGACGCCTTTGTGCCGCAGACGACCTCGGGCATTGTGCGCGTCGAGCGTCTGGGGGAGGAGCGAATTGCTCCAAAGACCGATACCGATGTGGTGCTGGTGCTCTCGTGTGGTTCCGACCGCTTGGAGAGTGCCGTGCAGGAGCTCGTGATCGCCGGCGCGCCCGTGTGCGTGCTTGCCGAGTCTGCTGTGGAGGTGCCGTTTATCGAGGAGTCTACGCCCATGCTCGGCGTGGTAGCGGCAACCGATAAGACGTATCTGCTCGAGACGCTTGCCCGCTGGATTCTCGATCGCACCGACAAGGAAACGGCTTTTGCGGCGAACTTTGCCTTCATGCGCATCGCTGCGGCCAATCGTATCATCACCTCGTGCGCGCTCACCAATATGGCGACCGGTGCGCTGGTGTTTTTGCCGGGCGCCGATTATCCCGTTATGGCGCTGGCGCAGGTGGGCATGCTCTTTGAGCTCGCTGCCGTCTTTGGACGCGGCATTAAGCCTGAGCGCGGCTACGAGGTCGCGGGCGTGCTTGCCGGCGGCTTGGTGATCCGCGCGGTCACCCGCGCGCTCGTCAAGCAGACGCCGCATATTGGGTTTGCCGTCAAGGCGCTCACTGCTGCCGCGGGCACCTATGGCATGGGCCGTGCGCTCGTTTCGCTCTACGAGCGCGATGTCGACTACAGCCGTGCCAACGAGGTGGTCACTGCCACGTTCTCCCGCGTTCGCGATCTGGTGACCATGGTCGCGGGCGCTACCCGTCCTATGGCGTCCTACCAAGACGCATCTGATCTCGCTGCTTAGGGGTTTTCCGTTGCGCGTTCCGTACCAAGATTGTTTTCATTTAATTGAGCCGTTGCTCGCCAAGGTCGAGAAGCCGAGTCGCTATATCGATCACGAGTGGGGCACGCTTTCCAAGGCCGATGCCGACTACCGTTGCTGCCTGATCTACCCGGATGTGTACGAGGTCGGTCTGCCCAACCAGGGTATCGCCATCCTCTACAACATCCTTAACCAGGCCGAGGGCATCTCCTGCGAGCGTGGCTATGTGCCGTGGCCCGATATGGGTGACGCTATGCGCGAGGCGGGTATTCCGCTGCTGTCGCTCGAGGGTGCAGCGCCGGTCGCTTCGTTTGATATCGTCGGCCTGCATGTGCCGCACGAGATGGCGGTGACGAACTTCCTCGAGGCACTCGACCTCGCTGGCATTCCACTGTTAGCGGCCGACCGCGGCGAAGACGCCCCCATCATCATCGCCGGCGGCCCCTCGGTGTACAACCCCGAGCCGTACGCGGCCTTCTTCGATGCCATCCTCATCGGTGAGGGCGAGGAATCGCTGCTCGAGACCTGCCAGCTGCATCGCCGCCTGCGTGACGAAGGAGTCCCGCGCGCGCAGATTGTTGAGCAGCTTGCATCCATTGCCGGCAACTACGTGCCGTCGCTCTATGAGGTTCGTCACGACGAGCCCTGCTCGCCGCATGGCTACACCGTGCCGCGTGAAGGCAAGGATGCGCCTACTGTGGTCTACAAACGCGTCGTCGAGGATTTCGGCGCCACGAATCCGCTGTCGCAGTCGTGCGTACCCTATGCGCAGCTAGTCCACGACCGCCTGTCTATCGAGATCCTGCGCGGCTGCGCCCGCGGCTGTCGTTTTTGCCAGGCCGGCATGACGTATCGCCCGGTGCGCGAGCGCTCGGCCGACCAGATCGTCTCGTCGGTGATTCAGGGTCTGGAAAAGACCGGCTATGACGAGGTGTCGCTGACCTCGCTCTCCACGACCGACCACTCCTGCATTCGCGACGTGCTCGGCAGGCTCAACCGTCGCCTGGAGGATACGGGTATTCGCGTGTCTATTCCGTCGCAGCGCCTGGATTCGTTTGGCGTGGATATGGCCGAGTCGGTCGCCGGCGAAAAGAAGGGCGGCCTGACGTTCGCGCCCGAGGCCGGCAGCCAGCGCATGCGCGACATCATTAACAAGAACGTGACCGAGGAGGACTTGGACCGTGCGGCCAAGGCGGCCTTCGAGGCCGGCTGGAACCGTATGAAGCTCTACTTTATGATGGGCCTTCCCGGCGAGCGCGACGAGGACATCGTGGCCATCGCCAATCTGGCCGATCACGTGCTGGAGCTCGGTCGTTCCGTGGTACCCAAGGCTCGTCGCGGCTCGATCTCGGTGTCCATCTCGGTTTCGGTCTTTATCCCCAAGGCTGCCACGCCGTTCCAGTGGTGCCCGCAGCTCGACTACGACGACGTCAAGCGTCGCCAGAAGCTGCTTATCACGAGCGTTCGCAACCGTGCCGTCCGCGTGCATTACCACGATGCCGAGACTTCGCTCATCGAGGCCGCGCTGTCCCGCGCCGGTCGCGACATGACGCCCGTCATCATCGATGCTTGGCGCTCGGGCTCTCGCTTTGACGCCTGGGTAGAGCATTTCTCGCTCGATAACTGGAAGGAGGCTGCTGCCAAAAACGGCATCGACCTCAATGAGCTCGTGCACCTGCCCTACGAGTTGGACTGGCGCCTGCCGTGGGAGCACGTGAGCCCCGGCTGCACGCGCGGCTTCCTCGAGCGCGAGTACCGTCGCTCGCTCGAGGGCGTCACGACTCCCGACTGCACCCGCACGTCGTGCACCGGCTGCGGGATCTGCCCCACGCTCCACGCCAAGAATGTATTGATGGGTGATCGCGCATGAGTGAGCGCCTGACCGACAACCCCTCGCTCTTTAGGCTTCGTGTTCGCTATGGTAAGCGCGATCGCCTTAAGTACCTAGGTCATCTCGAAGTAATCCATACCATTGAGCGCATCGTGCGCCGTGCGGGACTTCCCTATGCCGTCACGCAGGGCTTCTCTCCGCACATGCGCGTTGGCTTCTCTTCGGCGCTACCGGTGGGCACGTCGTCGACCTGCGAGTGGTATGACCTGTTTATGACCGAGTTCGTGGCGCTCGACGAGGCGTTTGGGCGCCTGGCTGCGGCGTCTCCGGCCGATCTGGCACCCATCGAGGCGGCGTACATCGACGTGCGCACGCCGGCCTTGACGGCGCAGCTCACGCGCTTGTCGTATCGCATCGACCTGCATCTGGACCCCGAGGCGCCCGTAAGCGCCGACGAGGTGCATCGTGCGATCGACACGCTGCGCGCGGGCCATGGCATCGACTACGCACGCGGAAAAAAGAGCAAGCGCTTGGATTTGGATCACACGCTCGTGGGCTATGAGCTCACGGCGGGGGAGCGCCCGGACCATTTGGTACTCATCCTCGACACCCATGCCGACAACGAGGGCTCCATGCGTCCGGAAATTTTGCTTTCCGCTGCTGATGTTTTGTTGCAGGGCTTGACCCCGGGCGTGGATGCACCTATTGTTTCCACCGGTATGCAAGACCTCGTGACCATCTGCTCCTACGATGTCGAGCGTCAGAATCAAGCATGCGAGGACGACGAGGGCCGACTCGTCAGCCCCATACCTGTGCGAACTTGTGGATTTGCTCCACATACTCGTTGACGGGGGTATTTTCGCCTGCTACTATATTCGGCTGTTGCACTAACTGATGCATGAAGGGCAAGTAAACATGTACGCAATCGTTAACACGGGCGGCAAGCAGTACAAGGTCGCCACCGACGATGTCATCACCGTCGAGAAGATCGAGGGCAATGAGGGCGACCAGGTCACCCTGCCGGTTATCTTCCTCAACGATGGTAAGAAGATCGTCACCGATCCCGACAAGCTGGCCAAGGCCAAGGTTACCGCTCAGATCGTTGAGCAGTTCAAGGGCGAGAAGCAGCTGGTCTTCAAGTTCCACAAGCGCAAGCGCTATCGTCGTCTGAAGGGTCACCGTCAGCAGCTCACCAAGCTGAAGATCGTGAAGGTTCAGGCTACCTCCCGCGCCAAGAAGGCTGTCAAGGCAGAGGCTGAGGCTGTTGCCGAGGCTCCCGTCGCCGAGTAGATTACACTCGTAACGAAAGAGTAGGTATACACAATGGCACACAAAAAAGGACTCGGTTCCTCCCGTAATGGCCGTGACTCCCGCGGTCAGCGCCTTGGCACGAAGCGCTATGCCGGCCAGACGGTAACCACGGGCACGATTCTCGTCCGTCAGCACGGCACGCACATCCACCCGGGTGAGAACGTTGGCCGTGGTAAGGACGACACGCTGTTCGCGCTGGTCGACGGTACCGTTGAGTTCCACAAGGGTATCAAGCACAGGGTCAGCGTACGCCCGCTCGCGAACGCGTAATTCACCCTTCATAGAGCACATATGTGGGAGGCACTTGAGTTTTAGGATTCAAGGGTCTCCCTCTTTTTTGTAGGAGGCGATTCTGTTGTCACAGTTCACCGATATCAGCCGCATTAACGTGTGCGGCGGCGACGGCGGAGCCGGATGCATGTCGTTTAGGCGCGAGGCATTTGTCCCCAAGGGCGGCCCCGATGGCGGCGACGGCGGTCGTGGCGGCAATGTCGTCATCCAGGCCGATGCTCAGCTGTCTTCGCTGATCGATTACCGCTTTAAGCATCACTTTCGCGCCGAGCGCGGCACGCACGGGCAGGGTGCCCGTCGTAACGGCAAGAGCGGCGAGGACCTGATTCTCAAGGTCCCTATGGGTACCGTGGTGCGCGAGCTCGATCCCGAGACGCAGACCCCGATGTTTGAGATTGCCGACCTGGTGCACGACGGCGAGCGCGTCGTCGTGGCGCCCGGCGGTGCCGGCGGTCTGGGCAACACGCACTTTGTGACGTCGGTGCGTCGCGCTCCGGCCTTTGCCCAGTTGGGCGAACCGGCCGAGGAGCACTGGATCGAGCTCGAGATGAAGCTTATGGCCGATGCCGCGCTCGTGGGCTTTCCCTCCGTGGGTAAGTCATCGCTCATCGCGCGCATGAGTGCCGCCCGTCCCAAGATTGCTGACTACCCGTTTACCACGCTCGTGCCGAACCTCGGCATGGTGCGTGCCGGTGAATATTCTTACGTCGTTGCCGACGTCCCCGGTCTTATCGAAGGCGCGAGCGAGGGTAAGGGCCTGGGTCACCAGTTCCTGCGCCACATTGAGCGTACGGCCCTGATCATGCACGTCGTCGACATGACGGGTGGTTTTGAGGATCGCGATCCGGTCGAGGATTACCACATCATCAACCGCGAGCTCGAGCAGTATGGCGCCGAGCTTTCGGAGCGTCCGCAGATCGTCGTTGCCAACAAGTGCGATGCGCCGGGCACGGCCGACAAGATTGCCGACCTCAAGCGCGCAGCGCTCGACGATGGACATATGTTCTTTGCCGTGTCTGCCGTGACGGGCGCCGGCCTCAACACGCTGATGCTTGCCGTAGGTGAGCAGGTGGCCAAGCTCCGCGCCGAGTTGGCTGTCTCGGATGAGCCGGTCGTTCTGCGCGACGATGAGTGGGAGCGCCGTCGCCTGCAGCGTGAGAAGCGTTTCCGCATTGTTCAGGAAGAGTCCGGTGCCTTCCGCGTGGTCGGTCGTGCCATCGAGCGCATGGTCATCCAGACCGACTGGGAAAATGAGGAAGCCGTCATTTACCTGCAGCATAAGTTTGCGCGTATGGGTGTTGACGACGCGCTCGAGAAGGCCGGTTGCCGTGCGGGCGACGAGGTCCGCATTTGCCAGCGCGCCTTTGACTTTGAGGGCGCCGAGGACTTCTCGGAGTACGAGGAGCTCGAGGATGCTGACGAGGACGTTGCCGTTGAAGCCATTGACGTGGCCGATGCTGCGGATGAGGGAGTCGAGGTTGTCGATGCGGCGGATGCCGCGGGCGATGCCGAGACCTCGGAGGGCGAGTAAGCCATGTCGCTGCGCGGTGGAATCGGTCTGCCCGAGCTTCCTCTAGAGGACGGGCAGGAGTTTAGGCTCGGCATTATGGGTGGCACCTTTGATCCCATCCATTACGGGCACCTGGTGACCGCCGAGCAGGCGCGCGAGTCGCTCGACTTGGACGCTGTGCTCTTTATGCCGGCGGGCTCTCCTGCCTTTAAGCTTGACAAGCCGGTGACGCCTGCCGAGGACCGTTATGCCATGACGGTCCTCGCCACCGCCGCGAACCCGGCCTTTTTGGCGAGCCGGTTCGAGATCGACCGTCCGGGTGTAACCTATACGGCCGATACGCTTCATGCCCTTCGCGACTTTTACCCGCCGCAGGTAAAGCTCTACTTTATTACGGGCGCCGACGCGATTATCGATATCGTGACCTGGCATGATGCCGAACGAATCGCTGAGCTTGCTACCTTTATTGCGGCAACGCGACCGGGCTTTGATATCGATACGGCGCGTGCCCGAATCAAAGAGTCGGGGCTGCCGTTCGACGTGCGCTATATTCAGATTCCGGCGCTGGCGATCAGCTCGACGAACATTCGTAAGCGTGTTGCCCGCGGTATGAGCGTACGCTATCTTACGAGCGAGTCCGTGCTCGGCTACATTCGCAAACGCAGGCTATATGCCGATTTGGGCCAAGAAGATTTTGAGTGATGGGGGTCTACGTTGTCGGTAGAGGATCAGTTTGAGGGCGATGAGCGCGCGCTGCTCAGGCGCATTCAAGAGCTGCTCGATGTTCGCATGAAGGATAAGCGCAAGCGCTATGTGCATTCGCTGGGTGTTGCCGAGACCGCACTTCATCTGGCCGAGGTCTACGGCGTCGACCGCTTTGATGCCGCTGCCGCCGGCTTGATCCACGACTGGGACAAGGTGCTTTCCGATGACGAGCTGGTCACGCGCGCTCTGCATTACGGCATTAAGATTGCCGGCTCTCCTTCTGCCGCGACGCCACTTTTGCATGGCCCTGTTGCCGCCTATGAGCTTCCGCAGCTTTTTCCCGAGCTGTCGCCGGCCGTTTTCCAGGCTGTCGACCGTCACACCGTGGGTGCCTGCGACATGACGCCGCTCGATATGGTGGTCTTTGTGGCCGATGCCATCGAGCCCAACCGCCACGGTGACTATGCGCATGCGCTGCGCAAGATGGTGGGGGAGTCGACGCTCGATGAGTTGTTCTTCTCCTGTTTTGCGCAGGGTCTGGTCTATGTGATCCAGTCCGGGCGCTATCTTTATCCCACGGCTATTTCGATTTACAACCATTACGCCCAGCTGCGTTAGCTCGGGCTGTCTAGAAAGAGGTATTCCATGGCCGACGAGACCATGACCGACGAGCAGATTCTTGAAGGTGTGGAGCACAAGAGCTTCGTCGCCACGTCCGACCGCACTGCCGCCTCGCTGTCTGCGAGCGGTGTCGCCGCCGAGGATGTCGCCCGCGCCGCCGCGCAGGCCGCCTACGACAAGAAGGGCGAGGACGTTCAGGTGCTCGACCTGACCGAGCTTTCCGACGTATGCGACTACTTTGTGCTTGCCACCGGTACCAACAACCGCCAGGTCGATTCCATCGTCGACGAGATCGAGGAGAAGGTCGCCGAGGCTTGCGGCGAGCATCCGTTCTCCATCGAGGGCCGCGAGCAGAAGACCTGGATGCTCATGGACTACGGTTCGGTTGTCGTCCACGTCTTCACTCCTGAAGCCCGCGACTTCTACCGCCTCGAGAAACTCTGGGGAGACGCCCCCCAGCTCCCCCTCGACCTCCTCTAGTAGCTCATTTGAGACGGGGTTAGCTACCCTCACGCATATCGCCGGGCAGTTGCGGTTTTCCGCACCTGCCCCGCTTTCTTTTTGCCCAAAGGCGGTTAATCGTTGAAACGGGATTGGCGGCCGAAGGATAGGGCGGTGTCGCCGAATTTGTCTCGGACGGCGTCGATGGCGACGGAGAGGTCGCGTCGGTCGCTGGATTGGGCCCCGCGGTCATCGACTTCGCAGAACAGGTCAGTCTGGATGCCGCCCTGATGGTCAAAGTCGCTCATGCCGATGCCTGCTAAGCGCACGTGCATTCCTTCCTGCCAGATGTTGTCGAGCAGTTCGAGTGCAACCGCCACGAAGATGTTCTCATCGTCGGTCGGATGAGGCAGCCGGCGCTGTGCCGAGCGACCGTTTCCATACGAATACTTGAGCTTGAGCGTCACCGTGGCGCCCGTTAGTCCCTGACGGCGCAGGCGGCGTCCCACTGACTCGCCCAGCAGCGCAATCGCCGCCTCAATATCCCCACGCTCAGTCAAATCTTTAGCAAAGGTGCGTTCATTGCTGACCGATTTGACCTCGCGCTCTTCATCGAGACTCGTGACTTCGGAGATTTCGAGTCCTTGCGCACGCTGGCGCATGCGTTCGCCGTTGACGCCAAAAATAGAGGCCAAGGTGGATTCCGGTGCACGTGATAGCTCGCCGAGGGTGTAGATGCGCATGCGGCGCAGTCGCTCCTCGGCCGAGCGCCCGATGCCGCTCATGGCAGATACCGGCAGCGCGGCCAAAAAGCGCTGCTCGGTTCCGGGGCGCACGATGGTCAGCCCAAACGGCTTATCCCGCTCGCTTGCGATTTTTGCGACCGTCTTGTTGCAGCCCACGCCAATGGAGCACGTCACTCCCAGCTCTGCCACGCGATCGCTTATACGCCGCGCAACCAGCAGCGGGTCTTCGGGCGCAAAGCGACCCGGTGTGATATCGATGAAGGCTTCGTCGATGGATACGCGCTCAACGCGCGGGGTCTCGTCGGCGAGAATTGCCATAACGTGCGCGCTCACCTCGCGGTAGCGATCAAAGTGCCCGTGCGTCCAAATGGCTTGCGGGCACAAGCGCCGCGCCTCGGCTGAGGGCATGGCGGAGTGCACGCCAAAGCGACGTGCCTCATACGAACACGTGGACACGACGCCACGCGAATCGGCGTCTCCGCCCACGATGAGCGGCTTTCCGCGCCATTCGGGATGATCGAGCATCTCCACGCTCGCAAAAAACGCATCAAGGTCCATCAGACCCACCGCCGGACCCGTCCAGGGAGGCGGCGTGACGCCCATGGCATCCTCATAACCGTATGTATGTTCGCGTCTTTCCATGTCATGAGTATACCGCGCAGCTCATGTGGGGTGCGTGTATGTGCTTGCAAATCCCGAATTCTTGTCTAAGATATGGATTTGCCCTCGACTACACCGAAGAAGTTGGTCTCACGGACTTCACCTGCCCGCGTCGATGGCGTATTATGTTCAACTGTTTGTTTGTAGTTGCAGCCTAAAGCTGCTTGGTTGGAGGAGTTTCCTTTGGCAGTCAAGATTCGCCTTGCTCGTCACGGCGCTAAGAAGCGTCCGTACTACCGTGTCGTCGTCGCCGATTCCCGCGCCCCGCGTGACGGTCGTATCATCGAGGAGGTTGGCCGCTACAACCCGATGACCGCCCCCAAGACCATCAACCTTGACCTCGAGAAGATCGCCGACTGGCAGTCCAAGGGCGCTCAGCTCACCGACGCCGTCGCCGCTCTGGTCAAGGCCGCCAACGAGGGCGAGAAGACCGAGACCGTCGTCAAGAAGTCCAAGAAACAGCTCGCCAAAGAGGCCGAGGCCGCTAAGGCTGCCGCTGAGGCCGCTGAGGGCGCCGAGGAGTAAATCGTGCCTGAGGTTGACGCTGCACAGCTCGAGGGTGAGGCAATGCTCTCAGATCGCATCGCCGATCTCGTCGAATATCTCGTTGTTCAGATCGTCGACGACCCGGATTCCGTGAGCCTTGAGGTCATCGATGGTGATGACGCCTCTACGATTGAGGTTTCGGTCGCCGAGGATGACGTCGCTAAGGTCATCGGCCGTCGTGGCCGTACCATCAAGGCCATTCGCACGCTCGCCCGTGCACTGGCTGCTCGCCTCGACACTGCTGTCGAGGTAGAGGTTCTGGGCTAGGACCTTGAGGTCCCAGTACAAAAACATCGCCCGTGTGGTCAAGCCGCACGGAAGGAAGGGGGAGGTCCTCGCGCAGCCGCTGCGGGGGCTTCCTTCTGTATTAGAGCCGGGTATGCGCGTCGCCCTGACGCCGCCGGCGCTCAAGCGCGACCGCTTTTGCACGGTCGTGTCCGTCACCGATACGGGCGATGGCGATCTGGTCTCGTTTGAGGGCATTGACGACTTGACGGCCGCCGAGGGCATCACGGGATGCTACGTGCTGGCAAATCGTGACGACTTTGAGCTCGATTCGCTCGACGCTGCCTATACCGACCTGATGGGTCGCGAGGTGGTCGACGAGCGCTTCGATTCGCTCGGCACGATCGTCGAGATCATGTCGACGCCCGCTAACGATGTTTGGGTTGTCGAGGGCGATCGGTACGGCGAGGTACTGATTCCCGTGATCGAGCAGGTCGTGCTCGATCTTCCCGACACAGGAACAATTTCCGTCCATGTTATGGACGGCCTGATCGATATGGACAAGTAGGGAGGACAACATGCTGATCGAGACCCTTTCGGTCTTTCCCGAGATGTTTGAGCCCGTCATGTCCACATCGATTTTGGGCCGCGCCCGCAAGGCCGGCCTTTTTGATTTTAAGGCGTATAACCTGCGCGACTGGACGCACGACCGCCATCGTACCGTCGATGACGAGCCGTACGGCGGCGGGCAGGGCATGCTCATGAAGGTCGAGCCTATCGCAGAGGCCATCGAGGCCATTAGCGCAGAGGGTCCCAAGCCCACGGTTGTGTTCTTCACCCCCTGTGGCGAGCCCTTTACGCAGCATGTGGCCGAGCGCCTGCTCAAAAGTGAGCGCCTGCTGTTTGTGTGCAGTCGCTACGAGGGCGTCGACGAGCGCGCGTATGCGTATGCCGATGAGCGTCTGTCGATCGGCGACTACGTGCTTACGGGCGGCGAGCTTCCCGCTATGGTCGTTGCCGATGCCGTCGTACGCCTGATTCCCGGCGCCCTGGGCGACGAGATGAGCAACGTGGACGAGTCGTTCTCGACCGCCGAGGATGGAGGCCTGCTCGAGTACGCGCAGTACACCCGTCCTGCCGAGTTCAACGGCGAGGGCGTGCCTCCGGTGCTTGTGAGCGGCGATCATGCTAAGGTCGATGCGTGGCGTCGTAAGAACGCCATCGAGCGCACCTGTCGTTGGCGTCCCGATCTGATTGAGACGGCGCGGCTCACGCCCGAGGAGCGCGCTTACGCGCAGGAGATTCTGGACGCTTCGTATTCGCAGAGCGAGGAGTGAGGATGGTTCCATCGCAGCATTCCGTGCTAAAGGGTGCGTTTGAGTGGATCGTGGTCGTCGCGATCGCACTGGTCGCTACCTTCTTGATTCGCTCGTTTGTGGTCGAACCCTTTGTGGTACCCACCGGTTCCATGGAGTCCACAATCGAGATTGGCGACCAGATCCTGGCGCAAAAGGTGAGCCTCGAGCTCGGTCAGCCCGTCAAGCAGGGCGATATCGTTGTGTTTCACAACCCTGATGGCACCTCCGAGCATGATGTTCTTGTCAAGCGCGTTATTGCCACGGCCGGCCAGACGGTCGACCTGCAGGACGGCAAGGTGGTCGTTGACGGCCAGGCGCTCGACGAGGACTACACGACCGGCATGAGCTGGCCGCTTTCGGTCCAGGCGCCCGCCGCCCAGGTGAGCTATCCCTACACCGTCCCCGACGACTGCGTGTGGGTGATGGGCGACAACCGCGAGAACTCAGCCGACTCACGCTACTTTGGCCCGGTCGACCGTTCGGATTTGATCGCCGTGGCGCTCGTGCGTTACTGGCCGCTCAACCGTCTGGGCGCTATCGACTAAAAACCGCTATAGTACAGTACCTAACCGTGTAATCGTTTCGACGAGGGGATATTAGAGGCATGAACGCTTCATCGCTTTCCTTCCAAGACATCATCCTGCGCCTCCAGCAGTACTGGGGCGAGCAGGGCTGCGTCATTATGCAGCCCTATGACTCCGAGGTCGGTGCCGGTACCTTTCATACCGCGACCACGCTGCGCTCGCTCGGTCCCGCCGAGTGGCGCACCTGCTATGCGCAGCCTTGCCGCCGTCCTGCCGACGGCCGCTACGGCGAGAACCCCAACCGCATGCAGCACTACTATCAGTTCCAGGTGCTCATCAAGCCCTCACCGGTCAACGCTCAGGAGCTTTACCTGGGGTCTCTTGCCGCTATCGGTCTGGACCCCAACGACCATGACGTCCGCTTTGTCGAGGACGACTGGGAGAGCCCGACGCTCGGCGCCTGGGGTCTTGGCTGGGAGGTTTGGCTCAACGGCATGGAGGTTACGCAGTTTACGTACTTCCAGCAGGTGGGCGGCATCGAGGTTGACCCCGTGCCCGTCGAGATCACCTATGGCCTGGAGCGTATCGCCATGTACGCCCAGGGCGTTAACTCGGTCTACGACCTGGTGTGGAGCTACCTGCCCGACGGCACACCCATGACCTACGGCGACGTGTTCCTCGAGAACGAGCGCGAGTTCAGTGCCTATAACTTTGAGGTCGCCAACGTCGAGATGATGCGTCAGAAGTTTGACGACTACGAGGCCGAGTGCCATTCCTGTCTGGAGCGAAAGCTGCCGCTGCCGGCGTACGACTGTGTCATGAAGTGCAGCCACGCTTTCAACCTGCTCGATGCCCGTGGCGCGCTGTCCGCGGTCGAGCGTGCCAACTACATCCTGCGCGTCCGCGCCGTCGCCAAGGCGTGCTGCGAGGCCTACATGGCCGAGGTCGCCGGAGTCAACGAGAATGCCGACCAGGAAGGCGAGGTGGCGTAAGCCATGGCAGACGCTAAGGATTTCCTGTTTGAGATCGGTACGGAGGAAATGCCCTCTGCACCGCTGAACAATGCCGTCAAGCAGCTTGGCACCATGATCGCCAAGGGTCTCGACGAGGCCGGTCTGGCCCACGGCGAGGTCCGCGTGATCTCGAGCCCGCGTCGCCTGGCTGCACTCGTTGCCAACGTCGCCACCGCGACCGATGAGGTTCACGAGGTCAAGCGTGGCCCCGCGGCCAACATTGCCTTCGACGCTGACGGTAACGCCACCAAGGCCGCCCAGGGCTTTGCCCGCAAGTGCGGTGTGGCTGCTGAGGACCTGGTCCGTCGCGAGGACACCGACGGTCGCGAGTATGTGTTCGCCGAGAAGAACATTCCTTCCGCACCGGCTACGCCGATTCTGACCGCTCTGTGCGAGAAGACCATCGCCGGCCTGCAGTGGCCCAACTACCGCAGCCAGCGCTGGGGTCACGAGCATGTGACCTTTGTTCGTCCGGTCCGCTGGATCTGCTGCCTTTTGGGCGAGGATGTTGTGCCCGTGTCGTTTGCCGACGTGACGAGCGGCAACACCACGCGCGGTCATCGCGTACTTGGCCCTGGCGACTATGTGGTTGCCAGCCCCGCTGTTTACGAGCAGGTGCTCGAGGACGCCGGTGTGCTTTCTGCCGAGCGTCGTCGTGAGGTCATCCTTTCCGGTATCGCCGAGGTCGAGGCTGCCCGTCCCGGCTGCCATGTCGATACGCCCAAGAAGGTCTTTGAGGAGGTCATTAACCTCTGCGAGTGGCCGACGGTGCTCGTCGGTACCTTCGATGAGGAGTTCCTCAAGGTCCCGCACGAGATTATCTGCGAGTCCATGCTCACCAACCAGCGCTACTTCCCGATCTATGACGGCGAGGGCAAGCTCACGCGTGAGTTCGTGGTCGTTTCCAACAGCAAGCCCGAGAATGCCGAGCGCGTGATCGACGGTAACGAGCGCGTCGTGCGCGCCCGTCTGGACGACGCAAAGTTCTTCTACGAGGAGGACCTGAAGATCTCCCTCGACGAGTTCCGTGAGCGCCTGGCCAAGGTTGCCTTCCAGGAGAAGCTCGGTAGCGTGCTCGCCAAGTCCGAGCGCATCGAGCAGCTCGCGCTTGCTATTGCCCGTGAGGCACACCTGGGTGCTCATCTGGCAGCTGACGCCGGCCGTGCCGCGCACCTGTGTAAGGCCGACCTGGTGTCCAACGCCGTCGTCGAGTTCACGAGCCAGCAGGGCGTGATGGGCGGTTATTACGCGACCGCGATGGGGGAGAACGACGAGGTCGCCCACGCCATTCGCGATCACTATCGTCCCCGCTTTGCCGGTGACGAGCTGCCCGAGGGCACCGCTGGCTGCATCGTGGCCTGTGCCGACAAGCTCGATACCATTGCCGGTATCTTTGCCATCGGCGAGCCCCCGACCGGCTCCTCCGACCCCTATGCGCTGCGTCGTGCCGCTATCGGCATCATCAACATCCTGCGCGACCGCCTGCCGATCGACCCCACGTCGCTTATCGACTTTGCGCTCGAGCTCTATAGTGAGCAGGGCATTGAGTTTGACGCCGCCGAAGTCGCCCAGCAGGTTCGCGACTTCTTCCATGGCCGCCTGGTGAGCATGGCCCGCGACGAGAAGATCCCGGGCGATACCGTTGCGGCCGTCTCCGCGGTGCACATCATCGCCCCGTCCGTCTTCTTCGCCCGCTGCGCCGCCCTCGACGAGGCTCGCAAGAACGACGCCGAGACCTTTGACAACCTGGCGACGGCCTATGCCCGTGCCGCGCATATCTCCAAGCCCGAGCTGGGCGCGGAGTACGACCGCAGCCTGATGGGCGAGGTCGAGCTCGCGCTTGCCGATGCCTCCGAGGCTGCTCAGACCGCTGTCGACGCCGCCCTTGCTGCCGAGGATTACCCGGCCGCATTTGCGGCCCTTGCCGCCCTGCGCGCCCCCATCGACCGCTTCTTCGATGAGGTTATGGTCATGGACAAGGACGAGCAGCTCCGCGATAATCGCCTTAAGCTGCTCAACCGCTTCGAGGCCGTTTTCTCCGGCATTGCCAACATCGGTGAGCTTGCCCGCAAAAAGTAAGCCAGCCTGCGCGTAAGCGCAAAAGGAGCCCCGCATGGATTGCCCGGTCACCGCTCGTCCCACCGTTATCGTTATCTCCGACTCGCTCGGTGATACCGCTTGTGAGGTGGTGCTTGCGGCGTCCGGGCAATTTGATGAAGGGGCTTTTTGTGTTTTGCGCCTGCCTAAGGTGACTTCTGTGGAGCAGGTCAAGTCATTTGTGGGGCCGCGCGTCGATGCCGACCATCGCGATATCGCCGTGTTCCATACCATCGTCGACCCGGCGCTACGTGCTCGTGTGCTCGATTACCTGGGCATGCTGCATATTCGCTCGGTCGACCTGATCGGCCCGACGCTCGCCGTGCTGTCGTCGCTCATCGGTGTACCGCCCAAGGGCGTCGCGGGCGTGATTCACAGGACCGATGACCGCTATTTCCATCGTATCGAGGCCATGGAGTATTTCGTTGAGCACGATGACGGGCGCGGCTGCGACGATCTGTCGGGTGCCGATATCGTGCTGCTGGGCGTATCGCGCACGTCCAAGACGCCGCTGTCGATGTTTTTGGCCTTTCAAGGTTACAAGGTTGCCAATGTTCCGTTGGCCCATGGCATGGAGCCGCCCAAGTCAATTTACGAGGTCGACCCGATGCGTTTGTTTGGCCTGATTTCGACCGTCGACGTTATTTCCGAGATTCGCGATAGCCGCTTGGGCGATGACTACGCCCGTGCCGTTGCCGGCTCCTATGCCGAGCCCGAGAGCGTGCGCAGCGAGCTCGAGGAAGCTCGTGCCCTCATGAAGCGCCTAGGCTGCTTTGTGGTGCGTACCGACGGCAAGGCCATCGAGGAAAGCGCTGCCGAGATCATTAGCCACTTGGAGGAAATCCAAGAAGCCCGCGCCCGCCGCGCCGCCAGTCGAGTGCAGCAAAGTTAGCTCATTGGAGTAGTTAAAAAGCCCCGTCCTAAATAGACTACCTCAAAATAATGCACGATAATGATAAAGCGATTTAGCAAGAAACTTGCATCTGACCTGCATTTCTCTTGCAGTGGTATCTTCATAAGGTAACCACCTTTATCTACCGTTTACCGCCAGTTTTAGCACGTTTACCAAACCGCGCACCCTCTGCTCAAGCCTGCCCAAAACGCGCCGTATAGTTCCCTCACGGCCCGCATCCGGTGGGTCGATTCGTTACCACGGTCGTGCGCGTAAGTGCATGGAAGGGGAAGTATCGTGAGCGATTGCAAGAGGGTTTATCGTTTTGGAACCGACGCCCAGGGCACCTGTGTCACTGAGGGCGACAAGTCCATGAACTTCGTGCTTGGCGGCAAAGGCGCAAACCTTGCCGAGATGAGCCGTATCGGCCTGCCGGTTCCCGGTGGCTTTACTATTACCTGCCAGACCTGTGTCGAGTACTCCGGTGCCGGCAACGTCTGGCCCGAAGGCGCACTCGATGAGATCGTTGCCGCCGAGGCTGACCTCGAGGCCCGCTGCGGCAAAAAGCTCGGCGACGCCTCCGATCCGCTGCTCGTGTCGGTTCGCTCGGGCGCTCCGTTCTCCATGCCCGGTATGATGGACACGGTCCTCAACTTGGGCCTCAACGACGATTCCGTCCAGGGCCTCATCGCCCAGACGCAAAATCCGCGTTTTGCCTGGGATAGCTACCGCCGCTTTATCCAGATGTTTTCCAACGTCGTCATGGGCGTTGATGCCGACCTGTTCGAGAACGCCCTGACCCAGGCCCGTCTGGTCGCCGGCATTCGCGTCGATTCCGAGCTTTCGGCCGAGGACCTGCAGGAACTCGTCGAGACCTTCAAGGGGATCTTCTCCGAGAACGTCGAGGCCGCCCTGTATCCCGAGCTCGAGGTTGCCGACGGCAAGCCCGTCTTCCCGCACGATCCTGAGCTTCAGCTGCGCCTTGCCATCCAGGCCGTCTTTGGCAGCTGGATGAACGAGCGCGCCTGCATCTACCGCAAACAGCACGGCATCTCCGACGAGCTCGGTACTGCCGTCAACGTCCAGGCC
Organism: Collinsella aerofaciens; assembly: GCA_036298925.1. Lineage (GTDB taxonomy): Bacteria > Actinomycetota > Coriobacteriia > Coriobacteriales > Coriobacteriaceae > Collinsella > Collinsella aerofaciens_BN. The sequence continues at coordinate 45,546 of JAXJIC010000046.1, forward strand.
ATGGCCTTTGGCAACAAGGGCGAGACCTCTGCGACGGGCGTCGCCTTTACGCGTAATCCGGCCGACGGCACCAAGGAGTTCTACGGTGACTTTTTGGTTAATGCCCAGGGCGAGGACGTCGTCGCCGGCATCCGCAACACCGAGCCCATTGGCGACCTCAAGGCCACCCCGGGCCTCGAGTCTGCAGGTGAGGAGCTCGAGCGCGTGTTCCTGACGCTCGAGGACCATTACCGCGATATGTGCGATATCGAGTTCACCATCGAGCAGGGCAAGCTCTGGATGCTCCAGACCCGCGTGGGCAAGCGCACCGCCACCGCCGCCCTGCGCATCGCTATCGAAATGGTCGAGGAGGGCCTGATCACCCGCGAGGAGGCCGTGAGCCGCATCGATCCCGCGCAGCTCGACCAACTCCTGCACCCGCAGTTTGACGCCTCCAAGAAGTACGAGGCGCTGGCCAGCGGTCTGAACGCCAGCCCCGGTGCCGCCGTGGGCGAGGTCGTGTTCTCGAGCGATGACGCCGTCGCGCGCGCCAACGAGGGCCACAAGGTCATTCTGGTTCGTTGGGAGACCAACCCCGACGACCTGAAGGGCATGGTCGCCGCCGAGGGCATCCTGACCAGCCACGGTGGCAAGACGAGCCATGCCGCCGTTATCGCCCGCGGCATGGGTACGCCCTGCGTCTGCGGCGTTGAGCGCTTCCATATTGACGCCGCCGAGAAGGTCGTGCGCATCGAGGGCAGCGACCGCGTACTGCACGAGGGCGATGTCATCTCCATCGACGGCACCCAGGGCATCGTCGTCGACGGTCCCGTCGACCTGGCCTCCGCCGAGCTTACCGGCGACCTGGACACCATCCTGTCCTGGGCCGACGAGATTCGCCTGGACGAGACCTGTGGCCATGCCAACCATGTGCGCGTCAACGCCGACAATCCCGAGGATGCCGAGCTCGCCCTCGAGTTTGGCGCCGAGGCTATTGGCCTGTGCCGCACCGAGCACATGTTCCTGGGCGATCGCAAGAACATCATCCAGAGCTTTATCCTGTCTGACGATGAGACCGTGAAGCAGCAGGCCCTGGCCGACCTGCTCAAGGTTCAGACCGAGGACTTCCTGGCGATGTTCAAGACCATGTCCGGTCGCGATGTGGTCGTCCGCCTGCTCGATCCGCCGCTTCATGAGTTCCTGGATGATCCTCGCGAGCTCGAGGTCGCCATCACCAAGAAGGAAGCCGCTGGCGCCAACGAGGAAGAGCTTGCCGCCCTGCGCACCCGTCTGCGTCGTATTGACGGTATGGTCGAGTCCAACCCGATGCTCGGCCTGCGCGGTGTGCGCCTGTCCGTCGTCTTTAGCGATCTGCCGCTCATGCAGGTTCGCGCCGTCGCTACGGCTGCTACCCGTCTTATCAAGGAAGGCGTCGATCCGCGCCCTGAGATCATGGTTCCGCTCGTTTCCATCACGGCCGAGCATGTCCAGATCCGCGAGGTTATCGAGCGCGTAATCGCCGAGGTTTCCGACGAAGAGGCCGTCGAGCTCAATATTCCCGTGGGCACGATGCTCGAGCTGCCGCGCGCCTGCATGGTCGCTGACGAGATCGCCCATTATGCAGACTTCTTCTGTTTTGGCACTAACGACCTCACCCAGACGACCTTCGGTTTCTCGCGTGACGACGCCGAGGCTAAGTTCATCCCGCTGTACATGCATAAGAAGATCCTGAAGGACAATCCCTTCGAGACCATCGATACCGCGGTGCTCGAGCTGGTGCGCATGGCCGTCGAGAAGGGCCGCGCCACCAACCCCGACATGCACTTTGGCGTGTGCGGCGAGCACGGCGGCGACCCCAAATCCATTAAGGGCCTGTTCAACGTGGCCGACGTGGACTACGTGTCCTGCTCGCCCTACCGCGTGCCCCTCGCACGCCTGGCTGCCGCCCAGGCCAAGCTCGAGGCGAGGCGCTCCGCGTAACGTTTTGGGTTCAGACGCCTAACGTAGCCCCCCTTCATGCCGTCCGTCTCATTCGTGAGGCGGACGGTTATCATGTGCGGGTTTTGTCTTTTTGTCTGCGTAAAAAATTGTTCTTGCAGCAGAAACCCGCGCGTGTATACTCGAATACGTTTGTTCAACTACGTGCCGGCCAAGGTGGTACGGCACCTCTAGAAGAGTAAGGAATTGCACATGGATTACATCCGCGCAATCGAGCGTCAGCAGATCCGCGAGGACATTCCTCAGGTTCGCGTCGCCGACAACGTCAAGGTTCACTACCGCATTAAGGAAGGCGACCGCGAGCGCATCCAGGTCTTCCAGGGCGACGTCATCCGCATGGCCGGCGCCGGTGCCCGCGAGACCTTCACCGTCCGCAAGATGTCCTTCGGTGTCGGTGTTGAGCGTACCTTCCCGCTTCACAGCCCCAAGATCGCCAAGCTCGAGGTCGTTCGTCATGGTCGCGTCCGTCGCGCCAAGCTGTACTACCTCCGCGACAAGGTGGGCAAGGCTGCTCGCATCCCCGAGAAGCGCTAAGAAGATCGCAGCGTCTGTCCACTCGTTTGGACACAAGGGCCACCTTCGGGTGGCCCTTCTTTTTATCTGATTTGCATGCAAGGAGGGCCTGGTATGGCCAATATGACGAGCTCGGTTTCGGCATCGCAGGTTGCCGGTGAGTTGGCGAGCGCCACGTTTGAGGAGATTCCCGCCCTCGTGGAGCATTATCGCGAGGACCCGCGCCAGCAGGTGATCAAGGCTTGCGAACGCGCCCTCAAACGCCATGCCAAAGAGCTTGCCGAGCGCGAGCGCGTCAATGACATGTACGAGCTTATGCATGAGCTTGGCGGCGATGGAGTGGTCGTTGGTGTCGACGAGGTGGGTCGCGGATCGGTGGCCGGTCCTTTGACGGTATGCGCTGTCTGCCTTCCTATGGAGCCGCGCGTCTGGGGCATCAACGATTCCAAAAAGCTCACGCCGGCGCGCCGCGAGTTGCTCTCAGTGAAGATTGCCGAGGTGGCGACGGCGATCGGTTTTTGCCATATCGCGCCTAAGGATATCGATGAGATGGGCATGGCCCGTGCTATCCGTACCGCCGTTGCGGGCGCCGTGGCCGATACGGGGCTCGAGCCCGATTGCGTGCTTATGGATGGCAACCCCTTGGGCGCCGTTCCTAACGAGCGCGATGTGGTGAAGGGCGATGCCAAGATCGCCTGCATCGCCGCGGCGTCCATCATGGCCAAGGTCACGCGTGACGAGATGATGGTTGAGTACGACGCCGAGTATCCCGAGTACCATCTGGCCGAGTCGAAGGGCTATGCGAGCCCCGAGCACATCGAGGCCATTCGCAAACATGGACTTTGTCCGCTGCACCGCGTGAGCTTTTGCGGAAACTTTCTGCAGACTGAGCGCCTTTTCTAGGCCAATTGTGGAGACATGGACCTCTGGGGTTTTATAAACCTGCTGGTAGCGGGCCGTATGCAACACCATTGTTGCGTACGGCCCGTTTTTTGACGGCATTTGGTCAGCTTTTGGTTTGCTTCCGGTACTTACCCGCATGAAAGGTGCCCTCATCATCGGGGCAATGCAGTGTGCGGGAAAGGAGACCCCATGAGTGCCGCAAGCAAAAAGAGCAAGACGCAGCAGCTCAAGGAGCGTTGGGAAAACGGCGAGCTCGACTCCGGGGCGATGACGCCCGAGTTTATCAAGGGACTCAGTCCCCGCGAGCTAGGCATGCTGGGCGAGCTGATCACCATCGACTACTTTAACGAGCGCGGCTACACCTTGCTGGAGCAGGGCTATCGTTGCACCGAGGGCGAGGCCGATCTGGTGCTGCTCGATGAGCTCGACGATGTCGTGGTGATGGCCGAGGTCAAGACCAGACGCGTTTCGCTGGATTGCACCACGCGGGTCTTTCCCGAGGAGGCCGTGGACGCCCAAAAGCAACGCCGCTACCGCCGCATCGCAAGTTGCTATCTCATGGAGCATTATCCGCTCAAGGCGATTCGCTTCGATGCTGTGGGTGTCACCATCCGCGGCGGGCATATCGCCGAGATCGAGCACCAGTACAACGCGTTCGATTGGCAGGTGTCGTGATGGCGTTCGAGACGTTTGCCGTTCACGCGGCCTGCATCCGCGGCGTCGAGGCGATTCCCGTCACGGTCGAGGTCTCGCTTGCTGGCGGCGTTCCGGGCATTCAGATGCTCGGTATTCCGAGTATGGAGGTGATGGAGTCACGTGGTCGTATTCGCTGTGCGATGCGCTCGGCCGGCTTTGAGATCCCGCGCTCGGGCATTACGGTCAATCTGGCGCCCGGCGATATTCGCAAGACCGGTAGCGGCTTTGACCTGCCCATCGCCATCGCGGTTCTAGCGGCCGATGAGCAGATTCCCCGTGACAACCTCGATCGCTGCCTTATCGCAGGTGAGCTTGGTCTGGACGGTACGGTGCTTCCCGTCAAGGGCGAGGTGGCGTTTCAGCTATTGGCTCGCGACATGGGGCTGTCTTTTATCGCCGGCAGGTCCGACCAGCATGTGCCACTCGCGGGCGTAGATTGCGGCTTTATCGACCATCTGTCTCAGCTTGCTCACGGCATGGGCGATGCCGCACGGCACTACTTGGATTCCGAGGGTGTCGAGGCGACCTTTGAGCCCGAGCTCGACTATGCAGACGTGCTGGGGCAGGAAGTCGCTAAACGCGGCATGGCGCTTGCGGCGGCAGGAGAACTCGGCTTGCTCATGATCGGGTCTCCGGGATCGGGCAAGACGATGCTCGCACGCCGTATGACCGGCATCCTGCCCGAGCTTTCCGTTGAGGATCAGCAGGAGGCACTGTGCATCCATTCGGTTTTGGGAGAGAACATTGATGGCTTGTTGGCGGGGCACCGCCCCTTCCGCAGTCCCCACCACAGTATTTCGACCGCAGGCCTTATCGGCGGCGGGCGCCCGGTGCACCCGGGTGAGATCAGCCTTGCTCATGGCGGCGTGCTCTTTTTGGACGAGCTTGCCGAGTTTCCCACTGGCGTGCTGCAGACGCTGCGTCAGCCCATCGAGCGCGGCTACGTGAGGATCGTACGCGTCGACGGGGCTTTTACCTTCCCGTCGCGCTTTCAGCTGCTGGCTGCGAGCAATCCCTGCCCCTGCGGCTTTTTGGGCGATCGCGAGGTGCCGTGTCGCTGCTCGGCGGCGATGGTCGAGCGCTATCGGTCTAAACTGCGCGGTCCTTTGGCCGACCGTATCGACATGATGATCGATGTGACCCGTCCCGACCCTCAAGTGATTATCGAGGGTGCGGAGGGCATGTCGTCGGCCGAGTTACGTGACTACGTTGTGCGCGGTCGCGCCTTTCGCGCTTGGCGCGAATCCCGCATGGACGATGCGGATGCCGAGGCCGAGGATGACGAGACTCGGTCCATTGACGGCGTCGTTTCGACCTTTGAGCTCGATGATGCGGCGGAGAAGTGTGTGCTCGGCCTGTCGAAGCGCACGCATCTCACAGGGCGTGGCATCGTGCGCCTTGTTCGCATTGCGCGCACGATCGCAGATGTCGCCGAGAGCGAGCAGGTGACGCAGGACCACGTGCTCGAGGCGGCGATGTACCAGGGAAGGAGGGACCAATGATGGCCGAGGGGACCTTTGAGCTGCATCCAGGCGATGCGTTGTATCCCGAGACCGTTTTGGAGCTTTCTGATGTACCTCAGACGCTCTATGTGCGCGGCAACCCCGAGGCGCTTTCGACGCCCGCGCTCTCCATCATCGGTGCGCGAAAGGCCTCGCCGTATGGTCTTGCCGTGGCAGAGCTTGCGGCGAAGGTGGCGGTTGAGGCGGGAGTGACGGTAGTTTCGGGCGGTGCGGTCGGTTGTGACCAGGCCTCGGGTTGGGCTGCGGTCAACGCCGGCGGCAAACACGTCGTGGTGCTGGGGACGGGCGCCGACGTGGTCTACCCGCGTTCGAGCGCGGGGCTTATTACGCGCACGCTCGATACGGGCGGCGCGGTCGTGTCGATCTCTCCGTGGGGCATGGGTCCGCGCAAGTTTGCCTTTCCGCGTCGCAATCGCGTGATCGCGGCCCTGTCGCAAGCCCTCTTTGTATCCGAGGCGGGTATGCCTTCCGGGACGTTTTCTACAGCCGAGGCTGCTATGGATTTGGGGCGCGAACTTCTTGCCGTGCCGGGGCCGATCCTATCGCCCGAGTCGCGTGGCACGAATTATCTCATTGCGAACGGTGCCTGCTGCATTGTCGACGAGGAGTCCATCGAGATGGCTATCTCTCGCATATACGGCACCCTGCGCTACTCGCGCCCCGATGCTCCCGGCATTGCCGACCTGAATCCAACACAGCAGACCGTGATGCATGCGCTCATCGCCTCTCCGCTCAAGGTCGACGACATCGCGGCGCTCGTCTCACTCGATGCTGTCGGCGTACTCAAACTCTTGGGTTCGCTTGAACTCGAGGGCCTTATCGAGCGCATGTTGGATGGAAGGTATGCGCCCTCCAAGTTTGCCCTTCACGCCCAGACGCCCTTCGGTCACAATGGAAAACGTGTCAATTAGAAAGGTGTTTGCAGATGCAGTTCGATCAGGTGACGGTTATCGGTGGCGGTCTGGCGGGTTCGGAATGCGCGATCCAGCTGGCAGACCGCGGGTTTGCCGTAAAGCTGTGCGAGATGCGCCCCCAGGTGAGCTCCCCGGCTCACCATACCGATCACCTGGCAGAGCTCGTCTGCTCCAATTCGTTTAAGTCGACCCGTCCGGATTCCGCGGCTGGTTTGCTGAAGGCCGAGCTTGAGCGCATGGGTTCAGTCCTGCTCGACTGCGCCCATCGCGCTGCTGTTCCCGCTGGTGGCGCCCTGGCGGTCGACCGTGTTACATTCTCCGAGCTCGTCGAGGCTGAGGTTGCCGCCCGCCCCAATATCGAGGTCGTTCACGGCGAGGTCACCCAGATCCCCGAGGGCCACGTGGTCATTGCCGCGGGCCCGCTGTGTTCACCGGCGCTGAGTGAAGAGGTTATGAAGCTCGTCGGTGGCGATGCCCTGGCATTCTTTGATGCGGCGGCGCCGATCGTCGATGCCTCCACGCTCGATATGGACGTGCTGTTCTCGCAGTCGCGCTACGAGGAGCAGGGGAGTGGCGACTATCTCAACGCTCCGCTCAATAAGGAGGAGTACGAGGCCTTTATCGAGGCGCTTACCACGGCAGACCGCGTGGTGCTCAAGGATTTTGAGGGCGGCGATCTGTTCCAGGCCTGCCAGCCTGCCGAGGAGGTTGCACGCACCGGCAAGGATGCTATTCGCTTTGGCGCCATGAAGCCCGTCGGCCTCACCGACCCGCGTACCGGACGTCGCCCCTGGGCGGCGATTCAGCTGCGTGCCGAGAACAAGGAGAAGACCGCCTATAATCTGGTGGGCTTCCAGACCAACCTGACCTTTGGCGAGCAGAAGCGCGTCTTCCATATGGTGCCGGGCCTGGAGAACGCTGAGTTCTTCCGCTACGGTGTCATGCACCGCAATACCTTTATCGACGCCCCGCACGTGCTCGATGGCACCTTTGCCGTGCCCGGTACCGGCGTGCGCCTGGCCGGTCAGATCACCGGCACCGAGGGGTACATGGAAGCCGTGGCGACAGGTCTGCTCGCGGCGCTCAACACCTATGCCGAGGCTATCGGTGCCGCGGGCGTCGAGTTGCCGCGTGTGGGCGCCCTGGGTGCGCTCGTGGGCTATGCGACCGATCCTGCCACCGTGGGCTATCAGCCCATGCATGTCAACTTTGGACTGGTGCCGCCACTCGAGGACGGTAAGCGCCGCAGCAAGCGCGACCGCTACCAGGCCTATGCGGACCGTGCGCTCGAGGCCCTTGATGCCTATCTGGCCACTCGCCCCGATCTGTTTGGAGGCGACCGGTCATAGCCTTTGACCTGTACGACACCGTCGACTCGTTTATCGCCTATATCGCACGTGTCGAGGGACTTTCTCCCAACACGGTGACGGCCTATGGCTCGAGACTGGAGCGCTTTGCTGCCTGGTGCGAGCGCGAGGACGTCGACGCTCGCGCCGCCGACGTGCGGACCGTTCGCTCCTATTTGGCCGAGTTGTCGCGTGACCAGGTGTCGGCTCGGACCCTCGCGGCGCATCTGTCTGCCATTCGCTCGCTCTATCGCTGGATGGCTGCCGAGGGGATTGTCGAGGGCGATGCGGTCTCGGCGATCGCATCGCCCAAGCTGCCGCGTGACCTGCCGGGCGTCCTTACGACCAAGCAGGTCGAGGCGCTGCTCAAGACGCCTGATACCTCGACGCCCGCGGGACTGCGCGATGCGGCGATGCTCGAGCTGCTCTATGCCTCGGGTGCTCGTATCTCTGAGCTCGCAGCACTCAATGTGGAGTCCATCGCTTGGTCCGAACGCACGTTGCGCCTGTGGGGCAAGGGGAGCAAAGAACGTATCGTCCCTCTGTATCGTCGTGCGCTCGAGGCGACGCGTCTCTATATTGAGGAGGGGAGGCCGGAGTTGCTCGCTCAGACAAAGCGCCGTGACCTCGCTACCGGGCCGCATCCGCTGCTTATATCGGCGCGCGGCAATCGCATGAGTGCCGCCATGCTCAGGCGGCGGTTCCATACGCTGGCGACGCTCGCCGGCATTCCGGCCGACATCGCCCCGCATGCGATGCGCCATACCTTTGCGACCGACTTGCTCGAGGGCGGTGCGGACCTGCGCTCGGTTCAAGAGCTGCTGGGTCATGCGAGCCTGTCCACGACGCAAATCTACACGCACCTCACGCCCGATCGGCTCAAACGTGCCGTGGCTCAAGCCCATCCCCGCGGCGAATAGTGGCTGGGACGTCCCGCGCCGCACTCAGGTGTGTGGTTTTGATTGCGGGTTGGCAGGAAGATGCATTCCTGCTATCATTCATCGGGTTGCTTCACGGCAACATGTTTTTATCACGCACGCGCGGCTACTTCATACCGTGGTGCCCGGGCTTTGGTAGCACATGTCCGGGTTGGTTTTGGAGGATGACCCCGCGCGGAGGCAAACCACAGGAGGTTTAACATGGCTACCAAGATTAATATCCGCACCCTGCTCGAGGCCGGCTGCCACTTCGGTCACCAGACCCGTCGCTGGAACCCTAAGATGAAGCCGTTCATCTTCGGTGAGCGCAACGGCATCTACATCCTCGACCTCAAGCAGACCATCCTCGACGCCGACCAGGCCTACACCTTCGTCAAGAACGTCGCCAAGGGTGGCAACGTGCTGTTCGTCGGCACCAAGAAGCAGGCTCAGGAGGCCGTCAAGAACGCTGCTGAGCGCGCCAACATGCCCTACATCAACCAGCGTTGGCTCGGCGGTATGCTGACCAACTTCGTCACCATCCGCTCCCGCATCAACCGCATGGAGGAGCTCGAGGCCATGGTCGAGGACGGCCGCATGGCTGTTCTGCCCAAGAAGGAGCAGGCTGTTCTCGGCAAGGAGCTCACCAAGCTCCAGACCAACCTCGGTGGCGCTCGCGACATGAAGGGTCTGCCCCAGGCTCTCTTCGTCATCGACACCAAGCGCGAGGAGAACGCCATCAAGGAGGCTCAGCGCCTGAACATCCCCGTCGTCGCTCTGATCGACACCAACTCCGATCCCGACGAGGTCGAGTACGGCATCCCCTGCAACGATGACGCTATCTCCGCTGTCACCCTTATGTGCGAGCTCATGGCTGACGCCTGCCTCGCTGGCTCCGGCAAGGAGCAGGTCTCCGAGGCCGAGATGGCCGCTGAGCCCAAGGCCGAGTAAATCAGTCTTAGTTAATTCTTTCTATCTCTTTGAAAGGAACCACAATGGCCCAGATTACCGCCGCTATGGTCAAGCAGCTCCGCGAGATGACCGACTCCCCGATGATGGAGTGCAAGAAGGCTCTCGTTGAGGCTGACGGCGACATGGACGCTGCTGTCGACGTTCTGCGCAAAAATGGCCTCGCCAAGGCTGCCAAGAAGGCTGGCCGTGAGACCAACGAGGGCGCTGTCGCCGCGTTCGTCTCCGAGGATGGCAAGACCGGCGCTCTGCTCGAGCTCTCCTGCGAGACCGACTTCGTTGGCTCCAACGCCAAGTTCACCGGCTTTGCTTCCAAGGTCGCTGAGGTTGTCGCTACCACCGAGCCTGCTGACGTCGACGCTCTGCTCGAGAAGCCGATGGGCGAGGAGACTGTTTCCTCCGAGCTCACCGAGATGATTCACATCATGGGCGAGAACATGAAGATCTCCCGCTTCGCTGCCCGCAAGGCTGAGAACGGCGCGCTTGCTTCTTACATCCACATGGGTGGTAAGATCGGCGTCCTCGTCGAGTTTGCTTTCGAGAAGGCCGAGACCGCTCAGGCTGAGTCCTTCAAGACCTTCGCTCACGACGTTGCCCTTCAGGTTGCCGCCGTCGCCCCGATCTGCGCTACCCGCGATCAGGTTCCGGCCGAGACCGTCGAGCACGAGAAGCAGATCTACATGGCTCAGGCTGCCGAGTCCGGCAAGCCCGAGGCCATTCAGGAGAAGATGGCTGTCGGCCGTCTGGAGAAGTTCTACAAGCAGTCCGTGCTCACCGAGCAGGAGTTCATCAAGGACAGCTCCCTCACTATCAAGAAGTACGCTGAGCAGGTCTCCAAGGAGCTCGGCGACACCATTACCGTCGTTGCCTTTGACCGTCTGGTCCGTGGCGAGTAAATAAGCTCTTGTAGCTGGTAATGAGCAGGCTGTGGGTTTTACTCACAGCCTGCTTTTTCATGGCTCTTCTTAGAGCCTTTGATAGAATGTTGAGAGTTCAATCTAAAGGAGGATCGCTTTGTCCGACATCCGATATAAACGCGTGCTTCTTAAGCTTTCTGGCGAAGCACTGATGGGCGACGGCCAATATGGCATCGACCCCAAGGTTACCGACCATCTTGCCAAGCAGGTCAAGGAGCTGCTCGCCGTTGGTCATGAGGTCGGCGTCGTTGTCGGCGGCGGCAATATTTTCCGCGGCATGGCCGGCGCTGCCGGTGGCATGGAGCGTGCTCAGGCCGACTACATGGGCATGCTGGCAACCGTTATGAACGCGCTCGCCCTGCAGGATGCCTTCGAGCATAATGATGTTCCCTGCCGCGTGATGAGCGCTATCCAGATGAACGAGATCTGCGAGCCCTATATTCGCCGTCGCGCCATCAACCACCTTTCCAAGGGCAACGTCGTTATTTTTGCCGCCGGTTCGGGCAATCCGTACTTTACGACCGACACCGCCGCGGCTCTTCGTGCGTGTGAGATCGGCGCCGAGATTCTGATTAAAGCCACCAAGGTTGACGGCATCTACGATAAGGATCCCGTCAAGTGCGCTGATGCCGTCCGTTTTGACAAGATTACCTATCACGAGGTTCTCGTCCGCGGTCTGCAGGTTATGGATTCCACGGCTACGGCACTGTGCCAGGACAACCGTATGCCGATTTTGGTCCTCAACATCGATGGCGAGGACACCGTCAAGCGCGCGCTTTCGGGTGAGCCCGTCGGCACGCTCGTCTATCAGGAGGATTAAGCATGGCAGAGAACATCACCGCCCATATGGACAAGTCGCTCGAGTCCCTCAAGCATAACTTCTCCAAGGTCCGTACCGGCCGCGCCAATGCCAACATTCTGTCCGACATCACCGTCGATTATTACGGTGTTCCCACGCCGGTCACGCAGGTTGCCGCCGTCAAGACCCCCGAGGCCCACATGCTGCTCATCGAGCCGTGGGATAAGGCACTCATCAATGCTATCGTCAAGGCCATCGGCGCTTCCGATCTGGGTATTACCCCCAACTCCGATGGCACCGTCGTTCGTCTTCCGTTCCCGGCTCCCACTGAGGAGCGCCGTCGCGAGCTCGTCAAGGAGTGCCGCGAGTACGCCGAGCAGGCCAAGGTGTCTATCCGTAACATCCGTCGCGACTTCAACAACAAGCTCGAGCGCGATGAGGAGCTCACCGAGGACGATGTCCGTCGCGAGCAGGCCAAGGTCCAGAAGCACACTGATGAGTATGTCGCCAAGGTCGAGGAGCTTCTGAAGGAAAAAGAAGCCGAGGTCATGGAGATCTAAGGTGCAATACGACGAGCATAAACTGGTCGAGTACTTTGCCGACGCCCCTGCGGGCGTCGGTTTTTCCGACCTTGACCTCAATAACATTCCGCACCATATCTCGTGCATCATGGACGGCAACGGTCGTTGGGCCACGTCGCGCGGTCTTGCACGCACTGAGGGCCACAAGGCGGGTATCGTCTCGCTGCGCGAGATCATTACCGCCTGCGTGCGCCTGGGCGTCGACGTGCTTTCTGCCTATGCGTTTTCTACCGAAAACTGGAACCGCCCGCAGCATGAGGTCAACGTCTTGATGCACTTGTTTGCCAAGACGTTCATCGACGAGTTGCCGCTTCTGAAGCGCGAAAACGTGCGCGTTGTCTTTTTGGGTGATATTTCCGCGCTGCCCAAGAAGACCCGCGACGTTTTTGAACGCGGTCTTGCCGAGTGCGCCGATCACACCGGTATGACGCTGGCGCTTGCCGTCAACTACGGCGCGCGTGCCGAGATTACCCGCGCTGTCCGTCAGATCGCGCTCGACGTTGCCGCCGGTAAGATTGATCCTGCCGCAATTGATGACGACATGGTGGCTTCCCACCTCTATACCGCTGGCCTTCCCGATCCTGAGCTTGTGATTCGCACTTCTGGTGAGCTGCGCCTTTCGAACTATCTGCTGTGGCAGGTGGCTTATTCCGAATTCTACGTCACCGATACCTATTGGCCCGACTTTGATCGTTGGGGCCTTGTCGACGCCATTTTGGCCTATCAGGGCCGTGACCGTAGGTTTGGTGGTCTGAGCAAGACCGAGGAGGCTTAATCGTGTCCGATCGTCCCAAGGCAATTGCTCCCAAGACATCTGAGCGCAAGGCTGTCGCTGCGGGAGCGCCCGCAGCGAAGAATGGCACCGGTTCGTGGCTTGCCGGCTTTATCACCCGTGCCGCCGCCGGTATCGTCTATGCCGTTGTCTTTATCCTGTGCCTGGTTTTGGGTATCGTGCCCACTGCCATCTTTGTTTCTGTCATGAGCGGTCTGTGCTGCTATGAGTTTTTCCGTATGACGAGGCTCGATGGCAAGATGGCTAACGAGCGCATGGGTATCGCTGCCGCCGTACTCTTTCCGCTGTCGGCGTTGGGCGATTCGATGTTGCTGAATGCCCTGCTTTTTGCCCTGATGCTCGCTGTGGGCATTTGGTATGTCTGGTCGCCGCGTACCCGCATCTCTGATGTGGCCGTGACGCTCATGGGTCCCATCTACACTGGCTTTATGCTGTCGGCTATCGTGCTGCTGCGCGATGCCGTGCCCGGTTTTGCCGGCGCCCTGCTTTCGGTGGGCGTTTGCGCGTCCCTTTGGGTCTCCGATTCGTTTGCCTACATCGTGGGTAGCCGTATCGGCCAGCACAAGATGGTTCCCAAGATCTCTCCCAAAAAGAGCTGGGAGGGGTTTGTCGGCGGCATCCTGGGCTCGGTTTTGATTTGGCTCATCCTGTGGGCGACGCACTTCTACAAGCTCAGCCTGCCCTATGCGCTGCTGTGCGGCGTGGTCGTGTCCGTTCTGGGCGTTATCGGCGACCTCATCGAGTCGCGCATCAAGCGCGGTGTGGGCGTCAAGGATTCCGGCAACCTTATCCCGGGCCATGGCGGCATGCTCGATCGTAGCGATTCGCTTATCTTCGGCTGCATCACCGCGCAGCTGATGCTGATGATCGGAGGCGTGCTGTAATGTCATTCCAGACGACGTATGGCCCCGATGGACGCCTCCGTGTTGCCATCCTGGGTTGTACGGGCTCTATCGGCACCCAGGCGCTCGATGTGTGCCGCCAGCATGCCGATCGCCTGCAGGTGACGGCGCTGTCCGTTAACTCCAGCACCTCCGAGCTTGTTGCCGCTGCCCGCGAGTTCTCGGTTCCGGCGGTTGCCGTGGCCGATGTCGCTCATGGCGATGACGCCGTGCTGCAGGAGTTGCCCGAGGGAACGAAGCTTGGCCTTGGCGCGCAGGCGGTTTGCGAGCTCGCGCGTCGCGACGATGTCGACTGCGTGCTCGTTGCTATTGTGGGCGCCGCTGGTCTCGAGGCGAGCCATGCGGCCTTGACCTCAAATAAGCGCCTTGCTCTTGCCAACAAGGAGTCCCTCGTCGTCGGTGGCGACTTGCTTATGCCGTTGGCACAACCGGGCCAGCTTATTCCAGTCGACTCTGAGCACTCCGCCATCTACCAGTGCTATCTGGGGGAGGACCCGCGCGAGGCTCATTGTATTTGGCTCACCTGCTCGGGCGGTCCGTTCTTTGGCCGCACGCGCGACGAGCTCAATCGCGTGACGCGTGCCGATGCCCTCGCACATCCCACGTGGGCCATGGGCGCCAAGATCACCATCGACTCCGCCACCCTCATGAACAAGGGCCTGGAGCGCATTGAGGCCATGCATCTGTTTAACTGCGACCTCGATTTCATTAACGTGGTCGTGCAGCGTCAGTCCAAGATTCACTCTATGGTCGAGTTTGCCGACGGCTCCGTGATGGCGCATCTCGGTGCTTCCGACATGCGTATTCCCATCCAGTTCGCGTTCTCGTATCCCGAGCGTTGGGATACCCCGGCGCCTCGTATCGATTTCCGCGAGCTGGGGCAGCTCACGTTTGATGCTGCCGACATGGATACCTTCCGCTGTCTGGCACTGGCCGAACGTGCCGGCAAGACGGGTGGCACCATGCCGTGCGTGCTCAATGCCGCCAACGAGGTCGCCGTCGATGCCTTCCTGCACGATGGCTGCAGCTTTACCGATATCGATCGCATTGTGGAATCCTGCATGGATGCCCACGATATGCAGGCGGTCGATTCGTTTGAGCAGCTTCGCGACATCGATGCGTGGGCGCGTGAAAAGGCTGCGCAGGTGCTCGCCGCAACCCGTTCCTAACCCATAAGGATTGCTTTTTCGTTTTATGGATACTGTTCTGAGCGTTCTCTCATCGGTCTTTTGGGGCCTGCTGATGCTTTCCGTCCTCGTGTTTTTGCACGAGGGCGGCCACTTTTTGGCGGCGCGTGCCTGCGGCGTCCGTGTGACCGAGTTCTTTTTGGGCCTGCCGTGCCGCTTTGACATCCATTACACGTCGCGTCGCATTGGAACCAAGTTTGGCGTGACCCCGCTGCTGCTGGGTGGCTACGCTGCCATCTGCGGTATGGATCCGACCGACGTCTCGTGCGCTGATCGCGTGTTCGCGGCTATCTATCGTCATGGTCGCGTGACCGTGGCCGACCTTGCCGCCGAGCTCGAGCTATCCGAGGAGGATGTGCTCGAGGCATGCGCCTTGCTCTTGGGTTGGGGCTCTATCGCGCCTTGGTATGAGGAAGGGGAGAAGCCCTCGCCGAGCTACTATCCCACCAAGTTTCAGACGCTGCCGCGAGACGCGGCGGGTTACACCACCTTTGACGGCCGCCGTTTCGATCGAGAGCATGCGACTGCCGAGGGCGATGTGTGGGAGCTGCCGTGCGGCGAGGCTGATTTCTTGGCGCAAGAGCGCTCGCACACTTATCTTGGCCAGGGCTTTCTCAAGCGCGCCTTTATGCTGCTCGCGGGCATTCTCGTCAATATCCTGACGGGTTTTTTGCTCCTTATGAGCATCTATTCCATTACGGGTGTCACCGTGCCGATGGATACCAACGTGATCGGTCAGGTTGACGAGGGGTCTATTGCCGCCAAGGCGGGTATCGAGGGCGGCGACGCGATCCTTTCGGTTGACGGAGTATCGTGCTCTACCTGGATGGACGTTTACGATGCCATCGGCAAGGCTGCCGGTAAGGACGATATCGCCATCGAGTACGAGCGTGACGGCAAGCAGCATTCGACCACGGTTGCGCTCAAAGAGGATGAGCGCCTAGGTGTGTACGCCTCTACGCAGGTGGTCCGTTTAGACCTCATCACGTCGGCTCGCCTGTCTTTCTCCTATGTCGTGCAGACAGCGGAGGGCGTGATGCGCCTACTCCAGCCGCAGCATACGATGGAGATTCTCGACCAGTCCTCGTCGATCGTGGGTATTAGCGTTATGTCCTCACAGGCTGCTGCTGCCGGCCCTGCCACGTTCCTTTCGTTTGCCGCCCTCATTTCGTTCTCGCTTGGCTTTATGAACCTGCTGCCCATCCCACCACTCGATGGCGGCAAGCTGGTCATCGAGATCATTCAAAAGATTGCGGGCCGCGAGCTACCTCTCAAGGTCCAGACGATTGTGAGCTATGTGGGCATCGCGCTCTTTGCGCTGCTGTTTGTCTATATGCTTCGTTCCGACATCCTTCGATTTATTCTGTAGGGGAGTGTTTGGATTGTCTTTATCCCATCCTTTGCCTCGCGAGTTGACGCGCCCCGTGCATGTGGGCGGTGTGCAGATCGGTGGCGGCTCGCCGGTGGTGGTCCAATCCATGACCTGCACCGATACCGCTGATGCCCAGGCAACGCTTGCGCAAGTGTGCGCGTTGGCGCAGGCTGGCTGCGATATCGTGCGTGTGAGCGTGCCCACCGAGGCCGCGCTTGAGGGTTTCCGCACCATCTGTGCCGAGTCTCCGGTGCCAATCGTTGCCGATATCCACTTTAACCACAAGCTGGCCATTGGCGCTGTGGAGGCCGGTGCCGCCAAGCTCCGCATCAATCCCGGTAATATCGGCGATTGGGCCAAGGTCGATGCTGTCATCGATGCCGCGGGTGCTGCGGGCTGCGCAATTCGCATCGGTGTCAACGCTGGTTCGCTTGAGCAGGATATCGCCGAGCGCGACGACCTCACGCAGCCCGAAAAGCTCGTGATGTCGAGCGAGCGCTTCGTCAAGCACTTTGAGGACCGCGGCTTTACGAACATTGTGCTTTCGGCCAAGGCCCATAGCGTGCAAACGACGCTCGATACCTATCGAGCCCTGTCGCGTGAGATTCCCCACGTTCCGCTTCACCTGGGCGTGACGGAGGCGGGGACCAAGCTCCAGGGCACCATCAAGAGCTCTGTAGGCTTGGGTATCTTGCTTTCCGAAGGCATTGGCGACACCATGCGTGTGTCGCTCACAGCCGATCCGGTTGAGGAGCCGCCGGTTGCCTGGGGTATTCTGCAGTCGTTGGGCCTGCGTCGCCGTGGCCCCGAGATTGTCTCGTGCCCCACGTGCGCCCGCTGCCAGGTTAACCTTATTCCCATTGCCGAGGAAGTAACCGAGCGGCTTAAGAACTATACCGCGCCGCTTTCGATTGCCGTTATGGGATGTGCCGTTAATGGCCCCGGCGAGGCTTCTGATGCCGACCTGGGCGTTGCTTGCGGACGTGGTCAGGCCTTGCTCTTTTCGCATGGCCAGATCATTGGTAAAGTAGCTGAGGACCAAATTGTCGACGCGCTTATGGCAGAGGTCGACAAGCTTATTGAGGAGAAATAAATGACCCGAGCAATGTATATGTCTAAGCTCTATGCGCCGACGCTTAAAGAGGATCCGGCGGACGCTGAGCTCGCCAGTCACCGCCTGCTGCTCCGTGCCGGCATGATCCGCAAGGAGGCCGCCGGCCTGTATTCCTACCTGCCGCTTGCCTGGCGCTCGATCCGTAAGATCGAGAACATCGTGCGCGACGAGATGGACGCTGCCGGCGCCCAGGAGCTTATGATGCCTATCATGGTCGACGCCGAGTTGTGGCGCGAGTCCGGCCGCATCGACGCCTATGGCAAGGAGCTTGTGCGCTTTGACGACCGTCATGGTCGCGAGTTCGTCCTGGGCCCCACGCACGAGGAGACCGTCACGGCCCTGGTGCGCAACGAGCTACGCTCCTATAAGCAGCTGCCCGTCAACCTGTATCACATTCAGGACAAGTTCCGCGACGAGTTCCGTCCCCGCTTTGGCCTGATGCGCGGCCGCGAGTTCATCATGAAGGACGCCTACAGCTTCTCCGCCACGCAGGAGAGCCTGCAGGAGGAGTACGACAAGATGAAGCAGGCGTACGCCAATATCTGCGAGCGCTGCTACATCAAGGCTCTGCCCGTCGTCGCCGATTCTGGCGAGATCGGTGGCGATACCTCCGTCGAGTACATGGCTTTGGCTGACGCCGGCGAGGCTTCGCTCGTCTACTGCGACGATTGCGGCTTCGCTGCCGATGACGAGGCTGCAAGCACCAAGGTCGTCGTGACCGAGGGTCCTGGTGACGGTACGCTCACCAAGGTTGAGACTCCGGGCATGGGCACCATTGAGGCTGTTGCTAAGTTCTTTGGGTTCCCCGAGAACGGCACGCGCAAGTCGCTGGCACTCATCGACGCCGAGGGCAAGCCGGTCGTGGCCATTGTTCCGGGCGATCACGAGCTCAACGATTGCAAGGCAGAGCACGTCTTTGGCAAGGGCTATCGCATGATGACCGACGAGGAGCTTCAGGCGAACGGTCTGCACAAGGGCTTTATCGGACCGGTTAACCTGCCCGATGGCATTCGTCTGGTCTGCGACGAGAGCCTGCGCGAGTCCAAACAGTGGGCCTGCGGTGCCAACGAGGTCGATTATCACTTTACCGGTGCCTGCCCCGAGCGCGACTTTACCGTCGATGAGTGGGCCGATCTGGTCACCGTTGTCGCCGGCGACCCCTGCCCGCACTGCGGCAAGCCGCTCTCCGCTGCCCGCGGCATCGAGGTTTCTCAGGTCTTCCAGCTGGGCACCAAGTACTCCGAGGCCATGGGTGCCACCTTTATGGATGAGGACGGCAAGGAGAAGCCGCTCATCATGGGTTGCTACGGCGTGGGCGTGTCCCGCTCGCTTGCTGCCGTCGTGGAGCAGCACAACGACGAGCACGGTATCGTCTGGCCGGTCTCCGTTGCCCCGTACGAGGTCGCGGTGATTCCGCTTGATCCCAAGAAGGAAGAGTGCACTACCGTCTGCGAGCAGATTGTTGATGGCCTGTGTGCCGAGGGTATCGAGATCGTCGTCGACGATCGCGATGAGCGTCCGGGCTTTAAGTTTGCCGATAACGACCTCATGGGCTTCCCGTATCAGGTGGTTCTGGGCAAGCGCGGCCTTAAGAATGGCACCGTTGAGCTCAAGGACCGTGCTACGGGCGAGCGCGAGGACGTGGCGATCGACGAGGTCGTTGCCAAGGTTGCCGAGCTTGTTAAGGCAGCCCGCCGTTAATCGACGATTTCGCTTGTAGTTCGATATGTGGGACGGCCCCGCATTTCTCCAATCGGGGAGATGCGGGGCCGTCCTATTATCTTGTAGCATCCTCGATATCTAAAAGGAAAACCCCACAGCCCATGCGAGCTGCGGGGTTTTCCATTATGCCTCCGATGCGAAATAAATCGCTCAGATATTACTGATAATCGACGACGTCGATCCAGTTCTTCAGGAACTCATCGTTCACGTTGCGCTTACGAGCGAGCTCGGAAGCGGCGACGATGCTCGTCCACTGACGCACGACCTGCATGGGCATGTCGGCACGGTCGCAGTAGAGCTCCAGGTAGGCCTCGGCCTGGTCCTTGCTGTTGAGGGCAAAGAGCAGGTAGGTGGTGGCAACGTCGGCAGCAGGGGAGCCCTGGGTGGCGTGTGCCCAGTCACACACATAGAGCTGGCCGTCGTCGCCGACGATGACGTTGGAGGGGTTGAAGTCGCCGTGGCAGACCTTGAACTCCTTGGTCATGCCGTCCAGACGCTCCTGAAGGTTGTAGCGCGTGGTGGCATTGAGCTGATCAAGGCTGTCGATCATGCGGGCGAACTTGTCGCGCTGACGGTTGAGCAGCGGGGAGGTGTAGCCGTGGATCTCGATCTGGAGGTCGACGAACATCTCGAGGTACTCACCAAAGCGCTGGGGCTCGGCAGTCATCTTCTCGGCAAGGGTGGTGCCCGGAACCTTCTCGGTCACGAGCGCCCAGCCGTTGGCGTTCTCGAGCTGGGAAACCTCGAGAGCCTTGGGGCTGCGGATGCCGCACTCATTGATGCGGGCAAGATTCAAAGCCTCGTTGAACACGTCGGAGACAGGCTTGGTCTCGTTAAAGACCTTGACGATCTTGTCGCCCAGGTCGTAAACGACCTTGTTGCCACGGCGGACGAGCTCGGTCTTGGAATCGGGTAGCAGCATGGTTGCATCCTTTCAACGATGCGATAGAAGCGACGGCGGGGGTGTGTGAAACACCCGTGCACCCCCGCCGCAAAAAACCGTGCTAAAAACTAGCAGACGGCGTAGTCCTGGGGCTCGCGGCCGTAGTAGGCGTCCAGGTAGAGCTCCTTGATCTCGCTCATGAGCGGGTAGCGCGGGTTAGCGCCGG
Organism: Collinsella aerofaciens; assembly: GCA_036298925.1. Taxonomy (GTDB): domain Bacteria; phylum Actinomycetota; class Coriobacteriia; order Coriobacteriales; family Coriobacteriaceae; genus Collinsella; species Collinsella aerofaciens_BN. Next base: position 65,800 of record JAXJIC010000046.1, read on the forward strand.
TGCACTGGTCGTTGAATGCCTGCTCGGTCATCTCGTCGAGGGTGTCGAGGAAGTACTGCTCGTCAACACCGTAGTCGGCGATGGTCTTCTTGACACCGATGAAGTCCTTGAGCTCCTCGAGCTTCGTGATGAAGTTCTCGAAGACCTCCTTGTCGTCCTTGCCCTCGATGCCGCAGTACTTGGCCATCTCGGCGTAGTTGTGCAGCGCGTTGGGGTAAGGATACTGGGAGAAGGTACCCATCTTGACGGGAGCCTCGGCGGCGTTGTAGCGCATGACGCGGGTCAGGATGACGGCGTTAGCGATGCCGTGGGGCAGGTGATGGAAAGCGCCGAGCTTGTGAGCCATGGAGTGGTTGAGGCCCAGGAAGGCGTTGGCGAAGGCCATACCGGCCATGCAGGAGGCGTTGTGCATCTCCTCGCGGGCGTGCGGGTCCTTGGCGCCGTTCGTGAAGCTGGAGGGCAGGTTCTCAAAGACGAGCTTGGCAGCGCGCTCGGAGAGGCCCTTGGTGTAGTCGGAAGCCATGATGGAGACGTAGGACTCGATGGCGTGGGTCATGACGTCGATGCCGGAGGCAGCGGTCAGGCCGCGCGGGGCGGTCATGCAGTTGTCGGCGTCGACGATAGCCATGTTGGGGAGCAGCGCGTAGTCGGCGAGCGGCCACTTGATGCCGGTCTCCTTGTCGGTGATGATGGCGAACGGCGTGCACTCGGAGCCGGTACCCGAGGAGGTCGGGACGGCGACGAAGTAGGCCTTCTTGCCCATCTCGGGGAAGGTGAAGATACGCTTGCGGATGTCCATGAAGTCCATGGCCATGTCCTCAAACTTGCACTCGGGGTGCTCGTACATCATCCACATGATCTTGCCAGCGTCCATAGCGGAGCCACCGCCGACGGCGATGATGACGTCCGGCTCAAAGAGAGCCATCTGCTTGGCGCCGCGACGTGCGCACTGCAGCGACGGATCGGGCTCGACGTCGTAGAAGCAGTCGTGGGCGATGCCCATCTCGTCGAGCTTGGCCTCGATGGCGCGGGTGTTGCCATTCTTGAAGAGGAACTGGTCGGTAACGATGAAGGCGCGCTTCTTGCCCATGACGTTGCCCAGCTCGTCGAGGGCGACGGGCGTGGAACCCTTCTTGAAGTAGACCTTCTCGGGAGCGCGGAACCACAGCATGTTCTCACGGCGCTCGGCCACAGTCTTAACGTTGATCAAGTGCTTCACCCCAACGTTCTCGGAGACGGAGTTGCCGCCCCAGGAGCCGCAGCCCAGGGTCAGAGACGGCTTCATGCCAAAGTTGTACAGGTCACCGATGCCACCGTGCGAGGACGGGGTGTTGATGACGATGCGGCAGGCCTTCATGACGTGCTCGAACAGGCTGATCTTCTCGGCCTGGGCGGGGTGCACGTACAGAGAGGCGGTGTGGCCCGGGCCACCGGCGAGCACCAGGTGCTCGGCCTTGTCGACGGCCTCCTGGAAGTCCTTGGCGTGGTACATGGCCAGGACCGGGGAGAGCTTCTCGTGGGAGAACTCCTCCTTGGCGGGGTCGGTGGAGGTGACCTCGGCGATCAGGATCTTAGTCTTGGCGGGAACCTCGATGCCGGCGAGCTCGGCGATCTTGGCGGCAGCCATGCCGGGGATGCGGTGATCGAGGGCGCCGTTCTTGAACATGGCGGCACGCAGGGCCTCCATCTCGGCACCCTGCTTGACGAAGTAGCAGCCGCGCTTCTGGAACTCGGCCTTGACCTGGTCGTAGATGGTGTCGATGACGGTCACGGACTGCTCGGAAGCGCAGATCATGCCGTTGTCGAAGGTCTTGGAGTGGATGATGGAGTTGACTGCGAGCAGAACGTCGGCGGTGTCGTCGATGACGACCGGGGTGTTACCGGCGCCAACGCCCAGGGCGGGCTTGCCCGAGGAGTAGGCGGCCTTGACCATGCCCGGGCCACCGGTGGCGAGGATGATGTCGACGTCGCGCATGACCATGTTGGTCAGCTCGATGGAGGGGACATCGACCCAGCCGATGATGCCCTCGGGGGCGCCGGCCTTGACGGCGGCGTCAAGCACGAGCTTGGCAGCGGCGATGGTGCACTTGGCGGCAGCCGGGTGCGGGGAGATGATGATGGCATTGCGGGTCTTCAGGCTGATCAGCGTCTTGAAGATTGCGGTGGAGGTGGGGTTGGTCGTCGGGATGACGGCGCCCACGATGCCGATGGGCTCGGCGATCTTGGTGATGCCGTAAGCCTCGTCGCGCTCCAGGACACCACAGGTCTTGGTGTTCTTGTAAGCGTTGTAGATGTACTCTGCGGCGTAGTGGTTCTTGATGACCTTGTCCTCAAGAACGCCGCGGCCGGTCTCCTCGATGGCCATCTTCGCCAACGGGATACGAGCCTTGTTGGCGGCCATGGCGGCCTCATAGAAGATCTTGTCGACCTGCTCCTGCGTGTACGTAGCAAAAAGCGCCTGGGCCTCTCGCATCTGAGCGAGCTTAGCCTCAAGCGCCTCTACGTTGTCCACAATTGCGGGAGTAGTGTTTTCCGGTGACTTTTTCACCATTTGTGTCTCCTTGCGATCGGAGATTTACCCTACGCCTTGCATGATAGCAAGAAATTATTCGGCGAACGGTCAGATTCCTCTAAAAGGCACACTAAAACGCTTCAATAAACTGAAACGTTTTAACTAGAACTATCTGCCCGCTGCATCTCCCCGCTTATCCCCGCTTATTGGGGACAGACTTACATGAGTGCTTTCACTCATTTGGGACAGACATCGTTTTGCCATTTTGCCGTTCTGGGCCTTTTTTGCCGCTCATTGGATATAAATAGATCACAGGCTCAGCATTTCGCGTTCCTTCTCTCCTTTTAGGTGTTGCCTGTTCAGTTTTTGAAAGGAGAGATTATGCCCCGATGCGCCCGCGCCGTTTCGCTCACCGGCTATTACCACGTCTTTGACCGTGGCAACTCCAAACAGATTATTTTTGAAGATGACTCTGACCGATATCGTTTCTTATCGGACATCTCGGACAGGTTTGCACGCCATAAAGTGGCGGTGTTGGCTTGGTGCCTTATGGACAACCACTTCCATTTGATGGTTGATGACCCATATGACAACCTTTCAAAGGCAATGCAGTGCGCGCTGACGGCATATGCTAAGTATTTCAATGGAAAAACGGGGAGAACGGGACATCTGTTTGACAATCGCTATTCGCGGGTCGCGGTTGAGTCGGACACGCAGGCGGTGCAGCTGCTCGACTATATTCATCTCAATCCCGTGAAGGGTGCGCTTGACTCGCTCGATGCGTACCGCTGGTCAAGCTATAAGGCGTATCAGCTGGGCTATGATCCCTTTGACATCTGTGATGCGGCCCCTATGCTCGATATTGTCGGTGGCTCCCGTTGCTATTGCGAGCATCTCGAGGAAGTTGCCGGGCGCATCTGGTCAATGGAGGTTCTTCCACGCCGGCGGATCCCCGATGAGGAGGCCCTTTCCGTTGCGCGCGAAGTTCTGCCGAGCATAGATCCTTCGCTGCTCAAGGCCCTGCCACGCCCCGAACGCGATGCCTGCCTGCTGAGGCTCAGGCGGGCACATCTCACGGTTAAGCAAATTGCCCGTATCACCGGTATCGGCGCCACGAGCGTGACCAAGGCAACTGCAGGCTGGAAGGATGCAGCGTGAGGCAGGGGCCGGAGCCAGTCGGTGTGCCGCTTGCGTGCGCCATGTCTGTCCCCAATGCGTGAAAACACTCATGTAAGTCTGTCCCCAATGAGTGCAATGAGTGCAAAAAAGGCGCCCTCCGTAGGGGAGGGCGCCTTTGGTAAGTTCTATATGAACGCGAGGTCTTTGACCCGGAGAGTCCGAGGTACTTGTTGGTAAGACCTTATTTACGAGCGCGCAACCTTGCCGGACTTGAGGCAGGTGGAGCAAACGTTCATCTTGCGACGGTGACCATCGACGACGACGTAGACGCGCTGGATGTTGGGGCGGAACTTACGGTTGGTGACGCGGTGAGAGTGGCTGATGGAGCGACCGGCAACGGGGTGCTTACCGCAAACTTCGCAAACTTTGGACATAACTGACCCTCCTTGGGCGACAAACGAACATGTCGCGTTAACAAACAAGCCTGAACTATAGCACAGAAGCAGCTCCCTGTGCGTAATCTACACAGAGATATTCCTCTTTTGGCGATAGTGCTCACGCCACGGCCCTGGACGTAGATCCGATTTGCGTGCAGCAGAGGGGATTATGCCAGCTCGTGCGTGCGTTTTCAAGCTCGTCCCACAAATATATATAGGTTTATGGAGCATTGGGCTCCGTTTACGGATTGCTCTGTATTTATGCTCGCAATTAAGCTCGAGGTTGGCTACACTATCCCTTGACCATTAAAGGGGTACGAGATACCCACATGGATTACATTGCTGCCAAAGAGCAGCCCTTCCTGTGGGTGTCTGGTCCGCTTTGAGCGGTCGGGCATCTATTTTTTTGACTGTGTCAGCAGTCAAGACATGTGAGGAAGGAGATCGATGGGCACGACTTCCCCCAAGGCGGTCATCATGGACGAGACCGCCGTCAATCGAGCAATGACCCGCATCGCGCACGAGATTCTCGAGCGCAACGAGGGCTGTGAAGACCTCGCTCTGGTCGGCATCGTCACGCGCGGCGACCTTCTGGCAAAGAAGCTCGCCGAGGAGATCAAGGAGATCGAGGGCGTCGACGTTCCGCTCGGCAGCCTGGACATCAGCTTCTACCGCGATGACTATGCGACCAATTTCGCTCCCGCGATCCACGCTACCAACATTCCCTTCAGCGTCGACGGCAAGCGCGTCGTGCTGGTGGACGACATCCTGTATACGGGCCGTACCATCCGCGCCGCTCTCGACGCCGTCATGGACCTGGGCCGTCCGAGCCGCATTGAGCTGGCAGTCCTCGTTGACCGCGGCCACCGCGAGCTCCCCATCTCGCCGGACTTTGTCGGCAAGAACGTTCCCTCGTCGCATGAGGAGAACGTGCACCTATATATGAAGGAAGTCGACGGCCACACCGCTGTCGAGATTAATGACGTCGCGCCGGGTTCCCACGTGGGCTCCGCGCCGCTGGGAGGTGAGTAGTACCGTGGCGTTCAACCATAAGCACCTGATCGACATTACCGAGTACTCCGAAGAGGATATCAAGCTCATCCTCGAGACCGCCAAGGCGTTCTCCGAGGTCAACGAGCGTGCCATCAAGAAGGTCCCCACGCTCAAGGGCAAGACCATCGTCAACATGTTCAACGAGCCCTCGACGCGCACCCGCAGCTCTTTCGAGCTCGCCGAGAAGCGTCTTTCGGCCGACAGTCTTAACTTTGGCGGCTCCTCGACCTCCACGGTCAAGGGCGAGAGCCTCGTCGACACCGTTGAGACCCTCAACGCTTATAAGATCGACTGCATTGTCGTGCGCGACAAGCACGCCGGCGCTCCCTACCTCGTCACGCAGAACTCGCCCGCAAGCGTCATCTGCGCCGGTGACGGCAAGCACAACCATCCTACGCAGGCCCTGCTCGACCTGTACACCATCTGGGAGCACAAGGGTGACTTCCACGGTCTGAAGGTCGCCGTCGTCGGCGATATCGCCCACTCCCGCGTTTGCGGCTCGCTGATCCCCGCCCTTAAGATCATGGGCTGTGAGACCTACGCCGTCGCCCCCGGCACGCTGCTGCCGCCGTCGCCCGAGGTCCTGGGCTGCGACCACGTGACGAGCGACCTCGATTCCGTCCTGCCCGAGCTGGACGTCGTCTACATGCTGCGCGTGCAACAGGAGCGCCTCGAGGGTGCCCCGTTCCCGACCATTCGCGAGTACCACAAGCTCTTCGGCCTGACCAAGGACCGCGAGAAGCTCATGAAGCCCGACGCGATCATCTGCCACCCGGGCCCCATCAACCGCGGCGTCGAGTTCGACTCCTATATGGCCGACCACCCGCAACGCTCCGTCATCCTGGAGCAGGTCTACGCCGGTATCTGCGTGCGTATGGCTATCCTGTATCTGCTGCTTGGAGGTGCCGATAATGGCCTTGCTTCTTAAGAATGCCCACGTCGTCGACCCGTCCGTCGAGCTTGACGGTGTCGTTGACGTCCTGATTGACGGCGACAAGATCGCCGAGGTCGGCGAGAATCTCGCCGTCGAGGGGGCCGAGGTCCGCGACCTTTCCGGCAAGTACCTCGTCCCCGGCCTGGTGGACATGCACGTTCACCTTCGCGAGCCCGGCTACGAGGTCAAAGAGGACATCGAGAGCGGCACCCGCGCAGCTGCCAAGGGCGGCTTTACCGGCGTGTGCGCCATGCCCAACACCGATCCCGTCACCGATAACGGCACTGTCGTGGAGTTCGTCAAGTCCCGCGCTGCCGAGGTCGGCCACTGCCGCGTCTATCCGTCGGGCGCCATGACCCGCGGTCTTAAGGGCGAGGCCATGTCCGAGATGGGCGATATGGTCGCCCACGGCGCCGTCGCCTTCACCGATGACGGTCGCGGCGTGCAGGGCGCGGGCATGCTCCGTCGCTGCATGGACTACGGCAAGATGTTCGGCAAGGTCTTCATGAGCCACTGCCAGGACGAGGACCTGGTCGGCCATGGCCAGATCAACGAGGGCAAGGTCTCGACCCGTCTGGCCCTCGAGGGTTGGCCGGCTGCCGGCGAGGAGCTCCAGATCGCCCGCGACATCGAGATCGCCAAGCTGACCGGCGCCAAGCTGCACATCCAGCACATCTCCACCGCCCATGGTCTGGAGATCGTGCGTGCCGGTAAGGCCGCTGGCGTTCAGGTTACCTGCGAGGCCACCCCGCACCACATGTTCCTGACCGAGAACGACCTGGACGAGACCTACAACACCTCGCTCAAGGTCAATCCGCCGCTGCGTACCGAGGAGGACGCCGAGGCCATCCGTCAGGGCGTCATCGACGGTACCGTCGACGCTATCGTCACCGATCACGCTCCCCACACCCCGTGGGAGAAGGCCCGCGAGTTCGAGCTTGCGCCCTTTGGCATGATCGGCCTCGAGACCTCCCTGTCGCTCGTACTCACCGAGCTGGTCAACACGGGCAAGATGAGCGTGGGCCGCATGGTCGAGCTCATGGCCATCAAGCCGCGTGAGATTCTGGGCCTCGACCAGGTTCAGGTCAAGGCGGGCTCCGTTGCCGACCTGACCGTGTTCGACCCCTCTGCCACCTGGACGGTCGGCGAGGACGGTTATGAGTCGCGCGCCGAGAACTCCGGTTTTGCCGGCCGCACGCTTACCGGTCGTGCCACCGATGTGTTTGTCGGCGGTAAGCAGACGCTCGCCGACGGCTGCATCTGCTAGCATAGCCTTATCGCTTTTGTGCGCGGTGCCCTTGCGGTGCCGCGCTTTCTGTTCGTTTTGACCATGCAATCGCATGGGGGATTGGAGCGTCTATGCCCACACCTTCCACTGCACGCATGCACGACTTCGAGGTCGTCTCGAACCAGGAGATCGCCGACGGCATCTTCTCGCTCGTCATCTCGGCCCCCAAGCTTGCAAGTGCGCTCAAGCCCGGTCAGTTTGTGAACATTGCCGTGCCCGGCGATGCGTCCTCGCTGCTTCGCGTGCCCCTGAGCTTCTATCGCGCCGACGCCCAGGCCGGTACCGTCGAGCTGTGGTACGCCGTCGTGGGTGACGACACCCGTCGTCTGTCGCAGATGGTCCCCGGCTCCACCTCTAACCTGCTGGGCCCCGGTGGCCGTGGCTGGATGGTACCCGAGGGCACCAGGAAGGCCCTGCTCGTCGCCGGTGGCATCGGCGTTCCGCCTGTGCTGTGCCTTGCCGGCATGCTTGCCGAGCAGAGTGTTGATGTGGACGTGTGCCTGGGCTTTGGCACCGCTTCCAAGGCCGTGGGCATCGACGAGTTCCGCGCGCTGGGCGCCACGGTTAACGTGTGCACCGACGATGGCACGCTGGGCACGCACGGTTTTTGCACCGACCCGGCAGCCGAGCTGCTCGGCGAGGGCGGCTACGACTACGTCGCCAGCTGCGGTCCCGCCGTCATGATGAAGAAAGTCGCCGCCGCTGCCGCCGAGGCCGGTGCGTACTGCGAGGTGTCGCTCGAGCGCATGATGAGCTGTGGCTTTGGCGCCTGCAACACCTGCAATGTCGAGACGGTCGACGGTATGAAGGGTGCTTGCATGTGCGGCCCCGTGTTCGATGCTTCCAAGGTGGTGGTCTTCTAGTGGGTACCGTGAACATGGCTGTCGATTTCGGCGGCGTCAAGATGCAAAACCCCATCAACACCGCAGCCGGTACCTTTGGCTACGGCTGGCAGTTCCAGAACTTCTTTGATGTTTCCCAACTGGGCGCCATCACCACCAAGGGTTGCGCAGCCGAGCCCTGGCCCGGTAACCCCGCGCCCCGCATGGCCGAGATCCCCGGCGGTATGATCAACTCCGTGGGCCTTCAGAACCCCGGCGTGGCCGCCTTTGCTCGCGAGTCCGGTCCGTGGCTCGAGCAGCTCTCCAAGGACGGCTGCCAGGTCATCTGTCAGGTTGCCGGCCACTCCGTTGACGAGTTTGTCCGCGCACTCGAGATGTATGTCGAGCTGTGCCCCTGGGCTGCCGGCTACGAGATCAACGTGAGCTGCCCCAATATCGCCGCCGGCGGTGCCGCCATGGGCTCCACGCCCGAGGGCGCCTCTTCCGTTATGGCTGCCTGCCGCAAGGTGACCGATAAGCCGCTGTTCGTGAAGATGGCGCCGGTCAACGTCGCCGAGATCGCCAAGGCCCTCGAGGCTGCCGGCGCCGACGGCCTTTCGGTCATCAACTCCATCCAGGGCATGGCCATCGACGTCCATACCCGCAAGTCCCGCGTGGCCAAGCCCAAGGGCGGCCTTTCGGGCCCGCTGTGCCACCACATCGCCGTGCGCATGGTCTGGGAGGTTGCCCAGGCCGTCGATATCCCCATCAACGGTGTCGGCGGTGTCATGACCGGAGAAGATGCGGCCGAGTTTATCCTGGCCGGCGCCACCTGCGTGTCGGTCGGTATGGCCAACTTCGTCGATCCGTGCGCTTCGCTCAAGATCGCGCATGAGCTCGAGGCCTGGGCCGAGTCCCAGGGCGTAAAGGACATCAACGAACTGGTAGGTGCTTTCGAATGCTAGAGACCGATGCCCGCGACCGCGTAATCGTCGCCCTCGACTGCGACCGTGAGCGTGCGCTCGAGCTTGCCCACGAGCTTTCGGGCCATGCCGCCTGGCTCAAGGTTGGTATGACGCTCTATTACGCTGAGGGCCCTGAGATCGTCAAGACCTTTAAGGACCTGGGCTTTAAGGTCTTCCTTGACCTTAAGTTCCATGATATTCCGCATCAGGTTCGCGGTGCCGCCCGTTCGGCCTCGCTTGCCGGTGCCGACCTGCTCTCGGTTCACGGCTTGGGTTCGGGCGCCATGCTCGCTGCCTGCCGCGAGGGTGCCGAGGAGGCGCGCGAGGACCGCGCCAAGCTCGTCGCCATCACCGTGCTCACGAGCATGAATCAGGATGCCTTGAGCGAGATCGGCGTCGAGTCGCCCGTGGCCGAGGAGGCCGCCCGCCTGGCAAAGCTCGCTCAGGCCAACGGCATCGATGGCATCGTGTGCTCGCCGATGGAGGCTCACGACATGCGTGAGCTGCTGGGTCCTGATGCCCTGATCGTGACTCCGGGCGTGCGTCCGGTGGGTGCCGCCCTTGGTGACCAGTCCCGCGTGGCGACGCCTTCCCAGGCTATCGAGCGCGGCGCAAGCCACATTGTGGTGGGCCGTCCCATCACCGGCGCCGACGATCCGGTTGCCGCCTTTGACGCCATCGTCGCCGAGCTGGTCGAAAACGTCGCGTAAAAGATTCCCCTAAGTCACCACTTTTGGATCTCATTAGCACAAAATAGCCCCTGTGCCTGCGTAAACTTTCCCATCCTTTGTGTGGAATCGCAGGTCAGGGGCTTAACTTTGGGCGCAGTATATTGCACTTTTTGCGGGTATCGTCTAACCTATGGAGCCGCGATTGGGCATTTTGTACGTTCTACGTGCTAAAATGCCAATTATTGAATCAGATATAACCCAACTATTTGGAGGTACGAATGGCACTCCCTCAGCTTACCGATGAGCAGCGCAAGCAGGCTCTTGAGAAGGCTGCTGCCGCACGTCACGCCCGCGCTGAGCTTCGCGAGCAGATCAAGAAGGGCGAGAAGTCCCTCGAGTCCGTGCTCAACTCCGATGACCCCATCGCTTCCCGCATGAAGGTTTCCACCCTCATCGAGTCTCTCCCCGGTTATGGCAAGGCCAAGGCCGCCAAGATCATGGAGGAGCTCGGTATCTCCGCTACCCGTCGCGTCCAGGGCCTCGGCGTCCGTCAGCGCGAGCAGCTCCTCGAGCAGCTGACCAAATAAGTGAGCGCTCAGGATTCCAAGCTCTTTGTGATTTCTGGACCGTCAGGCGCAGGCAAGGGTACGCTCGTCACTCGTGTGCGCGAGCGCCGCTCGAACCTGGGCCTGACGGTTTCGGCTACCACGCGAGCACCACGCAAAGGTGAGGTCGACGGCGTCAACTACTTTTTTCTGACGCGCGAGGAGTTCGACCGCCGCGTGGCAAACGGTGAGTTTGTTGAGTGGGCCGAGGTCCACGGTAACTGCTACGGCACGTTGGTGAGCGAGGTCACATCCAAGCTCGCCTCGGGCGCGTCTCTGATTTTGGAGATCGATGTCCAGGGCGCCCTGCAGGTGAAGGAGCGTTTCCCCGAGGCCGTGCTGATCTTTATCAAGCCGCCTTCGCTTGAGGTGCTTCGCGAGCGTCTAGTCGGTCGCGGTACCGAGACGCCCGAGACGATTGAGCTGCGTATGGCAAACGCCGCCGATGAGCTTGCCCTTGCCGACCGCTACGACGACGTCGTGGTTAATGACGATCTCGACCGCGCGACCGATGAGCTCGTTCGCGTTCTCGATATGCATGAAAGGATCTGAGGTCCGTGTCCGTTGTAAAGCCTTGCATTGACGATCTTCTGGAGAAGACCGATCACAACCGCTTCCTGCTCGCTTCGCTTGCCTCCAAGCGCGCCTGCGACATCAATAGCATGCTGCGTGGCCAGCACAATCGCGTGCTTGCCGTCCAGGATGTCGATGACATCACCATCGGGCTTTCCGGTGCCGATACCATCTCGATGGCTATGGACGAGATTGTCGACGGCGACATCTCTTACGACGAGGCCCGTTACGAGAAGGCGCTCGGCCACAAGGTTGCTGAAGCCTAAATGGCGGCTCGCGTCTGCCTGGTCCACTATCACGAGGTTGGACTGAAGGGTAAGAACCGCGCACATTTTGAGCATATCCTCATGGATAACATCAAGGCGGCCTTGGCCGCCTTTTCCGTGAATGCCGTGTCTCGAATTTCCGGTTATATCCTCGTGACCTTTAACGAGCATCAGGCCGATGAGGCGGCGCGTGTCATTCGCACCGTTCCCGGCGTTGCACGTGTGTCTTTGGCGTATCACACCAACCGCGACTCGCAGGAGTACTGCGCCGCCGCCGTGAAGGCGCTGCGCGAGTTTGGTTCCTTCGATTCTTTTAAGGTGCACGCCAAGCGCTCCAATACTGACTATGAGCTTACCTCGATTGACATCAATCGTCAGGTGGGTGAGGTGCTGTGTGAGGCCTTCCCCGATAAAAAGGTCCAGATGCACGATCCTGACGCTATGGTGCACGTGCTGGTGGTCCAGGGTAGCGTCTATGTGTATGCGCGCTCTGAGCGCGGCGTGGGTGGTCTTCCGGTGGGGTCTGCCGGCAAGGTCGTGACGCTGCTTTCTTCGGGTATCGATTCTCCGGTGGCGACCTGGATGCTCGCGCGTCGCGGCGCGGTGTGCGTGCCGGTACATTTCTCCGGTCGTCCGCAGACGCCCGATACGAGCGAGTATTTGGTGCAGGACATCATCCGTGCGCTTGAGCCGGGTGTCCAGATCGGCCGACTGTACGTAGTGCCGTTTGGCGACTGCCAGCGTGAGATTTCGGTCACCTGTCCCAGCAACCTGCGCGTGATCATGTATCGCCGCATTATGTATTCGGTTGCTGAGCGCATTGCGCACATCGAGGGTGCCAAGGCCATCGTTACGGGCGAATCGCTTGGGCAGGTTGCCTCCCAAACGCTTGAGAATATCATGGCCGTCAACGAGGCCGTGAAGATCCCCGTGTTCCGCCCTCTCATCGGTTCGGACAAGCAGGAGATCATCGCGCGCGCCGAGGAGATCGGTACGTTCGATATCTCCACTGAGGCCGCTCCCGACTGCTGCACGCTGTTTATGCCGCGCCGCCCCGAGACGCACGCTAAACTCGATGCCGTGCATGAGGCCTGGGAGTTGTTCGATCACGAGGAGATGATCGAGCGCCTGCTCAAGCAGACCGAGTACATCGACTTTGAGAGCAACACGTATAAGGCCCCTAAGACCTTAAAACGCAAACATTCGGAGCTTGCTCCGCGTGAGATTTACCAAGATCACGAGTAAATTTGTGCATAGACCGACGATGCGTCTGCATCGTCGGTCTTTTGCTATCTGGGCATTTTGTGGCTAAGTGTTCATTTGCTGACGTGTGCCTGAATAAATGGACGGATTTGTGCAAGGTTTTGGTCGGCTTTTGGTTTGACCGCTAAAACCGGTTTTGGGGCGTGGCTGTTACAGGGCTCCTTTCCTGACACGATGGTGTTGGGAGGTTTTGCTATGGCGCAGCGCGAACAACACGAACGGGTCAAAAAGATGGACCGCTTGGCGGACAAGCTGCTCGGTCATAAGGCAGTGGTGATGGCGATACTGGTCGTCATTGCGATGTCGAGCGGCTTGGCGATGGCGAACCTTGGCGGCGGTGCCGGCGCCGTGTCGTTTGAGCGCACTGACGGTTCGGGCTCGTTGGTGGAGCCGGGATCCGGTGATGCCTCGAGCGGAAAGACATCCGAAGGTTCTTCGACTAAGGCTTCTGCCGCGGCAGAGGTCTATGTCGATGTCGATGGCGCCGTTGTGTCGCCCGGTGTATATCGTCTCAAGGACGGCGCGCGGGTGGCTCAGGCGATTGATGCCGCCGGCGGGCTGGCGCCCGAGGCAGACGTTACGGGGCTCAATCGGGCATCCAAGGTCGTCGATGGACAAAAAATCCACGTTCCAACGGAAGGGGAGCAGCAGGCGCCCATTGCGGAAGCCGATGTTGATGGTGGGGCTTCCGCGTCATCGGGCGTGAGTAGCGCAACAGGCCTAGTAAACATTAATACGGCAAGCTCGGCAGAGCTACAGACGCTTTCGGGCATCGGTCCCTCCATGGCCCGGTCGATTATCGATGAGCGGACAAAGAACGGTGCTTTTGCCTCGGTTGACGATCTGATGCGTGTGTCGGGAATCGGCGAGAAGAAGCTTGCCAAAATCAAAGATTGCATCTGCGTATGAGTGCGACCGAGCGCGAACATGTGATGCCTCCGCGGCCCCTGATGCCATGGACGATGGCCCTGTGTGCCGGCATGTGCATGAGCTGCGCCTTGGTGCTCAACGTGGCCGCTGATGCGCTGCTGAGGGAGCAGGCGTCGGCGGTCGGGCTGCTATGGGCCATTCCCGTTGCGGCGGCGGTATTCGTTGTGCTGGCTCAATCTTGTGCGTGGCTTGCCCCTTGGAAGTGGTGGCTGTATGCCGCGTCCGTCGGTCTCGTGGCGGGAGCGGTCGTCTCGGCGTGGTGGGCTGTGGGCACGCTAGGCGCCTCGAAGGCGCTCGACGGTCGAGCGGCAAGCAGCCTCGAGTTTGTCGTGCAGGGTGATCCATCCATAAACGACGACGTGTATTCTTATACCTGCGAGGCACGCGCGGACGGTAAGAACTTGGCAACGGTTCGCCTATCGTGTGACCGCGAGCTCAAGGTCGGGGCGCACGTGCGTGTTATCGGTCGCGTTTCACGTTTTGAGAACGATGCATATGGACGATCGCGCGTGCTCCGAGGCGAGGTGCGCAAGGTTCAAGCCGTTCGGATTGTGCCGGTCGATGAGGGCTCTCCGGGGCCGCTGCTTCGGCTGCGAAATGGGCTGCTTGCGTCCATTGCGCCTGCGACCGACCCGGCGCGTGCGCTCATAGCCGGTGTCGCCTGCGGTCGTTCGGCCGAGCTGCGCGCCCAGCCGGCGGGCGATTGGTTTTCGGTGACGGGGACGGCGCATCTTATCGCCGTCTCGGGCAGCCATTTGGCTATCGTGGGGTTTGTAATCGAGGGCGCATTGCAAAAGACTCGGTGCTCACGTGGTCTTCAGCGGGCGATATTGGCGATAACGCTTGTTGGCTACGCTGCCTTTACGGGCGCGTCTCCTTCGGCCGTGCGCGCGTGCTGCATGGTGTTCGCGACGCTTGTCGTAAACGGCGCGGGGCGTCGCCGGCACGGCGAATCGGCACTCTTCGTAACCATGTCCATCTTTGTGCTACTGCGGCCGACGGTGCTGTTCGAGATGGGCTTTCAGCTTTCATGTGCCAGCGTCTTAGCCATTCTGTGCTTTTGCCCCTATGCGACCTACGCTTTGGGTGAGCTGGGTGTGCCATCGGGCGTCGCCAGCATGCTTTCCGCCACGCTGTGCTCGCAATTGGCGACACTTCCCATTACCATTCCCGCCTTTGGTACGTTATCGCTCATTGCTCCGCTGGCAAATGCGGTCATCGGTCCGGTGGTGAGCGTACTGCTTGCTGTGTCGATTGTGCTGGTTCCCTTTTCGCTCGTGGCACCTTTGCGGACTTGGGCGCTCATTGTGCCCATGATTGCCGCCCGTTGCGCACTGTTCTTCGAGCAGCTGTTTGCCGCCGTGCCGGGTGCATCCGTGAGTTTGCCGCCCGATAGCGTGTGGATTTACCTAGTGCCGTGTTTGCTGGCGGTTCTGCTGGTCTGGTGGCCGCGTCCCCGTGCACGTCCTATGGCGGTGGGGCTTGCATGCTTGGTACTCCTGGCTGCGATTTCGTACGTCTACTGGGATCGATTCGCTCCGCCTTCGGTGACGGTGCTCGATGTGGGCCAGGCCGATGCGATTCTTATCCGCCAGGGCGGCGCAGTAGCACTCGTCGACTGCGGGCTCGACGAGCGCATGGTGGCGGCGTTGGTTCGCAATAACGTGCACCATATCGATGCCGTCTTTGTGACGCATTGGGATGAGGACCACTGGGGTGGTCTGCCTGCCGTGCTCGAACAGTTTTCGGTTGGAACGATTGCCGTGGCGGCGGATGCGCTGGAGGATGCTCCTGCCGAGGTATTGAACCGACCTGGCGTTGAGTATCGGCAGGTGCGCCGTGGGGATACGGTCGATATCGGCTCATTTTGCGCCCGCGTGATGTGGCCATTCGAGTCCGTGGATGGCGAGGGAAATGAGGACTCGCTTGTCCTGCTGCTCTCCTATGTTCAGGAAGGCAGGGGCCTGCGTATGCTCCTCACCGGTGATGCCGAGCTCGACCAAGAACGGGAATTCGTGCAGGAGGTGGGGGAAATCGATGTACTTAAACTTGGGCATCACGGCTCTAAGGTTTCAGTCGATGGTGAGTTGCTGGACGTCTTGAAGCCTGAGCTTTCCCTTGCGAGTGCGGGCGAGGGGAATCGATACGACCATCCGTCCGATGCCTGCATCGATGCCGTTAAGGAAGCGGGCGGTGTGTTCGCGTGCACTATCGAACACGGCGACATTACCGTCACGCCAACTGCGAATGGCTTTGCGATGCGATGCCAGCGACCGTGACGACGTCGTTGGCGTGTGGTGGGCCCCTGGGCTAGAATGGCACGGAACGAATACGAAGGCCTGCGGGAGGGGAGCGCAATGTCCGAAACCAGTCTGTTGCCGGCATATCTGATCGTCGGTACCGACGGCGTCAAGCGCGATCACGCCGTCTCGCGTATGAAAGCGCGTCTGGAAAAGTCGGGTATGGTCGAGTTCAACCTCGACGAGCGCGATATGACCAAAGACCCCGATATCGAGTCGATTATCGGATCGCTCAACACCTTTCCCATGGGCAGCGAGTTTCGCCTGGTAATCCTTGACGGCTGCTCAAAACTCGCCAAAGCGATCTCCGAGCCGCTTGTCGACTATCTGGCGAGTCCCAGCCCCACGACGGTTTGTCTCATCATCGCCGACTCGCTTGCCAAGAACACGCGCCTGTATAAGGCGATCGCCAAGATCGACAAGAAGGCGGTGATCGATTGCTCCGGTACCAAGCGCTGGGAGCTACCGCGCCGCGTGCAGCAGATGGCGACGCAGCACGGCAAGTCGATCTCGACGGCGGCCGCCGAAGAGCTCGTTTCGCGCTCGGGCGAGAACACCCGCATGCTCGATAACGACTTGGCTAAGCTTGCCCAGATGGTCGAGGCGCCCCAGATTGAGCTTGCCGACGTTGAGCGCTGGATTGTACGTACGGCAGAGGTCCAACCCTGGGACTTTCTCAATGCGGTCTCGGCCCGTGACATGCGCCGCTCGCTCGAGCTCTTCAATCTACTGCCCGCCAAGAGCTACGTGTGGACTTACACATTGCTGTGCGGCCGCATCCGCGAGCTTATCGTCGCCAAGGCGCTCGATGCGCGCGGACAGGGTCGTGAGCTGGCCGCAACGCTCAAGCTCCAGTCCTGGCAGGTCAAGAATCACCTGACCTGGGCACGTCGCTTTTCGATGGCAGAGCTCGTCGCAGCGCTCGAGGGTGCGGTCGATGTGGAGCTCGCGCTCAAGGGTTCGGCCGATTCTCAGACCGCGCTTTTGCTCTGGATTACAAACATCTTGAGAAAATCGTGATGATACCTGCCTATTTGACAAATTCGTTCTATCCCTTTGAGGGGGAGCGTGCTATAGTAGGCGCTTGCATGACCTCACCGTGTCTCAGAGGTGTCATACATTTTTTGCAAGGAACTCGAAAGGAACTCCAGAAGTGGCAAACATCAAGTCTCAGAAGAAGCGTATCCGCACCAATGAGGCAGCTCGCATGCGTAACAAGGCTGTCAAGTCCGAGCTCAAGACGCTGACCAAGCACGTCCAGTCCGCCGTCGCCGAGGGCGACGCCGAGAAGGCCCAGGCTGCCCTCAAGACCGTCACCAAGCGTCTCGACATGGCTGCCGCCAAGCATGTTATCCACAAGAACCAGGCTTCCAACCGCAAGTCCGGTCTTGCCAAGCTCGTGAACAGCATCAACGCCTAAGTTGTAAATTTCACACCACACAGATTACGCGCATAAATGGAGCCTGTTTTATGGAACAGGCTCCATTTTTTGTATCGCTCGGGTAAGATAGTCCGCATGAATACTTCAATTGACATTTCCCACATCCGCAACTTCTCAATTGTTGCGCACATCGACCATGGCAAGTCCACGATCAGTGACCGTATCCTCGAGCTCACCCATACCGTCGACGAGCGCGACATGGAGTCGCAGCTGCTCGACACCATGGATATCGAGCGCGAGCGCGGCATCACGATCAAGTCCAACGCCGTCCGCGTGTCCTATGACGCCGACGACGGCGAGACGTATCAGTTCAACCTCATCGATACGCCGGGCCACGTGGACTTTACCTATGAGGTCTCGCGTTCGCTGGCCGCCTGCGAGGGCGCGGTGCTCGTCGTCGATGCCACCCAGGGTGTCGAGGCGCAGACCGTCTCCAACGCGACGCTCGCCATGAACGCCAATCTGGACATTGTGCCGGCCATCAACAAGATCGACCTGCCCTCGGCCCATCCCGATGAGGTTAAGACCGAGATCGAGGATGACCTGGCGATCCCTGCCGATGACGCCGTGTGTGTCTCGGGCAAGACCGGCGAGGGCATTCACGATCTGCTGGAGTCCATTGTCTTTTTGATCTCTCCGCCTAAGGGCGATGCAAATGCGCCGCTCAAAGCGCTCATTCTGGATTCGTACTTTGACGAGTATCGCGGCGTGGTGGCCACGGTGCGCGTCTTTGACGGCTCCATCAAAAAGGGCGATACCCTGCGCATGATGCAGGCAAAGGGCGACTTTTTGGTCGATGGCGTGGGCGTCAAGCGTCCCGCCGAGACCCCGGTCGACGCGCTGACGGTCGGCGAGGTCGGATACGTGGTCACGGGCCTGAAGGATCCCGAGGCCGTTCGCGTGGGCGATACCCTCACGTGGGCGTCGAATCCCTGCCCCGAGCCGCTTCCCGGTTACCGCGAGGCCAAGCCCATGGTCTATACGGGCCTGTTCCCGATCGATAACAAGGACTACGAGAACCTGCGTGACGCGCTCGATAAGCTGCACGTCAACGACCCGTCGTTGGTATGGGAGCCCGAGACCTCGGTGGCGCTCGGCTTTGGCTTCCGCGTGGGCTTCTTGGGCCTGCTGCACATGGAGGTCGTTAAGGAGCGCCTCGAGCGTGAGTTCAACTTGGACCTCATTGCCACGAGCCCTTCGGTCGACTATCACGTGTACAAGACCGATGGCGAGATGGTCGATGTCCGCAGCCCGCAGGACCTGCCCGAGACCACGCGTATCGAGCGCATTGAGGAGCCGTACCTCAAGGCTAAGATCATCTGCCCGCCCGAGTATACGGGTGCCGTCATGCAGCTCGCTATCGAGCACCGCGGCATTACGACCGACATGATCCATCTCACGAGCAAGTCGGTCGAGATGCGCTTTGATATGCCGCTTGCCGAGCTCATCTTGGACTTCTTTGACCAGCTCAAGAGCCGTACCAAGGGCTATGCCTCGTTGGACTACGAGTTCAACGAGTACCGTCCCTCCGAGCTCGTTAAGCTCGATATTTTGCTTTCGGGCGACGAGGTAGACGCGCTGTCGTTTATCGTCCACAAGGACAAGGCCTACGGTCTTGCCCGTGGTCTGTGCGACAAACTTAAGGAGATCATCCCGCGTCAGCTGTTCGAGGTTCCCATCCAGGGTGCTATCGGCAACAAAATCATCGCCCGTTCTACCGTCAAAGCGCGTCGCAAGGACGTTCTTGCTAAGTGCTACGGCGGCGATATCTCGCGTAAGCGCAAGCTGCTCGAGAAGCAGAAAGAGGGCAAGAAGCGCATGAAGGCCATCGGCTCGGTCGAGGTCCCGCAGGAGGCCTTTATGGCGATCCTCAAGGTGGACGAGTAGGTCTATGGCGCTTTCCGAATACAGCAAGCGGCTGCTGGGCGCCTATGCCGAGCAGCCGTTCCTTATGGCTCCCATGGCGGGCGTAACCGATCCCGCTTATCGCATCATGTGCCGCCGCCGCGGTGCCAATCTCGCCTATAGCGAGATGGTGAGCGTGGCGGGCCTTGCCTATGCCAGCAACAAGACCTGGCGCCTGGTGCTACCGGCCGACGAGGAGCAGCAGATTTGCGTGCAGCTCTTTGGCTCCAAGCCCGAGCAGTTTGCGAGTGCCGTCGCCGCCGTCGAGGAGCGTGTGGGCGATCGCCTGTCATTGATTGATATCAACATGGCCTGTCCGGCTCGCAAGGTCGTTACTAAGGGCGAAGGCTCGGCGCTTATGCGCACGCCCGACCTGGCCGAGAAGATTGTCGAGGCAGCGGTGGGCGCGGCGCATGTTCCCGTGACCGTGAAGATCCGCAAGGGTTTTTATGCCGAGGACCGCAACGCCGCAACGTTTGCCCAGATGCTTGAAGGGGCGGGCGCCTCTGCAGTTGCCGTGCACGGTCGTTGTGCCACGCAGCTCTACACCGGCCAGGCCGATTGGTCGGTTGTCGATGAGGTTGCCGACGCCGTCGAAATTCCCGTTATCGGTTCGGGCGATGTGTTCTGCGCCGAGGATGCCGCGGAGCATCTGCGCAGTTCTGGTGCCAGCGCGGTGTTTATCGCGCGCGGCATCTACGGCAATCCGTGGGTGTTCGGTGATGCTCGCGCCCTTGCGCTCGATGGCATGCCGGTGCCGGCGCGCAGCTCCGTTGAGCGCCTAGACGCCCTGCGTGAGCACCTAACGCTGACGCATGAGCTCCTGCCGCTCATGTCGCGTGCCCGTACGTACGCAAGCTGGTACTTAAAAGGCATGCCCCATGCCGCCGCTTGGCGTGCTCATGTGGTGCGCTGCTCCACGTACGAGGAGTTCATGGCGCTGGTCGATGAGATCGAGCGCGATGTGGTGGCCTGCGAGGCTGCCCTTGCCGCCGGCGAATCGGTGCCCCCTCATCCGCTGGGGGCTTAAGGGTGGCCGTTACCGCGCTGTATGCGCACGTGCCGTTTTGCGCCAAAAAGTGCCGGTACTGCGACTTTGACTCACGCAGTTTTGCTCCGTGCGACCTGAGCGCTGCGCTCGATTTCTATTTTGAGCAGTTGTTCGCGCGTCTCGATGCTTTTGGCAAGGCTGGGGCCCTTGACCAGATCCGCACCGTCTATGTTGGCGGCGGTACGCCGTCGCTGGCGGGGGAGCGCCTGGTGGAGCTGGTGCGGCGTATTCGTGCGTGGTGCGCCCCCGTTGAGTTTACCTGCGAGGCCAATCCCGAGTCGCTGACCGCCGAGCTTGCCGCTGCGCTTGCCAAGGTTGGTGTCACACGCGTCTCTCTGGGCGTGCAAACGCTCGATAACACCGAACTTACTGCCATCGGCCGTATTCACGATGCCGATCGGGCGCTCGCCGCCATCGCGACGGTTAAGGACGCTGGGCTCGATGTGTCGTGCGACCTTATGTGCGGACTTCCCGGGCAGACCGCAGCGAGTTGGAAGCACACGCTCGATGGCGTGCTGGCGGCGGCTCCGCATCATGTGTCGGTCTACCCGCTTACGCTTGAGGAGGGGACGCCCCTTTATCGCATGGCGTGCCGCGACGAGTCGGTCGAGCCCGACGAGGATTTTCAAGCTTCGTGCATGGATGTGGCGCGTGAGCGTCTGGGTGCGGCCGGCTATCACCCGTATGAGGTGGCAAGCTATGCGCTCGACGGCCATGAGTGCGCCCATAACATTGCCTACTGGACCGGACGGGGCTACCTGGGCCTGGGTCGTTCTGCCGCGGGCATGCTCGACGCCGGGGATTTCGACCGTCTTGCAGGTTTGTTCCCCGGTGTTTCTTCTCGAGGCGTTGCGTACCGCGTGCGTCTGGTGCAACGTGACGATGACGCGACGGCGTTCGAGACTGAATATCTGTCGCAGCGTGAGGCTGCGGCTGAAGACCTGATGCTCGCTTGTCGCATGACGCGCGGTATTTCGTCCGATCTGTTGGTTCGTGCAGCTTGCGTCATCCCAACGGGCGAGCTGGCAGCTGCCTGCGATCGCGCGCTCGAATTGGGTCTTGCCACTTGGGTGCCCGAGACGCTCGGAGTCCATGAGGGACCCTTCACTTCGGCAGACGTCCTCGCGGGCCATGTCCGAGCTCGTCTGGCGCCGACACACCTGGGCTGGCTCGATGGAAATGTTCTGTTCGAGCTGTTTTGGGATCTAGCTTAGGCCGCTCGGGTAGAATTACCGGAATATATACGCTGCTGTGAGCAGGAGGTTGCCGCGCATGGCGACGATGAACGAAATAGATTACTACGAGATTTTGGGTGTCTCCAAGGACGCCACCTCGCGTGATATTCAAAAGGCCTTCCAGCAAAAGGCCCGCAAGCTCCATCCGGACGTCAACAAAGAGCCGGATGCCGAGGAAAAGTTTAAAGAGGTTTCCGAGGCCTACGCCGTGCTTTCGGACGAGCAGAAGCGTTCGCGCTACGACGCCATGCGTTCGGGCAACCCCTTCGCCGGCGCTCCTACGGCTTCGCCCTATGGCGGCGGCTACGCCGGCAGCGCTGGCTATGGCAATCCCTTTGAGGGCGGTTTTCCCTTTGGTGGCGCCTGGGGCCAGCCGCGTCGCGGGCAGGCTGCCTACAATCCCGAGAACGGCGCCAACGTGGTCGTTGATATCAAACTCGACGCCAAGGAGGCCAAGGGCGGTGCCCGCAAGACCGTCCGCTACACGCGCTTCGATACCTGTAACAACTGCGGCGGTTCGGGCTCCGTTTCGTCTGAGCATGCCCATACCTGCCCGAGCTGCGGTGGCCGCGGCCACATCGACGTCGACCTGTCCTTCCTGTTTGGTGCGGGTACGTTCCAGTCGGTCTGCCCCGAGTGCGGCGGTTCCGGTAAGGTCGTGGCCGACCCCTGCCCTGATTGCGGCGGCAGCGGTCGTACTCGCGTAACCTCCGAGCAGACGATTGAGTTTCCTGCCGGCACGCACGATGGCGACGAGGTCCGCATTGGCGGCATGGGTCATGCTGGCACCAACGGTGCCGCGGGCGGCGATCTGGTCGGCCGCGCCCATGTTGAGGCCGAGCGCTTGGAAGGCAAAGCTCGTACCGGTTTTTACCTGATGGGCATCGTGGCGCCGTTTTTGGTACTCTCGGCCATCTCGGGCGTGTTCTCGGCCTTTGCCATGATGTGCTTTATTCCGTTTGCCATGGGCCTGTTCATGGTGCTTTCGGACGGCGTGCTTCATCGCAGCCTGCTGTGGTGGAAGCGCGGCGCGATGCAGTTTGCCAACGGTTTTGCCAACGGCTTCATGTTCGCGCTCGTGTCGGTTTGGTTCGCGAGCTGTTCGCAACGGGCCATGCTTTCGCCGTACCAAATGCAATAACATCAAACCCTCTGTTTGCGGTCGGCCCTGCTTGGGTATAGGACGCACTGTGACAATAATGAAAGTCGGAAGGATTCGGTCGTGTCGGAAAATAGGGATTACTACGAGGTGCTTGGCGTCGACAGGGATGCCGACGCGCGGACGATTAAGCGTGCGTTTCTAAAGAAGGCCCGTACCGTACATCCGGATGTTTCGGACGACCCCGAGGCCGAGGCCAAGTTCAAGGAGCTCAACGAGGCCTATTCCGTTCTTTCCGATGAGCAGAAGCGTGCTAACTACGACCGTTACGGCACTGCCGACGGCCCTGGTGGTTCGGGCTACGTCGATATCAACGATATCTTTGGTGGCATGGGCATGGACGACTTGTTCTCGTCGTTCTTTGGCGGCGGTGCCGGCGGTGGCGCCCGCAGCCGTCGTGAGCGTCGTCGCGGACGTGATATGGCCATCTCGCTTTCGGTGACGCTCGAGGAGGCGGCGCTCGGCTGCAAAAAGACGATCAGCTATGACCGCCTTGCTCCTTGCGAGGACTGCAACGGCACCGGTAGGGCAGAGGGCGCACAGGAAAAGCAGTGCGGCCGATGCCACGGTACGGGCTATGTCACGACGGTTCAGCGATCGTTTTTGGGCCAGGTTCAGTCCTCTTCGCCTTGCCCCGACTGCCATGGCGAGGGCACGGTCATCGACCATCCCTGCGAGACCTGCGACGGTCAGGGCCGCACGCCTTCGCACGAAAAGATCGACATCGATATTCCCGCCGGCGTTTCGACCGGTCGCCAGCTGCGCGTGAGCGGCTTTGGCGAGGCCGGCCTTCGCGGCGAGCCTTCGGGCGACCTGATTGTCAACGTGCGCGTTGCCGACCATGAGCGCTTTAAGCGCAACGGGGACGACCTGTACCTGGTGAGCGATATCTCGATTGCGCAGGCTGCGCTCGGCTGCGAGATCGAGGTCGAGGGCATTATGCCCGACGAGGTCGTTAAGGTGACGGTTCCCGCCGGCGCCCAGTACGGCGACACCGTGAGCGTCAATAATTACGGCATGCCGCGCATTGGCGGTGGCGGTTCGCGTGGCCGCCTGATCGTGCAACTGCGCGTGGTCGTTCCCACCAATCTTTCCAATAAGCAGCGCGAGCTGCTCCGTGCTTTTGCCGATGAGATGGGCGATGACGTCGCTTCCGGTAAGAAGTCGGTGACCGACCGTATCAAGAGTGCCCTCGACGATATCCTCGATTAAGGAGCCCGCGTGCTCGCACCCCATATTTCCGTCGTCAACCTCGGCTGCCGTGTCAACCGGGTTGAGTCTGACCGTATCACTGCCGATCTTATGCGCTTGGGCTTTGCTATTGTGGAGCCCCAGGATGCCGATCTGATCGTCATTAACACTTGTGCCGTTACGGGCGAGGCCGAGGCCAAGACCCGTAAGGCCGTCCGTCATGCGCTGGCCCATCCAAACGAGCCCTATGTGGTCGTGACCGGATGCGTGGTCAATTTGCATCCCGAGGAGCTGTCGGAGCTTTCGGATCGTGTGATTGCCGAGCCGTCCAAGATAGATGTCGCCGAACGTGTATGCGAGGTGCTGGGTGTTGAGTCCGATAGCGTTCCCGCCTGCAGCGATGGCGAGGTGGTCGATGCGCTCGGTCGCTCTCGCCTGGGCGTGAAGATTCAGGATGGCTGCAACCATCGCTGCACCTATTGCATTGTGTGGAAGGCGCGCGGCCCCGAGCGCTCCGTGCCCGTCGAGTCCGTGCTCGAGCAAGTTCGCGAGGCCCAGGAGGCCGGCGTGCCCGAGGTGGTGCTGACCGGTGTGAACCTGGGTGCCTACGATGGCAAGAGCGCGACCGACGAGCACGTCGAAATCGATGAGCTGCTCGAGGCCATCATGGAGCGCACGTCTATTCCGCATGTGCGCATTTCCTCGGTCGAGCCCATGGATATCTCCGAGCGCCTGCTTAAGGTTATGGCGCGCTTTCCGCAGCGTATCGCCCCGTTTTTGCACCTGCCCGTGCAGTCCGGCTGCACGGCGACCCTGCATCGCATGGGCCGTCCCTATAGTGCGGAGGCCTTTGAGGACACGGTGCGTATGATTCGCGCCAATCTGCCGCAGGCGTCACTTTCTTGCGACGTTATTGTCGGCTTCCCTGGCGAGACGGACGAGGAGTTCGAGGAGTCGCTGGCGCTGTGCCGCCGTGTGGGTTTCTCGCGTATGCACGTGTTCCGCTACAGCAAGCGTCCCGGTACCCTTGCTGCCGACATGCCCGACCAGGTTCCGCCCGAGGTTATGGCCGAGCGCAGCCGCCGTATGCGGGCCGCTGCACAGGAGCTCGCTATTGCCGACGCTCGCCGTCGCGTGGGCACGGTCGAGCGTGCCGTGCTCGAGTATGGCGACAACCTGACGCTCGGCTCGTTCCATCATGCCCGTCTTGACGATACCTGTGGACTTACAGCCCCGTGCCTGCTCGATGTTGCTATCATCGGAGTCGATGATTCCGGCTTGGTCCATGCACGCAGGGAGGTTCATGGAAGCCTTGAAGATTAGACTTACCGTTCCCGAGGGGATTGATCCCTCGCGCGTTTTGGGCGCCGGCGACGGCGTCCTTCGTGCGCTCGAGAGTTTGGTTCGCGCTCATGTGGTCGCCCGTGGCGATAGCATCTCCGTGAGCGGCGACCCGGACGAGGTCGAACTCGTGGCGCGCTTTTTCGAGCACGCTTTTTGCGAGGCGGCCGCCGGGCGCACGCTGTCTGCCGACGATGTCTCTCGCTGCCTGGCCGTCTTGCGCGACGGTGAGCACGAGGCTACGTCGCTTCGCGATGACGTGCTGCTTTCGTATCGCGGCCGCGTCATTCGCCCCAAGACGCTCGGCCAAAAGCGCTATGTGGATGCCATCCGCACGCATACCATCACGTTTGGCCTGGGTCCTGCCGGCACCGGTAAGACCTATCTGGCCATGGCGCTCGCCGTTGCCGCGCTCAAGCGTCACGAGGTGGGCCGTCTGATCTTGACGCGTCCGGTTGTCGAGGCGGGGGAGAATCTGGGCTTTTTGCCCGGCACCCTCGAGGAAAAGATCGATCCCTACATGCGTCCGCTTTACGACGCCCTTTTTGACATGATGGATCGCGAGCGCACCGATGAGCTTATGGAGCGCGGCGTGATCGAGATCGCCCCGCTTGCCTACATGCGCGGCCGCACGCTGAGTGATGCCTTCGTGGTGCTCGACGAGGCACAAAATACCACGCCCGAGCAGATGAAGATGTTCCTGACGCGCCTGGGCTTCAACTCCAAGTTCGTGATTACCGGCGACCTGAGCCAGCGTGACCTGGTGGGTCGTCGTGGTGGCTTGGCGGATGTCGAGAAGATTTTGGGCCGTGTCGATGATGTCGCATTTTCGCACCTCGAGCGTGCCGACGTGGTGCGCCATGCCTTGGTGGGACGTATCGTCGAGGCATACGATACTTATGATGATGTGCGCGAGAAGCGCGTACGTGACCGAAAGGAGTCCCGTTGAGTGTATTGATCAGCAACGATGCCGAGCTCGATACGCTGCTCGACGCGCAGGAGGTGGAGCACATCTGCGAGGTTGTGCTTGCCGCCGAGGGCGTTGAGCGTGAAGTCGAGATTTCCCTTTCGTATGTCGACGAGGACGAGATGCACGAGCTCAACCACGAGTGGCGCGGTATCGACCGCACCACCGATGTGCTTTCGTTTGAATGCGACTCGGCCTTTGACGAGGATATTCCCGCCGACGAGACGCTCGAGCTCGGCGATATCATCTTGGCCCCGCAGGTTATTGCCCGTCAGGCCCCCGGTTTTGGCAATAGCCCCGCTGACGAGTGTCGTCTGATGCTCGTACACGGCATGCTGCACCTGCTGGGCTATGACCATATCGAGGACGACGAGGCCGAGGTCATGGAGGCCCGCGAGGACGCCATCCTGCGCGATCTGGCGCTCGAGCGCGGCGAGGACCCCAAGCTAGTCCACGTCGGCCCCATCACCAACCACGCCCACGACTAGGAGCCGTCTATGATTCCCGGATCGAACAAGGACCATCCGTCCTTCTTAAAGTCGTTTTCTTACGCTATGGAGGGCTTCGTCACCGCCGTCAAGACCGAGCGCAACATTAAGGTCATGCTCGTGGCGGGCGTGTGCACCGTCATTGCAGGCTGCATCGTGGGGCTCGACATTGCCGAGTGGGCCACGATTATCATCTGTTGCGGCCTGGTGATCCACGGCGAGCTTTGCAATACCGCCATGGAGGCCATCGTCGACCTGGCGACCCAGGAGCTCCATCCGCTGGCCAAGCGTGCGAAGGACATCGCCGCCGCCTCCGTATACGTTCTTTCCATCACCGCCGCGATTGTGGGCTTGCTGGTATTTGCCCACGCGCTCGGCTTTATTTAGAAAGGGATTCCCATGTCCGACAATATGCAGCTTGCCGATGAGATTTTGGACGACGAGTCCCTGGACGCGGTGGATACCGAGGAGCTCGAGGATGTCGAGGAGTTCGACCCGTTTGAGGGTATGAGCGACGAGGAACTCGACGCCCTGTGCGACGAGGACGACAACCTCGCGGGCTTTGGTGACGTTGAGCCCGGTTTCCGCAGCGGCTTTGTGGCCCTGGTCGGTCGTCCCAACGCTGGCAAGTCTACGCTGCTTAATGCCTGCTATGGCAAAAAGGTCGCCATCACCTCGCCGGTGGCCCAGACGACCCGCCGCCGCATGCGCGCCGTCGTCAACCGCCCCGGCTACCAGCTGGTCTTTGTCGATACCCCCGGTATTCATAAGCCCAAGGACAGCTTGGGATCCGAGCTCAACAAGAGCGCGTTGTTCGAGCTGAACGATGTTGATGTTGTCGCGTTTTTGATTGATGCCACCAAACCGATCGGCAGGGGAGACGCCTGGGTTGCCGAGCGCGTCAGATGCGCTCGTTGCAAGAAGGTCCTGGTGCTCACCAAGGCCGATGAGGCCGACCCCGCACAGGTCATGGAGCAGCTTAAGGCAGCCCACGAACTCATGGAATATGACGACGAGATTGTGACGTCGTCGGTCAAGAACTTCAACGTCGATGCATTTATCGAGACCGTTGCGCACTTTTTGCCTGAGGGTCCGCGTTGGTTCCCCGAGGACATGGGTACCGATGCTTCCGATGAGACGCTCGTTGCCGAGTTTGTACGCGAGAAGGTCTTGCGCCGCACCCGTGATGAGATTCCGCACTCCGTTGGCGTGATCTGCGATGCGCTCGAGCAGACCAAGAAGGTGCTGCGCGTGCACGCCACCATTTACGTCGAGCGCGAGGGCCAAAAGGGCATCATCATCGGTAAGGGCGGCGAGATGATCAAGCATATCGGTATCGACGCCCGTCGCGATCTTGAGCGCATCTTTGGCACGCAGGTCTTTTTGGAGCTGGACGTGAAGGTCAAGGCCGGCTGGCGTGACGACGAGGCCCAGATTCGCCGCTTTGGCTACAACGCCGAGGACTAAGGACGCGCGGCGCGCATGGCAGGCTCCCGGACATATCGCACCAAGGTGCTCGTCCTCGACAAGACGAAGCTCAAAGAGACCGACCTGATCTTGACGATGCTTGACGAGCGGGGACGGCAGGTTCGTGCAGTGGCAAAGGGCGCCCGCAAACCCGGCGGACGCCTGGCTGCGCGCTGCGAGCTGTTCTGTACGGTCGATATGCTGCTCGCACATGGACGGTCACTCGACGTGGTTTCTCAGGCCGAGCTTATGGAGGCGCCGCTCGGCGCTGCGCCCGATTACGAGACGACCTGCGCCGCAAGCGCGATCGCCGAGGTCGCGCGCGTGTGCTCGTTCGAGGACGCCGAGGACCCGTTTACCTTTGCCATAACGCAGCGAGCGCTTGCCCTGGTGGGCAGCGGGCTTGACACGGCACATATGGATCTACTTGTGGCGGCATATGTCTTTAAGCTGCTATCGCACGTTGGCTATCGTCCCGATTTTTCGGCCTGTGTGCTGTGCGGAGACCCCATGCTGTCGTATTTTTCAGCCCAGGCGGGCGGTCTCATGTGCGGGTCGTGCGCGTCGAGCGTTCCAGGTGCCGAACTGGTGTCGACCGGTGAGACCGCATGGCTGCGCGCCCTCATGTCCATGACCTTCGATGCGCTTATGGCCGAGCGAATCGACCCGCATACGGCGGCATTCCTGCTCGGGCTTTCGCATGTTTGGGCTGCGACGCACACCGATCAGCGCCTCCGCGCGATGGAATTCATGTTGGGTCGGTGATGATGCGCAGGCGCGGGCTGCTTGTGGTAACATACCGACCTGTTGGTACCTCGACCTTGGTTGTTCGCTCCACCGGCGGCTTCCCAGTCCGAGGCGAATCGAGTCGCCCGTGGGCGACGCAAAACGAAAGGTGAAACAATGACTGTTTCCAAAGAGCGCAAGGCGGAGCTGACTGCCCAGTTCGGTAACACCCCGGTCGACACCGGCAACCCCAAGGTTCAGGTCGCCATCCTGTCCGAGCGCATCAAGGAGCTGACCGAGCACATGAAGTCCCATCAGAAGGACTTCCACACCCGTCGTGGTCTGCTCATGCTCGTCGGTCGTCGTCGTCGTCTTCTCTCCTACATCAAGAAGAACGACATCGTCGAGTACCGTGAGCTCATCAAGGCTCTGGGCATCCGCGACAACATCCAGTAGGATTTGTACATGCTAAGAGCGTCCTGCGCAGCGGGGCGCTCTTTTTGTGTAAGGGCGCGAACAATCTCGCTCTGAAGCGTGGCGGGGGCAGGGGGTCCGCGTCACATGAGAAGCCCGCAGGCAAGGGGCCTGTGGGGTAAAGGAGAACAATGACACTCGTATCCAAGACCTTTGAGCTGTACGGCAAGACCTACACCTTTGAGTCGGGCGAGCTTGCCAAGCAGGCCACCGGCGCCTGCCTGGTCAAGCAGGGCGACACCACGATGCTCGATACCGTGGTCGTCTCCAAGGAGCGCAAGAACTATGACTTCTTCCCGCTGACCGTCGACTTCAACGAGAAGATGTACGCTGCCGGCCGCATCCCGGGTGGCTACCTCAAGCGTGAGGGCCGTCCCAGCGAGAAGGCCACGCTCACCGCGCGCATGATCGACCGTCCGATTCGCCCGAGCTTCCCGGACGGCTTCCGCAACGAGGTGCACATCGTCGCTACCTCGCTTGTCGCCGACCAGGTCAACCCCTTTGACGTCATCAACGTCATGGGT
The DNA here is from genome assembly GCA_036298925.1 of Collinsella aerofaciens. Taxonomy (GTDB): domain Bacteria; phylum Actinomycetota; class Coriobacteriia; order Coriobacteriales; family Coriobacteriaceae; genus Collinsella; species Collinsella aerofaciens_BN. The sequence continues at coordinate 95,506 of JAXJIC010000046.1, forward strand.
GCTTCCCTGGCCATGACGCTCGGCGGCGTGCCCTTCGAGGGCCCGCTTGCCTGCGTGCGCATCGGCCGTAACGTGGAGACCGGCGAGTTTATCGTCAACCCCACCTACGAGGAGCGCGAGAACTCCGATCTGGACTTGGAGCTGGGCGGCTCCGCCGACTTCATCTCGATGGTCGAGGCCGGCGCCGAGGAGATCTCTGAGGACGACATGCTCGCCGCCATGAAGTTTGGCCAGGAGGCCCTTGCTGCCTTCTGCCAGGCTCAGGATGAGTTCGTCGCCGAGTGGGAGCAGGTCAACGGCCCCATCGTCAAGAAGGAGTACCCGCTCGACCTGCCCGTCGAGGAGGTCCAGGAGCGCATCTTCGCCCACTACGACGAGATGGCAGCCGCCTTGCGCGACGCCGACAAGCTCTCCCGTATCGGCAAGGTCGAGGCTCTGAAGGAGTCCATCCGCGCCGAGTTCACCGAGGAGGAGCAGGCTGCTTGGGAGCGCGAGATCCCCGTGGCGCTCAAGAAGCTCGAGAAGAAGGCCATGCGCACTATGGTCGTCGAGACCGGCGAGCGCGTCGACGGCCGTGCCGCCGACGAGATCCGTCCCATCATGGTGAAGGACAACTACCTGCCGCTCGTTCACGGCTCCGGTCTGTTCCAGCGCGGCCAGACCCAGGTGCTCTCCGTCCTGTCGCTCGGCATGCTCAACGAGGGCCAGCGTCTGGATACCATCGAGCCCACCGAGGGCAAGCGCTACATGCACCACTACAACTTCCCGCCGTTCTGCACCGGCGAGACCGGCCGCATGGGCAGCCCCAAGCGTCGCGAGATCGGTCACGGCAATCTGGCAGAGCGCGCTCTGCTTCCGGTGCTTCCCGACGAGAACGAGTTCCCCTACGCCATCCGCGTCGTCTCCGAGGTCATGGAGTCCAACGGCTCCTCTTCGATGGCTTCGACCTGCGGTTCTACGCTCGCCCTTATGGACGGCGGCGTGCCCATTAAGCGCCCGGTCTCCGGTATCGCCATGGGCCTGATCCAGGAGGAGGGTAAGACCGTGGTCCTGTCCGACATCCAGGGTCTCGAGGACTTCCTGGGCGACATGGACTTTAAGGTCACCGGCACCACCGAGGGCATCACCGCCCTGCAGATGGACAACAAGGCCACCGGCCTCACCTTCGACATCCTGGCCCGCGCCCTGCAGCAGGCCAAGGAGGGTCGCGCCTTCATCCTGCAGAAGATGCTCGATGTGATTCCCGAGCCGCGCCACACCACACGCAGCACCGCTCCGCGCATCGTCTCCATCCAGGTCCCGACCGACAAGATCCGCGACGTCATCGGTTCCGGCGGTAAGGTCATCCGCGGTATCCAGGACGAGACCGGCGCCTCGGTCGACATCCAGGAGGACGGCACCGTCTTTGTCGGCGGCACCGGCGAGTCTGTCGACCAGGCCGTCGAGCGTATCAAGCTCATTATCAAGGTTCCCGAGCCGGGCGAGGAGTACACCGGTCGCGTGGTCTCCATCCAGCCCTTCGGCGCCTTCGTCAACCTGCTGCCCGGTAAGGACGGCCTGCTGCACATCTCCCGCGTCGCCAAGGGCCGCGTGGAGAAGGTCGAGGACGTCCTCAACGTGGGCGACGAGGTCAAGGTCGTCGTCATTGAGGTCGACGATCGTGGCAAGATTTCGCTCGATCGTCTGGACAAGCCCGAGGCCCCGGCTCGTGCCGAGGGTGCCTCTGAGGGCGACGGCGAGCACTTCCAGCGCCGTGAGCGTCCGCGTCGCGAGCGCTCCGAGCGCAGCGACCGCCCGCGCCGTCCCGGCGACAACGGAGGCCGCAAGCCCCGCCGTCACCACGACGCCGAGTAACAGCTATACATAAACAGCTCAACAAGGGCGACTCCGGACAGGGGTCGCCCTTTTGCTTGCGCCCGGGAGGGCCGCATATGAAGTTTCCTGCTCTACAGTCCTGCGCAAGACGGAAAGCACATTAAGTGCTTTCCTTTGCGTGCGGAACTCGCGATAAACTTCATATGCGGCCCTCCCGGGCGCAAGCAAAAGGGCTGGTTGGTGCCGCTTGCTATTTAGTTAGATAGTCTATTCAGTGGTCAGATTTCAGATCAGTAGATAGACACAGCAGTATTTCCCCTGATAAAACCTACCAAAATAAACCTATCTCATATTGGCAGGTCAGGGCTCAGCGGCCCCGGCACGGGCTAAGTTTATCGCGAGTTCCGCACGAACAGGAGGCCACTTAATGTGGCCTCCGTCGTGAGCAGGACTGTAGAGC
>JAXJIC010000047.1:0-36282 GCA_036298925.1 Collinsella aerofaciens
CGGCCGAAGAGGCGTCAGCAGGTCAGTGGGTCATCGTCCCGGCATTCAGCATCAGGGTAGCGCTGCGACGCGGAAATCGCGCGCCGTTGCCGCGCCCCGCAGTGCCCGCTTCCCCCGAGAACAATTATCAGTGCAGGTAGCAGACTCGTTGTTTTTGAAAAAACAAGGGTATGGTCAGGGGCTCGGGGCAAACGTAGCAGATGGGCGCGATTCGTGGCGCGGCTATTCCAGGTGCCACGGCTTCACTCCTCTGGCGCGACATTTCAAGGCGCTTTTGAGGAGGAGTGTCCCTGATGACTGGGCGTTTAAGAACGTCCAATGACTAAGTTGCAGGTGGCGGCGGTTGTGTTACACTAACGCTGCGTATATGACGCAAATATCTCGATACAGATCAATGATGTCCGTCGGTTTTTGACGGAGCTAGACTGTTTAGCCGCCCTGAAGGTTTATGCAGGGAGCATGTGATCACAGGGCTTGAAAAGAAAGTTGAGCAAACACTGTGTCTGATCAACAGCAAGAAAACGAAATAACGACGACGCAGACCGCTCCCGCTGCACCGGTTGCGTCGGACCAGGTCGCGGCGCCCGCGCAAGCCTCGGCTCCTGAGACGCCTAAGGCTGCTTCGACGCCTACGCCTGCAGCGGCTGAGAAGGCCGTGCCTGCAACTGGTGAGGAGGCTGCTCCGGCAAAGCCCAAGCGTACGCGCCGCACGACCAAGCCTGCTGCTGACGGCGAGGAGGTCACCAAGCCCAAGCGCCGTACCACGCGCACGACGCGCGCCAAGCGCACCGTTGCAGCTGACTCCTCGGCGCCGATTTCCGATGAGGTCGCGCAGGCACGTGCGTTGGCGCAGATTAGCGAGGCTCAGGTGGTGCGCGCCCGCCGTCGTGCTGCCGAGCGCGAGGCCGCGGCTCTGACCGAGTTTGCAGCCCCGTCTGTGCCCGAGACCCCTGCCGCCGACCAACCGACCGAGAAGCCGGCACCGCGCACACGCCGTCGCACGGCTGCTAAGGCCGAGCAGGTTGCCGATCAGGTAACCCCCGAGCTCGCTGAGGCTTCGGTCCGTTCCGCGGCAGGGGAGGGCACATCGCCTGTTGAGCCCGCTGCGCCTGCCGAGGCCAGCGAAGTTCCCGTTGTCGATCCGGCTTTGCGCCCGCACCGTCGCGGTCGCAAGCCCAAGGCTTTCGTCGAGGCCGAGAAGGCCGCAGCCGCAGCCGCCGCCGCTCGGGATGCTGCGGCGACCGCCGAGCCTGCAACCGCTGCCGACGCGCCCGTCCAGGATGCTACGACTTCCGAGGCCGTTTCTGCTGATGTCGAGCCCGCCGACGTCCGCCCTGGTCGCAGCCATCGTACTGCTGCTAAGCGCACGTCCAAGGCCAAGGCTGCCAAGAAGGGTGCGTCCGAGGATTCCGCCGAGACGACCGCCGATGCATCGATTGATGCCGCTGAGTCCCAGGACGTCGAACAGCCTGCGCCCGAGAAGCCCAAGCGCGGTCGTAAGAAGTCCGCTAAGTCCAAGGCGTCCGAGCGGCAGGCTGATGTCGAAGCGCAGGTCGATTCCGGCGCCGAGGCCAATGACGCCGCTGCGGCCAATGCCGACGCCGCCGCAACCGATGGCGCCGCGCCCGCCGAGGCCGAAGACGGCGCTCGCCCCAACCGTCGCCAGCACAAGCGCAATGACGACCGCAGCGACCGCAAGGACGAGCGCAACAACGACCGTCGTAACCGCCAGCGCGATCGCAAACAGCGCAACAAGGAGCGCAACGCCGCCCCCACCGAGCCCACGCTTTCGCGCGAGGAGCTCGCGGCCATGAAGGTCGCCGAGCTGCGCGAGAAGGCCAAGGAGTTCGAGATTGAGACGACCGGCAAGAAGAAGGCCGAACTCGTCGAAGAGATCTACACCACCGCCGCGAAGGCCGAGGGCTTCCGCGACATCAAGGGCATCCTGCAGATTCGCCCGGATAGCTCAGGCATCATCCATGCCCACGGCTACATGAAGTCCAACGACGACGCCTTCGTGCCCGCCTACCTCATCCGCTCCGCGCGCCTGCGCACGGGCGACGTCATCGAGGGCTCGCTTCGTCCTTCGCGCGGCGGCGACAAGCGCGCCGGCCTCGCCAAAATCACGACCGTCAACGGTCTGGACCCCGAGCAGATTCGCAGCCGTCCCAAGTTCGGCGACCTTACCCCGGTCTATCCCAACGAGCCGCTGCGCATGGAGCACGGCAAGGACTCCATTACTGGTCGCGCCATCGACATCGTGTCGCCGATCGGCAAGGGTCAGCGTGGCCTGATCGTGTCCCCGCCCAAGGCCGGCAAGACCACGATCCTCAAGAAGATCTGCCAGTCCATCTCGATTAACAACCCCGAGGTGCACCTCATCTGCCTGCTCGTCGACGAGCGCCCCGAAGAGGTCACCGATATGCAGCGTTCCATCAAGGGCGAGGTTGTGGCGTCGACCTTCGATATGCCCGCCGACAACCACACTCGTGTGGCAGAGCTCGTCATCGAGCGCGCCAAGCGCATCGTGGAGCTGGGCGGCGATGTTGTGGTGGTGCTCGACTCCATCACGCGTCTTGCCCGCGCCTACAACTTGGCGGCGCCCGCCTCGGGCCGCATCCTTTCGGGTGGCGTCGATTCGGCGGCCCTGTATCCGCCCAAGCGCTTCCTGGGCGCAGCCCGTAATATCGAGAACGGTGGCTCGCTCACCATCCTGGCCTCTGCCCTCATCGACACCGGTTCCAAGATGGACGAAGTCATCTTTGAGGAGTTCAAGGGCACCGGCAACATGGAGCTTAAGCTCGACCGCGACCTGGCTGACCGCCGCATCTTCCCGGCTATCGACCCCGTTGCCTCCGGTACGCGTAACGAGGACCTGTTGGTCGACGAGCAGATGCGTCCGTTTGTCTTTGGCCTGCGTCGCATTCTTGCCGGCATGAACAACACCGAGCGCGCAGCCGCATCGTTTATCAAGGGTCTTAAGGGCACCAACACCAACCAAGAGTTCCTGGTACGTTCGGCCAAAAAGCACAGCGACTACGAGCAGACGTTCTAGGTTGTCATCCACGCGCAGCGATAGTCATCAATGCGATAAAGGGTCGGGGCTTTGAGCCTCGGCCCTTTTCCATATCGCCGCTCCGCGCTTATTTTTAACCATAAGACCGACGAGCAGCAGGTTTCCCGTTTCAATCCGACATCGTCGCTTGCAATCGACAGGGCGGTTTCGCATAATAGCTTTTAAGCTTCGCGACGGAAAACGCAGATGAAACGAACCATATACCGTTGCTTTGGGGCATAGCCCCGCTTCATCTTCTCTCGCGCAGCCAACTGAATGATGCGATTTGGGTGCTGGAAGATGGGGAGAGCTCATGGCTTCTTCTGATGCAACACAACGAGCAGTTCTTGCTGGACTTTCGTGCGGGATCGGCCTTGCCGCTCCCGTGGTTATGTATGCCGCGACGCTGCCGTTTTCGTCGGTGAACGAGACGGTCGTGGCGGGTGCGGTTCCCTTCGCCGTGGGCGCGGTGGCGGGCGTGGGTATCTATGCCGCCTCGCTGGGTATCTCCGAGTGCCGTGCGCAGCGTGAAGAGCGTCTGTTCCAGCCCGATGCCATGGGCGGTGCCGCCAATCTCAATCAGCATCAAAGCGAGTTCAAGACCGCCTCGATTCCAGCCCAGCAGCAGGATGCGACTCCTTACGCTGCGGCTTCTGCTTCTCAGACTCAGGCGGAGCAGTCTACCTCGGCATTCCTTTCCGGCCTGACTGGTGCGTTCCAGCGCCGTCATGCCGATGATGGTGTCCCTACCATCGCTCGAGCTGCAGATGCTATGGACGAGGCCGAGGCTTGGTCCATGATCGACAGTATGTTCGACGACGATTCGCCGGTGAGCTGCGACCCTGCACACTCGCGCGACGTCTATCAAGTCGCCATCGACGAGCTCACCAACGGCGGGCAGACCGGCTCCTTCAATCGCGACGACATCGCCGCCGCGGCACGCGCCGTGTCTGGTTCCCAGGCCGCCCCTGCGGGCAGCACGGCGGCTTTCGTGGCACTCGTTGCCAACGCGGCAGCCAATAACGCCTACAACGCTACCTCGGTGGACGCGAACGCTTCTGCCGACAATTCGTACGTTGATGAAGCCATGACTGCGGACGAGGAGGCCGTTGCCGCCCGCCGTGCCGCCGAAAGCTCGCTGTGGGGCGCTCCTGCCCAGCAGCAGGCGGCTGAGGCTGCGCCGTACAACGCAAACCTCGCCAGCATGCCTATCATCTCCGGTGCCGCGGTCATCGATCTCGATGACCTCGATGAGCCTGCAGCCATCACCGCATCGATTGATGCCCAAGATCGCATCGACACCGGTGACCTTCCGGATGCCTCGCTCGAGGTTGATGTTCCCATGGCTGATTACTCGGGCCACGAGGGCATGTGGGCCGCCGCCACCGCGATTCTGGATGAGATTGACGAGCCCGCTCCTGTTGCAGCCCCCGCTCCCGTCGCTGCCCCTCAGCCTGCTGCCCCCGCCTATGTCGGCCGTCACAGCGCTGTGTTCCCCGAGGATACTGCACGTATCTCGCGCGAGAGCATCGAGCGGGCCGAGGCTATTGCCGCCGGCATTATGGAAAACCGTCGTCACGAGCGCGTCAATCAGATCCTCGAGGAAGAGATCGAGCGCCTGCAGTCCTCTACCGCCAAGCGTACGGGCCGTGCTTATCTGAGCGTTATCGAGGGCGGTACCGCCAGCTTCGCGCCGCTCCGCGCGGAGGCATAACTTCTGCATGGTTAAGATCAATCGAAAATGGGCGGTTGTAACCTGCCTGATGGCGCTCTTGATCTGGGGCAATTCGCTGGTTCCCGGCTCGGGGTCGGGCTCGCTGAGCCTAACGGTCATGGAAGCTATCCGCGGTTTCCTGCACAGCGTGGGACTTCCATATGAATGGGTGACCAACTTTGTTGTTCGCAAGTGCGCGCATTTTACCGAGTATATGGTGCTCGGCATCTTGGCAACGCACGCCTTTGATTTTGAGGGCCGGCGCACCTTTGACGTGCTGCTGCCCACGGCGGTGTTCCTGCTGCTGATTCCCTCGATCGACGAGACGATTCAGCTCTTTGTGCCGGGACGCGCTGGCATGATCACCGATGTGATGATCGACTGCTGTGGAGCGGCAACGGGCGTTGTGCTCCGATATCTCTTACGGTCGCTGATGTGCGCTAAAAAGGCCGCCTAGGACGTATTGTTTGGTCCTAGGCGGCCTTTTTTATTTGAGGGCTTATATGAGGCGTGGTGGCGTCGTTCCGTAGGTCGGATTTGCCGGGCGCGCCACGCCCTGTGGGTGCGTCTGCTACTGAAGCGCCTGTGCGCCCAGGGCCAGGCAGCCCATAATGCCCTGCTTGCCCTCGAGGCTGTTGTTGACGATGTAGTTATCGATGTCGTTGACCTCGGGCGTGACGATATAGCCGTTGAGCATCTCGGCACACTTTTTGCGTGCGAGCGGCACGATGGGGGTGTGGTCGGCCACACCGCCGCCGATGATGATCTTTTGCGGCGCGTAGCACAGCGTGTAGGTCATGAGCGCCTGTGCTAGATAGCCTGCGAGCAGGTCCATGGCCTCTGGGTCATCGGCCATGTCTCCGGCGCTCTTGCCATCCCAGCGCTTTTTAACGCCGGGGCCGGCGATGAGGCCCTCGAGACAGTTGTCGTGGAAGGGGCAAGCGCTGTGCTCGCCAATGGTGTCGCGCGGGTCGCGCGTGACCAGGATGTGGCCGGCCTCGGGATGCATCATGCCGTGCACGAGCTTACCGCCCGAGAGCACGCCAGCGCCCACACCGGTACCGATCGTCAGGTACACCACGTCGGTGAGGCCCTGCGCGCAGCCAAAGGTGACCTCGCCCAGGCAGGCGACGTTGACGTCGGTGTCGTAGCCGCAGGGAATATTGAGCTCGTTTTGGATAGTGCCCAGCAGGTCAAAGTAGCGCCATGCCGTTTTGGGTGTCTCCAGGATCTTGCCGTATTGGGGCGAAGCGGGGTTGACTGCGGTGGGGCCAAATGCGCCGATGCCCAGCGCGGCGATGCCCTTGTTCGCAAACCATGCGTTGACGGCCTCGACGGTCTCCTGCGGGGTCGTGGTCGCGATCTGCTCGCGCTCCAGGACCGTGCCGTCCGCATAGCCCGTGGCGCACACCATCTTGGTGCCGCCGGCCTCGAGCGCTCCGATAAGCTGTTGTTCTGCCATGGTATTCCTCCCCTTTGGACGAGTTGCTCCGTGACTAAAGTATAGCGCTCTAAACAAGTTAAGAAAGCGCTATAAAAAGAAGCCCTTCAACGCGGCGGGCGATGAAGGGCTTCTTTGGTTGCTTTAGTTGCCGGGCCGTCCTTACCCGCGCGGCTTGATTTTATCACGTAGCGACTTGAGGTTCTCCAGCGCGGCGTTGAGCGTTTCGTCTCGCTTGGCAAAGTGGAAGCGGATCAGATGGTTGACGGGCTCGCGGAAGAAGCTCGAGCCGGGCACGGCGCCCACACCCACTTTAGACGCGAGGTCCTCGCAGAATTCGAGGTCGCTGTCATAGCCAAACTCCGAGATATCCATCATCACGTAATAGGCGCCCTGCGGCACGTTATGCTCAAGACCGATGCTGTCGAGTCCCTGGCAGAACAGGTCGCGTTTGGCGGCATAGAGGTCAAGGACCTCATCGTAATAGCTGTCGTCGAAGTTGAGGGCGGTGACGACAGCTTCCTGCAGGGGAGCGGCGGCGCCCACGGTGAGGAAGTCGTGGACCTTTTTGATGCGCTCGGTGATTTCGGCAGGGGCGATAGTGTAGCCCAGACGCCAGCCGGTGATGGAGTAGGTCTTGGACAGCGAGCTGCAGCTGATGGTGCGCTCGAACATGCCAGGCAGCGTGGCCATGTAGACGTGCTCATGGGGTGCGTAGACGATGTGCTCGTATACCTCGTCGGTGATGCAGTAGGCGTCGTACTTTTTGCAGAGGTCGGCGATAAAGGTGAGCTCCTCGCGCGTAAAGACCTTGCCGCAGGGGTTGGAAGGGTTGCACAGGACGATGGCCTTGGGGTCGTTGTCGCGGAAGGCCGCCTCGAGCACCTCACGGTCAAAGTCGAATGTGGGCGGGTTGAGCGGCACGTAGATGGGCTCGGCGCCCGAAAGGATCGTGTCGGCGCCGTAGTTCTCGTAGAATGGCGAGAAGATGACGACCTTGTCGCCGGGGTTCGTGACCGTCATCATGGCGGCCATCATGGCCTCGGTGGAGCCGCAGGTGACTACGATATTCTCGTTGGGGTTCACCGGCATGCCCATAAAGTGCTCCTGTTTGGCGGCGAGCGCCTCGCGCATGGCCTGGGAGCCCCAGGTGATGGAGTACTGGTGGTAAAGCGGCTTGGGGTCGGTGGCGATGGTGCCCAGACTATTGAGCAGCTGCGCCGGGGGATCGAAGTCGGGGAAGCCCTGCGACAGGTTGACGGCGCCATACTTGTTGGAGATGCGCGTCATACGGCGGATGACCGAATCGGTAAACGTTGCCGTGCGGTTGGAGAGTTCTTTCATGCCGGTCCTTTCGAGCATTTGCAGTGGGGCAAGTTTACTCCTATGAAACCGGTGGGATTTGCTCGAAATGGACCCGAAAAACTCTTTTCAAAATTCTTGAAAATTGGGGCTTGCATCGCGTGGCGTTCCTTGCAATAATAGTCGAGCGCGAAGCGCACAGGACACGGTGGGTGTAGCTCAGTTGGCTAGAGCGACGGGTTGTGGTCCCGTAGGTCGAGGGTTCGAGTCCCTTTACCCACCCCAGTTCTTGCTTCGTGTTGATATCGGGTCGTTAGCTCAGTTGGTAGAGCAGGGGACTCTTAATCCCAAGGTCCAGGGTTCGACCCCCTGACGGCCCACCCAAAGATTGTTAAAGCGACCGGCCCAGGCTGGTCGCTTTTTTGTTGACCTCGCATGGGGTCGAACCCGTCGGGGCGCGGAGCTGAGGAAATGCGTAAGCATTTGCCAGCGCAGCGCGCAAGGCGCCTTGGCGCCGCAGCGGTCGCCTGCGCAGCAGGCTGACCCCCTGAGGGCCCGCCAAAGCAAGTTAAGACGGTCAACGAAAGTTGGCCGTCTTTTTTGCTGACCTCGCATGGGGTCGAACCCGTCGGTGCACAGCTGCTTTCACAGATCGAGCCTACCCTGGGGATCGGTAAAACCGTCAGTACCCTCCTTGAGTTTCTTCTCGTCTGCCTTCACACGACGCTCGAGCTTTTTTGTATCCTCGGCAGGCGGTAGGTTCTCGGGGACAATTCCGCGGTCGATGAGGCTGCCACGCACGCTTGTGTTGTTCTCGACGTGCTCTTGCTTGATCTGGTCCAGACCGTACAGGTCGTGTTCCTCGGCGTTGAAGGCCGTCATCGAGTTCGTAAGGTCCTTTGCTTTGATGAGGACATCGGCTAACCTGTCCGCCAATGCCGCGCTCTTGGGTACGCCGAGCTGCTGCTTCATTTCCGCCGTGCTTCTGCCGCCGAATAACGCTTCATCGCCCTTCGACTTGATGATCGCGAATCCTTTGGAGTCAACGCCGCGTTTGAACGCAATACCCGAGAGCTGTTTCTCTGAATCGGATAGCGAGTGGCGCGCCTGCAAGCGCTGAATCTCTGCGAAGCGCTGCTCTATGAGCTCTTGGCGGCGCGTCTGGACGGCAAAGTATGCCTGCGCGAGCGCGATCTCCGGCTTGTTTGGATCTCCGTTTTGGGCGATTAAATAGCATGCGTAGCGCGTAAGTTTGTAGTCTTTAACCGCGCGAGCGGCGACACCGGCAGTTACCATTTTCGTGGTGTCACGAAAATGGGAATCAACTGGAGTTTTGTTTGTTTCGCACGAGACTTTTGCCCTCTTAACAACTTCGGCGAAGTTCTCCCATCGAGTGTACCCCATGGGTTCCATTAAATCGCGTGCGAGCCAATATTCAACGCCGTCTTCCACATTGGCGTAGCTATCAAGTTCGACACGCCACTTCTCGATATCTCTACTGTCCATATCTCCTCCTCGCTGGTCTATTGTCTATGCGGGCTTTGCCCACTCTGTATTCAGAATAAGGATACGCTGCCGTGCGGACACGAATGGGCCCGTGCTGCTTCGAGCTCACGGGGCCCATGGATATCGATTGGTTGTGTTCTGCTTTAGATAGGTGTCCGGTTTAATCCGCTCGATAGTGCGACCCGAGACTTTCAGTTCGCTTGCGCATGGCTTTGACCATTTCTTGTGCTAGTTGAATCTGCGATTGCAGGCGGGCGAGGGCTGCGACTTCGCTGTCCTGGGCTTTCTGTGTGCTCAAGGTCGTTGCCTCTGCCTTCAAGCCCTCAAGCTCGTGTAGTGCCTCGGATAGGCCCGTCTCGGTGCGGTTGATCATGCAATAGGTGCTCATCGTGTGCTTAAGGCTGTGTGTCAGGCGTTCGGCATCTGTTGTGGCAATGCCATGCTGGGGGAGGTCGATATCCGTCTTCGGGGCCATCTCAGGTGCATTCTGCGCTGCAAGGGCTGCCGATGCGCCTGCGATGCGCCCGAACACTATGCCGTTGGCGCTTGACAAGCCACCAATGCGGTCGGCGCCGTGCATGCCGCCTGTCGCCTCGCCGCAAGCGTAGAGGCCCTCAACGCCCGTGTGCGCGGTCTTATCGATCTTGATGCCGCCGTTAGCGGCGTGGGCATACATCGCAACGCGCATCTCGTCGGTCGGCGCGATGCCGTGCTCGTCTTGCAGCCAGGTGGCAAAGGTCTGCACAAACTCTGGGACATCCTCGCGGGGGAAGTCGTAGTGGAGTGCCAGGCCTTCGGCACCTGCCTGATCGATGACGAGATCGATAGCGCGGGAGGCCAAGCGTGACGTGAAGGGACCATATCCAGAGCGCTGCTCGAGCAGGTCGTCCAGCTTGTCGTCGGCAATATCTACCGGCTGGTCTACATGCACGTAGCGCCAGGTTTTCTCGTTGAAGACCAAGTTACGCCTGGGCTCGATGAAGCCAGGCATCATCTGCATGAACTCTATATTAGTAAGTGTTGCGCCGTGCGCCAGTGCGATGGCCTGCGAGGAGCTGAGCACATCAGCCGACGTAAGGCTGCGCTCGAACAGGCCGCCTGTGCCACCGGCTGCGATGATCGTGGCCTTGGCAGCAAAGGGCACGATTCGATTTTTGGTAAGGTCGTAGAGTACGGTTCCGGTTATTCTGCCGTTCGTGTCCTCAACAAGGTCGATAAGCTCATGGCGGGGGAGCAGGCGAATGCCGAGCGACTCGATCCAGGTCGTCAGAGCGTCCTCAAGGGGCTTGCGGGTGAGGCCGCGCCACATGCGCGTCTTGTGGTCAAAGCAGGGGATAAACTGCTTTTGTTGAGCACTCTTGGCGCTTTGCGGACGCTGGAGCTCAACGCCCAGGTCTTGCTCGAGCCAGTCAATCGCTTGGCGAATGCCGTGGACGAACGTTTGGACGAGTTCGGGGTCGGCAACGCCGCCGCCGACGGTCTGGATGGTGTCGATGAGGTCCTGCTCGTCGTCTTCGTCGACGGGACCGATGAGGCCGAGGCCCCAGGTACCCGGGAAGAAGCTCGATCCACTCATGGTCTTGCCGGCGCTTGCCACAGTGACGGTTGCACCCGTGCGTGCCGCTTCGATGGCGGCGCAAAGGCCCGCAATGCCAGCTCCAATTACCAGTACATCAGTCGATTCCATCGGATTCCTTTCTCGTCCGGCGCATTGTCGCACGGGTGATCGGCAATGGGGCCGCAAAGACTCGGCAAATCGGTAAAGGGCAAATATGGCAGGTGGGCGTCAGGTGGACTCGGTCACTTCGGTCGGCTAATTTGGTAAGTTGCGGTGGAATACGGACTGTTTTGGCCTGTATGGATGCAATTCAGTCCGTATTTCACCGCAACTGATATATCGGACCTTCTAATAAGAGTAACCAATTTGGGACGGGGCAAACAAAAAGAGCCGCTACCCGGGTGGGTAGCGGCTCCAAAGCTCAGCTATATGAGCATCGCACGGGCGCGATTAGGCCTTGAGGGCCTCCTCGACGGCGACAGCGCAGGCGACGGTGGCACCGACCATGGGGTTGTTACCCATGCCGATGAGACCCATCATGTCGACGTGCGCAGGCACGGAGGAAGAACCGGCGAACTGGGCGTCGGAGTGCATACGGCCCATGGTGTCGGTCATGCCGTAAGAGGCAGGGCCGGCGCCCATGTTGTCCGGGTGCAGGGTACGGCCAGTGCCGCCACCAGAAGCGACGGAGAAGTACTTCTTGCCAGCCTCGAGGCGCTCCTTCTTGTAGGTGCCAGCGACGGGGTGCTGGAAGCGCGTGGGGTTGGTGGAGTTACCGGTGATCGAGATGTCGACGTTCTCGTGCCACATGATGGCAACGCCCTCGCGGACGTCGTCGGCGCCGTAGCAGTTGACGGCGGCGCGGGGACCATCGGAGTATGGGATGGTCTCGACGACCTTGAGCTCGCCCGTGAAGTAGTCGAACTGGGTCTTCACGTAGGTGAAGCCGTTGATGCGGGCGATGATCTGAGCAGCGTCCTTGCCCAGACCGTTGAGGATGACGCGCAGCGGCTTCTTGCGAGCCTTGTTGGCGTTCAGAGCCAGGCCGATAGCACCCTCAGCGGCAGCGAAGGACTCGTGACCTGCCAGGAAGGCGAAGCACTCGGTGTCGTCGGAGAGCAGCATAGCGCCCAGGTTGCCGTGGCCCAGACCGACCTTGCGGTCCTCGGCGACGGAGCCGGGAACGGTGAAGGCCTGGATGCCCTCGCCGATGATGGCGGCAGCCTCAGAAGCGGACTTGGCGCCACGCTTGACAGCGAGAGCGCAACCGAGGGTGTAGGCCCACTCGGCGTTCTGGAAGGCGATGGACTGGGTGTTGTTGACGATCTCACGCGGGTTGAAGCCCTTGTCGGTGCAGATCTGCAGAGCTTCCTCGAGGGAGGCGATGCCGTTGTCGGCGAGGCACTTGTTGATCTTGTCAGCGCGGCGCTCGTAACCTTCGAACGTAACAGTCATAGTTATTTCCCTCCCTTTCTACTCGTGAACCGGGAACACGCTGGCGACGGAGTGAGTCTCCTCGTCGGTGCGCGGGTCGATGTACTTGGCAGCGTTCTCCCACTGACCATAGTGGCCCATAGCGCCAGCGATGGCCTCCTCGGGGGTCTTGCCGGCCTTGACGGCGTCGGTGAACTTGCCGAGGTTCAGGAACTCGAATGCGATGATCTCGTTCTTGTCGTTGAGAGCCATGCGGGTGACGTAGCCCTGAGCGAGCTCGAGGTAACGAGCGCCCTTGGCCTTGGTGCCGAACATGGTGCCGACCTGAGAGCGAAGGCCCTTGCCGAGGTCGTCGAGGGAGGCGCCCACGGGCAGGCCGCCCTCGGAGAACGCGGTCTGGCTGCGGCCGTAAACGATCTGCAGGAAGATCTCGCGCATAGCAACGTTGATGGCGTCGCAGACGAGGTCGGTGTTGAGGGCCTCGAGGATGGTCTTACCGGGAAGGATCTCGGAAGCCATGGCGGCAGAGTGGGTCATGCCCGAGCAGCCGATGGTCTCAACGAGGGCCTCCTCGATGATGCCGTCCTTGACGTTCAGCGTGAGCTTGCAGGCGCCCTGCTGAGGTGCGCACCAACCCACACCGTGCGTAAGACCGGAGATGTCGGAAATCTCCTTAGCCTGGACCCACTTGCCCTCCTCGGGGATGGGTGCGGGGCCGTGGTATGCACCCTTGGCAACGGGGCACATGTTCTCCACTTCCTGTGAGTACTGCATGCCTCTCCTCTCTATCGTGTTGGCGTCCCGTCTGGGGGCCGTGGCTGGCGATTGCCGGGCGACCCTTCGAAAGGGACATGACATGCAGCCCCTATAATACCGCGAAATGCACGGAATATTCGGCGAACGGCTCAGTTTTCGTAGCGAGAAGTCCGGAAGTTTTAATTGAAACGGTTTAACTCTATGTTCTGTGGTCGTGAACTTCCGTAGAGGGGGTCCGTCTTGGGCAAGCTATTGGTCAGCTCTTGTAAGCATTGCGGGGGTTGACCTGTTGCAACGATGCCGTTCGCCGCCTGATTACTGCCTTTGGCCGCGCGAGTGTATTGTTTTGCGTGAATGTTTTGATGGCACGCTTCAATCGTGCTGTATTGGATGGCAAGCAGATCCCGGCGAAGGGAGCGCCATGCAGCGCGTTTGGAGAACGGTTACCGGCTTTTACCATGTCTGTGCCCGCGGTACGGGCAAGCAGCTCATCTTTGAGGGCGATGAGGACCGGTGGGAGTTTTTGGAGCTGATGCGCGAGTGCTGCCGCGAGGAGGGTGTGACGGTTATCGCTTGGTGCCTTATGGGCAATCACGTGCATTTGGTGCTTGCAGATTACGAGGACAGGATGAGCGCGGCGATGCACCGGCTGCTTTTGACGTACGCGCGGCGGTTCAATAAACGCACGAGGCGCACAGGCCATCTGTTCCAGAACCGTTTTGACCGGCGCTCGCTCGATACCGACTGGCAGGTGATGGAGGCTATTCGCTCCGTACACGCCGATCCGCAGGAGGCGGGCGTTAGCCTAATCGAGCGTTATCCCTGGAGTAGCTTTGCGGAACATCTGCGCTCTTACGACTGTGATGCGGCCGATGCCGCGAGGGGATTTTCTGATCCTTCTTGCGTGCTTGAACTTTTTGGTTCTGCCGAGGGCTTTATTGCCTATTCGCTTTCGACGCCCGACGGTAGCGAGCCAGCGCTGTGCGATATGAAAGAGACAGAGTGGGAACGCCACGCCTTTGCCGACAAGATGGCGAAGAGCCTCGGGGTTCCGCTCAATGATCTCAAGACCGTTGAGCCCTCGCGGCGAGACAGAATCATTTTCGCTCTGCACGATGGCGGCTACACGGTGCGCGAGATCGAACGGTATACGGGAATCAGCAAGAGTACCGTATCTCGTATCGTGCGTTCTTATGCGCGGGTGAAGGCACAGGCTGAGCTCTCGGAATAGAAAATGGCCGAACCACTCTTGTCAAGCGATTCGGCCAACAAAAATCTTAAGATTTGGGACAAGTACTACTGATTATTTTGCCCCTCGAGCATGCCGTCGAGGGTGCGCCAGGCGAGCTCGGCGCATTTGACGCGGGCGGGCATGTGCGAGATGTCCTGGAGCTGGGCGGCTTCGTCCAGGTCTTCCAAGTCCTCCTCGGAGAGCTGCTCGCCGCGGATCATGGCGAGGAAGAGCTCTGCCAAGCGGTCAGCTTCCTCGACGGTCTCGCCGGTGATGAGGTCGGCCATGATGTCGGCGCTGGCCTGGCTGATGGCGCAGCCATGACCGGTAAAGGAGGCCTCCTCGATCACGCCCTTCTCGACACGCAGCTGCAAGGTGAGCTCGTCGCCACAGCTGGGGTTGATGCCGTCGTGCTCGTGCGTGGGGGCATCCATCTCGTACTTATAGTCGGGGTGCGAGTTGTGCTCCATAAACGTGGTGGAGGTGTATAGATTACCCATTGAACGTGCTCCAAACGTGATGCAGACCGGCGATGAACTTGTCGATGTCGGCCTTGTCGTTGTAGAAGGCCACGCTGGCGCGGCAGCAGGCAAGGTTCTCGACGCCCAGCCAGGTAAGCAGCGGCTGCGCGCAGTGGTGGCCGGCGCGGATGCAGACGCCGTCCATGTCCATGATGCTCGCGACGTCGTGCGGATGGATGCCCTTGACGTTAAAGCTCACAACGCCGTGGTGGTTGTCCCAATAGATGGAGCCGATGATCTGGACAAAGTCGAGCTGCATGAGTTCGCCCATCAGATAGTGGACGAGTGCCTGCTCGCGGGCCTGGATGTTTTCGTAGCCAACGGTGTTGACGAGGTAGTTAAGCGCCGCACCTGTGGCGAAGATGCCGGCAGCGTCCTGCGTGCCGGCCTCAAACTTCTCGGGAACGGGCGCCCAGACGGCGTCCTGCTCGGTAACCGAGTCGATCATCTCGCCACCAGTGAGCATGGGCGGCATGGCGTTGAGCAGGTCCATCTTGCCCCACAGCACGCCAATGCCCATGGGACCCATGGCCTTGTGTGCGCTAAAGGCAAAGAAGTCGGCGCCCAGATCGGCCACGTTGACCGGCATGTGCGGCAGCGACTGCGCGCCGTCGACGACCAGATAGCCGCCGTACTTGTGCACGAGCTTGCCGAGGTTCTTGACCGGGTTCTCGACGCCCAGCACGTTGGAGACCTGACCCACGGCCAGAATCTTGGTCTTGGGACCCACCTTGGCCAGAACCTCCTCGGTGGTGAGCTGGCCGGTCTTGGTGGGGTAGAGGTAGACGAGCTTGGCACCGGTCTCGCGGCAGACCTGCTGCCACGGAATCAGGTTGGAGTGGTGCTCCATGATGGTGATGACGACCTCGTCGCCGGGCTCCAGTACCGTGGGCGCAAAGCTCTTGGCGACCAGGTTGAGCGACTCGCTCGTGTTGCGGGTGAAGACGACTTCGTTGGCCTGGGCGGCGCCGATGAGGTCGGCAATCTGCTGGCGGACCTTGGCGATGGCATCGGTGGCCTCGACGGACAGCGAGTACAGGCCGCGCAGCGGGTTGGCGTTCATGCGCTGGTAGAAGTCGCGCTCGGCGTCGAGCACACAAGCGGGGCGCTGCGCGGTGGCGGCGCTATCAAGGAAGGCGATCTCGGGATGCTGCTGGAACAGCGGGAACTGGCACTTGTAGGGGTTGGTCTCGATGTCCACGGTGGGCCAACCGCGCGAAGCCTCGTCGCTGGCGTCGAGCTCCATGGGCTCGGGGGCGGTGCAGGTATCGCATTTTACGTGCTCGGTATCGATCATGCGAGCTCCTCTTCAAAGTTATCGATCAGATTGTTGCCCAGGCGGACGACGGCGGCGCGGGTGCGCTCATCGGTGGCGGAAAGCGCGGCGTCCTCCAGCTTGGCGCGGATGAACAGGTCCTCGGCGGCGTTTTGGTCAAGGCCGCGGCAGGCGAGATAGAACAGCTGCTCGTCGCGCACGTGGCCGATGGTGGCGCCGTGGTTGCCGGCGACGTCGTCCTCGTCGCACAGGATGACGGGGACGGTCTTGTTGTCGACGCCCTTGTTGGCCAAGAGCACCGTCTCGCGCTCGGTGCCAACGGCACCTTTGCAACCGTGCACGAGGTCGATGGTGCCGCGGTAGACCTTCTTGGACGTGCCAGTCAGCACACCGTTGGCGTCGATCTCGCACTCGGTCTTGCGGCCGCGGTGGCGCAGCTCGTAGTTAAAGTCGCGCACCTGCTCGCGGGCACCCAGGTAATCAGTATCGATCGTCACCTTGGCGGTGTCGCCCAGCAGGTCGCCGGCAAGGCCGGTGGCGCTGGCGCCGGCACCCAGGACGGTGTGCTGTACGTTGACGCGCGCGCCCTCGTCCAGGAACAGACCGGTGTCGTCGAGCGCGATCCAGCTGTCGTCGAGCGTCTGCGTGCAGGTCACGTTGACGGTGGCGTACTCGTGGGCGCACACGCGCAGCACGGAACCCACGACGCCCTCGCCGGCAACGGGGGAGTCTAGGGCGATCTGCAGGTCGAGCGTTGCCTGCGGGCGGGCGACGACGTCGATGGCGGCAATCGCAGCCGCTGCGTCGACGCCGCTCACGCGCACGGTAACCGTGGCGTGCTTGTACGCGGGCACATCGATGGCGATGCGCTTGGTGGCGTGGTCGGCCAGGTAGGCGTAGGCGGCCTCGCCCATGCCGGTCTCGAAGGCCTCGGCGGGGGAGAGTTCCTCCTCGAGCTTGATGGCGCCGGCCTGGTAGACGGAGGTGGCGGGCACGTCGAGCTCGGTCTCGGGCGTGATGCGGGCGCGGTCGGCGGCGTCGCCGGGAGCGGAGGCGCGGCGCTCGGGGAAGCGCTCGGCCATGGCGTCCATGGCGGCGTCGAAGGTGTCGGGCACACCACGGAACTGCTCGTCCAGGCCCTCGACCTCGACGGCCTCGGCGGGAGCGGCGGCAAGTTCGTCCGAAAGCTCGAGCTTGGTCTGGTTCATTTTCAGCCAACCCCAAGTTGCTGCGGGCATCGCGTTAACCTGCTCGAGCGTGGTGGCAGCGGTGTTGGTTTCCTGTTTCATTATCCGATCGCTCCTTCCATCTCGAGCTTGATCAGGTTGTTCATCTCGACGGCGTACTCCAGCGGCAGCTCCTTGGAGACCGGGTTGGCAAAGCCGTTGACGATCATGGTGCGGGCCTCTTCCTCCGAGATACCGCGGCTCATCAGGTAGAACACCTTGTCGTCGCCGATGCGGCCGATAGTGGCCTCGTGGCCGATGTCGACATTCTTGGCGCGGATGTCCATGGCGGGGATGGTATCGGAGCGGCTCTGGTCGTCGAGCATGAGCGACTGACAGCTCACGGTTGCCTTGGAGCCCTCGGCCTTGGGCGTGGCCACGATGGAGCTGCGGAAGGTCTGGATGCCGCCGCTCTTGGAGATGCCCTTGGTCTCGACGGTCGCCGAGGTCTCGGGCGCGTTGAGCACGACTTTGCAGCCGGTGTCGAGGTTCTGGCCGGCACCGGCAAAGGTGATACCGGTAAAGCTCGAGCGGGCGCGACGGCCGTTGAGCACGCTCATAGGGTAGAGATAACCCACGTGGCTGCCGAAGGAGCCACTGATCCACTCGATGTCGCCGTCCTCGTCCACGCGCGCACGCTTGGTGTTGAGGTTGTACATGTTTTTTGACCAGTTCTCGATGGTCGAGTAGCGCAGGTGCGCACGCTTGCCAACAAAGAGCTCCACAGCGCCGGCGTGGAGGTTCGCCACGTTGTACTTGGGCGCGGAGCAGCCCTCGATAAAATGCAGGTCGGCATCGTCCTCGACGATGATGAGCGTGTGCTCAAACTGGCCGGCGCCCTTGGCGTTGAGGCGGAAGTAGCTCTGCAGCGGGAAGTCGAGCTTGGTGCCCTTGGGCACGTAGACAAACGAGCCACCCGACCACACAGCGCCGTGCAGGGCCGCAAACTTGTGGTCGGTGGGCGGGATGAGCGTCATGAACTTTTCGTGGATGAGCGGCTCCCACTGCGGATCGTGCAGGGCCTCCTCGATGCCGGAGTAGACGATGCCCATCTTGGACGCCGTGTCCTGCATGTTGTGGTAGACCAGCTCGGAGTCGTACTGCGCGCCGACGCCTGCCAGGTAGCTGCGCTCGGCCTCGGGGATACCCAGGCGCTCAAAGGTGTTCTTGATGTCGTCGGGCACCGACTCCCAGTCGTGCTTTTGGTCGGTGTTGGGCTTGACGTAGGTGACGATGTTGTCCATGTCCAGACCCTCGATGGAGGGACCCCACGTCGGATCCGGGAAGCGGTTAAAGATCTCGAGGGACTTGAGGCGCAGGTCGAGCATCCACTGCGGCTCGTCCTTCTTGGCGCTGATTTCGCGCACGATGTCGGGCGTGATGCCGGCGTCGAGGCGCTCGAATCCCTCCTCGCCATAGGTGAAGTCGTAGAGGCTGCGGTCGATGTCCGCGACCTCGGTGCGGTTCTTGGTCATTGCGTCGCCCCTTTACGCCCGCTGCTCGGCAGCGGCGGCCTCGGCCTGGGCGCGCTGCTCGGCGGCCTCGCGCTCGAAGGTCTCAAAGCCGTTCTTGTCGATCCAGGGGATCAGCGAGGCGTCGTCCTCGCGCACGATGTGGCCCTTGACCATAACGTGGACGCGGTCGACATCCAAGTGCTCCAGGATGCGCGTGTTATGCGTAATGATGAGCATAGAGCCGTCGCAGCTCTTGCGGTAGGCGTCCATGCCGTGGCTGACGGTGGACAGGGCATCGACGTCCAGGCCGGAGTCAGTCTCGTCAAGGATGGCGAGCTTGGGCTGCAGCAGCAGAAGCTGGAGCATCTCGACCTTCTTTTTCTCGCCGCCCGAGAAGCCCACGCCCAGCTCGCGGTTGAGGTAGGCGGTATCCATGTTGAGCTCGGCTGCGAGCTCCTTGACGCGACGGCGGAATTCCTTGCCCTTCATCTCCAGGCCGGGGCGGCCGGCGATGCTGGCGCGCAAAAAGCTTGACAGCGGCACGCCGGGGATCTCGACCGGTGCCTGGAAGCTCAGGAACAGGCCGGCGCGGGAGCGCTTGTCGGTGGTGAGCTCGGTGATGTCCTGGCCGTCAAAGACGATGCGGCCGTCATTGACGGTATAGACTGGGTCGCCCATGACCAGGTGGCCGAGGGTGGACTTGCCGGCGCCGTTGGGGCCCATCAGCACGTGGGTCTCGCCGGCGGCGACGTTGAGGTTGACGTTGTGGAGGATGGTCTTCTCGTCCACAGAGGCGGTGAGGCCCTCGATGGAAAGCAGCGGATTTGCGCTCATGCTCTTCCTCTCTGTATATGGTGTACTCACGGGTGTACGAAACCCTAGGAATCTTCTCGGAATAAAGTTACTATGGGTTCGGCGTTAGTCAAGGGAAAACCCGACTAATCCACTCGACTTTTCAGATTGTGGGACAAATTCATTGGCAGTGCTTGTCCCCAGAAACGATGGAAGGGTAGGTATGCTCATTTCTTCTAAGGGCCGCTATGCCCTCCGTTTGATGATTTATATCGCAGCGCTTGGTGACGCCGAGGGCAAGATCGCCCTGCGCGAGGTCGCCGACCGAGAGCATATCTCACAAAAGTATTTGGAGCAGCTGGTTCGTCCGCTTATGAAGGCTGGCCTGCTTAGGAGCGTACGCGGCAAGGGCGGCGGCTACATGATGGCCAAGGACCCGGCCGAGGTGCGCGCCGGCGACATCCTGCGCGCCGTCGAGGGCAGCACGGCGCCCGTGGCGTGCGACGGCATCGACAACAGCTGCGCCCGCAGTGACCTGTGTTCCACCGTCAAGTTCTGGCGCGGCCTGGACGATGTGATCGAAAAGTACGTCGACGGCGTGACGTTGGCCGACCTGGCCGCCGTCCCCGAAATCAACTTTGACATTAAGCTGTAGGGGTGCAAATGGCATCTCTCGACAAGGTGTACAAGCAAATCGAAGTTTTTGCTCGGGAATGTGACGCCGAGAAGGTCGTGTTGTTTGGTTCTCGTGCTCGAGGCGACAACTTGCCCAAGAGCGATATTGACATCGCCGTAGCAGGTTGCCGGGATTTCGGCCGTTTCTCATATTTGATCGAGGAACATCTTGATACTCTTTTAGATGTAGATGTCGTCAATCTCGACGAGTCCCTATCGCAGCAATTGCTCGATGAGATTGCCAAGGATGGTGTGATTCTGTATGAAAAAATATGAGAACTTTGTTAGCGCCTTGGCGAATCTTGAGGATGCGCCCAATCAGGATCTCAACAATGATTTTGTTCAGAGTGGATTGATTAATAAGTTCAATCTTCAATTTGAACTGAGCTGGAAGCTCCTTAAGCGTCTGCTCGAGTATGAGGGCGCCACGCTTGCCGCGTCGGGGTCTCCTCGTGCCATCTTGAAGGAGTCCTACCGATTCTACGACTTTATTGATGAGGCAGCCTGGCTGGATATGCTCAGAGACCGCAATACGAACGTCCATATCTACGACAACAAGCTCGCTCAAGATTTGATTCAGCGCATCTTGAACGTCTATATTCCCGCTTTCTGTCAGTTGAGGGACGGGCTGATGGAGCGATACGGCGAGCTTCTGATGGCGCCCGACGACCAGTTTGTTTAATTACTTAAGATTTCGCGGAGGGTTGTTGCCGTTTACCGAGGGGTTGTTGTGTAACAACGGGCGAGCTGCAATACTTACTTTTATCTTTGCAAACTGAACTTTAACTACACCAATGCAGGGAGGATCTTATGCAGCCCAAGCATTCTGCTATTGTCGCGGGCCTGACGCTGGCGCTTTCGTTTGGCGCCGTTTCCGCGCCGGCACCCGCCGCCGCCGAGGAGCCCACGCCGGGCGTTGCCTCGGATGCCACCGATATCGACAAAGGTCTCTACACCCAGCAGTCCTTCTCGGGCGTGCTGAGGTCGGTCCAGGGCGTTTCGTTTGTCAACGTGACTTCCGAGATGAAGTACTTTACGAAGTACGAGAGCCATGGCAACTACAACCAGGGCTTCTCGTATGGCGACGGTTATAACGCGCTGGGCTATTACCAGTTCGACCGGCGTTGGTCGCTCATCCCGTTTATGAAGCAGGCCTACAACTACAACCCCGAAAAATACAGCATGCTCAAGGATGCGATTGATCGTGGCAGCGAGATTTCCAACACGAGCAATGCCATGTACGAGAACGGCCAGCTCACCGAGTTGGGCCATATCGCTCAGGATGCCTTCCAAGGTGCGTACAACACCGATCCTGCTGAGTTCTCAGCACTTCAAGATGCCTATGCGTACAACTCGTACTATGCGGTGACCGAGGCGTGGCTCAAGAGCGGCCTGGGTATTTATATTTCGGGCCGCGCCGATTGCGTCAAGGGCATGGTGTGGAGCATCACCAACATGTGCGGCACCGGTGGCTGCAGGGACTTTTTCCGCTGGGCGAATCTTTCCAACGATATGTCCGACCGCGAGTTTGTGACGGCGCTCTCCAATAGCGTGGTCAACAATGTCGCCACCAAGTTTTCAAGTCAGCCCCAGTATCATGAGGGCTGGAAGAACCGCTACCGCAACGAGCTAAAGGACTGCTTGGTTTATATCGCTGAGGACGAGGCAGCCGCTGCGACGCCCGTGCAGCCCGAGCCTGCGCCGGCGCCCTCGCCGACACCTGATTCGAATGACGGCTCGAGTGACGATGCCAACGATGACAGGATGGATGCGCCCTCGACCGATGCTGACGGTAATGGCTCTGCTGGTGGCACTACCAACGACGGCTCTACCTCGAACGGCTCCGATTCGAACGGCTCTGCTGCGAGCGATTCGCCTTCAAGCTCTGCCGGCAATACGGACAGCGACGCTTCTGGTTCGACCGACGCTGGCACCTCTAACTCATCTACCGGCTCGAGCGATTCGTCCGTTGACACCGGCTCTAACAACGGCTCCGGCTCTGACACGACCCCTGATTCCGATGCTTCCAAGGACGACTCGAATAAGGCGCCGGACGCTCCCGTTGCTTCGCCGGACAAGAAGCCTTCTTTCTCCGAGCAGCTTGGTTCTACGCTGGGTTCTTCGCTGATGGCTGGCGTCAATAACGGCTCGGCCCAGAACAAGGACAACTCTGATCAGGTTTCCACGGAAAAGACCGAAGCCGCAAAGGGCGACTCCAAGGACAAGGCTTCCGAGAAGGCTGAATCCGATAAGGGTCCTAGCTCTGATGAGAAGGGCGACAAGTCCGGTCAGAAGAAGGACGAGAGCAAGACCGAGGGCGAAAAGAAACAGCCCGAAGACGACGACAAGAGCGGTGCTGACAACCAAGTCCAAGAGCAAAATGACTCCAAGACGGTGACCACTACAACCACGACGACTACAACGACCAAGTCATCTGGCGGTAACATGCCCAAGACGGGCGACCTTATCGTTATGGCGAGCCTTGCCAGTGCAAGCTTGGCCACGCTGGGTGCCACGTCTATTGTGAGTGGCAAGCATAAGCTCGATCAGCAAAAGAAGGCTGCTGGGCAGAACGACTCCGAGGAGTAGTCCCTTTCGGTTGCCCGACAACTAAAGATTCGCAATGGGGGCCGGTGCAGTTGCATCGGGCCCCATTTTGTTGCACAACGATTTGTTATGCCCCCTCAAGGCCTTTGTTCCTACCGTTGCCCGATGCCTTTGCACGGATCCAGCGTTGCACTTGAACTGCTCGCTACAATGGGCTTCGTGCTGCGTTTTAGGGAGAAGTTACGGTGTCTGAACAGGAGTATTGCAACAGTGACGATACTTTTGGCGTACGGCTTGTCAACCATGTCGATGATGCGGTTTTGCCGGTCGGTGTGCATGATTTTGCCGATGCCATTGGTCGTTGCATGCTGGTTGACAAGACCATGTTTATTGCCGATGTGTTGGACTGCGACGCGTCCGTTGTGGTGTGCTGTCGACCCGAGGGTTTTGGCAAAAGCATGAACTTGTCGACGCTCAGGGCTTTTCTGGAGCGTCCAGCGGTTGGTCGCGCTGATCAGCGTTTGTTTGCCAATGCTCAGATTTGGGATGCAGACGGTGGGCGCTATCGGGATGAATATGCTTGCTATCCGGTGATATCGCTGGACTTTTCTGGCGCTGCGAGGCGTGGTGCCGCTATTGCCGACGTCGTGCGCGATGCCCTTTCGGGCGAGTGCGCTCGCTTGTTGGCGCTCTTGGAGGCTCCTGATTTAGCTCGAGATAAGGTGCGTCACATCGAACGTGTTGCGCGTGGCGTGGCGAGCGCGGACGAGGTTGACTCGGTGCTCGGTGTGCTCATTGAGCTGCTGGAGATGGCCTGCGATGAGCAGGTTGTATTGCTCGTTGATGGGTACGATGCGGCGTGGTCTCGCCGTGCGAGCGCGAGGGACGCTTCCGACGCCGATCCGGCAGGGCTATTCGATCGCGTGCTGTTCGACGCCATTGCCACTGCGCGCGATTCGTTGCGGCTGACGTGTCTGATGGGGGAGTGTCCCGGTCCTGCCGAAGCGGCGCTTTCTTCGCGCAGTTGTTCGTATTGTCTGTCGACGCCGCTTTCGACGTGGTGTGACCGTTGGTTCGGCTTTTCGGATGCCGAGGTCCAGGCTCTGTTGAATCATGCTGGGCGCGAGGAATACCTTGATGATGCGCGTGAATGGCTCGAGGGATATCGGTTTGGCAGGGTCTATTGTTCGAGTCCGGCGCGCGTGATCGGTTTTCTGGACCGAGGCTGCACGGCGCCTGTGCGCGCCGATCTGTATGGGTATGCGGATTGCCTGAGTAGGATAGTTGCCGGGTGGAATCTCGACCGCCTTTCGGTCTTGTTTGATTTGCTCGAGGCCCATGGGTGCGCTGAGGTCCCGCTTTGTTTGGGCACTGCAGAGCCAGATGTCTCGCCTGACGATGGCATGTGGACAGCGCTGTATCTGTCCGGTTTTCTCACGACGGATATGACTGAGGAGCCAGAGCATGGCAATCGCCTCCGTGCTTTGCGATTGCCCAATAACGAGCTTAGACAGGCCTTGCGTCTAGTGATTGTTGAGTGGTTTGAGTGCGCTGCCGAAGACATTCGAGACGTCGATGCGTTTCGCGACGGGCTGTGCCGTGGGAACGAGGATACGGTGAGGCGGGCGCTAAGCCGCATCCTGGGGGATGCGGGAATCGGTGAGACCGACCCAGATAAGCCGCTACCATATCATCTGCTCTTGCAGGGACTCTGCTTTGGCTTGCCGGGCTATGCCAATCCTGCCTCGAGGCGAAAGTGTGGCGCGGGTCGCTGGGACATCCAGGTTTTCCCTACGGGTGCTGTGTTCGACGTAGCAGACACGATTGGCATGCTGGACGAGCGCCCACTGATAACGATTAACTTGATGTATGACCCCGATGTGGATGCGCTAGGGTTGGAATTGCTGGCCGTGCAGTCGCTACTCGACATAGAGCGCGACGGCATCGACGAAATCCGTGTGCCGCGCCCCGGCGTGGGTCGCATGCGCTGGGGGTTCGGTTTTGATGGGCAGCATGTGGCTACGGTGTGCCAGCTGCTTTAAGCGCCGAGGTGTTTCCGGCTTCCGTTACTCGGTGTCCTTCATGGGCGGCATGGGCTTCCAGTTGGGATCCTTAACGATCTTGCGGGCGTCCTTCATGCCACGGCGCAGCGCCGGAATGCCGGTCTTAAAGCACTTGTCAACGGCGGCCAGGCGAATGAACTCCTTGCAGAAGGTCGCGGCGTTGCCCAGACGGAACAGCACGGGGTGATAGTCGCCGTAAATCTGCATGTAGCGGGCCAGATAACCGCGGTTGCGCATGATGTAGTAGCGGTTGGTGTCGCTCGTAGAGTTGAGCTGGCGCTTGCCGGCGATATCCCAGTTGGAGACGGCGCGGGCACGCTTGAGCACCACGTCGGCGACCACGGCGGCGGGGAAGTGCTGGCTGGCTACGTAGCCGTAGCAGGCATCGTCGCCGTAGATAAAGAAGCGCGCGTCGGGCAGGCCAATCTTGTCGACCACGCGGCGCGAGAACATGCCGCCCTCAAAGCACAGCTGGTTCATGGCGCGGTAGCCCTCGGGACCCAGATCCCACTTGGCGATAGGGTTAGGGATGCCGAGCGAGAGGATGAGCTGGTACTGCCAAAAGAAAGCGCCGCCGTCAAAGTCCAGGCGCGAACCCTGGATGACATCGTAGCGGTCGGTCCACTTGGCAAGACGCTCGATGCCTTCGGGGATGACGAGCACGTCGTCGTCCATCACCCAGAACCACTGGGCGCCCAGGTCGTAGGCGCATTTGGTGCCGGCGGAGAAGCCGCCCGCACCGCCGCCGTTTTCGAGCTGCGGGGCGTAGATGACACGGTCGGTGCCGCCCTGCGCGTCGAGCTGCTCGGTGTCGATGCCCCACAGGTTGGCCAGGCGCTCGTTGAATGCGGCGCACATGGCCTCGGTCTCGCGCGAATTCTCGTTATCGACAATCACGATGCGCCAGGGCGCGGCCGTGAGCTCGGTCATGGAGTCGAACAAGTTGGCCAGGAGTTCCTGGCGCTTGTACGTAACGACGACGATGGCGAGCTTATCGATGGGAGCGGGAAGGGTTGAAGGCATGGGGCAATATATCCTTTCACGCGCGGCGCGCATGCGCTGCACGGAAGCTATCGAATACGTCCTTGGGACTGTCCTATTGTAAAGGCTCGGCGCACCTTAGCGGCAAGCTTTGAATAAAACGCAGGAACCTGCCATGGGCCCGCCGCATGACGTGAGGCTGCTTTGCCCGCAAGAGGCTCCATAGATTATATAAACGCCCGCTGGCGCGCTGACCCTTTGATACCATGAAACGACAGGTATTTCCTAAGGAGCACATTTGTCTACTAACGCCTCTGGCAGCCCTGTTCTGTCGCTGCTTATTCCCATTTACAATGTTCAGCGCTACCTGCGCGAGTGCCTCGATTCCGCCCTGGCGCAGACGCTCAAGGATATTGAGATCATCTGCATTAACGATGGGTCGACCGACAACTCGCCGGCGATTATCCGCGAGTATATGGAGCGCGATGGGCGCGTCAAGATGATCGACAAGGCCAACAGCGGCTACGGCGACTCGATGAACCACGGTCTGGAGATGGCGCGTGGCAAGTACGTTGGCATCTTGGAGTCCGATGACTTTATGGCGCCCGACGCACTCGAAAAGCTTGTCTCGGCCGCCGATAGCAATAATGCCGACTTTGCGAAGGCGAATTTTGATTTCTACTGGTCTAAGCCCGAGGAGCGCCGCTCGCTGCACGAGATGTTTAGACCTCAGGATTGCGGCAAGCCAGTGCACCCGAGCGATACAACGCAGTTCTTTAAACAAAAGCCGTCGATTT
This sequence comes from Collinsella aerofaciens, assembly GCA_036298925.1. GTDB lineage: Bacteria > Actinomycetota > Coriobacteriia > Coriobacteriales > Coriobacteriaceae > Collinsella > Collinsella aerofaciens_BN. The sequence goes on from JAXJIC010000047.1 coordinate 26,330, forward strand.
GGTCGGCCGTGTACCGTCGCGATTTTCTTGAGCGCAACGGCATTAAGTTCCTGCCGACTCCGGGGGCATCCTTTCAGGACACGTCATTTGCCTTTAAGGTGATCGCGTGCGCCAATAAGGCTGTTTACCTGCATGATGCCGTTTTGTCGTATCGACAGGACAACGAGAATTCCTCGGTCAATTCTTCGGCTAAGGTCTTTTGCGTCAATACCGAGTATGCCGAGATTGAGCGTTGGATTCGAGAGGATTATGCCCGCGACCACGTAAGCGGCGATGTCGCGCGCATGCTCAAGTTCAATCAGCTCATTAAGTACGATTCGTACATGTGGAACTACGTGCGCCTGGCGCCTAAGTTCTATAAGGAGTTCCTGGTTCAGATGGCCAAGGAGTTCCAAGCGGCCTTGGACGCGGGGGAGTTTTCGCTTGACGACCTCAAGCCGTGGAAGCGCGCAAATCTCGCTGCCATCCTCAAAGATCCTGAGGGCTGGGTTGACGAGCATCCGAGTTTTGCGACGGATGGTGCCTTGGGGCGCGCCAAGTATTACGCCTCGGTTGGAGGCCCAGGCGTGGTCGCCGCCTTCCTCATCGAATCGCTGAGGGGGTAGGTCGGCATGGGAGAGGCCTCGTGTCCTAAAGCTACCATTGTCGTCCCCGTTTACAACTCTGCGCGCTCCATTCAGCGATGCCTCGATTCGCTGTTGGCCCAGTCCGAGCGCTCGATTCAGGTTGTCTGCGTCAACGACGGTTCGACTGATGATTCGTTGAACGTGTTGCGCCAGATTGCGCAGGCCGATGATCGCGTACTGGTGATTGATCAGGAAAACGCGGGCGTCTCGTGTGCTCGAAATGTCGGAATCGATGCCGCCGAGGGCGAGACCGTCTTTTTTGTGGACGCCGACGATTACATCGATGCCCAGACGATCGAGCGCGTGCTGCATGCCATGAAGTCTGCAGATGCCGAGGCCGCCGTTTTTGGCGGCGTCTGTGAACCTGCCGATGCTGCCCCCAAACGCGTCCAGCAACTCATGAGCCCCAAAGCTGGTACCTTCGGCGCCCGTGATCCCCAACTGCTGTTCCATTCGAATGCGCAGCCCTATGCCTGCCGTGCAGCCTTTTCGCGCGAGCTGCTCAATCGCGAAGGCATACGCTTCGCCCCCGGTTTGGCTTTGGGCGAGGACGTCGTCTTCCAATTTGCGGCTTATGCGCTTGCCCGCAGGACCGTCGTCATGCCTGACAAGTTCTACCACTACGTGATGGAGAGCGAATCGGCGACGCACGAGTTCAACAGTGCCGAGGCGCGCGCCAAAAAGCTTGACGCCCACATGAAGATGCTCGAGGAGGTCTTGGAAGACTGGGCGGCCTATGGTCTTTTGGACCTGTGTCCCGGCGAGCTGATAACTTGGTTTTTGGACCTAATTGTGTTCGATCTGGCGCGCTTGGATGCCGATGACTTCCATCGCGTGGCGGCTCGCGTCAACATGGACCTCACGACGTTTTTGGGAACGGAGTGGGCGGATATGCCTGCTAAGGGTGCCGTTCGCCGTGTTGCCCACAAGCTCGTTGCGGCGACCTCGGGCGTTTCGATGGCAGACGCCACGCTGTTCTATCTTTCGACTCGCGGTCTCAAAGCCTGCCTGGAGCGCTTTCTATAATTCCAAGCGCTGCCGCCCGCCGCAACTCGGCTGCTAAAATAACCCTGTTACACGCTATTCAACGGGAGGTTCTCTTGCAGAACTCTGATACCCCTAAAGTTTCGCTGCTTGTCCCCATTTGCAATGTCGAGCGCTATCTGCGCGAGTGCCTCGATTCCGCCGTGGCGCAGACGCTCAATGACATCGAGATCATCTGCATCAACGACGGCTCCACCGATAGCTCGCCGGATATCATCCGCGAGTACATGGAGCACGACCCCCGTGTAAAGATGATCGACAAGGCCAACAGCGGCTACGGCGACTCGATGAACCGTGGCCTGGAGATGGCGCGCGGTGAGTACGTGGGCATCCTTGAGTCCGACGACTTTATGTTTGAGGATTCGCTTCAAAAGCTGGTCGCCAAGGCCGATGCTGAGCATGCCGATGCGGTAAAGGGCGACTTTTATCTGTATTGGTCCACGCCCAGCGAGCGACGTGAGCTGTTTGGGATTATCGACGAGCATATGACGGGCGCCGCGTATCGCCCCGTCGATCGCCCGGGCATCTTCTACCGCAAACCTTCCATTTGGTCGGCTATCTATCGGCGCGCGTTCCTCAACGACAATCAGATTCGCTTCCTTCCCACGCCGGGTGCCTCGTATCAGGATGCGGGTTTTAACTTTAAGGTCTGGGCATGCGCCGAGCGTGCTGCGTTTATCGCGGACCCCATTTTGTGCTATCGCCAAGACAACGAGAAGAGTTCCGTTAATTCGCCCAACAAGGTATTTTGCGTGTGCGACGAATACGCCGAGATGCAGCGCTTTTTGGATGAACGCCCCGAGCTTAAGGCTCAGCTTCAGGGTATTTTAATGCGCATGAAGGTCGATACGTACCGTTGGAACGATGAGCGCCTGGTCGATGAACTGCGCGAGCAGTTTTGGAAGAAAGCCTCGTCCGAGCTCAAGGCCGACTGGGATGCCGGTCGCTTTGATCTGTCGCTGTTTGATCCGCGTGGCGAGACCGACTTGCGCCTGATGGTCAAGTCGCCCCGCGCCTATATCGATTCGCGCTTTGACTTTAAGAAGCCGGGCAAGCTCAATACGTTTAAGCATTACTTTAAGATTGGCGGCCTGCCGCTGGTCTGGCGTGTGCTGACGTATCAGTGCACCTACGGCGACAACCCGCACCCCGATGACGTTCCGGCCGCACAGTAGGAGCGAGTGACTATGGCTACCCCCAAGATTTCCGTTGTCGTTCCCATCTATAAAGTGGAGGAGTGCCTGGCCTGGTGCCTGGACTCCCTGCTTGCGCAGGACATGCCCGATTGGGAAGGCGTGCTGGTCAACGATGGCTCGCCGGACGGCTCGCGCGATATTGCGGCTGCCTATTGCGAAAAGGACGCGCGCTTTACGCTGGTCGATAAGGAGAACGGCGGCCTGTCGAGTGCGCGTAATGCAGGCATCGCCGCGTCCACGGCGCCTATCGTTGCGTTTTTGGATTCCGACGACCGATTTACGCCCGATGCATGCCGCGTGATCGTCGATGCCTTTGAGCGCGAGGACTGCGACGTTTTGACCTTTGGCGCGAATCCGTATCCGCTTGAGGCGGGGTATCCGTGGCTTAACTATGTGCTGAGCCCGCGCGATGTGTCGTTTGAAGGCTATAGCTCCGACCTACTGTTTAAGGAAGCATCTCGCCCGTTTGCATGGCGCACCGCCTGCAAGCGTGAGTTTTTGCTGGGCAACGGGATCGTGTTCGACGAAACCGTTAAGTATGGCGAGGACCAGGTCTTCGATTTTGCCGTGTACGGTCGTTCGCACAAGACCGCGCTTATCTCGAACAAGCTGTATGATTACCGCGTGGCGCGCAAGGGTTCGCTCATGGACACCATGCGCTACGACGACGAGACGCGTCTGCTGGAGCACGTGAAGATTTACTCTGCGGTGCTGGCTGACTGGCAGCGCGACGGTCTCGATGCTCAGCATGCCGATGACCTGGCGTACTTCCTCTGCGATCTGGTGCTGTACGATGCGCTCAGGCTGTTGAGTACGGATTGCGGCAAGGTGTTTGCTGCCGTTGCCACGGCGCTTGCCGGTTCTGCCGTGGGCAGCGATGCTGCGCTCGCACAATGCGCTCCTTCTGTTGCTGCTATGGTGCGTGCGGCGCTTACCAGCAAGGCCCCCAATGTCCGTGCGTGCAAAAAGCTCATGTTCGATTACGATGTCTTGAGGTTTGGGCGCCTGGGTGCCTGCAAGCGCGTGGCAGCGAACGCCCTGGGAAAGCGAGAAGTGTAGATGAGTATCAAGCGTTTGGCACTTTGCCGCAGCCAGGGCCGTCTTTTTGTGCTGCTTCGTTTTGCCGGTCAGGATGTCGCCGCGCTTATTGAGCGGGAGGCCTCTCAGGCGTTTGCCCATGCGACTACGAGCGGTTCTTGTTTGCCGTCACTGGTGCTCCCGGTCGATCATGGCCGTGTGCTGGCGCTATGCCCTTCTGTTTCCGATTACGAGCGCGAGCTCGCCGTTTTGGTGCTTCCGTTTTTGGATGGCTCGTCGATGGATGCCGTTTTTGCATCCGGTGGCCAAAGGTTGGGCTCTATTCGTCTCGATAGCCGCGTGGCCAAATTGGAATCCAAGATTAACTACAAAGCAAAGCCTGCGCTGTGCGCGCTTATCCGCGATGCGCAGCGTGGCGAACACTGCGGCCGCTATGAGATCGATGCCATTCGCTATTTGCCGGCAGACGTCGGCGCGGTGTGGCGCTATGAGGTTACCTGGGCGGGAGACCCCCAGTGCGCGCCTGAGCTCCAGATCTTCGATACGCATATGAATGCCATCGATGTTACCGTGCATGTGTTTGAATCGCAGGTCGATGTTCCGCAGCAGAACGGATGCCGCATCAATAAATCGTATCTGAGTGTTGAGATGCCTCAGGATATACGAGATTTTGTCGCGATCGTGAGCGATCCCACAGAGCGGATCCAAAGCGGGTTTTGCGCCATGGATGGTCGCCTGTACAACGGCATGGTCGACGACAGCTGGAACCGTATGAAGGACGCGCGTGCAGACGACGCAGCTTATCGACGTTGGTTTGAGCGACATCGCGCAAAGCCGGGCGATTTGGCGTGCCAGCGTGTCGCTTCGGCGGCCTTTGCCTATAGACCGCTCGTGAGCATTGTGGTGCCGTGCTACAAGACTGATCGGGTCTACCTGCGCGAGCTGCTGGAATCGGTGCAAGCCCAGAGCTATGACAACTGGGAATTGCTGCTTATGGACGCCTCGCCCGAATGGGACGCGGTGGCCACCCTTGCGGCAGGTGCCAACGACGAGCGCATCCGTCGCATCGAGCTTCCCGGCAACGGCGGCATTGTGGTCAACACCAACGCAGGTATCGAGCAAGCGACAGGCGACTACATCGCTTTCTTGGACCACGATGACATTCTGGAACCGGACGCGTTATTCCAGTATGTTTCCGCACTGAACAAGGCGGCCGAGGGCGAGCGTCCCCAGGTCCTGTTCTGTGATGAGGACATGTTCCAGAAAACGGGGGAGTGGGGCCAGCCGGTCTTTAAGACCGTACTCAACGTCGACCTGCTCTATAGCCATAACTGCGTGACGCATTTCCTGATGGTGGAGAAGGCGCTCATCGATCACATTGGTATGTCCCCAGAAGACGTTGCGGGCGCCCAGGACTACGACTTGACGCTTCGCTGCCTTGCAGCCGGCGCGCGCTTTGAGCACGTTGCGCATGTGCTGTATCACTGGCGCGTGCATCCGGGATCGACCGCCGATGGCTCTGCCGATAGCAAGCCGTATGCCATTGAAGCGGGTCGTCTTGCGCTGCAGCGCCACTTTAACGCGCTGGGCGTTCACGGAACGGTCGAGGAGACCGAGACGCCGTTTGTCTACCGCATGCGCCATGCGCTGCCGGAGCCTGCGCCGCTGGTGAGCATTGTGATCCCCACCAAGGATCACATTGAGACGCTCGATGCCTGTGTGATGTCGATCGCCCAGAAGGCCACGTATACCAATTACGAGATCGTCTTGGTGGAGAACAACAGTGAAGCCCCGGAGACGTTTGCGTATTACGAAACCCTGCCAGAGCGCGTGGCTGCAGCATCCGAAGGCAAGGGCATCGCGCGCGTTGTGTACTGGCCGGGCGAGTTCAATTACTCTCAGATCATCAATTTTGGTGTGAAGCACGCCAAGGGTGACTACCTGCTGCTGCTGAACAACGATACCGAGGTCATAAGCCCGGACTTTATCGAAGAGATGATGGGCTATCTGCAGCGTCCCGATGCGGGCGTGGTGGGCGCCAAACTCTACTTTGCCGATCATCTGGTGCAGCATGCCGGCATTTTGGTTGGCGTGCGTGGCGCACTTGCCCATGCCAACCAGGACTTCTCGGCAAAGCGCGAGGGCTATCTTGCCCGTGCCGTGCGCCCGGGCAACTTTAGCGCCGTGACGGGTGCCTGCCAGATGGTGCGACGCGACGTATTTGAGCGCGTCGGCGGCTACAACGAGGAATTCGCCGTCGGTTTTAACGACGCAGACTTTTGCCTGCGCGTGTGGGAGGCGGGTTACCGCACCATCTTTACGCCCTATGCCGAGCTGTACCACTACGAGTTCACCTCGCGCGGCAGGGAAGAGGCCAACGAGGAAAAGCTGCGCCGCTGGAAGCGTGAGCAGGCGCTGTTCATGCAGCACTGGCCGGAGTTCTTCTTGGATGGCGACCCCTGGCTCGGGCCGAACCTATCAGCCGAGAGCGAGTATTTCTCGGTCTAAGGCAATAGTTTTTAGGAAGTCCTTAACCTTCTTTCGCTATGAGCTTGGAAGAAAGCAACGTTGGGCTACTAGCTAAGACAAATTACGAAAGCTCGATACTTTCGCGATAAGTTTATATAAGCTTATATAACTCGATATTATTCGATATAGTCTACGATAAAAAATAAGCAATGATTGACTGTTAATCGATTCCCTAGAAAGGCAAACAAGTGAGCGCCACAGCATTCCATAACCCCTTTCGTCCCACTGCCGGCGCTGAGCCTCCGCGCATAATTGGTCGTGACGATATCGCCCTTGAGTTTACCGAGAGTTTGAATGCGGGAATTGGTGCACCTGCGAGGCTCATGCGCATTGCTGGACCGAGGGGCTCCGGAAAAACTGTTTTGCTCTGCGACCTTAGGGATCGTGCGCGAGAGCTTGGTTGGAAGACCGCTATTGTTTCTGCTGGCCCAAACCTATTGCTGGACTTGAGGGATCAGGTTGCTGATTCTTCCCTTGCGGCCAATGCTTCGGTCGGCGTAAATGCCGGCGTTGTTTCCGCGAAAGTTGACGTTGCGCCCAAAGAGCCAAGCCTTAGAAAGTTGCTGAGTTCGGCAGCGAAGTCTTCCAAGGGTCTTTTTATTGCCATCGATGAAGTTCAGGACGCCCCGATTGACGATATGCGTGCCATTGCGTCTACGGTTCAGCTTTTGATAGGGGAAAGAGTAGATATCGCACTTGCCTTTGCCGGTTTACCCGCCGGTGTTATGGATCTTATTAACGGTAAGGCACTTACGTTCTTGCGTCGTGCCCTCCCCGAAGATCTGGCGCCTATCAACCAGGTGGAGGTGGCGCTTTCTATGGGCGACAGTTTTATTGCGACCGGCTTGACCATAGAGGACGATCTGTTGTCGAGATCCGCTAAGGCTACTAAGGGCTATGCCTATCTGGTACAACTGGTTGGTTATTCCATTTGGCAGCGCGCCAACTTGCATCGTGCCAAAAGTGCCATCGTGAGTGAGCGCGATGTTGCCGAAGGCATTGCGCTGGCAGAGGCTCGTTTTCACGATGTTGTTCACGAGCCCGCGATTTCTGGACTGGGGCTTAACGATATCAAATACCTTTTGGCGATGTGCGAGGACAAACAACAGTCCAAATCATCCGAGATTGCTAGGCGCATGGGTAAAAAGACCAATGAGATTAGCTCTATTAGGGCAAAATTGCTACAAAGAGAGGTTATTCAGGCGCCACAGAGAGGCTACGTGCAGTTTGCCGTGCCGGACCTAGATATCTATCTGCGAGAGAACGCCGAGGAAATTCTCGAACGGTTCTAGGTCGAGGTATTTTCCATATCACCATAGTGAATCGTTAGCACGTTGGTCCCTTCGGATTGTTGGCTTGGCGTCTGGTGTGATTGACCGTAGCGTAAGTACGTAAAGCGATTGTTGTTGACGCTTAATGCATGCGGCTTCCGTTATTTTCGAGTGACATAATCGATTGCTTCCGCGCAAGATTGGCATAGATTCACAATTGAGTATTTCCGAATGAAGGTGACTAGGCCTACCTCGCGCATCAATTTGTTGATAAACTCATCTGCAAACGATAGGCTGATGAACGGCACGTCCGCAAAGTCCAAATAGACCTTATTATCTGCATCGTTAGCCATGTTTAATGCTAAACAGCGCATTTTCGCAGCGTCGTATCTGCTTCCAAATCCGGATGATTCGTCAGCCAGACGAAGTCGGAGGCTTCTGCCCGACGGGTCGGTTTCATGGGATTCTTTCCAAAGATTGACTGGTGAGTTTCCCTCAAAAATATCTGACATGGATATTGATGAGTTTGTCGAGATTTGAAAATCTACCAACGTGCTTCCGCCTGCCGGGGTGTTGACGTTTCTGAATGCGACCGTAGCGTCTGACCCCTTATGTTTGTGAACCTTTCTATATCCAATGCCGTCAGACTGAATATCGAGAGAACCAGATGCTGCGTCGACAATACTGTCAAGAAGCCATAATCCGTTGCCTGCGCCATTTCCATCTGTTACGCCCTTGCTGAGGGCGAGTTGTATAGCCTCCTTTGTGTCAGCAAAGGCTACGCCGCCACTCCTAAGTGAATTGGGGATGCCAATTCCGTCATCATGGACTGCGATTGCGACTTTGTTAGATTGACGATGAACTTGGGCCATTACGTAGCCTTCAACATGCTCGCTTTGCATTTTTGTCGAATGAACAAGCACGTTATCTGATATCTCGTTTAATCCGTATTCGATTCCATGGAGAAGCCCGGGCGCAAGCACCGTAGTCTTGCGAAGTGAGTCGATAATCCCACTAACCACATCAAAGTGCGTATTTCTGTCGAAGCGCCAAACTTTATCAAGAAATGATGCCGAATCGACACCATTAGGGTCTTTGTAGGGCTTTAATAACCCCAAAGCTTCAGCATAGGTTCCCTTACCAGTCGATTTGGAGGGGAGGAAAGTGCAACCGTGGTCGGTCGAATAGGATGACAAGGTCGCAACTATCGGAAGTACTCGATTGGGATATAACCCGTTTTCTTCAGCCTCCAGTCTAACTTTGAAAATGTTGAAGCCGGATTCGATGGCAGTGTCTATTCTTTTCCTGAGATAGCCGGCTGCGCCGCGAGACGGCTTTATGGTTAACACTACATAGGGCTTTTTGGGTTCAGATGTATAATTCATGGTGAAACAGCCTGGCCATGGTCCCGAATTGGTAAGTAGGGCTATTCTATCAGTGAAGCCCCAGACGCCTCTGATACAAGCGAAACATTGGGGCATTTTTTTGGACAATTTCACGGTTAACGCGTGTGGCGCCGTCCTGGTAAGTCAGTAAAACTGTTCGCAACTTCTTACTTCAATTAAATTGATGGTCGTACCTCTAGATGAGGCACTTGCACCCTTGCTGGATTGCATGGTCGGCATTATTGATGGACTGAAGTTGGTGCGTTTTGCTGCCGGTTACCATCGTTCATGCGTTCCTTCCACTTGCTGCATGCTTAAATGCATACTTAAACGATCTTTACTGGCTCTACGCTCCTATATACCAATGCTATTTGCTGCAAGCGAGACCCCTCATTTTTAACCCTAGCAATTTATATTTCGTTCATCGGGTGGCCATTGCAGAGCATTATGCAGGAGGGGTATTGAAACATTGGCGTAGTGTCTGCTTTCGACTGGTGCTAGGAGATTGAGCTAAAACTAAGTTGGTGCCTCCATTTGCTGCCTCTGGTCTATTCGCCGCATGCGTACGCTCGAGATCATGGATGAGCAGCGACCTGAATCACGACCCGTAAAGGCCGCGGCTGGCCGAATGCACGGCCAGTACCTCAGGTGCGGCGGGATCGGGACCCACGGGGAGGTCCACCCGCCCGCGCATCGTGTGGTACGTCGACCTCGCGACGCCGAGGAGCCCGCGCTGCGCTGATATTGTTAGCGCCGGAATAATTTAGCCAAATATAGTCGGCCGAGATTGACCAATCCCGGCCGACCCATTTTAGCCAACACGCCCGCATCTATGACTTTCCTATCGCATTCCTACATCCCCTC
>JAXJIC010000048.1:0-34116 GCA_036298925.1 Collinsella aerofaciens
AAAAAGAAAGGCTCTGTTAGACCATGATTGACATCTTGCCCAATCATCTTTTTGTAATTGCAAAATATTCGCCCCTTTGCTGGATTTAAAACCGGCAAAGGGGCGATACTCTCAAGCTCGAATAAGTCAATCGTTAGGACTCTGTCGTTTCATCCCACTCGTCATCCGCATGTAAGATGGCATCAAGTTCGTTTTCTACGTCGGAAACGCCAATATAGGCCTTCGCGATATTCTCCCGTGCATTTCGCACCTTTAAGGCGATCTCCTTCTGCTTCTCTATGGGAGGGTAATAGACGAGAACCTTCCCGAAGTCAGAAGACTGCGTTCTCCTTCGATTGCTGTGGCCGGTGTTGATGGCGCGGAATGCCTTTTGGAAGCGGCGGCTTCTCAAGAGTATCGACAGGAACTCCGGATCGATGACATTTGGGTCTTTGACCCGTAAGATCGGATATTCTTGCGTTACGAGGGCATGGTCGAATTCCTCGGTGACGAAGCATACGACCCCCTTCCAAAGATCGATTCCGGAGTAGACGATGTCGGAGGTTCTTACCTCAAACCAGTCGCTGCTTGAGTCGTAGAAATACATCCCCCGCCATTCGGGAGGGTTGTTTCCGACGCCTGGTTCCCTAAGCCTTGCAACACCAGTTTGGGAAAGAGTCAAGACCTTGTATTCCTTCATCGGCTCTTTCCCGAAGTCCACGTTCCTTCTCATCCGTTTCACTAGATCCATCATGGGTGCAGATGACCAGCCATGCGGCACGTAATCGCCCTTATGAGCCATGTAGACATGGTATTTCGGGTCCACTCTATGACTCGGATGGCTTCTCCATACTGACGAAGCCCTCTCGGCGACGCATCTCGGGTCGGAAACCGCCCCGTTTTCCTCCCAGACGTTCCACTCTCCCAATATCGAGCCAGTCTGGTCGTCTGAAAGATAGCCGTTCTCGTCGGCGATATAGAGGTCGTTTCTAGGATCAGGTCGACCGGATGGCGTATATCCGATATGAGATGCCTCCCCGAAAAAGATGTTGTAGTCTAGCCCGCTATCCTTGAGAGCAACCGCAATGTCTCCCTCACAGGCTTCCAGTTGATTGCCCAATCTAGCCGATTCCAGGTCGGAGAACTTTTCAAAGATCAATATCGAAGTCTTGTTCGTGGCGCCAGACCTGCGAAAAGCGAAGTCTGGAAGGGAGATCACGGACAGTATTCTTCCCGATTTAAAGAGCCATTCACGAAGGGCCGGACAATTTGATTGAGACCCGCTGTTGTTGAGAACCCCGTCGGGCAGGACCATGCCGAGCCTGCCGCCCGGCTTGAGCCAGGAGACGCTTTTCTCCAGGATAATTTGTTCCGACTGTATCGATTGCTTTCCGCAGCCTAGGACGAAGTCATCTAGGAATGCGCCGTCAAGCTGGTCCTCATCTCCATTTGCGACTTTGGTTCCGAAAGGCGGATTTCCCACAATCAGGTCAAACTGGCGATCCTTCTGGAGTCTCGGCTTGCTCAGGTTTGGGCTGAGGCAGCTCTTGTCGGCCTCGATGTTCGTGTGACCATCGTGGTGCAGGAGCAAGCTGATTTTGCAGATTCTAGCCAGGGTCGGGTGAATTTCGATTCCGTAAACGTTCTGCGCGGCAAAATCGGATTTGATTCTCGCGAGGTTCCCCTGCCCGGCAAAGCCCGCATCGGTATCGTTCCATACTTGAAGGAGGGTTTCGAGCAAAAAGCCTCCCGAGCCGCACGTCGGATCTAGAACGTAATCTTCACTCGTGGGATTGAGCATCCCTACCGTGAATCTCGCTATCTGCCTCATGGTGAAATACTGACCGAGGCTTCCGCGGAAGACCGATCCGAAGAAATCCTCGAAGGCCGTTCCGATGACGTCGGAATCTGTATCGATGAACGAAATCTCCTGAATGACGCGAACGACCTGGGCGACCTTGCTATCCGGAAGCTCGATTTTCTCATCACGCGGGAAAATGGCCTGATCTTGCTCCTTAGCGTCGCTAAACAGCTTGTGGACCCTCGTGGCGATAGCCGAGTCGGACTCGTTGACACCAGCTTGGAACGAGCGGGGGTGGCCGTTTCGCGTGTAGCGCTCGTCGCGGACCTTGGCGAACATCAGCTTGCTCCACTCATCGAAAGCCGATAGCGGATCGCGTTTTCCTCCAGCCCAAATGATGGAGTGCGCGCGCCTGATGGCGATGCTGATATCGAAGGCGCTCGCCGGCTTAATATCCATTTCCGTGCCCGCGTGAAGCGGATACACCATATCCTGAGAGTAGTTCCTCGGAAGAAGTTCTCTGTCGCCCAGCTTATTTCTCCTGCGCTCCCTAGCGCCGAAGCCCTCGAGCTGCCAGACGCATGACTCGTCTCCGTAGTCCTTCATGGTGTATTTTGCGCCCAGCGCGATGCCGTTGGCGAAGGCCTGCGCTTCCCCTTCCGCCCTTTCAGCCGGAGTCGCGCCCTCTTTCTTGTTCTCGACGACTAGCCAGGGCTTCGTGCATCTGTCGTCTTCGTAGAGTACGATATCCGCGAAATCGTTGTGCGAGCCTTCCACCTCGGTATCGATCTTTCGCGAATCATAGCCTTTCGACAGGACCAGAAACGCTACGGCGTCGGCCCTGACCTTTTCCTCGGGATCGCTGATCTGATAGCTTTTCGTCCTGCGGAAGGAATACTTTATCTGAGTGCCGTCCAGCGAGAAAAGCCCGCGCATGATCGCGGTTTTCGACAGCTCCGACAATCCGAGCGAAGAGGCCAGTGCCAGCTGCGTTTCAAGTTGATTTGCCAACTATCTCACCGTTTTTCCGTCAGATGCCGACGTCTTGACCTTCATCTCGAATGGCATCCCGCCCTCCCGGACGAGAGCCTTGAGGAACGCATTGACGGCAGTGGACATAGACAGGCCGAGCTCGTCGAGGATGACGGTAGCCTCTTTCTTGACCTCCGGTTCGATGCGAATCGTCGTGGCGGGTATGTTCGACGGCATGGTTGTACCTTTCCTCGTATATCACGGTGCAACCATTTTATCGTCTCTATGCGGCGGATGCGACCCAGTAGTCCATATAGGGCGGCAGGATGTTGAACATGTCACGGATGCGGCTCCTGCATACGCCGTTCGCGAGCTGTCGCGCGACCGTGCGCTCGGCGGTGCCGGAATCGGTCGCCATGAAGGTCCGGCACCACTTGAACCAGGCGAGGTAGGCATCGAGGTGCTTCGTCGACACGCCTCTGAACGGCTCCATGAAGGTGCTGAGGAGCGAATGGACGGTGTTGATCCGGTTAATGGTCCCCTCGGAGCGGTCCTTGGAATCGTAGGCAGTATGCGCGGCGACCTCGAGCTCGGCGAGGACGTCGACGTAGGCGGACGCCTTGTCCGTCGCCACGACGGAACCGGACATGATGCGGCCCCTCAGCACATCCATGGCGCGTTTCCTCGACAGGACGCCCCGCCCCGAGACCTCGAAGAACGTTTCGTTCGAGTCGTTCACGCCGGTCATAACGCAGATCTGCTCGCGCGACAGCCCGCGCTTGTGCACCTGCTTGCCGCGATGTCGGGAGGGACGCGGCATCGTGAACGACCCCTTCGTGTGGTTGCCCTTGAAAGACTCGGGAAAATAGGTCTCGTCGAGCTCGCAGCCGCAGCCCCGTTCGACCTTGAACGAGGGGGAGTAGGCCGAAAGGCACTCAATCAGCCTGTGGCGCATGGTGTAGGCGGTCTTGAGGCAGACGTGGCAGCGCTTCGCGCATTCCCGCAGGGGCAGCATGAGCACGAAGCACTCGGCGTAGGCCATCCAGGTCTCCTTCGGGAGCTTGCTCGTTCCCAGGATACGCTCACTGCCCATGCCGAAGGTCCTACCGCAGTCTCGGCAGAGGTAGCGCTGCTCTCCGTTCTTGGCCTTCCCCTTCTTCACAATCGCGACTGACCCGCAGCGCGGGCAGCATTCGACTTCATAGGAGGAGCCGGCCGCGTCATCGAACGCCGCCGCGCGGATCACGTCCCTGACGGATTCGATCGCGCGGCGGCGCTCGGTTTTGCTGAGATTCGCCATGTTCTTTTTGAAGGTGATGACCAGGTCTTCGGCGTTCATGATGCTCCAATGCCGTAGTGCTTACGGCTATTATACCACGGTGGCATCACCTATATGTCAATGTTGGTCTAACAGAGCCTAATGATTAGCATGTTGCTGCTCTATATCATCTGCCAGGAGCAACTGATCTCGACTGACCCGTTGACTGGACTCAACAACCGCAACCGTTTTGAGACCTATATGCTGTCGCTCTTTTCAAATGTGGATCAGGCCGAAGATGTATATCTGCTTATGATGGACGCTGACGGCTTTAAGCAGATTAACGATCGCTATGGACATGTGGAGGGCGACCATGCTCTTCAGGTCTTATCTGCTGCGCTCAAAAAGGTCTGCACGGCGTCTGGCAGCTTTATCGCACGTTATGGCGGCGATGAGTTCGTAGTCCTTCAAAAGGCGGCAGCGGAACAGGACATCATACGTCTGTGCGCGGCAATCAACGACGAGCTCGCGCGCGCCGAGGTGCCGTATCTGTTGCAGATGTCCATCGGCTACGCACGGGTCGGTGACGGCGTCGATACCTGGCAAGACTTGCTTCGCGCTGCCGACGCGGAGCTCTACCGCGTCAAGGCCGAGAAAAAGAAGGCCGGCGTCCAGATACGCTAGGAAAAGGGGCGCACGACCGTGGTGGTCGTGCGCCCCTTTTTGCGTTTGTGGGGGCCACCGGCCATAATGCCCAGGCGCGGTGCGGCAAGACGGGCGTCTGCCGCCGCGACTCGGTACGAAATCAACGAGAACCAGTGTGCTCCATTAAGCTAAAGTTTGCGAACATCCTCTCTAAAAAGGTGAACTCGCTAGGCTTTTTTGGGTTTGTTGACGATGATGATGCCGCCGCAGACCAACAGCAGGGCAACGATGACGGTAACGGGGCTCGTGCCAGCGCCCTCGCCGAGCAGCAGCGCGCTCAGCACCACACCAAAGACGGGGTTCATAAACCCAAAGACCGAGACGCGGCTGACGGGGTTGACGGCAAGCAGGCGCGACCACAGCGAGTACGCGACGGCGGAAATGAGTGCCATATAAATGATGAGCGCGATGGCGGGGGCGATTTCGGTGGGGGACAACGTGCCGCCCATCAAAAACCCGATGGCGGTAAGGACCACGCCACCGACTAAAAACTGCCACCCGGCAAGCAAGACGCCGTCGTGCTCGCGCGAGAATATGCCGATCAGGCAGGTCGATAGGGCGCCTGCAACAGTGGAAGCCAAGATAAAGCCCTCGCCGTCGAGCGTAAAGCCAAAGGTGCCGTCCGCGCCCGAAAGGTTGACGAGCGCGACGCCGGCAAAGCCCAGCGCACAGCCAAGCACCTTGGCCGTATTGAGCTTCTCGGTGTGAAATGCCAGGGCGGCAAAGAGGATTGCGAGGAAGTTGGCGCTGGCCTCGATGATGGAGCTCGACATGGCGCTGGCGCGCGAGAGGCCCAGATAGAAAAAGAAGTACTGCCCGATAGTCTGGAAGAGCGACAAGACAAAGATGGGCTTGATGTCGCGCGCTTGCGGTATGAGGGGGCGGCGTTGGGCCGCGCTCATCCCAACGATAACCAGGGCGCCGGCAAGCGTAAAGCGTAAACCTGCAAAGAGCAGCTGCGAAGCGCTATCGTGCGCTGGGATGCTAAAGAGTGCGTAGCCGATCTTGATGCAGGGAAAGGCCGATCCCCAGAGTGCACAGCAAACAAGACAGCCCAGGATGAGTCCGGGCAGGGTGGCGAGATACGGCTTGCGGCTTTCCATGATGTCCTTCCTACATGCGCGAAGTAAAAAAGAACCCGCCACCGGATGTGTCGGTGGCGGGTGTTGTTACCCGAAGGGATTGTACCTGATGGAAAAGGTTTAAGCGAAGTAGGCCACGCCGCTCTCAAAGATCGGCATGAACTTATCGCCGGGGACATGCTCGGGCACGTTGCGGTACAGGTTGTCGCCGCGACGCTCGGCATGGCCCATCTTGCCCAGGACGCGGCCGTCGGGGCTCGTGATGCCCTCGATGGCGAGTGCGGAGCCGTTGGGGTTGACGGAGAGATCCATGCTGGGCTTGCCGTTCTCGCCCACGTACTGCGTGGCGACCTGGCCGTTGGCGATCAGCTGGGTGAGCACTTCGTCATTGGCGACAAAGCGGCCCTCGCCGTGGCTGATGGCGACGGTGTAGGGGTCGTCCAGGTTGCACTGCGACAGCCACGGGGACAGGTTGGACGAGATGCGGGTGCGCACCAGACGGCTCTGATGACGACCGATGGTGTTGAACGTCAACGTGGGCGCATCGGGCGTGGCGTCGACGATGTCGCCATAGGGCACCAGACCGAGCTTGACCAGGGCCTGGAAGCCGTTGCAGATGCCTAGCATCAGGCCGTTGCGGGCCTTGAGCAGATCGCGAACTGCCTCGGTGACCTCGGGAGCGCGGAAGAACGCCGTGATGAACTTGGCAGAGCCGTCGGGCTCGTCGCCGCCCGAGAAGCCGCCGGGGATCATGACGATCTGGCTTGCACGGATGCGGCGGGCAAGCTCGTGGGTGCTCTCGGCGACGGCCTCGGGCGTGAGGTTGTTGATCACGAAGGTGTCGGCTTCGGCACCGGCTGCGCGGAAGGCACGTGCGCTGTCGTACTCACAGTTGTTGCCGGGGAACACGGGGATGATCACGCGCGGACGGGCGATCTTGGCGCCGCTGTACACGTGGATGTCCTTGGCACGGAAGTCGATGGTCTCGACCTCGGGGGTCTCGTCGGCGCTGCGGTAGGCAAAGACGCCCTCGATGCCGCTCTCCCAGGCCTCCTGGAGCTCGGAGAGCTCGATGACCTCGGAGCCGGTGTCGATGACATAGCCCTCGACGGTGGTGCCCAGGGGCTCGACGACAACGCCGTCGGCGACCTCGGGCAGCTCGGCATCCTCGGCGAGCTCGACGATAAAGCTGCCGTAGAGCGGGGTGAAGAGGCTCTCTACGTCTACATCATCGGCAAGCTCGATGCCGATCTGGTTACCGACGCACATCTTAAAGAGGCTCTCGGCGCCGCAGCCGTAGCCGGGCGTGGAGACGGCCAGGGCGTCGCCGGTGCCGGTGAGCGCCTCGACGGCGTCAAATGCGGCGAGAAGCTGCCGAGCATCGGGACGGTAGTCCTCGCCATAGGTGGCGGGGGCGATACGGACAACGCGGTGCGTCAGGCCCTTGAACTCGGGGGAGACGGCGCGCGCCGCGCGGCCCACGGCGACAGCGAAGCTGATCAGGGTCGGCGGAACGTTGAGCTCGCCGGCTTCGTCCTCAAACGAGCCGCTCATGGAATCCTTACCGCCGATGGCGCCGGCACCCAGGTCGACCTGGGCCATAAGGGCGCCCAGGACGGCTGCCATGGGCTTGCCCCAACGCTCGGCCTCGGTGCGCAGACGCTCGAAGTACTCCTGGAAGGAGAGGTAGGCGCGCTTGTGCTCAAAGCCGGCGGCAACGAGCTTGGCGATGGACTCGACCACGGACAGGTAGGCGCCCGCAAACTGGTCGGCCTCCATCAGGTAGGGGTTGAAGCCCCATGCCATAGCGCTCGCCGTGGTGGTCTCGCCGTCCACGGGGAACTTGGCGACCATGGCAGAGCTCGGAGTGAGCTGCGTCTTGCCACCAAAGGGCATGAGCACGGTCGCGGCACCGATGGTGGAGTCGAAGCGCTCGGAAAGGCCCTTGTTGGAGGCGACGTTAAGATCGGTGACAAGCGAGGTCATGCGCTCGCCGAGCGTGGTGCCGGCCCAGCTGGGCTGCCACACGCTACGGGCGCACACGTGGGCGACCTGGTGCTTGGGTGCGCCGTTGGAGTTGAGGAACTCGCGGGACAGGTCGACGATGGCGACGCCGTTCCAGGCCATGCGCATGCGCGGCTCGGCGGTAACCTCGGCGATAACGGTCGCCTCCAGGTTCTCCTCGGCGGCGTAGCCCATGAACTCCTCGACGTCACCGTCGGCGACGGCGCAGGCCATGCGCTCCTGGGACTCAGAGATAGCGAGCTCGGTGCCGTCCAGGCCGTCGTACTTCTTGGTCACGGTGTCCAGGTCGACATACAGGCCGTCGGCAAGCTCGCCCACGGCGACCGAGACGCCGCCGGCGCCAAAGTCGTTGCAGCGCTTGATCAGGCGGCAGGCGTCGCCGCGGCGGAAGAGGCGCTGCAGCTTGCGCTCGACCGGGGCGTTGCCCTTCTGGACCTCGGCGCCCGAGGTCTCGATGGACTCGGTGTTCTGGGTCTTGGAGGAGCCGGTGGCACCGCCGATGCCGTCACGGCCGGTGCGGCCGCCCAGCAGGATGATCTTGTCGGTGGGGGCGGGGCACTCGCGGCGCACGTGGTTTGCCGGGGTAGCGCCCACGACGGCGCCGACCTCCATGCGCTTGGCCACGTAGCCGGGGTGATAGAGCTCGTTGACCTGACCGGTGGCAAGGCCGATCTGGTTGCCGTAGCTGGAGTAGCCGGCGGCGGCAGTAGTCACGAGCTTGCGCTGCGGCAGCTTGCCCTCGAGCGTCTCGGAAACCGGGACGGTGGGGTCGCCGGCGCCGGTGACGCGCATGGCCTGGTACACATAGCTGCGGCCCGAGAGCGGGTCACGGATAGCGCCGCCCACGCAGGTGGCGGCACCGCCGAAGGGCTCGATCTCGGTCGGGTGGTTGTGGGTCTCGTTCTTAAAGAGGAATAGCCAGTCCTGGTCCTCGCCATCGACATCGACCTTCACCTTGACGGTGCAGGCGTTGATCTCCTCGGACTCATCGACATCGGTCATGACGCCGGTCTTCTTGAGGTACTTGGCGCCGATGGTGCCCATGTCCATGAGGCAGACGGGCTTGGCGTCGCGACCGAGCTCATGGCGCATCTCCATGTAGCGGTCGAAGGCCTGCTGCACCACGGCGTCGTCGATCGTCACGTCGTCCAGGACGGTGCCGAAAGTGGTGTGGCGGCAGTGGTCGGACCAATAGGTGTCGATTACGCGGATCTCGGTGATGGTGGGGTCGCGGTCCTCATCGCGGAAGTACTGCTGGCAGAAGGCGATGTCTGCCTCGTCCATGGCAAGGCCGCGATCGGCAATAAAGGCGGCAAGGCCGGCCTCGTCGAGCTTGCGGAAGCCGTCGAGCACCTCGACGGGCTGGGGCTCGGGAGTCTCCATGTACAGCGTCTCGGGCAGGTCGAGCGAGGCGATGCGCGCCTCGACGGGGTTCACCACATAGTGCTTGATGGCCTCGATGGCGGCTTCGTCCAGAGCGCCCGAGATGATATAGACCTTGGCGGAGCGCACGGCGGGGCGCTCGCCCTGGCTGATGAGCTGCACGCACTCGCTGGCGGAGTCGGCGCGCTGGTCAAACTGGCCAGGCAGGAATTCGACGGCAAAGACGGCGCCATCGCTTGCGGGGAGCTCGTCGTAGGTCACATCGACCTGGGGCTCGCTAAAGACGGTCGGCACGCAGGAGCGGAAAAGCTCCTCGTCGATGCCCTCGACGTCGTAGCGGTTGATGATCCTCAGGGCCTCGATGCCCTTGATGCCGAGAATTTCGGTCAGCTCGCCCTTGAGCTGCTGAGCCTCGACGTCGAACCCGGGTTTCTTCTCCACGTAGATACGAGAGACCATTGGTTCCTGCCTTCCTGATCGGTTGGGCGTACGGTACGGTATGCGGCAGCGGTCGGTTTGCGGGGTCTGCCCTGCGGTCGCCTTGAGCCACATGTTTGTAAACCTCACTATGATACGACAGCTCGCGGCGCGTTGAGGACGGCGAGGGTGCTACAGTGAAGCGCAAACAAGAGAAAGGCATCACATGGCATTCGTTTCGCTCGCCATCATCGCACTCGTGGCCTTTGCGAGTCCTTTTATCGCCTCGGCGATTCCCGGAAAACCCGTTCCCGAGACGGTCTTTTTGCTCGTGCTCGGCGCTGTGCTGGGACCCCATATGCTCGGCGTCATCCATGTAGATGCCGAGGTCTCGCTTGTGTCCGAGCTGGGTCTGGCCTTCTTGTTCCTGCTTGCCGGCTTTGAGATCGATCCCAAGAGCATCACGGGCGTCGAGGGGCGCTACGGCTTGGCGACGTGGGTCGTCACGTTTGGTATCGCCTGGCTTGCCGTGCGCTTTACCCCGTGGTTCTCGGTCAGTCATTTCGACGGTATCGCCGTGACGCTTGCCCTCACTTCGACGGCGCTCGGTACGCTCGTGCCCATCATGCGTGAGCGCTCGCTCACCGGCACGCGCGTGGGCGACTCGATTCTCGCGTATGGCACCTGGGGTGAGCTCGGCCCTGTGCTTGCCATGTCGGTGCTGCTGTCTGCCCGCACCGGCATCCAAACGCTTGTAATCCTTGGCTTGTTTGCGGTGGTCTGCGTGTTGCTGGCCGTGGTCCCGAGCCGCTCCAAGCGCGTCGGCAGCCGCTTCTTTGCGTTTGTCGAGGAACGCGCCGATACCACGTCGCAGACCTTCGTGCGCCTGACGGTGCTCATCCTGGTCACGCTCGTGGCGTTCTCGGCTGTCTTTGATCTCGACATCGTGTTGGGTTCTTTTGCCGCCGGCTTTGTCTTGCGCTACATCATCCCCGAGGGCAACCATACGCTCGAGACCAAGCTTGATGGCCTGGCCTACGGCTTTTTGATTCCGGTATTCTTTACCGTATCGGGCGCAAAGATCGATCTGACGGCCGTGGCGTCGCGCCCGGGTCTGCTCGTGGGCTTTATCGTGGCGTTGTTGATTATTCGTGCCGTGCCCATACTTATTTCTATGAGCATTTGTCCTGCGACGCGTGATGTGTCGGCGTATGGTCGCATTACCGTGGCCCTGTACTGCACCACGGCCCTGCCGATCATCGTTGCCGTGACAAGCGTTGCCGTCAACGCGGGCGCGCTGTCGCAAGATATTGCGTCGGTCATGGTTGCCGCCGGCGCCATCACGGTGTTCTTGATGCCGCTGCTCGCGCAGCTCTTCTACCGCGTGGTCGACGCCGCGCCGGTCGCCGCCGTGGCAGAGGTTGCCGAGCATCCATCCGATGCGCTCGACATCCTGCGCGCCCACCACGACCTAGCGAGCTTGCTCGCGCGCGAGCATGAGCTGCTGACTTCGCATGGCCATGGTCGCGTATTCGAGGGCCTGCCTACGCTCGATACGATTGCCGAGCGTCTTTCCGCCGAGGCGGCGAGCGGCCACATCGATGCCCGCATCGTGGACGCTGCGCACCTGCTTGCCGATAAGACCTATGGAGACGAGGTCGACCCGTCCGAGCTGACTCCGCGCGAGCGTCGCCGCCTGGAGCGCGCCAAGCTCGCCGTGCGCGAATACCGCCGTCGCATGCTGGAGCTCTATGCAAGAGAAGAAGCCGAGGACGACGACGGCAAGTAGTCGATACTCTCTCGGGGAAGCCGCGTCCCGCTTTGAAGGCTCGGAACGGGATGTGGTTTCCGAAACGGGGGCCGTTGGGAAACTGTGTCCCGGAATGGGCGCTCAGAGTGGGATGCAGTTTCCGCGAGAGATCCGTTGCGGAAACGGTATCCCAGAATCGGCGTTCAAAACGGGGCGCTCTTTCCGAAACATGGCCCTGAGGGAAACTGCGCCCCGTTCTGAGCTGAAATACCGGGACGCAGCTTCCCCTGCAGGCAGAACAAGGCGCGCTGCCTGCGGTTGATGCAGACAGCGCGCCTTTTGCGTTGGGCCTCGTTGAGGTTCGAAGTCGTGGCTTGCGACCTTTAGGAGCGGGCGGCTCCGTCGACGGGGAGCACGGCGCCCGTGACATAGGAGGACATGTCGCTCGCTAGGAAAACGAAGGCGTTGGCGACGCCCTCGGGCTCGCCCATGCGACCCAGCGGAATGGTGGCGACGATGGGCTTAATAACCTCTTCGGGCAGGTTGGCGACCATATCGGTTTTGGTTACGCCAGGTGCGACGGCATTGACGCGAATACCCATGGGGGCGAGCTCGCGCGAGAGCGACTGGACCATGCCGTTAACGGCAAACTTGGACGTGGGGTAACCGACGCCAGAGGGCTGACCGTACTTGGCGACCATTGAGCTCGTGGTGGTGATGGTGCCGCCGTGGCCGGCCTCGGTCATAATCTTGGCGGCTGCCCGGTGGCCGTTAAAGACGGCGACGACGTTGAGGTCCATAACTTTGGCGAAATCCTCGGCCGTGTAGTCCAAGAGGGCTGAACGCTGGGAGATACCGGCATTGTTGACGACCGTGTCCAAGCCGCCCATGTCGGCTGCAGCCTGGGTAAAGGCCTCAGTCACGGCTTCGAGTGAGGTGAGGTCGCAGGAGCGGCCCCAGATCTTGGCGTCGGGATAGGCGGCTGTCAGCTTCTCAACGGCCGCATCGGCGGTCTCTTGACGCGAGCCAAAGACGGTGACGGCGGCACCCTCCTCGATAAAACGGCAGGCGATGGCATAGCCGATGCCGCGCGTGCCTCCGGTGATGATTGCTTTCTTGCCCTCGAGCAACATGGTGCCTCCATTCTTCGGGGGTGGACGTACGCAGCACAGGATAGCGGCGGACAAAAACAAACATGCCTGCTTATCGGTGAGCGGTATCCCTGCTTGACACCGAACGGTCAAGTTGTTCAAACGCTGGCCGCGTCAATGCGCTCCGAGCGCGCAAGCAAAAGGGGCTCCCGTCCAAGACCGGACGGGAGCCCTCAAAGCGTGTATTGCTAGGCAAGCGTTGGATTAGTTGGCCATAACACCTTCGGTCCAGGCCTCGACGTCCTCGATACGCAGGACGTTGGCGACCTCGGCCACGCAGTCGACACTGGCAAGCTCGGCGGCGGCAGCCTGGACGTCCTTCTCGAGTGCGCGGTGCGTCAGGAAGATGACCGAGCAGGCATCGCTGACGCCCGACTTGCCGTCCTCGACCTGGTTGATGAGCGAGATCGAGATGTTGTGCTTGGCAAAGATGTCGACCGTCTCGGACAGGGCACCCACGCGGTCGGCGACCTTCAGGCGCACATAGTACTTGGTCTGGAGCTCGTCCATGGGCTTAAAGGCGAGGTTGTGACCATAGGGCTCAATCTCGGGCAGCGGAGCCACGCCGCGGCTGATCTGCTCGGAGAGCGACAGGATATCGCCCACGACGGCGCTCGCGGTGGGGAAGGAGCCTGCGCCGGCACCGTAGAACATGGTTTCGCCCACGGCGTCACCCACCACGTAGACGGCGTTCATGGCGCCGTTGACCTTGGCGAGCATATGGTCTGCCGGGATGAGCGTGGGATGCACGCGGACGTCGACGCCGGCGTCGGTGTTGCGTGCGATCCCCAGCAGCTTGATGGTGTAGCCGAGCTCGCGGGCCTGGGCAATGTCCTCGGCGCCGATGGTACGGATACCCTGCTGGTAGACATCGTCGGTGGTCACGCGGGTGCCAAAGCCGATGGAAGCGAGGATTGCCGTCTTGCTGGCGGCGTCGAAGCCGTCGACGTCGGCGGACGGGTCGGCCTCGGCATAGCCCTTTGCCTGGGCGTCGGCGAGCACGTCAGCGTAATCGGCGCCCTCGGCGTCCATGCGCGACAGGATGTAGTTGGTGGTGCCGTTGAGAATGCCAGCGATGGTCAGGATCTTGTTGCCCACCAGGTCGTGCTCGAGCGTGCTGACAATGGGGATGCCACCGCCGCAGCTGGCCTCGCACTTAATCTGCACGCCGCACGCGCGCGCCTTCTCGGCGAGCGTCTCGACATGACGGCCCAGCAGGGCCTTGTTGGCAGAGACGACGTGCTTGCCGTTCTCGAAGGCGGTGGTGAAGATTTCGGTCGCGGGGTGCTCGCCGCCGATGAGCTCGACGACGATATCGACGGCGGGGTCGGTGACGACGTCGTGCCAGTCGCTCGTAAAGGCCTCGCGCTCAATACCGGCGGCTTCGGCCTGCTCCCAGGCAAGCGCGCAGGCGCGGGTCAGCTTAAGGTCGATGCCGTAGGCGGCCAGGTACTCATCGTGGTGGCTCTTGATCAGACGGGCCACGCCGCCGCCGACGGTTCCCAGACCGATGAGGCCGACGTTCACGGTGCGCAGGGGTTCGCTCATAGATAGCTCCTTCGTGCATCTTATGGATGGATTAACCGCTTAAAGGTTGAGTGCATTCTAGCGTGAACCGAGGGCGCGTGCTCGCTAGGCAACAGGAGTCGCACAAAACGGCACCCCCGAAACGCTGCGGAAACATTGGAAACATGCTCGCTACAAACGGAACTCCGTAACAAGCTGTCAACGTTTGCACCATAAGGTTTGCCCTGTACCGCAAGACGGCCGCACCGCGGCCAGCGAAAAGGGGGACACCATGTTTAGCATCAACAACGTACTTAACCGCAGGAGTTTCCTTGTCGGAGCCACGCTTATTTTTGCCCCGATCTATTACACCCCAGCGTCCGTTTTGCTCAAGAACGCCAAGGACATGAGCTACGACATGACACTAATGGGTGCCGACGGCATGGACAGCCTATGTGATCCAGGACGGCAAGTACATCGCTTCCTAAGTGCGCATAAAGCACGACCGGTGAGGCTGTTTTATTCAAGGCAGGTATACTTGTAACAGAACGGAAACATTACTTTTACATAATAAAGTGGCAATACTGCATAAAGTAATAGAAATACGCAGAATTATGGATAAATCAACAAATCCAAAGAAAAGTTGAAATAATCGCCACTTTCCTTAACTAAAGCGTCTAGTATTTTGCGAACGCCGAACACGGCGAAGGATGGCCTGTCGGGTAACCGAAACCCGACGAGATTTGAGAGGAGAGCCGCATGTCGAGCCTCACCGGTAAGTCATTGAACCCTGTTATGAATCGCAGGAGCGTTATCGCGAGCGCAGCAGGTCTGGGGGCGATGTCCATTCTAGCTGGTTGCTCCTCCAACGGCGGCGACAGCGGTTCCGCTTCGAGCGACGCTTCGTTTAAGATCGGTACCATCGGCCCGCTGACCGGCGCCAACGCGTCCTACGGCAAGTCCGTTACCCAGGGTGTCGAGCTTGGCTGTAAGGATTTCTCGACCAAAGAGCTGCCGCTTGCCAGCAAGGCCGAAGATGACCAGGCCGACGGCGAGAAGGCCGTCAACGCCTTCAACACCCTGCTCGACTGGGGCATGCAGGCCCTCGTCGGTCCGACCACCACGGGTGCGTCGGTTGCCGTTGCCGCAGAGTGTGGCAACGACCCCAAGACGTTCATGATCACCCCGTCCGCGTCCTCCGAGGACGTCACCGACGGCAAGGATTGCGTCTTCCAGGTTTGCTTCACCGACCCCAACCAGGGCGTCAACGCTGCCAAGTTCCTGGCGCAGAAGTATGCGGACGAGAAGTTCGTGCTGTTCTATAACTCCGGCGACGCCTATTCTTCGGGCATCGCAGATTCTTTTAAGGCCCAGGCCGCTGAGTCCAAGCTCGAGATTGTTGACGAGGAGACCTTTAAGGACGACTCCGCCACGAGCTTTACGAACCAGCTGACCAAGGCCAAGCAGGCCGGCGCCACCATGATCTTTGCGCCGATCTACTACACGCCGGCGTCCGTCCTGCTCAAGAACGCCAAGGACATGGGCTACGACGTCAAGATGATGGGCTGCGACGGCATGGACGGCATCCTGGGCGTTGAGGGCTTCGATACCTCTCTTGCCGAGGGCCTGCTGCTCATGACCCCGTTCTCCGCCGACGACGAGAAGAACGCCGACTTCGTCAACGCTTACAAGGATAAGTACGGCGATACCCCCGACCAGTTTGCCGCCGACGCCTACGACGGCGTGCACGCGGTGGCCGAGGCCGTCAAGGAGGCCGGTCTTGGTGTCGACGCCGATCCGACCGAGGCCGCCGAGAAGCTGTCCAAGGCTATGCTCAAGATTACCGTTGACGGTCTGACCGGCAAGCTCACCTGGAACGATAAAGGCCAGGTCCAGAAGGAGCCCACGGCGTACGTCATCACCGACGGCAAGTACGTACAGGCCTAATTGGCCGCCTTACATAGAGCGGTTTTGATCCCAAGCAGGGGAGGTTTTGGCCTTCCCTGCTTGCTTGGTATCTAGGGACGATGTAACGTCCCTGTTTCATACATCAACTGGAAACCTATTCGAAAGGGGGATGTGGAACATGACGGTCTTTATCCAATACCTGGTCAACGGCCTGTCCATGGGCAGCGTCTACGCCATCATCGCGTTGGGCTACACCATGGTCTACGGTATCGCCAAGATGCTGAACTTCGCTCACGGCGACGTCATCATGGTCGGTGCCTATGTCTCGTTCTGCGCCACGTCGTATCTCGGCCTCCCGGGCTGGGTATCTGTAATTCTTTCTTGTGTGGTCTGCACGGTTCTCGGCGTTCTCATCGAGGGTCTGGCCTATAAGCCGCTGCGCCAAGCAGGCCCGCTGGCCGTTCTGATCACGGCTATCGGCGTGTCTTACTTCCTGCAGAACGCCGCGCAGCTTCTGTGGGGCGCCACGCCCAAGAACTTCACTTCGCTCGTCACCTTCCAGGTGCCGGAGTTCTTGGCCAAGTTCAACGTAAGCGCCGTCTCGCTCGTCACCATCGTCGCCTGCCTGGTTATCATGGCCGGCCTGATGTTCTTTACGGGTAAGACCAAGATGGGCAAGGCCATGCGCGCTGTGTCCGAGGACAAGGCCGCCGCTCAGCTCATGGGCATCAACGTCAACCGCACCATCTCGATGACGTTCGCCATCGGCTCCGCCCTTGCCGCCATCGCCGGCGTGCTCCTGTGCTCCTACTCGCCGGTGTTGCAGCCCACCACGGGCGCCATGCCTGGCATCAAGGCCTTCGACGCTGCCGTTTTCGGCGGCATCGGCTCCATCCCCGGTGCCTTTGTCGGCGGTATTCTCATCGGCATCATCGAGGCGATGGCGCAGGCTTACATTTCCACGAGCCTTGCCAACTCCATCGTCTTTGGTGTTTTGATCATCGTCCTGCTCGTCAAGCCTGCCGGCCTCTTGGGCAAGTACGTCCCCGAGAAGGTGTAGGTGAGCGTTATGAAGTTTCTTAAAGACAAGCAGACGCGTCACGACTTTGTCACGTACGCCATGTGCGTTGTGGCGTTCGCCATCGTGTTCTTTATGCAGTCCAACCACATGATCCCGCGCATGATCGCCGGTCAGCTGGTTCCCATCACGGCCTATATCGTCATGGCCATCTCCCTTAACCTCGTCGTCGGCATCGCGGGCGACTTGTCGCTGGGCCACGCGGGCTTTATGAGCGTCGGTGCCTATACGGGCATCGTCACTGCCGTCGCGCTGGAGAGCACCGTTCCGTCCGATCCGATGCGTCTGATCATCAGCATTGTGGTCGGCGCTATCGCCGCTGGCATCTTGGGCTTCTTGATCGGCATCCCGGTCCTGCGCCTGAGCGGCGACTATCTGGCCATCGTGACCCTGGCTTTTGGCGAGATCATCAAAGAGGTCGTCACCTGCCTCATTGTGGGCGTCGATTCCCGCGGCCTGCATGTGATCTTTAACATCACGGGTAACTCCACGATCGACGACCTGCACCTGCTCGAGGACGGCACCGCCATCATCAAGGGCGCGCAGGGCGCATCGGGCGTGTCGACCTATTCGACCTTCCTTGCCGGCGCAATCCTGGTTATGGTCGCGCTCGTGATTGTGCTCAACCTGGTTCGCAGCCGTACCGGTCGTGCCATTATTGCCGTGCGCGACAACAAGATCGCTGCCGAGTCTGTGGGCATCTCCGTCACCCAGTACCGCATGATCGCCTTCGTGGTTTCCGCTGCCCTCGCCGGCGCTGCCGGAGCCCTGTTCGGCGGTAACTTCTCGCAGCTTTCCGCCACTAAGTTCGACTTCAATACGTCCATCCTCATTCTGGTGTTCGTGGTCCTGGGCGGCCTGGGCAATATGCGCGGCTCCGTTATCGCCGCGGCGCTGCTCACGGTGCTCCCCGAGCTGCTCCGTCAGTTCTCGGACTACCGCATGCTCATCTACGCCATCGTGTTGATTCTGGTCATGGTCTTTACTAACAACCCACAGCTCAAGGCGTTCTTCGCACGCATTAAGGACCGCTTTGCTTCCAAGAAGGAGGTGGCAGCCGATGCCCAGTAAGTTTGAGTTCAACAAGGGCAAGATGGTCCCGTATCCTTCTGGCGCCATCGTTCCCGACCGCGACCTGGGCCAGCGCCCGGCGCTCGAGTGCATTCACCTGGGCATTGAATTCGGCGGCCTTAAGGCGGTCGACGACTTTAGCCTAACCATCGGCAAGACCGAGATTGCCGGTCTCATCGGCCCCAACGGTGCCGGCAAGACCACGGTCTTCAACCTGCTCACCAAGGTGTACCAGCCTACGCACGGCACCATCCTGCTCGACGGTGAGGACACTTCGGGCAAGTCGGTCTACCAGGTCAACCGCATGGGTATTGCCCGTACGTTCCAGAACATCCGTCTGTTCAACACCATGACGGTGGAGGACAACGTTAAGGTCGGCCTGCACAACCAGGAGCGCTACTCCGGCTTTGAGGGCGTGTTGCGCCTGCCGACGTATTGGAAACACGAGAAGGCCGCCCACGAGCGCGCCATGGAACTGCTGTCCATCTTTGATATGGAGCACCTGGCAAACGAGCAGGCCGGATCGCTGCCTTATGGTGCCCAGCGTCGCCTGGAGATCGTCCGCGCGCTTGCCACCAACCCCAAGCTACTGCTGCTTGACGAGCCTGCCGCCGGCATGAACCCGTCCGAGACCGCGGAGCTCATGGAGAACATCGTCAAGATTCGCGACACCTTTGGCATTGCCATCATGCTTATCGAGCATGATATGTCGCTCGTTATGAACATCTGCGAGGGCATCTGCGTGCTCAACTTTGGTAAGGTCATCGCCAAGGGTACCGCCGAGGAAATCCAGAACAACGATGCCGTTATCGAGGCGTATCTGGGTAAGCAGGATAAGGGGGAGAACTAAATGGCAGAGCCGATGCTTTCCGTCTACAACATCAACGTCTGGTACGGCGCCATCCACGCCATCAAGGACATCTCCTTTAACGTCAACGAGGGTGAGATCGTGGCCTTGATCGGTGCCAACGGCGCCGGTAAGTCCACGACGCTCAAGACCGTCTCGGGCCTGCTGCGCTCCAAGACCGGCTCCATCAAGTTTATGGGCGAGGACATTACCCATACGCCCGCTGATAAGCTGGTTGGTAAGGGCCTGGCTCAAGTTCCCGAGGGTCGTCGCGCCTTTTTGCAGATGACGGTTGAGGAGAACCTGGAGATGGGTGCCTATACGCAGCCCAAGTCCACGGTGGCTCCGGGCCTGGAGCGCGTCTACGAGCAGTTCCCGCGCCTGAAGGAACGTCGTCGCCAGGTCGCCGGTACCCTTTCAGGCGGCGAGCAGCAGATGCTCGTTATGGGGCGCGCCCTTATGAGTAACCCCAAACTGCTTATGCTCGACGAACCTTCCATGGGTCTGGCGCCGATTCTGATCGAACAGATCTTCCAGATTGTCGAGGACCTGCACAAGGCCGGCACCACGGTGCTTCTGGTCGAGCAAAACGCGCAGATGGCGCTTTCCATTGCCACACGCGGTTACGTGCTCGAGACCGGCAAGATCACCATGACCGGCACGGGCCAAGAGCTCCTACACGACGACAACGTCCGCAAGGCCTATCTGGGCGGTTAATCCATTCAACAAAGGGGGCGCTGACCAACCCGGTCAGCGCCCCCTTTTAAGTTGCGGTGAAATAGGGACTGAATACGGGCTCCAGAGGCCAAATGAGTCCCTATTCCACCGCAACTTCATGGGGATGTGTGACAATGCCCGTCGGAAAACATCTGCTGTCTTTGGGGGTCTATCTATGCTGTACGAGTTTTGTGCCGAGAACTTTGAGCGGGTGCCGGCGGCTATCGATGCCGGTGCAAGGCGTATTGAACTGTGCGACAACCTTGCCGTTGGTGGCACCACGCCTTCGGCCGGCGTTATCAGCGCTACGACCAACTATGCACACGAGCACGATGCGCGGGTGATGTGCATGATTCGCCCGCGTGGCGGTGACTTTCATTACAACCAAGACGAGCTGCGCATGATGGAGATGGACCTGGGCCTTGCCGTAAGCGCCGGCGTTGACGGCTTGGTCTTTGGCAGCTGCAAGCCCTGCGCTGGCGGATGGGCGCTCGACGAGCTTACGTTGGGCGCTCTCGTGATGGCCGCGGGCTGCGCGACCGAGGAATGCAAGCGTGAGCCCATCGACATCACCTTCCACATGGCGTTTGATCAGCTCTCGCCCGAGGCTCAGCTCGACGCGATTGACATACTCGCCGACTGCGGCATCACACGCATCCTGACGCATGGTGGCGCTGCCTGTACGCCGATCGAGGACAACTTCGAAAACCTGGCCCGCTTGATCGAGTATGCGGGCGACCGCTTGACCATCCTTCCCGGCGGCGGCATTTCCACGGTCAACCGCGATACCGTGGCGGCGGCACTGGGCGTCTCCGAGCTCCATGGCACCAAGATTGTGCCGCTGGAGGTATAACCCGTGACGCTGGTATTTGACGTTCAGCAGGCGAACGGTAAGCCCGACGACAACCGTCGTCCCGGCACCGCGTGCCCCTTTTGCGATACAGAAGGGCTCACCGACATCATTCGCCGTGATGGCGATTGCATTTGGCTCGAGAATAAGTTCAAGACCCTGCGCGCCACCCGTCAAACCGTGCTGATCGAGTCGGCCGATCACGATGCCGACCTGGTGACCTATGAGCCGGATGAACTCCACCATGTGATGCGGTTTGCCCTGGGTTGCTGGCAGCAGATGATCGATTCACAGCAGTATCGAAGCGTGCTCATGTACAAGAACAAGGGTCCGCTCTCGGGCGGTAGCCTCGTTCATCCGCACATGCAGATTGTGGGTTTGGAGCAGGAAGACGGCTATGCTTCGCTGGCTTCCGCCAATTTCGAAGGCATCAATGTCTGGCAACAGGGGAGGATCTCGGCCAACATCTCAACCGAACCCATCATGGGGTTCTTTGAGATCAACGTTTCAGCCCCGCAGGGAATCGCCGCCAGCGATGACACGAGAGATCAAGCCGAGGCGGATCTCTTCGCCGATGCAATCCAGGTAGCTCTGCGCTATATCCTGAACGAGCACCACGGTGGTCGCGCAGAGTCGTATAACCTGTTCTTCTATCACCTGGGCGGTCGGACCATTGCCAAGGCGCTGCCGCGTTGGGTGGTTTCGCCCTACTTTGTCGGCTATCGTTTGGCCCAGGTCAATGCTGAGACAACGCTCGATATCGATGCTGAGCGCCTGCGTGCGCATCTGGAAACGCTCGTATAGCAAGACTAACACCCGCGTAATGCGGACAGTCTAGCGTGCCATGGCGTCGCGGCCGGCTTCGACGCGCTTGCGCTGGGCGGCGCGCTCCTCGCCGGTCAGACGCTCAAAGAGATGCCCGATAAGCGAGGCGAGTACCTGCTGAAACAGCGTTCCGCACATGACGGGAAACACGACTTCGCCCGGAAAGTACTGCGTGGCGATGACGGCGCCCGAAGAGATGTTACGCATGCCGCAGGTAAAGCACATGGTGGTCGTCTCGCTATATGGCAGATGCAGCGCATGGGCGACCAGAAAACCGACGACAAAGCCACTGATGGCGAAGACCAAAATAAAGAGGGCGACTTCCAGGCGCACCGCGTTCATGTGCAGCACGTACTCGCTCATGGCGGTGGAGTTGGAGGCGATAACGCCCATCATCATGAATTTGCAGGCGGGCGAGAGCACGGGGGAGAGCTTCTCGTGTCCCCATCCACGCGTGAGCTCGTTGATCACGATGCCGAGCACGGCGGGGATGGCGATCATAAAGGCCATGTCTTGCATCATGCTCGGCACATCGATCGAGACGGTGGCACCCAGCAAGAGCTTAAGCGTGAGCGGAATCGTCACAGGGGAGATAACCGAGGACGTCAGGATGATGGTGAGCGCGAGCGGGCCGTTGCCGCCGAACATGCTGATCCACATAAAAGCGGTGACGGCCACGGGCACGCTGTACTCGAGCACGATGCCGCAGACAAGGTTGGGGTTGGAGCCAAAGAAGAGTGACCCTATGGCATACGCCGCGATGGGAATAAGCACTGCCGAGACCAGCAGCGCCAGAATCAGGTGCAGCGGACGGTGGAACACCTCGGCTACCTGGTGAAAAGTGTTGCTGAGCGCGCCCTGAAACGTCATAAAGGCGAAGAGGGCGGGAACAATGGGCTTGAGCACGCCGATCTGCTGGGGAAAGAGCACGCCGAGCGCCACGCAAATCGGAACGATGATCTGCATATGCCCCGCGAGGAACTTTCCCAGTCCAGCCCATTGCTTCATATGTCCCGTGACTCCCTTTATCCGCGAACTCGTTTGTATGGATATGCTAGACGCTCGTATGCGTCCGTGCGGCTGAAAAGCTCGATTATTTCGAGACCATTACCGCCATCGTTTGCCGAAACCGCGGCGCACCGCGGCGTTTTGCGTCCGCGCTGCACGGTATAATAAATCCGTTCAACAGATCTGCCTGCCGAAGCGGGCATACACAGAGGACTCATCGCTATGAACCGTGAGAGGTATCGCGGCGACCTGCCCCTATCGGGGGTGGGTGCCTATGTCATCGCTTAAGACGACGCATCGCTGGGCGGTCGCTCAGCAAAACCCCGAGCTCGAAAAGGAGCTTTCGGCTGGTCTGGGCATTCCCGGGCTGGTGGCGCGCATTATGGTCGCGCACGACATTGGCTCCATCAAAGAGGGCCAATTGTTTTTGACGCCTTCGCTCGATCGCGACTGGGCCGACCCACTCATTATCCCGGGCATGTCGGTCGTCGCCGACCGCGTCGAGCGTGCTATTCGCAACCACGAGCACATTGCAGTCTTTGGCGATTTTGACGTTGACGGTATTACGTCGACCTGCCTGTTGACCGAGGCGCTGCGCACGTTTGGCGCCGATGTTACGCCGTTTATTCCGCATCGCTTTGATGAGGGCTACGGTCTTTCGCGCGCGGCGCTCGACCGCGTTAACGAGCTCGCTCGCCCCCAGCTGATCGTGACCGTCGATAACGGCATTGCCGCCAAGGAAGAGGTTTCCTATCTGGAGGGCCTGGGGATCGATTTGGTGGTCACGGACCATCACGAGCCCTCCGACCAGGTGCCGCAGGGTGTGCCCCTGACTGACCCCAAGCTCGAGGACGAGGGCCCCTCGCGTGAGCTTGCCGGTGCTGGTGTGGCGCTCAAGCTGGTGCAAGTCCTGGGTGAGCGCCTGGGCAAGCCGTCGTATTGGCGTTCGCTAATCGAGGTCGCGGCGCTGGGCACCGTGTCCGACATGATGCCGCTCACGCCCGAGAACCGCGCGCTGGTTGCCGAGGGCATCCAGCAGATGCGCGTAACCGCTCGCCCCGGCTATATCGCGCTTGCCGCGCTCGCCAAGGCGGACCTTTCTACCATTACGGCCGACGGCCTGTCGTTTTCGCTCATCCCTCGTCTGAATGCTGCCGGCCGCATGGCTGATCCCAAGCTGGCGCTCGACCTGCTGCTTGCCCGCGATCCCATCGAAGCAAGCGCACTGGCGGCTGAGCTCGAGGAAATCAACCGCCAGCGCCGTGAGATCGAGGCGGAGCTCACGCGCGATGCCATGGCAAAGGTCGAGGAGGCCTATGACGGCGGACGCGCGATCGTCGTGGGCGGCGAAGGCTGGCACGAGGGCGTCAAGGGCATCGTGGCAAGCCGTCTGACCAACCGCTACCACGTGCCGGCGCTGCTGTTCTCGATCGAGGACGGTATCGCGCGCGGCTCTGGTCGCTCGGTGGGCAAAGTTAACCTGTTTGACGCCGTCGAGCGCTGTTCCGACCTGCTGATTCGTCGCGGCGGACATGCCGGTGCGGTGGGAGTGACCATCGAGGCATCCAAGCTCGATGAATTCCGTCGTCGCCTTTCCGCCGTGCTATCGGAGATTCCCGCCGAGGACTTTGAAGACATCGACGAGGTTGCCGCCACGGTCGACCTTTCCGAGCTGAATATCGAGGCTATAGAGCAGATTTCCCGTCTTGAGCCGTTTGGCCAGGGCAACAAGGTGCCGCTGCTGGCCGCCGAGGGCGTGACGATGTGCGATCGCGCCGTGGTGGGCAAAACCGGCGAGCACATGCGCTTTGTGGCGACCGATGGCGCCGCGAGTGTGCCGGCCATTATGTTCCGCGTGCCGCAAATCGATAAGCTCATCAACTGCGATAGCGCTGTCGACTTGGTGTTCGAGGCCGTTGCCGAGCATTGGCAGGGGCGTGTGAAGCCCAAGCTCATGATCAAGGATGTTCTGGTCCGCGATACCATGCTGCCCAGCGTCGACGATCCGGCATGCGAGCTTCGTCGTGGCGTGCAGCCGGCGGATTCCGGCCTGCGCCTGGAGTCGCGCAAGCGCGAGACGCTCGCCCAGCTTTCCTATACCGAGCTCACGCGCTCGCTTATCCATAGCTTTATAGGCTCGAACCAGCCGCACCGCGCGCAGGTCGAGGCGTTCGATGCCCTGGCCGATCACCAAAGTGTTCTGGCCGTTATGGGAACGGGACGCGGCAAGTCGCTCATCTTCCATGTGCATGCCGCGCGCGAGGCGGTTCTTCGCGGGCGTGCGAGCATCTTTGTCTATCCGCTGCGCGCGCTCGTTGCCGACCAGGCCTATCACCTCTCGTCGACGATGGCCGCGCTCGGCATTGGCGTCGGCGTGTTGACCGGCGAGACCGTGGAGGCGGCGCGCGATGACGTGTTCGCCGGCCTGGCTTCGGGCCGCACCGGTATCGTGCTCACGACGCCCGAGTTCCTGTCTATCCACCGTGACCGCTTCGCGCGTTCGGGCCGCATCGGCTTTGTCGTTATCGATGAGGCGCACCACGCCGGCCTTGCCAAGGGCGGCGACCGCAGCGCCTATCTCGACATGCCCGATATCCTCAAAGCCCTGGGCGACCCGGTCGTTATGGCTGCGACGGCCACCGCGACGGCTCCGGTCGTGGCCGAGCTTGCCCGCATGTTGCCGATCACTCGCACGGTGGTCGACGAGACGGTGCGCGAGAACCTGCAGCTCGAGGACGACCGCGACCTTGCGAGCCGCGAGAACCGTTTAGTGTCGATCGTGGCGACGGGGGAGAAGACCGTCATTTACGTCAATTCGCGTGATCAGTCCGTGGCGCTTGCCAAGACACTACGCAAACGCGTTCCCGACTGTGCGACCCGTATCGCGTTCTATAACGCTGGCCTTACGCGCACCGACCGCCATCGCGTAGAAGAAGCGTTTCGAGACGGCAGCCTCAGCTGCATCGTTTCGACCTCCGCCTTTGGCGAGGGTGTCAACCTGCCCGATATCCGCCATGTCGTGCTCTACCACATGCCGTTTGGCGCCATCGAGTTCAACCAGATGAGCGGACGTGCCGGCCGCGACGGCCAGCCCGCCGTAATCCATCTGCTCTATTCGTCGCGCGACGCCCGCATTAACGAGCACCTGCTCGACTGCTATGCGCCCGAGCGCGACGAGCTCGTCACGCTCTATCGCGCGCTGCAGACCATGTGGCGCTCCAACCGCGGCAAAACCGGGGACGATTCCTTTAGCGCGAGCGATATCGACATCGCGCAGATGTGCCTTGCCATCGATGCTCGCACGCCGGTCGACGAGCGCTCGGTGGAAAGCGGCCTGGGAATCTTCGAAGAGCTTGGTTTTTGTCGCGTTTCGGGGTTTGACGACACTCGTCGTATCGCGATGGCCGAAAACCCCGGCCGCGTGCAATTGAGCAGGTCAATTCGCTATTTGGAGGGCTTGCGCTCGCGCATGGAGTTTTCGGCTTTCCGGAGCTGGGCGCTCGATTCGTGCGCTTCTGATATGCTAGCCAAAGTTAACCGCCCGATCGTACCGCGGGCCTAGGGGAAGGGGACCTCGATGGATGCCGCAGCCCGTACCGCCCATGATTCCACCCTCCAGCCGTTTTCGGAGATGGAGCACTATAAGCATGCCGATGAGCTGCCGCCCGAGATTATGGCGGACAGCTACGACAAGCTGGAGCGCCTGTGCCTCAAATATATGAATGAGGACGACTTTTCTAAGGTTGAGCAGGCCTACTGCTTTGCCGCCGAGAAGCACTGCAACCAAAAGCGCCGCTCGGGCGAGATGTACATTAACCATCCCGTCGAGGTTGCCATCATTTTGGCCGATCTCAAGATGGACTGCGATGTGGTGTGCGCCGCGCTGCTGCACGATACCGTCGAGGATACCGAGACTTCTCTTGCCGATGTTTCCGGCCTGTTTGGCGATACGGTGGCCGAGCTCGTCGATGGCGTGACCAAGCTCACCAACATCGAAGTCGACAGCATGGACGAGAAGCAGGCGCTCACGCTGCGCAAGATGTTCCTCGCCATGTCCAAGGACATTCGCGTCATCATCGTTAAACTTGCCGACCGTCTGCACAACATGCGAACGCTGGCAGCCCTGCGCGAGGATCGTCGCCTGTTTAAGGCTCGCGAGACCATGGACGTGTACGCGCCCTTGGCCGACCGCCTGGGCATGAGCTCTATTAAGTGGGAGCTCGAGGACCTGTCCTTCTTCTACCTGGAGCCCGATGCCTACCAGCGCATCGCGCGCATGGTGGCTGAGTCGCGCGAGGTCCGCGAGCGCTACCTTGCCGAGACCATCAAGACGCTTACCGATGAGCTCAACCGCATTGGTCTGGAGGACTTCCAGATCAACGGCCGCTCCAAGCACTATTGGTCCATCTACCAAAAGATGAAGCGCAAGGGCAAGGAGTTCTCCGAGATCTACGATCTGGTGGCACTGCGCGTCATCACGCATTCGGTGCGCGATTGCTACTCCACGCTCGGCGCGGTGCATACGCTGTGGCACCCCATGCCCGGTCGCTTTAAAGACTATATCGCCATGCCCAAGGTCAATAACTACCAGTCGCTCCACACGACGGTCATCGGCCCTACGGCTCGTCCGCTCGAGATTCAGATTCGAACCTACGAGATGCATGAGCAGGCCGAGTACGGCATTGCCGCCCACTGGCTATATAAGAAGTCGGGCGGATCGTCTGCTTCCAAGACCAATGACGCTCAACGTTTGGACGACCAGATCAACTGGCTCAAGCATTCGCTCGATTGGGCGGCTTCCGACGAGATCACCGATGCCAAGGAATACCTGCACTCGCTGAAGGTCGATCTGTTCGATCAGGAGATCTTTGTCTTCACGCCCAAAGGCGAGGTCATGGCGCTTCGTGCCGGCTCCACGCCGCTCGACTTTGCCTATGCCGTTCACACCGAGGTGGGAAACCACTGCGTCGGCGCCAAAATCAACGGTGCGGTGGCTCCGCTCACGCACGAGATCAAGACGGGCGACCGCGTCGAAATCCTGACTAACAAGAGTTCCAAGCCGTCGCGCGATTGGCTCAAGATCGTTAAGACACCTTCCGCCAAGTCAAAGATCCGCCGCTATTTTGCCGCTGCGACCAAGGACGACGACGCTGCCGCCGGCCGCGATATGCTGGCCAAGGACCTGCGTAAGCGTGGCTATGGCATTTCTACGCCGCGTTCGACGCGTGCACTCAACGCCGTGGCGGAGCAGTTTAACTTCAAGCAGCTCGAGGACCTGTTTGCCGCCGTCGGTGCCGGCAAGGTTGCCCCGCGCGCTGTGGGCAATAAGGTCGAGCAAATCTTGGACCCCAAGCCCGAGGAACAGCTCACCAAGGCCGAGGCTATCGCCGAGGTCGTGAAGCAGCCTGCTCGCGGCTCCAACCGCAAGCCGCAAAAGCGCGGCAAGAGCGCTAGTAACGGCATTATCGTCAAGGGCGAGAGCAACAGCGGCCTGCTGGTCCGTCTGGCTCATTGCTGCAACCCCGTGACGGGCGACGACATCGTCGGCTTCATCACGCGCGGTCGTGGCGTTTCGGTGCATCGCGCCAACTGCCCCAACGTCAAGGGTCTTATGGAACATCCCGAGCGCATGATCGATGTGGAGTGGGACGGCGCTGCCGACACCCTCTTCCAGGTCGAGATCGTGGTCGAGTGCCTGGACCGCATGGGCCTGCTCAAGGATGTCACCATTGCCATTGGCGATGCGGGCGGCAATATCCTTTCTGCCGCCACGTCGACCAACCGCGAGGGTATTGCAACCCTGCGCTTTATGGTCGAGATCTCGGACGCGAGCGGTCTGGATCCGCTGCTGGCTTCCATCAGCAGTGTCGATTCGGTCTACGACGCTCGCCGTCTTATGCCCGGCGAAGGCGGAGCTCAGCTCAAGCGCCGTGTGTAGGTGCGAGAGCCTCTCAGCATCATAGATATTGGTTACGTTCGAGGCATCGTTTGGTGCCTCGAACGTATTTAAGAAGGAGGGTATGCGCATGGGCGATATGACTTTGGACCTGACACCCCGAGGTGCAGCTTCGATTGAGGCACTCGTCAACGGCCCGATTCAGACCAACAGTTACGTCGTGATTTCGAATGACGAGTGCTTAATCGTCGATCCGGCGTGGGAGGGCGAGCGTCTTGTGGAGCATATCCGCACCGCGCATCCCGAGGTTCGCGTACTCGGCTCTGTCTGCACGCACGGTCATGCCGACCATGTTGGCGGGGTCGCCGGGGTTCGAGCTGTCGTTGGCGACAGCGCACTATATGAGTTGTGCGCTAAGGACGTGACGGTGCCTCGCGCAAATATCGAGGAGCAGCGCGCCATGTGGGGTATTGAGACGCCCGATCCGGGCGAGCCGACGCGGCTGCTTGCCGAGGGCGATACGATTGAATTGGGCGATATCTGCCTGCAGGTGATCGAGACGCCGGGGCATACGCCGGGCGGCATCGTCCTGTTCGCCGCGACCGAGCAGGGGAACATCGCCTTTGTGGGCGACACGCTTTTCCCGGGCAGCCACGGTCGTACCGATCTTTCCGGCGGTGACGAGGCGGCGATTATGCGC
The DNA here is from genome assembly GCA_036298925.1 of Collinsella aerofaciens. GTDB lineage: Bacteria > Actinomycetota > Coriobacteriia > Coriobacteriales > Coriobacteriaceae > Collinsella > Collinsella aerofaciens_BN. The sequence continues at coordinate 28,930 of JAXJIC010000048.1, forward strand.
TCGCTCTCCAAACTTGCCAAGACGCTTCCGCCCGATACCGTTTGCTTGACGGGCCATGGCGATTCGACCACGATGGCGCGCGAACTTATGCAGAATCCGTTTATGCAGATGTAGGCTCGAAGCCGTCTTTCGAACCACGAAGACCGCTCAATCGTCAAGCTATTTTCCCCAGTGGGTCGATTCTGTGGGGCAAACGGTCAAAAATTGTCCAATCGGATGGTATTCGTGAACAAACGAACGTTTATGCTCGGGTATGTCGTGGTAAAATCTCAGGCGTTATCGGAGCAACCTTACAGGAGGTTTCTTTTATGCTCGTCAACGCAGCAGACATGCTCAAGAAGGCCGAGGCCGGCAAGTACGCTCTCGGTGCCTTCAACACCAACAACCTCGAGTGGACCCTGGCTATTCTCCAGGCCGCCGAGGAGGCCAAGTCTCCGCTGATCCTTCAGTGCACCGCTGGTGCCGCTAAGTGGATGGGCGGTTTCAAGGTCTGCGCCGACATGGTCAAGGCTGCCGTCGAGGCCACGGGCGTTACCGTCCCCGTCGCCCTTCACCTCGATCACGGTTCTTACGAGGACTGCTTCAAGTGCATCGAGGCCGGCTTCACGTCCATCATGTATGACGGCTCTCACGAGGAGACCTTCCAGCTTAACCTCGACCGCACCAAGGAGCTCGTTGAGCTTGCCCACTCCAAGGGCATGTCCATCGAGGCCGAGGTCGGCGGCATCGGCGGCACCGAGGACGGCGTGACCTCCAACGGCGAGCTCGCTGACCCCGCTGAGTGCAAGCAGATTGCTGACCTGGGCGTCGACTTCCTCGCCTGCGGTATCGGCAACATCCACGGCGTGTATCCCGCCGACTGGGCTGGCCTTTCCTTCGAGCGTCTGGGCGAGATCAAGGCTCAGACCGGCGACCTGCCCCTCGTTCTGCACGGTGGTACCGGCATCCCCGAGGATCAGATCAAGAAGGCCATCTCCCTGGGCATCTCCAAGATCAACGTCAACACCGATCTGCAGCTCGTCTTCGCCAAGGGCGTTCGCGAGTATATCGAGGCTGGCAAGGATCAGCAGGGCAAGGGCTTTGACCCCCGCAAGCTCCTCAAGCCTGGTCGCGACAACATCGTTGCCCGCACCAAGGAGCTCATGGAGGAGTTTGGCTCCGTCAACAAGGCGTAAGCGTCGCTAAACTTCCCACCGGAAGCCCCGTCTCCCTACACTGTTTCCTTTGCGCTCACCTGGCTTCGCCAGAAGTCGCGCCAAGGAAACAGTTCCGGGAGACGGGGCTTCCTTCGTTTAACGCCGCAGGGTTACGAGTCTGAATTAAGGTGGCTACTGGCTTCGCCAGAAGTTGCGCGACGGAATCAGCTCCGGGTGAACGGGGCCTCCTTTGTTAACTCGCTACAGGGTTACTGGGCTGAATTCATTTTTTGACTACCGCTCGGCGGTGTTGATGGCTCCCTTGTTGGGGCTTTCTTTTTTATCTCGCTACAATGGACTTCAAGAGTTCTAATGACTTGGAGTTTGGCATGGCTGTTATTAATGTGCTGCCTTCGGATGGGAAGGTTATTGACGAGGGGCCGGTTGGTTGCTCTGTTGATGTTTGCAATGATGACTTCTGTTTTCTAGATATTGGCTTGCCACCCGAGATCCTGCGTTTAAAGGACGCGGGGTATCTTTCGCAGGCTATTGAGGCTTGCGACCGCCTACTTGCCCAAAATCCCGATCCCTCGCTTGCTGCCTGCGTTCGTGCCGAGCGGTATCGCATGCTTGAGACGCCGCTTCATTTTTCGGTGTCGCGCGATCGAGCTATTGCGATGATTCGCGAGGAGTGGCCTGGGTTTACCGAGGAGCAATTTGACGATCTGATTGACCGTAAGCGTATTGACTGGCGCTTTATCGATGACGAGCTGTTCGTTCTCGACAACTTCCTCGATTCGCTTCGCGTATATCCCAAAGAGGTCCCCGGCATGCGTCCCGATTCTACGGACGGAATAGCACTGCGCAACGAGATGCTCAAGGAGATGGAGTCGCAAAACGGATTGACTCGCGTTATTACGCTTAAGGCGTCCTTGTCTGTCCCCGGCGCTCTGGAGGGGGAGACCGTTTGCGCTTGGCTTCCCGTCGCGGCTGCCTGTCGTCAGCAGTCTCGAGTCGAGATTCTCGACATGACGCCGGAGGGTGCTGTTGCTCCCGCGAACGCTTCGGCGCGTACCGCCTCGTGGTCTTCTTCGAGTGAGCGCTCATTCTCGGTGACTTATCGTTATCACATCGATGCTGCTTATTGTGATGTCTACGGTGGCACACTTCCGGTTCATCCGCGTATGGACGCGCCTCTGCCCGAGGATATTTCCGAGGATCGTCCGCACATTGCATTCACGCCGTATCTGCAGCAGCTGACGGCCGGTGTTGTTGACGGACTCGAGGATCCGCTCGATCGCGCTCGTGCTATCTATGATTATCTGACGCAGTATATCGACTATCGCTATCAGCCGCCGTACTTGCTTTTGGGATCTATTGCCGATGACTGCGCGCATTCGCTTCGCGGCGATTGCGGCGTTATGGCGCTCACGTTTATCACCATGTGCCGTATCGCGGGCGTGCCTGCCCGTTGGCAGAGCGGCCTGTATGTTGCGCCCGATTCGGTGGGGTCGCACGACTGGGCAGAGTTCTATACGCCGCAGACCGGTTGGCTCAACGCCGACGTGTCATTTGGATCTTCTGCTCGCAGGATGGGGGAGGAGTGGCGCCGCCGTCACTACTTTGGCAACCTCGACCCGTGGCGTATGGTGGCCAACAATCGATTCCAGGCAGAGTTTGACCCCTCTTTCGACGGCATGCGCGAGGACCCTTACGATAACCAGATGGGTGAGGCTTCGGTCGACGGTCGCGGATGCCGTCAGCGCGAGATGCTCCGCACGGTCGAACTCATCGAAATGCTCGAAGTTCCATTTTCGGACTAATCGGTAGAAAGCTGTGATAAACTAACTCACGCATTACGTGCCCGAGTGGCGGAATTGGCAGACGCAGTGGACTCAAAATCCACCGTTGGCAACAACGTGCGAGTTCGAGTCTCGCCTCGGGCACCATACATGCAAGCGAGCGTTCAAGGGGGGGGGTGAAGGCCCCCTTTTTCGTGTCGAACTCGCGTGAGCGCGCGAAGCGTTAAGCAAACAGGCCTGTGGCCTGTTTGTAGCGGAGCGTGGCGAGGGCGCCGCGCGCCCGAAGCCCGGGGCTTCGCGAAGCGAAGGCCCTTCGAGTCTCGCCTCGGGCACCATACATGCAAGCGAGCGCTCAAGGGGGTCAAGGCCCCTTTTTCGTGTACGTAATGTGATAACGCGCTGTACGTGTTATTATCCACAAGGCGTTGTTCCCGCAATGCCCTAAAGAGGAACCCGAGGGTTCCCACCTTTTGGCGCCAATGAGCAGCTGACTGGTCATACAACTTAGATTACCTTCCTCAAATCGAGGAAGTCTATGTGTACGACCTGGTTGCTGAGAAGCGCCGGGTTATTTTTTTATGAATGGAGGTAGGGAAAATAGCTAAGTCTGATGACACCCGCATCAACGACGAGATTACTGCATCTTCGTGCCGTTTGATTGGCGTCGATGGCTCTCAGCTCGGCCTGTTCGCCATCCGCGATGCCCAGCGCGTCGCCGACGATCAGGGTCTCGACCTGGTCGAGATCGCTCCCAACGCGGAGCCGCCGGTCTGCAAGGTCATGGACTACGGTAAGTTCAAGTACCAGCAGGCCATGAAGGCCAAGGCTGCTCGTAAGAACCAGTCCAAGGTCGAGGTCAAGGAAATGAAGTTCCGACCCAAGATCGACGTTGGCGACTACGAGACCAAGAAGGGCCACGTTCTGCGTTTCCTCAAGAAGGGCGCGCGCGTTAAGATCACCATCATGTTCCGCGGCCGTGAGATGGCTCACCCGGAGCAGGGCCTTAACGTTCTCGAGCGTCTCGCCGAGGATCTCAAGCCTTACGCTACGGTCGAGTCCAAGCCTAAGATGGAAGGCCGTAACATGCTTATGCTGCTCGCCCCGATTAAGGGCGCCTTCGATGAGGATAAAGCGGCAAGCGATACCAAGTAACTAGTGTTCTGTAACCGATTAAGGAGTATTTCATGCCTAAGATGAAGTCCCACAGCGGCACCAAGAAGCGTTTCCGCAAGACTGGTACCGGCAAGCTTATGCGCGCCAAGGCTTTCAAGAGCCACATCCTGAGCAAGAAGTCCACCAAGCGTAAGCGTGGCTTCCGTCAGGAGACCGAGATCGCCGCTGCCGACCGCAAGGTCATCAAGTCGCGTCTCGCCTAAGTTCGCGTTCCCGTTTTTCGTTTTACCGTCTAGGAGTTGATAGAACATGGCACGTATTAAGCGCGCTGTTGCCGCCAAGAAGAAGCGCCGTACCGTTATGCACCGTGCGAAGGGTTACTACGGTGCCGCTTCGCGTACTTACAAGCATGCTAAAGAGCAGGTCCAGCACTCCCTGCAGTATCAGTATCGTGATCGCCGCAACAAGAAGCGCGAGATCCGTTCTCTCTGGATCACTCGTATCAACGCTGCTGCTCGCCTGAACGACATCTCTTACTCTCAGTTCATGCACGGCCTGAAGGTTGCCGGCATCGAGCTCGACCGCAAGGTCCTGGCTCAGATGGCTTACGAGGATATCGAGTCCTTCAACGAGCTGGCTACCATCGCCAAGAAGGCTCTCGAGGCCTAATAGATTCTCTTGAATCGCTAGGGGAGTGTCGCGTTGTGCGCGGCGCTCCCTCTTTTTATCTGAGGCGCGGTTTACATTGCTAAAAGCGCGGGTAGATAAACACTTACAGGTGACCGATCTCTATATATTCCTGAACCAAAGGGTCATCATCTGATACGTGCGGAAGATCCGCACCAGTCTTTCTATTACCTATAGAAAGCAATATGTTGTGTAGGACTTGTGAAGAGTGGAATTGACGTCCCACAGGGCTTCGCGGTCTGGCAATATATCTCCTTGCCGCGCGGCCCGGTGGAACCGGGAACCAGCGCAAGCGTGCACCTTGAGAACCGGATACTGCGAGGATGGACACTTACTTCAGTGTCGCATCCGGGCAGACATCGAACCATTTGAAATGGTCTAACTTGGATTTGTTTTTCGCAAGGCCGCCGAGAGGCGGCCCCGAGAAATTCCTTTTCCTATACTAGAAC
>JAXJIC010000049.1:0-23239 GCA_036298925.1 Collinsella aerofaciens
ACCCACACCTCAACGTCAAAATCGGTGCCACGCATGCGGGTATCTCGGTCGGTGAAGACGGCGCCACGCATCAGTGCTGCGAGGATATCGCCCTCATGCGCGTCATCCCCGGCATGACTGTGGTCGTTCCTGCCGACGACGTCGAGGCCCGCGCCGTGACGCGCGCCGCCTACGAGTGCGACGGTCCGGTGTACATGCGCTTCGCTCGTTTGGCCTCGCCGGTTATCAACGACCCCGAGACCTACAACTTCGAGTTGGGTAAGGGCATTGTCATGCGCGAGGGCGCCGACGTCACCATCATCGCCTGCGGCCTGATGGTCGGCGAGGCTCTCGAGGCCGCCGAGCAGCTCGCTGCCGAGGGCATCGACGCCGAAGTCATCAACATGCACACCATCAAGCCCATCGATGCCGACCTGATCGTCAAGAGCGCCACCAAGACCGGCCACGTCGTGACCGTCGAGGAGCACTCCGTGATCGGCGGCCTGGGCAGCGCCGTTGCCGACGTCCTGTGCGAGCAGTGCCCGACGCCGCTCAAGAAGATCGGCGTCAACGACACCTTCGGTGAGTCCGGCCCGGGCGCCGAGCTCCTGCACAAGTACGGCCTGGACGCCGCCAACATCGTGGCGACCACCAAGGAGTTCTTGGCATAAGGCAAGGCGGATCTCAAGGACTGCTTCGCCAGAACTATAAAACTGTTTCGCCAGTACTATGGAAACCCGGCAGGGGCGCTCTCTTGGAGAGCGCCCCTGTTTCAGTTACGGTGAAATAAGGACTGATTAGACCTTTTAACTGGTAAAACAGTCCCTATTTCACCGCAACTTATGAAGACGCCCCTCAAGCACGGTCCCATCAGGGAAAAGGGCATATATCGGCAAAGTGCAATTCAGACCCTTCCAACTTTGTATATGCAGCACTCCAAGATAAACGCGGCGACCCCTTAGTTATCGCAGGCCGGGCACAGGGCTACTCTCCAAATCTTTCCGCAGGACGGAGGAGCCCCCGCCGCGCGAAGCGCGCAGCGGGGGCTCCGACATGTCCGAGGACGATTTGGAGAGTAGCCCTGTGCCCGGCCGACGGGATCCCTAAGCACGCCATGCTTCTTATGTGCAGCAAAGCTAATACTGCTAAAATACAAAGCGCTCATGTAGTTTAAACGCACGACGATAAGGAGCACCAGTGGGTAACCACTTCCGTACCTCCGGTGCGGGCGATGATGCCCCCAAGACGCAGGCAGGCGTCCAGGGCAGTCGTTTCGCCACTCCGGAGTCAGAGGGCCAGCCTGTTGCTCAGGCCCCCGCTCAGCCGGCAGATCAGGCACAGCCGGCATCCGATCCCTTTGCCTACAATCCCAACAGCGATGTCGCGCTTTCCGGCACGGCGGGTTTTGAGCCCGTTCAGGTCGTGACCGCTCGTGTGGAGCAGCCTCAGGCTGGTGCCGCCACGCCGCAGCCTACCATGGCCGGCATTCCCGACCCCTTGGCCCCTGCGACGCCGGTTCCTCAGCCTGCGCAGTCAGGTCTCTTTGCCGCAATTCCCGACCCCACGCAGCCTGCTGCCCCGGTGGTCGAGAGCGATCAGGCGGCCGAGGTCGCAAGCCTCGATAACGCGCTCAACAACCCCGATTTTACGTCGGTGTTTGCGCCCATCGATCCGCAGGCCAGCCGCAAGAAGATGGCCAAGCAGGCCGGTGTCGAGCCCGTTATCCTTATGGAGCATGTCACCAAGATCTATCCGGCACAGCCCAACAAGCCTGCACTCGACGACATCAACATCGAGATCTATCCGGGCGAGTTCGTCTTCCTGGTCGGTCACTCCGGTTCGGGTAAGACCACGCTGCTGTCGACGCTCAACCGCGACGTCAAGCCGACGAGCGGCCGCATCCTGGTTGCCGGTCAGGACCTCATGAAGATCAAGAACCGCAAGGTTCCGTTCCTGCGCCGCCAGATTGGCGCCGTGTTCCAGGACTTTAAGCTTCTGCCGCAAAAGACCGCCTACGAAAACGTGGCGTTTGCCCTGCAGTGCATCGGCAAGCCCAAGGGCGTCATTCGCAGCCAGGTGCCCGAGGTGCTGCGTCTGGTCGGCCTGGCCGATCAGATGGACTCGCTGCCCGACCAGCTTTCCGGTGGCGAGCAGCAGCGCGTTGCCGTCGCCCGCGCTATGGTCAACCGTCCGCCGCTGCTGATCTGCGACGAGCCGACGGGCAACCTCGACCCGGCGATCTCGCTGGGCATCATGAAGCTGCTCGAGCGTATTAACCGCACCGGCACCACCGTGATCGTCGCCACGCACGACCGCGAGATGGTCGATAGCATGCACCGTCGCGTGATCGCCCTCGAGGGCGGCCACGTTATCCGCGACCAGGAGAGGGGAGGTTACGGCAACTATGGCACCAACTAACGTAAGCTACTCCTTCAAAGAGGCAATCAGCCACTTCTTCCGTAACTGGACTACCTCGCTCGGCGCCGTCATCACGATCTTCCTTTCGCTGTTTATCATCGGCCTGTTTATCATGGGCTCTGCGATGCTGAACTCCGTGATCGGCACCGTCGAGGATCAGGTTGTCATCAACGCGTTCATTAGTGATGACGCCGATCAGGCTGATGTTCAGGCTTTTGAGGCCGAGCTTAAGACGTGGAATAACGTCAAGTCCGTGACCTATAAGGACAAGGACGACGCGCTGGCCGAGTATACGAGCAAGATGTCGGGCAACGCCGACGCCACCATGAGCGCGCTCGATGGCCAGAACCCGCTGCCGGCTTCCTTCGCTATTGAGATGGACGATCCGTCTCAGGTCGAGAGCACGGCCAAGAAGCTCAAGAAGAATGCCGACTTCCAAAAGATCGCGGACGACGGCGACGTCAACGCGAGCGTACTGTATGGCCAGGAGGAGGTAAGCCGTCTGTTCCAGGTGACCAACTACATCCGTATTGCCGCCGTGGTGCTCGTCGGCCTGCTGACCTTTATCGCGTTCATCTTTATCAACAACACGATTCGCCTGTCCATCACGGCGCGTCGTCGCGAGATTGCGATTATGCGCCTGGTGGGCGCCAGCAACGGCTTCATTCGTGGCCCGTTTATCACCGAGGGTGTGCTGCAGGCCATTTTGGGCTCGCTGCTTTCCATCGGCGTTCTGGAGCTGCTGCGCAATCTGATGATTCCGCGTCTGCAGGAGAGCATCGGCTGGATGTCGTTTGCCCTGCCGATGCAGTACTACCTGGTGACCTATGCTGCGCTGATTCTGGTCGGCGTGATTATCGGTCTCTTTGGTTCTGCCATCGCCATGCGCCGCTACCTGCGCGTGTAGGCATGCCTGGAATTCACCCCTTCCAACGGGTCGTCTCTTATGGGGCGGCCCGTTTTTTGATCCCTAGGGGACGAAGGAAACGAATCATCGTAGCGCTGGTCTATCTATGTGATCCGTTTTCCTTCATCCCCTAGGGATCATTTGGGTAGACTCTTGGGATGTAAACGGCAATCGATAGTTAGGAGGCGCCATGGGGCGCAATAACAAGCATAAGCGTGGAGCTCGCAATAAGCGCGGGCCGGTGCGCAGCGAACGCCGTCCGAGCCTGACCGGGCGCGTGCAGCTCCATGAGCACAGTGCCTATGTCATAACCGAGAATGGCGACTACAAGGTCATGGGCCGTGGCAAGCGCGAGATTATGGATGGCGATACCGTTGCCGTGAGCATTAAGAACAGCCCGCACGGTGAGCGGCGCGCCGTGATCGAAGGCGTGGTTGAGCGCGCAGCCATAAGCGTGGTGGGTACGTACCAGACCGCCGGTCCGCTCGGTGTGATCGAGCCGCTCGATTCGCGCTTGAAGGCCGACTTCTTCATTTTGCCTGAGGATACCTCGGCGGATCGTCTGGGCGTTCACCCGGGTGATGCTGTTGTCGCGCGCATTTTGACCTACCCGACGCGCCTGGAATCGGGCGCTGTGACAATCGAACGCCGCATTGGCGGAGATGACGCGCCCGATTTGGGCGTTCAATATGTGATGGCGCGCTACGGCTATACCGATAGCTATCCCGAGGCCGCGCTGGACGAGGCCGAGGGGCTTTCGCTCGATGTGTCCGCGGCGCTTAAGGACCCGCTCCGCCGCGATCTGCGCGACCGCTTTGTCATCACGATCGACCCGGTCGACGCGCGCGACTTTGACGATGCCATTTCGTTGGAGCGCACGCCCGAGGGTGGCTACAAGCTGGGTGTGCATATCGCCGACGTTTCACACTATGTGGCTTGGGACGGGCATATCGATCTTGAGGCTCGTCATCGTACGACATCGGTGTATCTGGCCGATCGTGTGCTTCCCATGCTGCCCGAACGCCTGTCCAATGACCTGTGCTCGCTTCGCCCTGATGAGGACCGTCTTGCGTTTACCGTCGATATCGAGCTCGATGCGCAGGGTCGCGTGCGACATTACGATCCGTACCCCAGCGTGATTCGCTCGCGTGTGCGTATGGACTATGACGGCGCCGAGGCACTGCTGGTGCGTGCCGGCGCGGTTGAGTATTCGGTGCTGGAGGGTGCGGCCGAGGATGTTGCGGCTGCCGAGACCTCGCGCGAGGAAGCGCTTGAGCGCGGTCTTGCGTGCGAGGAGGCCGCCCGCGGCTACAACGTCGACCTCGGCGATTTCCTTGTCGCCGCCAACGAACTCGCCGAACTTCGCCGTCGTATTCGTCGCGCCCGCGGCTCAGTCGATTTTGACACGGCCGAGATTCGCGCTCTATTGGATGGGGACGGAGTGCCCGTGCAGATTGTGGCGCGTGAGCGTTCGTGTGCCACGTCGCTTATCGAGGAAGCCATGCTGCTCGCCAACGAGTGCGTTGCAGAGTGGCTGGCAGACCGTGATATCGAGGCCTGCTATCGCGTGCATGAGGATCCGAGCCCCGATAGCCTGCACGGTGCCGCCGTTGCGCTGGCGCAGCTAGGCATCATCGACGATCGTCGTGCTGCCGGTATTGCCCTGGGGAGTCCCGATGAGCTGCAGGCTGCAGTTGATGCTGCCGCCGGTGCGGCCAACGCACCGCTCGTTAACACGCTGCTTCTGCGCAGCATGCAGCGCGCGCTGTACAAGCCGCGCAACGAGGGCCACTTTGCGCTCGCCGCGCCGTGCTACTGTCACTTTACGAGTCCCATCCGTCGCTACCCCGATCTGGTGGTGCACCGCGTGCTCAAACTGCAGTTGGCCTATGAGCAGCTCGGCGGCAAGGACGCCTTGGTCCGTACGCCGCGGCTGATCGGCAAGGGGCGCGAGTCGCTGCCGCGCATTCTGCCGCAGATCTGCCGCGCATGCAGCGATGCCGAGCGCGCGGCAGATGCCGCCAGCCATGCGACGCAAAAGATCAAGATTGCCCAGTACTATGAGGACCGTCTGGGCGAGCGCTATGCCGGAACCGTCTCGTGGGTTAGCAGCATGGGCCTCTTTGTGCGCTTGGACCTAACGCAGGTCGAAGGCTTGGTTTCGATCAAGAGTCTGGGCAACGAGTGGTTCGAGTTCGACGAGGACGCGCTAACGCTCACGGGTGCCGACACGGGCACCCGTTACGAGCTGGGGCAGCGCGTGATTATCGAGGTCTCGCGCGTCAATACCACGCGTGGGCACTTGGACTTTAAGCTTATCCATTAGCCAAATCCCGACTGATGGTGGGGGAGCGGAGGGCGGCCTTTCGGGACCGCCCTCCGCATTTGAATCGTGGCTACCTTGCCGTCTGCTCGGCCGTCCGCTTACCTGCTATTTGAGAGGTAAAACCTACCAAAATAAACCTGTCCCTTTTTGGCAGGTTTACAAGAAAGCGGGGATGAGATGGCGACGGTGTACGGTTATGCGCGCGTGAGTTCGCGCGATCAGAACCTTAATCGGCAGCTGGATGCGCTGGGCGCCTATGGCGTGGGCTCGGCGAATATTTATGCCGACCATGCGAGCGGCAAGGACTTCGATCGACCGCGTTATCGCGAGCTGCTGCACGTCCTGGGAGACGGGGACGTGCTGGTGGTGCTTTCTATCGACCGACTTGGCCGTAATTACTCCGAGATTCTTGAGGAATGGCGACGCATTACCAAGGAGCTCGGGGTTGCCATTGTGGTGTTGGACATGCCATTGCTTGACACGCGCGCTAGGGCCAGCGGCGCGCCGGATGTGACCAACGTCCTGATTGCCGATATTGTGCTGCAACTGCTGAGCTACGTGGCGCAGGTGGAGCGCGAGAATATCCATCGGCGCCAAGCGGAGGGAATTGCAGCGGCGCGGGCGCGAGGGGTCCGTTTCGGTCGACCTCGCAAGCCGTGTCCTCCTCAGTTTGAGCTGGTGCGCGATAGCTATGAGGCGGGCGATATTACCCGCAGCCAGGCAGCAAAGTGCCTGGGCGTGTGCGTGGGGACGTTCGATCGCTGGATGCGCGAGGCGGGGTAGGGGTTTGCGTCGCTTCGTCGCTTCCTGTTGCGATTCAAATTTTGATACGGTGACGATGTCATTTGGGGCTACACTCGCTCATATTTAAAAAGACGGAGGTTGGCCTTTGGCGCACATGAAGAAAATAATCGGGTGGACCGCGATCGCTCTGTTCGCCGCAACGCTGGCGGGCATCTGGGTGCTGACGGAGCAAAACGCAGTGCAGACGTCGTTGCTGAGCGAGTCCACCACGCGCGTGGTGGAGGGTCAGGCTGCGAGCGTTCAGGCTACCGGCATCACGGGTGAAACTCAGGCGGGGGACGGCATGACTGAGAGTACCAATCCGGCTGCCTCGACGGTCCAGCCTGGTCGACTTGCTTCCATTCGCATGTGGGTAGGCGCAAACGTCCGTCGCGTCGCCCATACCGTAGAGTTTTTCTTCGTCGGATTGTTCGCCTCGGTGATCGTGGTCTGCTTTTCCAGGCGTCCATGGAGTGTGTGTTCCCGTTGCGTGCCTGTGTTTCTCTTTTGCGCTGCCTGCTCCGTTGGCGACCAGGTGCATAAGATCTTTGTTCCCGGCAGGCATTTCGACGTTATCGATTTAGGATTCGATGCTGCGGGCTATGTCACCGCCATGCTGTTGGTATTGCTGGCAGCGGCGTTGGTGCGCCATGCGACTCGGCCGATCGGCGCCCATGCGAGGCGCTAGCCTTAAGACGAGACATCGCGACTGCCTATGCTTCGACATTGACTACAATAACGGCTGCAATCGCGAGTGGTCGTCGATGTGCAGTTTTCCAGACACCTGTTTTCTCTAAGAAAGGAAATCCCATGGCGGTATTGTTTGTTGAATATCCCAAGTGCTCGACCTGCAAGAAGGCCAAGGCATGGCTGGACGAACATGGGGTAGAGTATATCGATCGCGATATCGTTTTGGACAATCCCACGGCTGATGAGCTTGCGACCTGGATTGCTCGTTCGGGGCTGCCGGTGCGGCGCTTCTTTAATTCGTCGGGCATGAAATATCGAGAGCTGGGCCTGAAGGCGCGTCTGGATGCGGGCATGACGGATCGGGAGTGCTACGAGCTGCTGGCGACCGACGGCATGCTGGTCAAGCGTCCGCTGCTGGTGGGCGACGACTTTGCGATTCCTGGGTTTAAGGAAGCGGCCTGGACCGAGGTGCTGCTGTAGTGGCTGCGGAAAGTGCGTCCCGTTTTGAGCTCGGATTCCGGGACGCAGTTTCCGGTTGAAGGGGCTAGCGGAAACCGTATCCCAGTTTGAGCGCGAAATCTGGGATACGGTTTCCGTTTGGGGCCTCTAGGGGAAAGCGCGTCCCGTTCTGGACGTAAATTCCGGGATGAGCTTTCCGGTTGGCGGGCATGCGCACTATCCCGGCTGGCGGGCATATGCGCTAATCCTCAAGCTGTGCCCATTCGTGCGGATCGTAGACCTTTACGTGCTTGTTGGGCTTGCCGCTCCAGTACTCCTCGTCCATAAAGGGCAGATATGCCTGAACGCCGGGGCAGATAAAGGGAATCCGCTGCTGTTGCAGCCGCTCGCGCTGGCGCTGCTCCAGGCGCGCCTCGGATATGACGGTCGGCATACCGGACAACTCGACGAGGCTTGCCTGGATTCGCTTAAGGTCGGGGAGTCCCGCGTGCCATGACATCCGCATGATCAAAAAGGATGCACGGCGGTATTTTGCCTGCGCCACAGTAATGGCAGGGCGTAACGTGGGGTGAATTTTGTCCCGTTCGGGCCAAAGGTCGGCAGTGATCTCGAGGCCCAGGGTCTCCCATAGGTAATCAAGCTCTTCGTCCATGGCGCCTCGATTTCTACGCGATCATTGATACTTCGATTGTGTTGCCTGGTGCTATCGTTTTCACGGTAGAATCTGCCAACGGTTGACGGCTACCGCTCGCGGCGTTTTGCCCTTCGTGTACAGCGGTTGGCTTCACAGGTCCTTCACGGGTTGGACTAAATTAGGCCAATTTGACTGAATTTCAAAAAAGTCAAAATTGGGGCTTGCGTCACGGCGAGACTTCCCGTATATTTCTTTCTTGCGCAAAGGCACAGCCGAGCGCAGCGATGCAGTCATTGGGATGTCGTCTAATGGCAGGACAGCGGATTCTGGTTCCGTCAATGGGGGTTCGACTCCCTCCATCCCAGCCATTGCATTTGCTACATATGGCCCGTTCGTCTAGCGGTTTAGGACGCCGCCCTCTCAAGGCGGAGATCACCAGTTCGAATCTGGTACGGGCTACCAAAATTGAACGCCCGGGCCTCGTAAGAGACCCGGGTTTTATGTATTGACCGTATATACGGCGCCTGCCGTGTTTCGCTCAGATCGAGGAGTAGCCATGGATCTGCCCATCAGCTTGCAAGACATCACGTATGCCGAGAACTATCTGGCGCAGGGCGACCTGGCTACGGCGACGCCGCTGCTGGAGCGTCTGGTGGAGCTCGCCGAGGAGTATATTGATGCTGAGTGCAAGACGGAGGAGAAGCGTCAATACTTTAGCTTCGATAGCAAGTTTGAGCGCTTGGCCTATCGCCGCGTGGAGAAGGATCCGCGCGAGCTCGTGCAGGTCGAGGTGCCGTTTGACCGCCTGTACTCTGACATGGCGTTTGCCTACATTCGCCAGCAGGATTATGTGAGCGCTCGTAATGCCCTGATGCAGGCTGTGCGTTGGGACCCCATGAACTGCAACTATCGCTTGGACTTGGCCGAGCTGTTCCGCGCGCTCGAGGACAAGCAGGAATGGGCATCGCTCTCGTTTTCGGTGCTGGAGCGTGCAAGCGATGGCAAGTGTGCCGCCCGCGCTTACGCCAATCTGGGCCAGTACTTCTTGGAGCCCGAGACCGAGAACGTCTCGGCGGCCGTGGGTTGTGCTCGCTTGGCGTTGCGCCTGGCGCCCAACGATGCACATACGACGCGCCTGCTCAACAAGATCCATACTGCCTATCCGGATGCCGCCGATGAGAGCGACGACCACGTGATGGGTGAACTGGCCCTGCAAGGCGTGCCGACCTCGCCTTCGGCCGAGATTGCCATCTGCCTGATTATGTGCGCGACCGATGCTGCGAGCGACGGCGACAAGCAAGAGGCTACGCGCCTGACGGTCCGTGCCCGCGACCTGGTGGGCGAGGAGGCATGTGCGGCGATCATTAAGCTGGTGCGCGAGAGCGATGCCGAGCTCAACGCCGAGCGCAAGGCAAAGCGCGAGACTGCGGGCTCAAACGCCGATGGAGCCAAGGAGGCCGGCGATGCCCAGTAAGCGCGAGCGCAAACTCATTTCCAAGAATCGCTCGGCACATCACGAGTACTTTATCGATGAGACGTTTGAGTGCGGTATTGAGCTGAGCGGCACCGAGGTCAAGTCGATTCGCGAGCGCGCCTGTCAGATCACTGACACTTTTGCGCTGATTCGTGGCGGCGAGTGCTGGCTCGTCGGACTGCATATCCACCCTTATAGCCATGGTGGCGTGTGGAATCGCGATCCCGACCGTCGGCGTCGTCTGCTGCTGCACCGCAAGGAGATCGACTTTCTTGACGGCAAACTTCGCAACCGTGGTTATGCGCTGGTTCCGTTGGAGCTCTACTTTAATATCGACGGCCGCGTAAAGCTGCTGCTGGGTCTGGGTCGCGGCAAGAAGCTCTACGACAAGCGTGAGGACATGGCCAAGCGTGATGTCCAACGCGAGATCGACCGCGCCCTTAAGGAACGCAACCGTTAGGCACTCTGCATAAGTTGCGGTGGAATACGGACTGTTTTGCCTGTTTGAGGGGCTATTCAGTCCCTATTTCACCGCAACTGCGGGCGTCTCATCTTTCTTACTGTTCTGACACATATGTCTCAAAGGCGGCGTCCGTTATGGGTGCCGCCTTTTTTTGTGGGTACATACATTCATGAGGTTCCAACCCGAGCTAGGGGAGTGATCGTTATGGACAAAACTGCGTTCTTTACCATGCCGAGCGGTCTGTACGTGGTGAGCGCTGCGGCAGACGGGCTGCGTGCCGGCTGCGTCATCAACACTGCGGTGCAGGTGACGTCCATGCCGCCGCGTATTTCGGTTGCCGTGAACAAGGACAATGTCACCTCGGGCGTCATCGCATCGGCCAAAGCGTTCGCGCTGACCGTGATCGATCAGACGGCCGACATGCTCTACATCGGTAACTTTGGGTTCCGCACCAGCAGCGATTATGACAAGTTTGCCAAATACGAGACCCGCGAGACGGCTCTGGACATGCCCTATGTGCCCGAGCACGCGGCGGCCCTGTTTAGCTGCCGTTTGATCGACACTGTGGATGTGGGCACGCATCTGCTGTTTATTGGCGAGGTCGAGGATGCCGAGCGCCTGAGCGACGAGACGCCGCTGACGTACGACTACTATCACAAGGTGCTAAAGGGCAAGACGCCGCCCAAAGCCTCGTCGTATCAAGGCTAGAAATGTTCTAAAAATACTTGCATTATGTTATTGAGAATATATACTAATAAATAAGTACACCAGCAGTCACGTTCGAGAGGAAAACATCATGGCTGAGGAGAAGAAGACGTATAAGTTTGTGTGCACCGTTTGCGGTTACGAGGTTGAGGTCGACACGCCCGAGCTGCCCGAGGACTACGTGTGCCCGGTCTGCGGCGTCGGCCCCGATGAGTTTGAGCTTGTCGAGGAGTAGCTCGTAGACACACGACTTGCAACAACATATAGTTCTGTCCAAGGGTCCCGGTCGAATTCTCGGCCGGGACCCTTTTGATTTATCTGACGGTTTAAAACGGTCTTACGTGTTACAGATTGAGACGTTATACCTGGACAGCCACGCCATCCCAATTACATCCCCGTTAGCAGCACGATGTCGAGAATCGTCACGATGACGCCGATCCCTACGAGCAGCGCGTTGAGCGGGCGCGAGTTGGCGTATTTGCCCATAACGCGGGGCGAACTGGTGAGTCGTATGAGCACAAAGACCGTAATCGGCAACTGAAGCGACAGCAGCGCCTGACTCCAGATGAGACCCTCAAAAGGATTCGGGACGATCAGGCACGCCGCCACTGCGCCGACGAAACAGACCACCACTCCAATCGATGAGTGCCGGTCGTGGATGTCGTATTCCTCGTCGAACATGCCCGCGGTGATGGTGCCCGCCGCCATGCCCGCCGTCACACTACTCGATATGCCCGCAAACAGCAGCGCCACCGCAAAGATGGTCGAACTTGCCGGGCCCAAGATGGGGGAGAGCGTGGCCGCTGCAACGGCGAGGTCGTCTACGACAATGCCGTGCGCAAAGAAGGTCGTTGCGGCCAGGATGACCATGGCCGAGTTGATTGCCCAGCCCACACCCATCGAAAAGAGCGTGTCGAAGAGCTCGTAGCGCAGGCGTTCTTCGATAACCTGCTCGCCTTGGCCTTCAAAGTGCATGGATTGGATGACTTCGGAGTGCAGGAAGAGGTTGTGGGGCATAACGACCGCGCCTAGGACACTTACGATAATCGAGGCCGAGCCGGTGGGCATACTGGGTGTGATCCAGCTTATGGCGGCTTGCGGCCAGTCGACCTTGACCAGCGTGAGCTCAGCCAAAAACGAGAGTCCTACCACGCCTACGAAGGCGATGATCCATCGCTCGGCGCGCTTGTAGGAGCTCGTCATGAGCATCGCCATCGATACTGCCGCCACGATGACGCAGCCCGCGCACACGGGCAGCCCAAAGAGCATTTGAAGGGCAATCGCGCCACCCAGGACTTCGGCCATGGCGGTGGCGATGGTCGCGAGATAGGCACTGGCGAGCACCGTGCGCCCAACGAAGCGGGGAAGGTAACGTGTCGTGGCCTCGGCAAGACAGGCGCCCGTGGCGATACCCAGGTGTGCCGCGTTGTGCTGCAGCACAATGAGCATAATTGTGGACAGCGTGACGATCCACAGCAGTGCGTAGCCAAACTGCGAGCCCGCGGCCATGTTGGAGGCCCAGTTGCCCGGGTCGATAAAGCCGACGGTCACGAGCAGCCCGGGGCCGATGTGCCGGGCGATATCCAGACCTCCGTGGCCTCCGGTGCGGTGCGAGCCAAAGTGTTGTTTGAGATGGTTGAGCATGGTGAGCTCCTGCGTGCCGTTTGCTTGACGCCGCAAAGGATACCCGTTTTATGCTAGAAAGTTAACCAAGACTAACAAAATTGTTGTATTTGAATAGGATGGTGAAAGGGGATTGCCGAAATGTCTTGATCTGTAACAACTGGGGATGGAAATTGGGTCTTACTGTTACAGATTGAGATGTTTGAAGAGGTGAGTTTGCAGGCCGAACTTGGGGCCTATGTTGTCGCCCTTGAGGTCGGCGGTGTCCACTCGTAGGGCGTGCGTTACGCGATTGTTTCGAAACGGGCGGGAAACACAACGGGCCGGCGATGCTCCTAGTATGCCTATTCAACTGACTGTCTAAATATCTAGGGGAGGATCGCGATGCAGGCAGATTCCGCTCAGCAGCAGGGCCTTTATCGCCCCGAATTCGATCACGATGCATGTGGCATCGGCGCGCTTGCCGATATCAACGGTGAGCGCCATCACCAGATTCTGGACGATGCGCTGTCCATTCTGGTCAACTTGGAGCACCGCGGCGGCACGGGACTCGAGAAGAATACCGGCGACGGTGCTGGCATCCTGTTCCAGGTTCCGCACCACTTTTTCCGTAAAGAGGCTCAAAAGTGCGGCCAGATTCTGCCGGCAGAGGGCGACTATGGCGTGGCCATGCTGTTCTTCCCGCAGGACGACAAGGGCGTAGAGGATGCCCGTCGCGTGTTTGAGGAGGGCTGCGCCGAGGCCGGCGTGCCGCTGCTCTTTTGGCGCGAGGTGCCGGTCGACCCGCACGACCTGGGCGAGACAGCCCGCGCCTGCATGCCCACCATCTTGCAGGCTTTCCTGGGCCGTCCGGACGACACGCCCGCCGGCGACGCCTTCGAGCGCCGCCTGTACGTGTGCCGCCGCACCATCGAGAAAAAGGCCGACGCCGAGTTCGCCCTGCGCGACAAGATCTTCTACGTGTGTTCCATGAGCTCTCGCACCATCGTGTACAAGGGCATGCTGGTCGCCACGCAGATGCGCCGCTTCTTCACCGACCTCAACGACGCCGCCGTCAAAACGGCCGTGGCGCTCGTCCACTCGCGCTACTCCACCAACACTACACCCAGCTGGGAGCGCGCGCACCCCAACCGTTTTATCATCCATAACGGCGAGATCAACACCCTCAAGGGCAACGTCAACTGGATTCGCGCCCGCGAACCCAACCTGTACAGCCCCGTGCTGCAGCACGATCTTGAGCGTGTGATGCCCATCATCAACCGTGAGGGCTCCGATTCCGCGATTCTGGACAATGTGCTTGAGTTTTTGGTCATGAACGGTCGCCCGCTTACGCGTGCCGCGTCCATGTTGCTGCCTGAGCCGTGGGACCACAACGACAGCCTGAGCGAGGAACGCCGCGCCTACGACGCCTACCAGTCCATGCTCATGGAGCCCTGGGACGGCCCGGCCGCCATCGCCTTTACCGACGGTCGCACGCTGGGTGCCGCCCTCGACCGCAACGGCCTGCGCCCCGCCCGCTACTACGTGACGCGCGACGGCCGCTTTATGCTGGCGAGCGAGGTGGGCACCATCGAGGTGAGCCCCGAGAACATCCTGACGAGCGGCTGTCTGGGACCGGGCCAGATGCTCGAGGTCGATTTTGCCCGCGGCCGCGTCATCTACAACGACGAGCTGCGCGCCCGTTACGCCAAGGAAAAGCCCTATCGCGACTGGATCGCCGAAGAGACGCTGACCGTCGACGCGCTCGACAAGCCCGTCGCGCCCACGCCCGCCGAGGACGCCGAGGTGCCCGCCGCCGTGCGCATGGCCAAGCTCGGGTATCACTGGGATGATGTTGACGAAGTCGTGCGTCCCATGGCCCAGCAGGGCAAGGCGCCGCTCGCCTCGATGGGTATCGATGCGCCGCTGGCCTGTCTGTCCAAGAAGACGCGCTCGTTCTTCGACTACTTCTATCAGCTGTTCGCCCAGGTCACGAATCCGCCGATCGATGCCCTGCGCGAGCATATGGTAACCTCGACCACGCTCTACCTGGGCAACCACGGTAACCTGCTCGAGGACTCCCGCACGGCCTGCCAGCTGGTGCGCCTGGAGCGCCCGTTGCTCAACGAGGAGGAGTTCGACCGCATCTGCGCCATCGACCGCGTGGGCTTTAAGACCCGTCGCTTCCGTGCCGTCTACCGCCGCGACGCCGGCGAGGGCGCGCTGCAGGCTGCGCTTAAGCAGCTTGCCGAGGACGTTGAGGCTGCGGTCCGCGACGGTGTGAACATCGTGGTGCTGAGCGATCGTGCCGCTGCGGGCGAGGTGCCCGTGCCGTCGCTGCTCGCTGTGGGCTGCGTGCACAACCACCTGATCCGCGCCGGCGTGCGTACCTTTGCCGACATCGTGGTGGAGTGCGGCGATGCCGTGTCTCCGCACGACTTTGCGGCGCTGGTGGGCTACTCCGCGAGCGGCATCTATCCGTACAACGCGCATGCGTGCATTCGCGATCTGGCGGCGCGCGGCGACCTGGACGTGACGGCCGAGCAGGGCATCGACAACTACAATAAGGCCGCGACGGCGGGTATCGTCTCCATCATGTCCAAGATGGGCATCTCCACGGTGCAGAGCTACCATTCGGCGCAGATCTTCGAGGCCGTGGGCTTTACGCCCGAGTTCGTCAACGCGTACTTTGCCGGCACGGTGAGCCGTGTGGGCGGTATGGGTGTCGAGGACGTCGAGCGCGAGCAGAACGAACGCTACGACGCCGCGCTCGCCATCCTTAAGAGCCCGGCTCCCGATCAGCTGCCCACACTGGGTCTGACTAAGTGGCGCCCGCTCGGCGGCGAGGATCACCTCATCGATCCGCAGACTGTCTACTTGCTGCAGACCGCCTGCCGTGAGGACAGCTACGACACCTTTAAGGAGTACAGCGCCCGCCTGCACCGCACCGGCCGTGCCGTGCGCCTGCGCGACCTGCTCGACTTTGATGCCAGCGGCCGCACCCCGGTTTCGCTCGACGAGGTGGAACCTGCGCTCAATATCGTCCGCCGCTTTAACACCGGCGCCATGTCGTATGGCTCCATCAGCAAAGAGGCGCACGAGTGCATGGCCATCGCCATGAACCGCCTGCACGGCCGTTCCAATTCCGGCGAGGGCGGCGAGGATCCGCGTCGCGAGACCCCACTGGCTAACGGTGACTCCAAGAACTCCGCGATCAAGCAGGTAGCAAGTGCGCGATTTGGCGTGACGAGCCGCTACCTGTGCAGCGCCTTCGAGATTCAGATCAAGATGGCCCAGGGCGCCAAGCCCGGCGAGGGCGGTCACCTGCCCGGCAAGAAGGTCTACCCCTGGATTGCCGAGGTCCGTCAGTCCACGCCCGGCATCGGCCTGATCTCGCCTCCGCCGCACCACGACATCTACTCCATCGAGGACCTGGCAGAGCTGATCTTTGACCTTAAGAACGCCAACCCCGGCGCGCGCGTGTCGGTCAAGCTGGTCAGCGAGGCCGGCGTCGGCACCATCGCCACTGGTGTTGCCAAGGGCGCTGCCGACAAGATTTTGATCAGCGGCCACAACGGCGGCTCGGGTGCCGCTGCTCGCGATTCGATCTGGCACGCCGGTCTGCCGCTGGAGCTTGGCCTTGCCGAGGCCCAGCAGACGCTGCTGCAAAACGGCCTGCGCTCGCGCGTGGTGCTCGAGGCCGACGGCAAGCTCATGGACGGCACCGATGTTGCCGTCGCCTGCCTGCTGGGTGCCGAGGAGTTTGGCTTTGCGACCATGCCGCTCATCTCCATGGGCTGCCTCATGCAGCGCGACTGCCAGCAGGATACCTGCCCGGCCGGCATCGCCACGCAAAACTGTCGCCTGCGTCGCGGCTTCCGCGGCAAGCCGGAGCACGTCGAGCACTTTATGCTCTTTGTTGCCGAGCAGCTGCGCGAGGTCATGGCGAGCCTGGGCTTCCGCACCGTCGACGAGATGGTCGGCCATCCCGAGTGCCTGCGCCAGATTGAGGTCCCGGGCAACCGCAAGGCTAACCTGCTGGATCTGTCGCCCGTGCTGGCGAGCGCGACCTGTGAGTTTGGTGCCCATATCCCGGGTGCCGACGGCCGTCACTTCCTGCCCCAGATGGCTGCGGACAGCGAGCTCGAAAAGACGCTCGACTCCACGTTGTTTGTGCCCTATACGGCCGATGCCCGTGCGCACCTGCGTCCGATTCGCTTCCGCGCCGATATCGCCAACGTCAACCGCTGCGTGGGCACCATCTTGGGCAACGCGGTGACCAAGGCGCATCCCGAGGGCCTGCCCGCCGGCTCCATCACCATCGATTGCGATGGTTCGGCCGGTCAGAGCTTTGGCGCCTTCCTGCCGCGCGGCATTACGCTCAACGTGTGCGGCGACGCCAACGACTACTTTGGCAAGGGCCTTTCGGGCGGCGAGGTGTCGGTGCGCCCCAACCCGCATGCGACCTACAAGTTCGACGAGAACATCATCGTGGGCAACGTTGCGTTCTTTGGCGCTACGAGTGGCCGCGGCTTCATTAACGGCCTGGCCGGCCAGCGCTTTGGCGTACGCAACTCCGGTGCCACGGTGGTGGTCGAGGGCTGCGGCAACCATGGCTGCGAGTACATGACGGGAGGTCTGGCGCTCATCCTGGGCGAGGTCGGGCAGAACTTCGCCGCCGGCATGACGGGCGGCGTGGCTTACGTCTTTGACCAGTACGGCACGCTCGATGCCCGTGTGAACCACGAGAGCGTTGAGCTTAAAGCCCCGACGGCCGGTGAGCTGGCGCAGATTCGTGCGCTCGTCCAGGAGCACGTGGACGCGACGCAGAGCCCGCGCGGCATTAAGCTGCTCTACAGCTTTGAGACGATGAGCAAGTACTTTGTGAAGGTCATTCCGACCGAGTACGAGCGCGTGCTGGCGATTGCCGCCGCCGCCGAGGCCGTCGGCAAGACGCATGAGCAGGCCGAGGAGCTGGCGTTTGACATTGTGACCGGTCGCGCCGACGCCGCCGATGTCGCTCGCTTTGATGTGGCGGGTGGTGTCGCTGGCGCTGTGCCCGCCGCCGCCAGCTCTGTTGCTTCGACCAAGAAGGAGGCGTAAGTGCCATGGGTAAGCCCGGTGCTTTTCTTGATATCGATCGCGTGACCCACGAGCTGCGCCCCGTGGAGGAGCGCAGCCGCGATTTCGATCCGCTGTACGTGGAGCTCGACGACGATGCGCGCCGTGCCCAGGCGAGCCGCTGCATGATGTGCGGTGTGGCGTTTTGTCAGATGGGCGCGAGCTTTGGCAAGGCACGTCCGAGCGGCTGTCCGCTGCACAACCTGATTCCCGAGTGGAACGAGCTGGTGTACCGCGGCCGTTGGGACGAGGCTGCCGAGCGCCTGTCACTCACCTCGCCCATGCCCGAGTTCACGAGTCGCGTGTGCCCGGCGCTGTGCGAGGCCGCATGCAACCTGGGCTCGGTCGATGGCCAGCCCACGACGATTCATGACAACGAGCGCGCGATTAGCGACCATGAGTGGGCCAACGGCGGTCCGCACCGCTTTGAGCCGGCAGGGGAGGGTGCACCCACGGTTGCCGTGGTGGGTTCCGGTCCCGCTGGTCTGGTGGCAGCATGGGAGCTTGCGCGTCGTGGCGCCCGCGTGACGGTGTTTGAGCGCGACGACCGCCCGGGCGGTCTGCTCATGTACGGCATTCCCAACATGAAGCTCGAGAAGTCCGTGGTCGAGCGTCGCGTGGCGCTCATGCGCGAGCTGGGCATTGTGTTCGAGCTGAGTGCCGACGTGAGCGATTCCAAGGTTACCGCCAAGCTCGACGACTTTGACGCCGTCGTGGTGGCTGCCGGCGCCCGTGCTCCGCGTGGGCTTTCGGCTGCGAACATTGATGCCCCGGGCGTGGTGTATGCCGTGGACTACCTGGCGGCTTCGATCGTCTCGGTGCTCGATGGCGGCGAGCCCGCGGTGAACGCGCGCGGCCTGGACGTTGTGGTCATTGGCGGCGGCGATACCGGTAACGACTGCGTGGGCACCGCGGTACGTCAGGGTGCGCGCAGCGTGCGCCAGTTTGAGTTCTTGCCGGCGGCGCCTGATGCGCGCGCGGCGAGCAGCCCCTGGCCGCAGTGGCCCAACGTGAAGAAGACCGATTATGGCCAGCAGGAGGCCATCGCTGCCATGGGCGGCGAGATGCGCGCTTGGGGTGTGGATACGCTCGAGGTACTGTTGGACAAGAAGGGCGCGGCCGCGGGCCTGCGCGTGGTCGATCTGGATTGGTCGGCTGGCAAGCCCGAGTGCATCGCGGGCTCCGAGCACGAGGTGCCGGCCCAGCTGGTGCTCATCGCCTGCGGCTTTACGGGTCCCGAGCATGGCGTGTTCGACGCCGTTGGCGTGCCTGTTGCCACCGCTGGTCGTCCGCTGCCGGTGATGGCTGCCGAGGGCTCGCACCTTGCGGCCCGTGTCGACGGCGTCGCCGCGGGCGCCACACCGGTATACGTGGCCGGCGATGCTCGCAATGGCAGTTCGCTCGTGGTAAGCGCCATGGCCGACGCCCTGGCCTGCGCTGCCGAAGTCGCCGAGGCGCTGGAGCTGTAAAGTAGTCATTTAAGAACGTTCCCAATGACTAGTCATTTTTTGTCTAGTCGTTGGGGACACTCTTTGCGAGCGATTTGCTCGTTTGTCGACGTACGGGTGTTTATTTGTCGACTTCTTGGGCTGTGGTCACCTGTTGTTTCTGTGGTGGCTGTGGGTATCTGGCTCAAAAGGGCGGGTTGGCCGTCTATGTTTACCTGCGGTTTTGTTGCGGTGCGCATTTTCGGTCAAGCTTTTCGTCAAGTGTTTGGTCAGCATCTGGTTTGCAGCCGGAGGCCTATTTTGCCCGCGCTGGTCGTGGCCGACCACCCTCCTCGTAAGCTCAAATTGAGGTCTATCAGTTTGAGGAGGATGCCATGACTGACCACGCTTTAGACCGAGCGCAGCTAGCCGAAGCCGTCGGCAACGATATTGCCGACATAGCCCATTTTTGGATGCTGCGGAAGTTCCAGTTTTTGGAGCCGGCGCGCGAACAGTTCGAGATCATTGTCGACCCGTGGCTCAGCTATTGCACCGAGCCTTCGCAAAACGAAATCATGGCCTACAACATGGCGTTTACCGATTGGCTGCTCTTCGAGCGCTCCTATCGCCATGGCAAGACGCTGCTCGAGCTGTATGTTGACGAGCCGCCGGCATCGCTTTCGCCTGCCTCGCTCAAGCGGCTCGAGCAGGTACGCGACACGCAGTATTTCTCGCGCTTTGGCATTTTGGACAAGGATCCTGCGAACGGCATAGTTGCGCTGAAGGATACGCGCACCGACCGTCGCTTTGATGTCTACGACCCGCATATCGTGCAAAAGGAGCATTGGAGCGACGGCGCGATTGCGGTGCGCCTCGCTTGCGTCGACGATGTCTGGCTGACGGCGGGACAGCTCTATCTGTACGACATCGCGCGCCTGAGTGACACGGCAGTCGATGGGCCGGGTGCGGTGCATCCGGAGGACCTGCAGGATGGCTTTGACACCTCGTGCATCAGCTTCTTTTTGCGCCTGGTCCGCGACATCATGGGCGCCCAGGGGCGCTACGTGAAGTCCCTCAACATCTACGAACAAGAATGGGAGTAGGGGATGTGACTGGTGCCGCCCTACAGCCCTGACTTTGTCTCAATCTGTAACGTTTGGCGGCTGTTTGGGCCCGTAACTGTTACAGATTGAGACGGAAGGTTGGCGGCTGCCGAAAGATCTTGTTCTGTAACAACTAGAGGCTTAAAGACTGTCTTCCTGTTACAGATCAAGACATTTGCCAGCGGAGGCAACGGTGACGATGGTCCATTTGTCTGACGTGGTGGTGATGAAAGTGTCTAATACCGTTCTCAAACACAAACATGCGACTCGCAACACGTTGGCGCGGAATAGGATGCTCGCGCGGCTCACGGAGACGGCCAAGCAAGGTGCGCTGCTCGCAACGCATGACAATACCGAGCTCATGTGGCTGCGACGCCATGTTGGAACCGACGATATCGCGGAGCCCGAGCCGTACCTGTTCTGTTTTCAGCATGATTGGGATGCATTGACGCCGGCGGAGCGAGCGCTGAGGACTATCAAAGGGCTTGCGGAATTTCATCCCGATTGGGCGTTTTGGGGTTATGACGCGGCACTTTTGTGGGGCCTGGAGGTGCCGAATGATCTGCTCGGGCCGCGTTTTCTTGTTAAGACGGGTTGTTCGGTGACGTTGAGCAGCGGGTGCAGGTTGTTGCGTCCTCAGATGGCGGGAGCGCTTGAGCGCGTCGACGGCGTGCGGGTGACGTCGTTTTGGCGCACGGTGGAGGATTGTCTGCTGCGTGCGCCGTTTTCGTATGGTCTGGCGATCGCCGATTCTGCATTGCGGGCGAAGGGCGTATCACGTGGGGATTTGTGCGAGCGCCTCCGCGCCGATTGCGAGGGCAGGCGAGGGTATCGCAGGGCACAGGCGATTGCGTCGTATGCGGACGGGCTGTCCGAAAACGGCGGCGAGTCTCGGTTCCGAGCGTTCTTTATTGCGTACGGCTTTCCGGTTCCGGAGCTGCAGGCGGAGTTTCGCGACCCGCTCGATCCGAGCCAGGTGTTTCGCGTCGACTATTTTTGGCGGCTCGAGGACGGGACGTGTGTCATCGGCGAGCTCGACGGAAAGGGGAAGTACACCTTGCAGAACGGTGAGGGCCGGGAGTCGGTCGACCCATTCGTGGCAGAGCGTCAGCGGGAATCTCATCTGACAATGCTCGGGCATAAGGTGCTTCGGTTTACGTTTAACGAACTCAAAGACCCGGGGAAGCTGGTCGAGAAAATGAGGTTGGCGGGTATTCCTCGGCAGGCTGAATTGGCTGAGGAGTGGAGACGCCAGTGGTATGGGCGCTGAGAGGTTTTGTCTCGATCTGTAACGTTTAGAAGTTGTTTGAGTTCGTAATTGTTACAGATCGAGACAAACCGGTGAAACGTCGACCGAATGTCTCGATCCGTAACATCAAGGGGCCCAATAACCCTGTACCTGTTACAGATCGAGACATTCCCCTGATGTTGCTGGGGTGGGGCTGCAACGTATTCCGTCCCCCACATCCCCTCTTCCCTCCGTTAACCGATATGCTCGACTTTAGGTCGCTGCATTAGGTGATAATGGACAAATGTTCATGTTAATCGTGAGGGAGGAGCTCGATATGGCGTCTGCCGATCGTTCCACGTTGTTTATCAATGCGACCGTCCTGGATGGTTCGGAGCATATGGAGCCGCAACCCGATATGGCCGTGACTGTTGAGCGCGGTGTCATCACGTGGATGGGGCCGAGTGCTGTGGCGCAGGCACCTGCAGGTGCCGAGGTCATCGACCTGGCAGGTGCGTATCTCATGCCCGGTCTCATCAATATGCATGTGCATCTGTGCGGTTCGGGCAAGCCGGTTTCGGCGGGCGATGCCGGCGCGCTGATGAAGAAGCTCGATAATCCCGTGGGGCGCGCCATCGTGCGCCATATTCTTAAGGGCAGCGCCCAACAACAACTGGCAAGCGGCGTGACCACGGTGCGCGGCGCGGGCGACCCACTGTTTGCCGACATCGCCGTTCGTAATGTCATCGACGCCGGCAAGTATCAAGGTCCTCGCCTGGTGGCGCCGGGAACGGGCGTCACGGTGCCGGGCGGCCATGGTGCGGGCTTGTTCGCCCAGGTGGCAAACAGTCCCGCCGAGGCAGCCGAACAGGTGCGCGACCTGTATGCGCGCGGTGCCGACGTCATTAAGCTGTTCGTAACGGGCGGTGTGTTCGATGCGACCGAGGTGGGCGAGCCGGGCGTGCTGCGTATGCCGGTGGAGGTTGCCGCGGCGGCGTGCAAGGCGGCGCACGATATGGGCCTTCCGGTCATGGCCCATGTCGAGAGTACCGAGGGTGTGAAGGTTGCGCTTGAGGCCGGCGTTGACACGATTGAGCACGGCGCTCCGTTGACGTCCGAGATTCTGGAGCTGTACCGTGGCGCCGCGGGCACGCAGCTCGAGGGGCGTGCGCCCTGCGTTACCTGCACTATCAGCCCGGCGCTGCCGTTTGTATTGCTCGACCCGGAAAAGACCCATTCGACCGATACACAAAAGAAGAACGGCGACATCGTGTGCTCGGGCATCATCGAGAGCGCCCGTGCCGTACTGGAAGCTGGCGTTAAGGTGGGCCTTGGCACGGACTCGAGCTGCCCGTTCGTGACGCAGTACGACATGTGGCGTGAGGTGGCCTATTTTGCCAAGTACGTGGGTGTGAGTAACGCCTTCGCGCTGCATACGGCCACGCAGGTCAATGCCGAGCTGCTGGGGCTGGGCGGCGAGACCGGCACAATCGAGTGCGGCAAGGCCGCCGATATCCTGGTGACGCGCAAGAACCCGCTCGATGACCTGTGCGCACTGCGTGAGCCGGCGTACGTGATGTGCCGTGGTGATCTGGTGCGCAAACTCAAGGTGAAGCGTATTCCCGAGGTGGACGCCGAGCTCGACACGATTATGGCCATGCCGTCCGAGGCACTGGCCGAGGAGCTCGCCCGCGACGGCGTGGCATAGGTGTGACAAAGGGGCAATCCCTTTGTCATAATCAAAAATGCCGAGGTCTCAGTGCGAGGCCTCGGCTTTTATTCAAGACTTTAGTCTGCTGGCCGCGCAGCGGCCAGCTTTAAACCACCCGCTACGCGGGTGGAGACAAACGGCTTTACAAAGCCACCCCTCCGGCCGATATTGACGATTGTTCAGGCCGTCAAGAATTCGAGTCGAAGGGG
>JAXJIC010000050.1:0-83921 GCA_036298925.1 Collinsella aerofaciens
CCCCTTCGACTCGAATTCTTGACGGCCTGAACAATCGTCAATATCGGCCGGAGGGGTGGCTTTGTAAAGCCGTTTGTCTCCACCCGCGTAGCGGGTGGTTTAAAGCTGGCCGCTGCGCGGCCAGCAGACTAAAGTCTTGAACAAAAGGCCCCGGCTCGCGATGGAGCCGGGGCCAAAGGTGCAGCATATACAGTTGGTGTTGTGCGCGAACAGCCCATCAGCAATGCCGTCTGCGCCCTACCCACGGTGACGGGCGCGGCTGTACGGCGTATCCACCATGGGCAGATCCGGACGCAGCTTGCCGTCGAATGCGCGATAGGCGTTCTGCACGGCGGGCGCCGTGGGGATCGTTGCGATCTCGCCGATGCCCTTGCCGCCGTATGCCACGGGCAGCAGTTCGTCCTTCTCCACGTAGATGGCGTGGATATCCGGAATCTCGGGCGCGCGGAACAACCCGAGCGTGCCGTACCTTGCCTGGGGCACGCAGTCCTTGAGCGGCCAGTCCTCGGTAAGCGCATAGCCCATACCCATGAGCACGCCGCCTTCGATCTGGCCCTGGATGGAGATGGGGTTGACCACCTTGCCGGAATCGTGCGCAGCATAGACCTCGCTCACGCGGCCGTCATCGTCCAAAATGACCACATGCGTGGCAAAGCCGTAGCAGATGTGGCTCTTGGGGTTGGGAACATCCGCACCCAGCTTGTCGGTCGGCTCCAAGTACACGTAGCCAAACTCGCATCCCTCGAGTGCCTTGATGGCGGCCGCGGGATCCTGAGGATGCATACCCTGACCAGCGACGAGCTCCTGCGTGTGCAGCTGATAGGCGCGACCGTCGTCGTACTCGATCTTGACGCCGTCGCCATGTGCATTCACGGGAGCGGCGGGCGCAGACTTGCCGGCCTCGATGTCAAGCATGGCATCGCGCAGCAGGAAGGCGGCACCGCGCACGGCCTCGCCGGTCACGACCGTCTGACGCGAGCCAGACGTGGTGCCGGAGTCGGGAGCGTTCTCGGTGGAGCACTCGCCGTTGGCAATGCAGCGAAGCGGCAGACCGCAGGCCTCGGCAACGTCCTGCAAAAAGACGGTGTTGCAGCCCTGGCCGATGTCGGACGTGGCGGCATAGACCACGGTTACGCCGTTCTCGACGCGAATCTTGCAGCGGCCGGCGTCGGGCAGGCCAACGCCCACGCCAGCGTTCTTCATAGCGCAGGCAATGCCGGCGTGGCCGGGATGCGCATAGTAGGCATCCTTGACCTCGAGCAGTGTCTCCTTAAGCGCCGTGGAGCAGTCGGCAATCTGGCCGTTGGGCAAAACCTCGCCCGGCTCGATGGCGTTACGGTAGCGGATCTCCCACGGATCCAGGCCGACCTTCTCTGCCAGCAAGTCGATCAGACTCTCGAGCGCAAACTCGGACTGGCAAACGCCAAAGCCGCGGTACGCGCCGGCGGGCGGGTTGTTGGTGTAGTAGCCAAAACCGCGAATGTCGGTGTTCTGGTACTTGTAGGGGCCGACGGCATGCGTGCAGGCGCGCTCGAGCACCGGGCCGCACAGCGACGCGTAGGCGCCGGTATCAAAGTTGATCTCGCAATCCAGACCGGTAAAGTTGCCCTCGGCGTCGCAACCCAGTGTAAAGGTGCCGTCCATGGCGTGGCGCTTGGGGTGGAACGCAAGCGACTCGGCGCGCGTGAGCTTGCACTTCACAGGACGCTGGAGCTTATATGCGGCGAGCGCGGCCAGGTGCTGGATGGACACGTCCTCCTTGCCGCCAAAGCCGCCACCCACGAGCATGGTCTCGACGACCACGCGCTCGGGCTCGTTATCCCAGCCAAACATGTGGGCGCACTCTTTGCGCGTGTCGTAGGCACCCTGGTCGGTCGACTGCACCTTGACGCCGTTCTTGTAAGGAAATGCCACGGCGCACTCGGGCTCCAAGAAGGCATGCTCGGTAAAGGGCGTGGTAAAGCGCTGCGTCACGGTGAACGCGCTTTCGGCCAGCGCCTTGGCGGCGTCGCCGCGCGTCACGTGACGGCTCTGGCACACGTTGTCCTTGAGCTCCACCGTGTTGCCGAAGGCAAAGTAGCTGTCATGCAGGCGCGGGGCGTCGGCGGCCCTGGCCTCGACAATGTTGCGCACGGGCTCCAGCGGCTCGTAATCGATCTTTACGAGCTTCTTGGCCTTCTCGAGCGTCGCCTCGTCCTCGGCAACCACCAGCACGATGGCATCGCCCACGCAACGGGTGATATCGCCCTGAGCGATCATGACGTCCCAGTCCTGGATAAGGTGGCCGACCTGGTTGACCGGCACGTCCTCGGCGCGCAGGATGCCCACCACACCGGGCAGGGCCTCGGCCTTGGAGGTGTCGATGGAGAGCACGCGGGCGCGCGGATACTTGGAGCGCACGGCGCTGGCGTAGGTCAGGCCCGGCTGATCGAGCTCGTCGATGTCGTCGGGATACTTGCCCTCACCGAGCACCTTCTTGCGCACGTCGACACGGAAGGCGCGCTTGCCCACGCCGTAGTCATCGCCGCGCTCCAGGTCCTCATCGATCTGCTTTTCGCCGCGGAGCACCGCAGCGGCCAGCGAGATGCCCTCGATAATCTTTTTGTAGCCGGTGCAGCGGCAGACGTTACCGCGAATGGCGTACTTAATCTGCTCCTCGGTGGGCTCGGGGTCCTCGGCGATGAGCGCTGCGCCCGCCATGACCATGCCGGGAATGCAAAAACCGCACTGCACGGCGCCCACGGCGCCAAAGGCGTACACAAAGGCCTCGCGCACGTCCTGGGGCAGGCCCTCGACGGTCACGATGTTGCGACCGGCAGCAAGAGCAGTGGTCAGCACGCACGCCTTGACGGCCGCACCGTCCACATGGATGGTGCAGGTACCGCAAGCACCTTCGGAGCAGCCGTCCTTGGCGGAATGGATATGCAGGTCGTCGCGCAGGTAGCGCAGCAGCGGTTTATTCTCCGTCGTCGTGCGCTCCACGCCGTTAACGGTAAAAGTGAATTCCTGTGCCATGGTGATTCCCTTCTACACGCCGGCGGCGATGCCGGTGCGGTCGTGGATGGCGCCATGCGGGCAGACGACGGCGCACATGCCGCACGACAGGCAGTCCGCGCCGTCGATATGGGCGCAGTTGTCCTCGATGCGGATAGCGCCGGCAGGGCACTTTTTAGCGCACATGCCGCAACCGATGCAGCTCGTGTCGCAGATCTTGCGAGCAATGGCGCCCTTATCGGTGTTGTTGCAGCGCACTAGGATGTTCTGGTAGCCGGGAACGAAGGCAATCACGCGCTGCGGGCACGCCATGCCGCACAGGCCACAGCCCGTGCACTTTGAGCGGTCCACGCGGGCGATGCCATCGACCAGCGCAATGGCGCCGTGGGGGCAGGCCGTGACGCAGGCGCCACAGCCAATGCAGCCTTCGCTGCAGTGGGCGTCGCCGCCTGCGGAGGCGCAACCGCTTCCGCAGGCAACGTAGGCCACGTTATGTTGAATGGATTTGGCCATAAGAGACTCGCCTATTTCTTAAGAAGGTACGAATAGTTGTCGCGCACAGCCCTGATGGTCAGGCGGACGGCCTCGGGAAGACCGGTGTTGACGGCATCGACCGAGACGGTGCGGACCGTGCCGGCGACGCGAACCTTAAAGTGGTCCTCGTCCACGGCCAGGAAGCCCTCGTTCTCGGAGTTCTCCATGTCCTCCTCGCTCCAGAACAGGGTGAGCTTGTCCTTGTAGGGACGACCCTCCTGGTAGGGGCAGAACACGGCGCAGTTGCCGCACTCGTTGCACATGCCGTCGACATGGACGACCTGATGCTTGGCCAGGCCCGGCACTTTAATTGCCACGTTGGCGCGGTTGGGGCACACGTCGCAGCAGACCTCGCACACCGAGCCGCAGCCCAGGCAGCGAGTCTTGGTGCAGTTGCGCTTGTCGCGGCACAGCGACCCCTTGCGCTCGTAGCAGGTGTCCTCGCGGCCGGCCTGAGCATTCTGGTCGGCGTACTTGTTAAAGTCGACACCGGCAATGGCACGGGCGACCTCGGCGGCATCGGCGATAGCCTCGACCACGGTGGCCGGACCGCGACGGCAGTCACCTGCAGCCCAGACGCCCTCGACGCCGGTGGAGGTGGCGGCGAGGCGGCCGCGACGGTCGTGCTCGACGCCCGCGGCGTCGTACAGGCTGGCGTCGATGCCCTCGCCCACGGCGCAGATCACCGTGGTGGCGGGAAGCTCGACGGTCTCGCCCGTGGCGACGGGGCTGCGACGGCCGCTTGCATCCGGCTCGCCAAGCTCCATAACATCGCAGGTCAGCACGGCGCCGTTGAACGCCTTGGGCGCCAGCAACTCGCAGAACTCAACGCCGTCGGTAAGAGCAAGATCGAGCTCTTCCTCGTCAGCGGGCATCTGCTTCTTGGTGCGGCGATACACCAGGCGCACGTTCTTCACGCCAGCCAGACGCTTGGCCACGCGGGCCGCGTCCATGGCGGTGTTACCGGCGCCAATGACCACGACGTCCTCGCCCAGCTCGAGTTTCTCGCCCTTCTTGGCGGCCTCGAGGAACTCCAGCACGTCGAGCTCGGCACCCTCGCCTAGGCCCGCAGAGCCGGGCATCCAGGCACCGGTGGCCACGACCACGTCGGTAAAGCCCTGGGCCTTGAGCTCGTCAATGGAATCAACGCGAGCGTTGAGCTGCACCTTGGCGCCAAAGGCCAGGCAGAGCTCGGCATCGTGGGAGATATCGTCGCTCGCGATGCGGAACTCGGGAATCACGTGACGGACCACGCCACCGAGCGAATCGCGGGCCTCGAAGATAGTGACGGGCACGCCGGCACGCGTCAGGAAGAACGCGGTCGCCAGGCCGGCCGGGCCGCCGCCGATAACGGCAACGTTGCGCTCGCCGTCGTTTGCGATGGCCTGGGCGCGCAGCTTGGGCAGCACGGCGGTCATGGCCTCGCGGGCGGCCTTGAGCTTGCTGGCGCGAATCTGGGCGCCCTCGGGCTCGTAAAATGCACGCTCGCAGGCACGACCGCAGGGATGCGGGCAGATGGTGCCGGTAATGAACGGCAGGGCGTTGCGCTCGATGATGATGTTGAGTGCGTCCTCGTAGCGGCCCTCGTCAACAGCCGCCAGGTAGGCGGGAATGTCCTGCTGGATGGGACAGCTCGTACGGCACGGCGTGGTAAAGCAGTCGGAAAGCGGGCTCTTGCCAGCGACCTTACGGTCGGGCAGCGGACGCAACGGCTTCTTGTAGAGCGGGTTGGTGAGCGAGTCGGCCTGGATCGCAGTCACGGCCTCGAGAGAGACGCCCTCAAACGGCTTGCCATCCAGGTCGGTAAACTCGCCAGCCATTTGGCTAAAGCGCTCGTAGCCACCGGGCTTGAGCACGTCGGTCGCCAGGGTGACGGGCCAAATGCCGGCGTCATACAGGGCGCGGATGTTGTAGACCGTGGCGCCGCCGGAGTAGCTGATGCGCAGCTTGCCATCGAACTGCTCGGTAATGCGGCGGGCGGCCTCAATGGTCAGCGAGAACAGCGAACGGCCGGACATGTACATCTCGGTAGAGGGCAGCTCGTTCCTCGTCACATCGACGGGGAAGGTGTTGGTGAGCTTGACGCCAAACTCAAGACCGCGCTCGGCGCACAGGGCAATCAGGCGCTCGAACATGGGCACGGCGTCGACCCACTGCAGGTCCTCACGGAAGTGCGTGTCATCGAAGACGATGTAGTCAAAGCCCAGCTCGTTGAGGCGCTGGCGGGCAAACTCATAGCCCAGCAGCGTAGGGTTGCACTTGATGTAGGTGTTGAGGCCCTTCTCGGTGATCAGATAGGTCGCGATGCGCTCGATCTCGGCCGGCGGGCAGCCATGCAGCGTGGACTCGGTGATGGAGTTGGAGACGCGTGCCGGGATGGACTCGACAAACGCGGCGTCGACATGCTCAAACTTGTCCAGATTGGCAAGCGCCCATGTGCGGCACTCGTTCCAGACGTCAGAGCCGCTGGCGTCCTTTATGCCCTCAATGTAGGCGTCGACCTTGGGGCTCTTGATGCCCTCCAGATCATAACCCACGGACATGTTGAAGACAAAGCCGTCCGGGCTGCCCAGGCCGTACTCGCGAGCGATCAGGTGGCAGGCGAACCATGCCTTCACGTACTCGGCAAAGGCCTGCGGAACCTCGAGCTCGGTCGACCATTCGCAGTTGTAGCACTCGTCCTGAGCCACGATGCAGGGCTTGTTCACACACTTGGAGAGCTCCTCGCCGTCCATAACCTGAACGGTCTTGAGCTCAAAGAAGCGCGAGCCGGCAACATAGGATGCCACGATGTTCTGGGCAAGCTGTGTGTTGGGGCCAGCGGCCGGGCCAAACGGAGTCTCGATGCGCTCGTCAAAAATGGGAAGCGCGCCCTCCTGGTTGGTCGTGACCATCTTGCGCACGCCAAAGATGGCGTCCTGGGTCTTGTGCTCCTCGATGATCCAGTTCATCAGCTGCGAAAACGGGATCGGCCTCATGATGTCGCTCATAGTGAGCTCCTCTCTGTAACGCCCGGCGAGACCGCGCGGCGGGCGCAAATACGGTGTAGCGCTAGCACAGCGCCGGCGGCCCCGCGGAGGTCGCCTATACGCGCGTCGGATGCGGCGAAACATCCGACGCGCGTGAATCTACTTGTAATTAGTAGGCGCGATCGTTGAGCGTGCTCCAGAGCTTCTTGGACTCGGCCATGGTCCACGCGTTGATCTTGTCCTCATCAATGCCAACGAACTCGCGATCCTTGTACAGGACGCGGCCGTTGATGATGGTGGTACGGCAGTTTTTGCCCATCATGCCAAAGAGCATGTGGCCGTCGATGTTCTCCTCGCTCAGCGGCGTAAAGGGCTTGTAGTCCATGACGATGACGTCGGCGGCAGCGCCGGCCTCGAGCACACCGAGCTTGCGATCGAAGTACTTGCTCGCCATCTTGGCGTTGTTCTCGAACAGCATGGTCATGGCCTCGCACCAGCCCACGTTGGGCATGGCGGCGTTGTGGCGCTGAATGATCAGGAAGACCTTAAGGCTCTCGAGCATATCGTGGGTGTAGGCGTCGGTGCCCATGCACACGGGGATGCCGCGGCGGAAGAACTCGAGCACGGGGGCGCAGCCCACGGCGTTGCCCATATTGGATTCGGGGTTGTTGACGAGCCAAGTGCCGGACTCCTTGACGATATCCATCTCGGCAGGCGTCACATGGATGCAGTGGCCCAGCATGGTGTCGGGACCCAGCAGGTTGTGCTGCAGCAGGCGCTCGACGGGGCTGATGCCACCGCGGTTGAGGCGGGAATCCCACACGTCATTCATGCCCTCACACACATGGATGTGGAAGCCGGTCAGGCCGTTGTTGGCCTCGGCCATCTTGTCCATGGTCTCGTCCGAAAGCGTAAAGGTGGCATGTCCGCCAAACATGGCGGCGATCATGTGGTTGTCGTTATCGCGACGCTCCTTGGCGGCCCACTGGGCAAATTCGGCGTTCTCGGCAATGGCCTGGTCGCACTTTTCCTGGCCGCGGCGATCGGAGACCTCGTAGCACAGGCACGAACGCATGCCCAGCTCCTGAGCTGCATCCTTAATGGTAAAGAGGCTTCCCGGGATCTCGCAGAAGCTCGCATGGTGATCGAAGATCGTGGTGACGCCATCACGGATGGAGTCCAAAATCGTAGCATAGGCGCTGGCCTTGGTGCCGTCGAGCGTCAGGTTGTCGTCGATCTTCCACCACTGCTGCTCGAGATTCTCCAAGAAGTTGGTGGGGTTGCAGCCCTTAATGGCAAGGCCGCGGGCCAGACCCGAGTAGATGTGGGTGTGGCAGTTGATGAGTCCGGGCATGATGAGGTTGCCCTGGGCATCGACGTACTCGGCATCCGGGTACTTGGCCTTGAGCTCGCGCTCGGGGCCCACTTCGACGATCGTATCTCCGTCAATGGCGACCGCACCGTTTGGAATAAACGGGGTCTGAGCGTTGCGGGTAAAGACGGAACCGTTAGCGACCAGAAGCATGGATGCTCCCTTCAACATCAGAGGCGGGGTTTGACACCTCTGACATGGCGGAGTGCGAAGCGCCGGCCTACACCGGAAACGGGCCCTCTCCCGTCAACGCTTCACCAAAGGGACAAACCCTTTGAAGTGCGGCTTGGTGCCGCATGGCGTCGGCGGACGAGGCGATGCGTCCGCCGACGAATAGCACCGAATTGGTTACTTCTTGCTCTCGGGCAAGACCAGATCCACGGCAGCGTCCTTGGCAGCATCGATGTGCTGAGCCACGACCGGCGTCTGCGGAAGGATCAGGTTAAGGACAATGGCCATGATGGCGGTGGGGGTTACGGCATTGGAGCCGATGACGGTGGACACCCAGGCGGGCATACCCTCGCCGGCAAGGCAACCGCTGGCCATCCAGATACCCAGGCCAAAGACGACGGAGGTGCCGACGATGGTGGTAGTGCGCTGCGTGAGGCCCTCGCGGGTGAACATGCGCACGCCGTTCATGGTGATGGTGCCAAAGACGCCGACGGTCGCGCCGCCGATGACGGGCTGCGGGATAGCGGAAAGGACGGCAGAGAGCTGCGGGAACAGACCGGCGATGGCAAAGACGGCCGCAATGATCACAAAGACCCACTTGTTGACGACCTTGTTGGAGCAGATGATGCCCACGTTCTGGCCAAGGGCGCTGGTGGGAAGACCGCCCAGCAGACCGCCGACCATAGAGGTGAGGCCCTGGGACACGATAGCGCCGGAGAGCTCGCGCTCGGTGGGCATACGGTCGATGGAGCCCAGGCAGGCGGCGGAGACGTCACCGATAACCTGGATGGCGACCATGGGGAACACGACGGCGAGGGTAATGCAGACCTCGGGATCAAACTCGAGCGCGTAGGGCATGAGCTTGGGAAGAGCGAAGATCTGAGCGGTGGCGACGCTGGAGAAGTCGATCATGCCAAAGGGGATGGAGACGATCATGCCAACGATCATGCCAAAGAACACGGATCCCAGCTTGAGCGTGCCCTTGCCAAAGTTGGCGAGCGCAAAGACCACGGCGAAGGTGATAAGAGCGACGCACCAGGCCTGCGGGGTGCCCCACAGCGGCGTACCCATACCGCCGGCCATATACTTGACGGCCGTGGGATACAGCGAAACGCCGATGGAGAAGATGACCGTACCGGTCACGACGGGCGGGAACAGCCACTTGATCTTGCTGTAGGCCAGACCAAAGAGGACCGCGACGGCGCCGCCGACGATCTCGCCACCCAGCAGCGCACCAAAGCTAAAGCCCGAGGCACCCATGGCCTGCAGGGCCGGCAGGAACGCGAACGAAACGCCCATGACGATGGGCAGGCCGCCGCCGATGCGACGGAAGGGAGCGAAGGCCTGAAGGGCCGTGTCGATCGCCGAAAGAATGAGCGCGACCTGGATGATGTCGGTACTCTGCTGGCTATTAAAGCCGTAGACGCCGGCCATGATGACCGCCGGGGTAATGATGCCGGCAAACGATGCCAGTACGTGCTGAAGGGCACACGGGATCATTTCCTTAACGGGAGGCATGCCTTCGCGAGTGAACAGGGCTTCAGTGCCGTTCGTAACCGTCTCCTGGGTCATTTGACCACCAATCCTCGAAGTAGTTGTTTTCGCATCTGACGCTCTATTGTGACGCAGTGCGGGGTTGAGGTTGTGCCTTCATTGCATATCGTATTAAAGATGATTCTCATTCTCAATAATAATTTTTTGTTATCAGACTATTCTTCAGCTGAAATTACGCATTTCCGCAGGTCAGGAAAGTGTCTGGTCAAAATAACATCTAACATTTCTTTTGGTCAACCGTTTACCGCTAAATTCCTACCGTTCGTCTGCATTACGCAATGTACCTGCGGATATACGAGATGATGGGCAGCGTGTTACCATGAGAAAAAATTGTTATGAACATTTCCGATTTCACCCAAAGGAGTTGCCCGTGAACGAGACCGTACGTCGCTTTTTGCCGATGGTCGATTTTCTGGAGCAGATACTCGGCAAAAACAGCGAAATCGTGCTGCATGATTTCTCGGACCCCGACCACGCCATCGTCGATATTCGCAACGGCATCGTGAGCGGCCGCAAGGTCGGCGGTCCCGCCACCGATCTAGCACTCAAGATCATGCACGACGCCAAGTATCGCGACCTGCCGTTTATTACGGGCTACGAGGGGCGCGGTGCCGGTGGCAAAACGTTGGAGTCGGCGACGTACTTTATCCGCGAGAATGACGAGATCGTCGGTATGCTCTGCGTCAACACCGACCTCTCGACCGTACGCTCCATCAACGCCATGGCGCAGCAGCTCATGGCGTGCTTCGACGCGGCGCCGACGCGCACGGGGCCCGCCCCTATCGAGGTCGAAAGCCTTTCGGAGTCCACACAGGAGCTCATCGACCGCAGCATTGCCGAGTTGCTGAGCGCGCGCGGGCTGGATGTAGCGTCGCTTGGTCAGAGCGACCGCGTGGACGTCATTCGCCACCTCAACGGCAACGGGGTGTTCATGCTCAAGGGCGCCGTGGCCTGCGCCGCCACCGCGCTGGGCATCTCGGAGCCCAGCGTCTACCGCTACCTGCAAAAAGTTCGCAAGGAGGGCTAACGAGCAAAATGGAGCGCGGCTCCACAAGCGATCCGTCACTTAACAAAAGACCCTGCAGCTCGCACGCGCTGCAGGGTCTTTTTGCATGTCATGTTTAGTTGTTGCCAACGCCTTAGAGAGCAGCGACGACCTCGATCTCGACCAGACCGCCAGCCGGAAGGGCGGCAACCTGGAAAGCGCTGCGCGCGGGGAACGGGGCCTCGAACTTGGAGGCGTAGATCTCGTTCACGGCAGCGAAGTCGGCAATGTCGGCCAGGTAGACCGTGGTCTTGACGACATCGGCAAACGTAGCGCCGACGGCAGTCAGCAGGGCCTCGACGTTAGCAAGGGACTGCTTGGCCTGGGCCTCGACGCCCTCGGGCATCTTGCCAGTTGTGGGGTCGATGCCCAGCTGGCCGGACAGGAACACCATGTTGCCGGTCTGGATACCGGGGGAATACGGGCCGATGGCTGCGGGTGCGTTATCGGAAGACACGACGGTCTTGCTCATGTTTTTCTCCTTACGATCAATTGAGAGAGCGTGAGCGCGGTGTTCACACCGGGAGGCACAGTTCGGTCTGAACACCGCGCTTGATTGGGATAGTACTCAAGGTTTCTGTTTGATGCAAGAATATTATCAGCTTGCGAGAATATTTTATCGCCCAACGGTTTCCCCGAACCGCTGAACGGTTCTCATGTGGAGCAGCCAGTCCAAGCTGCTGAAGACTTTGTCCTGCTTAGGCTGCGGGCGTCGCCCACCGCAGCGACGCCACTATACTTTTGAATATCTGAGCATTTTGAAAGGCAGGATATGACCGCAACCGCCAGCCGAACCACTAACCGCAGGCCCGAGCTTTTGGCCCCCGCCGGAGGCCCGGAGCCCTTTGCCGCCGCGCTCGCCGCCGGGGCAGACGCCATCTACTGCGGCATGGGCAGCTTCAACGCCCGCCGCAAGGCAACCAACTTTACCGACGAGGCCTTTGAGCAAGCCTGCCGCGCCGCGCATCTAGCCGGGTCGCGCGTCTACGTCACGGTCAACATCGTCATCAAGCAGTCCGAGATGGGCGATGCACTGCAGCTCATCCATCGCTGCTCCACGCTGGGCGCCGATGCCTTCATTATCCAGGACTGGGGTCTGTTCTTTGAGGTCAAGCGCACCATGCCCGGCATCGAGACACATATCTCGACCCAGGCGAACATCCACGACGACCGCGGAACCCTTTGGTGCCGTGAGCAGGGCGCCGACCGCGTGACTCTCTCGCGCGAGCTCTCCATCGACGAAATCGCCGCCATTCACGACGCCGCGCCCGATGTGGACCTTGAGGTCTTCAGCCATGGCGCCATCTGCTTTTGCTACTCGGGCCTGTGCCTGCTGTCGAGCTTTGCCATGGCGGGACGATCGGCCAACCGCGGCATGTGCGCCCAGCCCTGCCGCCTGCCCTACGAGTTGATCGACGAGAACGGTCGCGCGCTCTCCCCTGCCGGTCGCGAGCGCGCGCTGTGCCCGCGTGACACCAACACCTCACAGCTTGTTCGCCGTCTGTATGACGCCGGCGCCGCATCGCTCAAGCTCGAGGGCCGCATGAAGGCACCCGATTACGTGTACTCCATCGTTGATGTGTATCGTCACGAAATTGACGACATGCTATCCGGAGCCGCCGTTGCCAAGGACGAGGAAGCCGCCCGCCAGCGCCAGCTCAAGCGCTGCTTCAACCGCGACTTTACGCACGCCTATCAGGACGGCACCTCGGGCGACGAGATGATGAGCTATGAGCGTTCCAACAACCGCGGCCAGATCGTGGGCACGGTGCTGGGCAGCCGCCCGGCCAACCGCGATGTGCGCGGCCTCAAGTCCGACGACCGCCGTCGCCGCGCCGCCATCGCCCGCATTGAGCTGTTTGAGCCCGTGGGCAAAGGCGACCTGCTGGAGCTTCGCCACGATAACGAGTTTGACCAGTTCCTGACCACCATTGCCGCCGATGATGCCGCCGCCGGTGACATCATTGAGTGCCGCGTGCCCCGTAGCATGCCCGAGGGCTGCCGCGTGCGCGTGATTCGAAGCCAGAGCGCCATTGACGCCGCCGGCGCCGCGCTCAAGCGCGATGTGCTGCGCCGCCGAGCTGTTGACGTGTCCGTCGTGGCGCGCCTGGGCGAGCCGTTTACTGTCACACTCACCTGCTGTGACAACCCCGCGCTCACCGCCACCGCCACGGGCTTCACCGTCGAGGCCGCCAAGACCCGCGCCGTCGAGGCATCCGATCTGGTTGAGCACGTCGGGCGCATGGGCTCCTCTCCCTTTGAGGCCGCGAGCTTTGATGTGGCGCTCGATGAGGGCTGCGGCATGGGCTTCTCCGCCGTGCACAAGGTGCGCGCCGCCGCTTGTAAGGCGCTGGAAGAGGCCATTCTGGCACCGTACGCGGAGCGCGAGAAAACGCTCGAGTTGCCGGCGATTGTAACCAGTGATTCCCGCCCCGCGCCCGAGCACTACCGCGATGAGCCGCAGATCTGCGCCACCGTCACCTCGCTCGAGGCCGCCGAGGCAGCCCGCGCGGAGGGTGCAACGCGCATCTATATGACCACCGACGCGCTCGAGGCTGTCGGACTCTCCCCTGCCGATGCATTTGAGCAGGGTATCGTGCCCGTACTCGACGAGGTCTGCCGCGCCGTCGACCACGAGCGCGTCGATCCTTGGATCAATGCCGGAGCCACCGTCGCCGTCGGCAATATCTCCGAGCTCGCCGTAGCCGCTCATGCCGGCGCCACGGCCGAGATTCGCTCTTGCCTGCCGGTGCATAACACGCCCTGCATGGAGGCGCTTGCCGAGCGCGGAGCCGGTGCGTTTTGGCTCTCGCCCGAGATCACGCTCGACGAGATCGTCTCGCTTGGCACCGCCGCGCCCGCAGCCCTGGGCATCACTGTGTTCGGCCGCCCGCGCGTTATGACGAGTGAGCACTGCATCCTGCAGGTGGCCAATGGCTGCATCCACGATTGCGCTAACTGCCGCTTGCGCGCCCGCAAGCTGTCGCTCAAGAATATCGACGGAAAGGTCATGCCGGTGCGTACCGACATCCACGGCCGCTCACGCCTGTACGACGCCTACCCCATCGACCTCACGCCGCAGGTTCCTCAGCTGCTCGATGCCGGCGTGCGTCGTCTCATGGTAGATGGAACGCTGCTCGAGACAGATGAGGCGGGCCGTGCCGTCGCCCGCGTCCGTCGTGCCGTCGAAGCAGCACAGGCCGGCCGCAAGCCCGCCGCCCGCCTGCGCGGGGCGACTTCGGGCTGCATGTTTGTGGGAATTAGCTAACCGAAAGGCTTACACGTGAACGAAGAACCTCAAGTCCTCTACTGCGACGCCTGGCTTATGGCCATCGACAAGCCCGCCGGCATGATCGTCCACGGCGACGGCACCGGCGAGCGCACGCTCACCGACTACGCCAGCGACCTGCTGCTGGCGATGGGCGACGGCTTTGCCGCGACCGACATGCAGCCGCTCAATCGCCTGGACCGTGACACCACCGGCGTGGTGCTGTTCTCGCTCGACAAGCAGACGCAGCCCGCCTTTGACCAGATGATTATCGACCACGCTTTCGAAAAGCACTATCTGGCGCTCGCCGAGGGCAAAATCGACTGGAACGAGAAGCTCATCGACAAGCCTATCGCTCGCGATCGCCACGATAGCCGCAAGATGCGTGTCGGCGCCAGCGGAAAGCCCTCTCAGACGCGCGTCAAGGTACTCAAGCGCCTTAAGAGCCGCCGAGGCCTGCCCGCGCGTTCGTATATCGATGTTGAGCTGCTCACCGGCCGCAAGCATCAGATTCGCGTGCACCTGGCCAGCGAGCGTCACCCCCTGGTTGGCGACGACCTGTACGGAACGCCGCGCCCCTGCGGCCTGATGCTCCACGCCCACAGCGTGTCCTTCACGCATCCCGTAACCGGCGAGCACATCCACATCGAAGCCCCCTGCCCCTGGGAGCCCTAAAGTCTGTCGAAAATGGACAGGTTTATTTTGGCAGGTTTTATCTGGACAAACGTCAAAACCACCACATAGGTTCCTACCCCTTCGCGGTGGTTTTGGCGTTTGCCCGTCCCCTGCTGTTAGACCGTGATGACGTTGTCCATCGACTGGTACTTGGCGGGCACCTCGCCCGCGGTGATAACCGTTGCGTCGCGGAAGTCCGCGAATTTTACGGGAGCCACCATGCCAAACTTACTGGCGTCCGAGATTACGAAGCGTTTGGCTGTATGGCGCATCGAGATACGCTTGACCTGCGCTTCCTCGATATCGGGCGTCGTAAAGCCCTGCTCGGCGGCAATGCCGTTAGAACCCCAAAAACCGCAGTTAAAGTTGTAGCGGTCTAGGGTTGCCAGAGCATCGGGGCCAACGAGCGCCTCGGTCTCGGGTTTAAGCTCGCCGCCCAGCACCACGGTGCGCATGCCGCGCACAGCGAGATGCTGAGCATGGAGCACGGAATCAGTCACATAGGTGACCGATTCGAGATGCGGAAGATGCTCGATGAGTCTGAGCGTTGTCGAACCCGAATCGATGTACACAAAGCTCTCGGGCTCCACGAGCGCCGCGGCGCGGGCGCAGATACGCTCCTTGTCGTCGTTATGGAGATCACTGCGCTCACTGATCGTTAGGTCGCGCGTCACGTGCGCGCGCTCAAGACTTGTCGCGCCACCGTGCACCTTGGCGATGCGGTGCGCTCGGTCGAGCGTCTGCAGGTCGCGCCGAATGGTAGACGCTGTCACGCCCAGGGCCTCAGCAAGCTCCGGCACGGTA
Source organism: Collinsella aerofaciens (assembly GCA_036298925.1). Taxonomy (GTDB): domain Bacteria; phylum Actinomycetota; class Coriobacteriia; order Coriobacteriales; family Coriobacteriaceae; genus Collinsella; species Collinsella aerofaciens_BN. Next base: position 15,387 of record JAXJIC010000050.1, read on the forward strand.
ACCGAGCCAGCTCGCTGCACCATCGACACGATCGCGTTGAGCCTATCTTCCGCAAGCATCGCTTACTCCTCCTCGGGGTACACAACTCCCCAGTCGGCGCGGAGCTTGGTCATAAGCTCCATAACATCAGAAGCATAGCCCAGAAGCTCACGCTTCGAATCATCGCCGGCAACGGCCCTCTCCAGGTCGGCCATCTCGTAGCACAGAGCGTATGCCTCGGTGCCAGCGTGGACCTCCTCACGGTGACCGTCTGCAGTCCACACGATGGTCGCGTGATCGGCACGCGGATAATCGTTGACCTCGATATAGCACTTGTCGAAGCTAATGACCGAACGCTTGGGCTGCTTGGAGTGGAGCGTAAGGCTCACCACGCCCAGCTGCTGTTCGGCATTACGGCAGACGATGCCGCCCGCAACGTCAACACCGGTCTCGCAGGTGTTGCCCAGCGAAACGACCTCAGCGGGCTGGCTTGCCATAAAGAGACGCATGACGGACAGGGCATACACGCCAATATCGAGCATGGCACCACCAGCAAGGTTGCGGTTGTAGAAGCGATTGGTCAGATCGCCGTACTCCTTATAGCTACCAAAGTTGAGCTGAGCAAGGTTCATACGGCCAAAGTCGCCCGCATCCATGCGACGGCGCAGCTCCTGATACAGCGGCATGTGGAGCACCGTGGTGGCATCCATAAGAACCACGTTGTGCTCGTCGGCGATGGCACGGGCCTCGTCAAGCTCGGCGGAATTGAGGGTAATGGCCTTCTCGCAGAGCACGTGCTTGCCGGCGGCCAGCGCAGCACGCAGATAGGTGATATGCGTGTTGTGCGGCGTGGTGATATAGACGGCGTCGATGTCCGGATCGGCGTAGAGGTCCTCGACCGTCTCGTACACCTTCTCGACGCCATACTGCTCGGCAAAAGCCTGAGCCTTGGTGAGCGTGCGGTTGGCAACGCCCGTAAGCTTGCGGCCGGCCAGGGCAAGGGACTGAGCCATCTGGTTCGCGATAACACCGCACCCGATCACTGCCCAACGAAGCTCGGGAGCCGTAAAGATGTCGTTTGGGAACGGCTGATTCTGGACCGAGGCAAACGCCGCCTTTGCGGCTGCCTCGGCGTCGAGCGGAGCCTGTTTGGAATCTGCCATGATGTGCCTCCTGAGTCATCGGAAGTCCTTCATTTCTAACAACCCTATAGTCGCACAATTGCGCGCGTATCTGCTCGTGTTTGCGTATTTATTTGCTTATCGGTCATTATTTAGCCATAGTTGGCAGATGTTTGCGCAGTTATGCGCATTGTCGCGCAAAACTATGCGCATGAATGCGCATGCGACGATCCTTGTGAAGCATAAAGAGGCGGAACACCAAAGCCCTAAAGAACAGAGTAGGCCGTGATACTCCACCCCTCTGAGGGCATCAGACATCAAAGGACCGTCCCAAACTGCCGGCAAAAAGGGAACGTCCCTATGTGCCGGCACCTAGAGACAGTCCCTATGTGCCGCTTTCGTTGAAGCCTATCCCAGATGACCAGATAAACAAATCTAAAGACAGTCCCCATCGACTGGTCGTTTAAGAACGTCCCCAACGACTACTCATTTAAGTCTGTCCCCAATGAGTAGGAATAGAAAAAGGCCCGGGTGCCGTGGGGCATCCGGGCCTTTGCTAGCAACTTGATGTTGCTGGCAGCTTAGAACTTGTGGCCGCACTTCTTGCAGACGCGCAGCTTGTTCTTGCCGTCCTTCTCGTGACCGACGCGGGTAACCTTACCGCACTCGGGGCAAACGAGATTGACGTTGGAGGCGTCGATGGGAGCCTCCTGCGAAACGATGCCGCCCTGCTGGTTGGCAGCGTTGGGCTTGACGGCCTTCTTGACGACCGAAACGCCCTCGACAACGACCTTGTTCTCGGCGGGGAGAGCACGCAGGACAACGCCCTGCTTGCCGCGATCCTTACCAGAGAGAACCTGGACCTTATCGCCCTTCTTGATATACATATATCTCCCCTAACTACAGGGTCTCGGGAGCGAGCGAGACGATCTTCATGTACTTCTTGTCACGAAGCTCGCGAGCGACGGGCCCGAAGATACGGGTACCGACGGGCGAACCATCGTTGTTGATGACAACGCAGGCGTTCTCATCAAAGCGAATGTAGGAGCCATCCTTGCGGCGGATCTCCTTAACGGTGCGAACGACGACGCAACGGACAACGTCCTTCTTCTTGACGTTGGCGCCAGGGGTAGCCTCCTGGACAGCACCGATGAACACATCGCCGATGCCTGCATAACGACGCTTGGAACCGCCAAGCACCTTGATGCAGCGAATCTTGCGAGCGCCGGAGTTGTCGGCGACGTTCAGCATGGTTTGCATCTGAATCATGGTAGATGTTCCTCCGAACTAAGAACCGAAGAGAGGTGCGCAGCCTTTATGCGGCCCGTGGTATGCAAGCCAGGCATACGCACATCTTCGGAAACGTACAAGTCGTAAGAGCGACTGCTTATTTAGCGCGCTCGACGACCTCGATGAGGCGCCAACGCTTCATCTTGGACATAGGACGGGTCTCCATAACGCGGACGGTGTCGCCCACGCCAGCCGTGCACTCCTCGTCGTGAGCGTGCAGCTTCTTGGAGCTGGTCATCATCTTGCCGTACTTGGGGTGACGCTTGCGCTCGGTGATGGTGACAACAATGGTCTTGGCACCGGAGACGGAGGTAACGACACCCGTACGGACCTTACGCGAGTTACGCGAATCAGTCATGTTCTCTCCTTAGGTCCTACTCGGCGACAGCGGACTTCTCCGCTGCGATCTCGCGGGCGCGCTGCTCCGTGAGGACGCGAGCGATGTCCTTCTTCACGGTGTTGACGCGAGCGGTGTTGTCCAGCTGGCTGGTGGCCATCTGGAAACGAAGGTTAAAGAGCTCGGCGCGCATTTCCTTCAGCTTCTCAACGAGCTGAGCGTCCGAGAGCTCACGAATCTCTGCGGGCTTCATTAGTTCTCCTCCTTGGCGGCGGCGGCGTCCTCAGCAGCCCACTTGGCCTCGAGAGCGGCCTCCTCAGCCATCTCCTTCTCGATGCGCTGCTCAGCGTTCTTGGCAGCAACAATCTTGGTCTTGATGGGGAGCTTGTGCTGCGCAAGACGCAGAGCCTCGCGAGCGACCTCCTCGGGAACACCCTTGACCTCGAACATGATGCGGCCGGGCTTGACGACGGCCACCCACTCCTCGGGGTTACCCTTACCAGAACCCATGCGAGTCTCGGCAGGCTTCTTGGTGATGGGCTTATCGGGGAAGATCGTGATGTAGACACGACCGCCACGCTTCATGTAGCGGGTCATGGCAATACGAGCGGCCTCGATCTGACGGTTGGTGATCCAATGGGCCTCGAGAGCCTGGATACCAAACTCGCCGAAATGCAGCTCGGTATTACCCTTGGCCTGGCCCTTCATGGAGCCACGCTGCACCTTGCGGTGAAGAATACGCTTAGGGGCAAGCACTACTGACCCCTCCTCTCGGAGTTACGACGACGAGGACGGGAAGAGCCCTCGAGTGCAGGGTTGGGAACAGGCTGGCCCGGGAGCTTCTCGCCCAGGTAGATCCAGACCTTCACGCCGCAAGCGCCCATGGTGGTGCTGGCGACAGCCGTGCCGTAGTCGATCTTGGCACGGAGGGTGTGCAGAGGCACGCGACCCTCGCGGTACCACTCACGACGGCCCATCTCGGCACCGCCGAGACGACCGGAGCACTGGATACGGATGCCCTTAGCGCCGGCCTTGCGGGCAGACTGGACAGCCTTGCGCATAGCGCGACGGAAGGCAACGCGGCCCTCGAGCTGCTCGGCGATAGACTGAGCAACGAGGTTGGCGTCGAGCTCGGGGCGCTTGATCTCGACAACGTCGACGGAGAGCTGGCCCTTGGAGACGCCAGCGACCTTCTCGAGCTCGGTGCGGAGGGTATCGATCTCGGCACCCTTCTTACCGATGACAACGCCGGGGCGAGCGGTGAGGATGATGACCTTCACCTTGTCGCCAGCGCGCTCGATCTCGACGCGGGAGACAGCTGCGCGGGAAAGACGCTTCTCGAGGTACTTGCGGATCTCGAGATCGTTACCGAGGGTCTTAGCGTAATCCTTCTCTGCGAACCAGCGGGAGCGCCAGTTCTCGGTGATGCCAAGACGGAAGCCGGTGGGGTAGACTTTCTGACCCATACAGCTTTACGCCTCCTTTCGAGGAGCAACGACGACGGTGATGTGGGAAGTACGCTTCAGAATGCGAGAAGCGGAACCCTTGGCGCGGGGACGGATGCGCTTAAGCGTCGGACCCTCGTCAACATAGGCAGCGGCGACAACCAGGTTGTCGGCACGCAGACCGTTGTTGTTCTCGGCGTTCGCAACGGCGGAACGGAGAACCTTCTCGACATCCACGGCGACGGCGCGGTCGCAGAAGTGGAGGATGTCGAAGGCCTGAGCGACAGGCTTGCGGCGGATCAGATCGACCACCAGGCGGGCCTTGCTGGGGGAAACACGCACGTACTTAGCGACGGCGCGAACCTCGGTGGCCTCAGTTTCAATAGACTTAGTTGCCATTTACGGTTAACCCCCTATTTGGCCTTGTGGCCACGGAACGTACGAGTCGGCGCGAACTCGCCGAGCTTGTGACCAACCATGGACTCGGTAACATACACGGGCACATGCTTGCGGCCGTCGTGGACGGCGATGGTGTGACCAACCATCTCGGGGAAGATGGTGGACGCGCGGGACCAGGTCTTCACGACGTCCTTCTTGCCAGCCTCGTTCATCGCGGTGATACGCGAGAGAAGGCGAGTCTCCACGAACGGGCCCTTTTTGAGACTTCTGCTCATAAGTGCTTTCTCCTAAAACTCGGTATCCGAAATTACTTCTTACGGCGACGAATGATGTGCTGGTTCGAGACCTTCTTCTTCTTGCGCGTACGAAGGCCCTTCGTCGGCTTACCCCAGGGGGTAACGGAGGGACGACCAGAGGTGTGGTTCTTGCCCTCGCCACCGCCGTGCGGGTGGTCGACAGGGTTCATGACGGTACCGCGGACGGTCGGGCGCACGTTCATGTGACGCTTACGGCCGGCCTTGCCGATGACGATGTTGGAGTGATCGGCGTTGCCGACCTCACCGACGGTGGCGCGGCAGGTAACGAGGATGCGGCGCATCTCGGAGGAAGGCATACGGACGATGGCGTACTTGCCCTCCTTACCCATCAGCTGGCAGGAGTTACCGGCGGAACGGGCGATAGCAGCGCCCTTGCCCGGCTGGAACTCGACGGCGTGGATGAGCGTACCGACGGGGATGTCGGCGAGGGGCAGAGCGTTGCCCGGCTTGATGTCGGCGTCAGAACCGGACATGATGGTCTGACCGACCTCGAGACCCTTGGGGGCCAGGATGTAGCGCTTCTCACCGTCAGCGTAGTGCAGCAGAGCGATGCGAGCGGAACGGTTCGGATCGTACTCGATCGTGGCAACCTTGGCGGGCACGCCGTCCTTGTTGCGCTTGAAGTCGATCACGCGATAACGACGCTTCACGCCGCCGCCCTGGTGGCGGGTGGTGATGCGGCCGTTGTTGTTACGACCGGCCTTCTTGGGCAGGGGCTCGAGAAGAGACTTCTCGGGCTTGGTGCAGGTGATCTCGGAGAAGTCGGAGATCGTCTGCCAACGCCTACCAGCGGAGGTCGGCTTAAGGTGCTTTACAGCCATTACAATCCCTTTCAATAGGAATCCGTTAGCCATCGCAGACAGGGATTCGAGGTTCTGCCTCGGGTGCGATGACACCGGACGTATACACGGTTCCGGGCGTGTCCATTTTATACGCCCAAAACCTTGAGCTCGCGCCTCCCCTATTTGGGAGGCATGAGCTCACTCAACAGCAGCGAGTCTTAGGCCTGGTTGCCAAAGACCTCGATGGTGTCGCCCTCGGCCAGCGTGACGATGGCCTTCTTCCAAGAACGGGTCTTGCCGGCGACATAGCGCACGCGCTTGGTCTTGGGCTTGACCGTCAGGGTGTTCACGCGAACGACCTTGACGCCGAAGATCTCCTCGACAGCGTCCTTGATCTGATACTTGTTAGCATCCTTGGCGACCTCGAACGTGTACTTGTTCAGCTCCATGCCGGAGAAGGAACGCTCGGACACGATCGGACGGATGATGATCTCGTGGGCGGTCATTTATGCAAGCACCTCCCCGAAGTGAGCGGCGATGTCGGCGGGCATCAGCACAGCGTTGTTGTTGACGAGATCGTAGGTGTTGGCCTCGTCAGCGGTGATGATGAACGTCTTGGGAATGTTGCGGAACGACAGGTAGGCGTTGACGTCCTCATCGCGAACGATGATGGTCAGACGCTTGCCCTCAAGGCCGAGAGCCTTGAGCATGGCGACGGCAGCCTTGGTGGAAGGCTTCTCGAAGCCGTAGTCGTCGACGAGCACGAGCTCGCCATCGGCCAGCTTGGCGGACAGCGCGGAGCGCATAGCCAGCTTGACCTCCTTGTTGTTCATACGCTTGGCGTAGGAACGGGGCTTGGGGGCGAAGACAACGCCACCGTGACGCCACTGGGCAGCACGGATGGAACCCTGGCGGGCACGGCCGGTGCCCTTCTGACGCCAAGGCTTCTTGCCGCCACCGGAAACCTCAGAGCGGCCCTTAGCGGACTGGGTGCCCTGACGCCAAGAGGCCATCTGGCACTTGACGATGTGGTGCATTACGTGGATGTTCGGCTCGATGCCGTACACCTCAGCGGCGAGCTCGGCCTCGGCGACCTTCTTGCCCTCGCTGTTCTTTACTTCAAACTTTGCCATTTAAGTGTTCTCCTTGGTATGACGCTGGGCTAAATGGGCTGGGCCCTTAGGCCATACGGATGGCGACGAGACCATTCTTGGCACCCGGGACAGCGCCCTTGACCAAGATGAGGTTCTGCTCGGCATCGATGCGGACAACGGAAAGGTTCTTGACGGTAACGCGCTCGTTACCCATGTGACCGGCCATCTTGACGCCCTTGAGGACGCGCGCAGGATAGGCGCACTGACCGATAGAACCGGGGTGACGCTGGAAGTGAGAACCATGCGTCATAGGACCGCGGCGCTGACCCCAGCGCTTGATGCGACCCTGGAAGCCCTTACCCTTGGAGGTACCGATGACGTCGACCTTCTCGACATCAGCGAAATCAGCGACGGTGACGACCTCGCCGACCTTGTGCTCCTCGCCGTTCTCGACGCGGACCTCACGAAGGAAACGGACAGGCTCGACGCCAGCCTTGGCGAAGTGACCAGCCATGGGCTTGTTCACGTTCTTGGCCTTGATGTCGCCGAAACCGATCTGGACGGCGTCATAGCCGTCGGTTGCCTGAGTTTTAACCTGCGAGACAGCGCAGGGGCCAGCCTGGATGACCGTGACGGGAACGACGTTGTCGTCCTCGTCCCAAACCTGGGTCATGCCAATCTTGCGGCCGAGAATCATGCTGATCAAGATATGATCCCAACTCTCGCGTGGTCTTGGGACAATGCGTACACCACCGAGCGTACGCCCCTAGAGGACCACTACTTACACGACGTGCTCCCCAGCCTTGTATTTCGCCCGGACTACCTGACAACCCTATTAAGCAGGCATTTTGTCCAGCCAGAATACTCCCCTGGTTACACACAGCTGATTAGTATACACGGCTGCGGGCGTATCCATCGAGATTCATATTTCACTCACATTGTTTACGCAGGTAAAGTGCGTGGCACGTCTCCCGAGCACGGCGGAGGGCCGGAGAAATATATTAAGGTCCCTGCTCTACAGTCCTGCGCAAGACGAAGGCCACATTAAGTGGCCTTCTTTGCGTGCGGAACTCGCGATGACCTTAATATATTTCTCCGGCCCTCCGCCGTGCTCGGGAGACGACACGTTGATGACTGCTTAACCCTGCTCGCTCAGCTAATTACTTTGTTGAGGGTCCACTATTTGCTGAAGGGTGAACTTGCATTGCATTGGTTCGCCTTCTGCTTGTGGCTTTGCCTCTTCAAAATCGAAGATCATGATGGCGCAGTTGGGGAGTTTTGTTGGGAGCTCAAAGCCCTCTGGGGCTGCGGCCTTGATAAATTGGCGGCTGGCGCTGCCGTGGCTTACTGCTAGGAGGGCTTCGATGCCCTCGGAGTCCATGAGATTAGTGAGGGTGCCTACCATGCGTTCTTGCAGTGCGCGGCTTCCTTCTCCTCCGAAGGGGACCAGGTCCTCGCCCGGATCCCAGACGTCGGTGGGTAGCGCGTCGTGCGGGCCTTCTTCGAAGGTGCCGTAGCAGCGCTCGATAATGCCTTCGCAGGGCTCGGCTGCTGCGTCCGGGCCGAGGAGCTCGCATGCGACGAGCTGAGCTGTGTCCATGGCTCGGCCTAAGGGCGAAGAGACCACTTTGTCGGGGACGACGCCGTGGGCTTTGAGCCATGCGGCTGCCATCCCGGCTTGCTGACGGCCTAAGTCGGTGAGCGGTGAATCGCAGCGGCCCTGGACCAGCTTTTTGACGTTGAACTCCGTCTGACCGTGACGGAGTAGATACAGCTTCTTCATGCTCTCCCCTTCTGCATAACCTGCTTTGCCGGCACAGCCTTACTCGTGGGTATGCCCTACGTAGTCTTCGTCGATCGTAATCTTGGCAATCGACTTGGGATATTCCGATTCGACCCGTTGTGCCAGCGCGTGCTTTACGTCTTCGGCACTCATCTGCAGATCCGAGGGACGCACGCAGTCAAAGATCACGTTGGTGTGCGTAGGACCCGGCACACAGCGTAGATCATGAATCGAGAGGCGGTTATCGATCTCCTGAGCCATTGCGTTGATACGCAGGCGCATGCTCGCCAGCTTGGGGTCATCGGTCACGATGGGGTCGTAGTGAAGTGTGACAATCATGCCGTCTTCGTTCCTAAACGACTGCTCGATGTTATCGAGCGTGTCGTGACTTTCCAGCGGGCTGGCCTCGGCCGCCATCTCGGCGTGCGCACTTGCAAACTTCCTGCCCGGGCCGTAGTCGTGAACCATCAAATCGTGAACGCCCAAAACGCCGGGATAGCTCATGATCTTGTCTCGAATGTGCTTGACCAGCTTAGGATCGGGTGACTGGCCCAAAAGCGGGCTTACCGTATCTTGAATAAGTTCAAGGCCGCTCCAGCCAATATAGGCGCCAACGGCAAGGCCAACCCATGCGTCAAGATTGATGTGCGTCACCTGCGAAACAATCGCACATGCCAGCACGGCGCCTGTGGCAAGGACATCGTTCTTGGAATCCTGCGCGGTCGCATGCAGCGTCTCGGACTCAATGCGATCGCCGAGCTTTTGGTTGAGGGCCGCCATCCACAGCTTTACAACCATCGAAAGTGCCAGGACTGCCACCAGGGCAAGCGAGAACTCGACAGGCTCCGGGTTGACAATACGCTCCACCGAGGACTTCACCAGTTCGATGCCAATAAGCAGCACGAGCGCCGCCACGACCAAACCCGAGAGATACTCGTAGCGACCGTGGCCGTAAGGATGCTCGGGGTCGGCCGGCTTGCTCGCCAGCTTAAAGCCCAGCACGCTCACGATATTCGAGCTGGCATCGGACAGGTTGTTCATGGCATCCGCCACAATCGAAACCGATCCCGACAGCACACCAATTGCGCCCTTCGCAGCACAAAGCGCAACATTAGCGAGAATACACACCATGCCCGTCAACGTGCCCACGCGCGCACGGTCGCCCTGCGCACGACGAACGATCCACTCGACCATCTTCATCAGCCCCCACGGTACTGCCTATATATCTATTGCTTGACCGGATTGTAGTGTAGCCACTTTGTCCCCCAGATACAAAAAGGCCGCGACCCACACGGGCCGCGGCCTTGGAACACGACAAAGGAATCGTCCTTTTGTCGCACAGGTTTATGCGCTTACTTCAGCAGCGCTCGCCACTGTTTCGGGCGAATCGGCTCCGTCCCCCGCCGCCTGCCCCTTCGTCGGCACCACGCCAAAGCAGTAGCTCAGCGCCGCAGACACCGCAAATGCCACACCGCCGGCAACGCAGCACCACAGCAGGTTCGAGATGCCGCCCGTGGCAAAGCCAATGACCATGAGGACATTCGTCATGCCGATGGTATAGGCCGTAACGCGGCCCACGGCTGCAACAAGGCCTCCGACGGCGCCGCCAATGGCCATGCACGTCAGGCACCTGCCATATTTAAAGCCGCAACCGTACAGCGCCGGCTCGCTTACGCCGCCAAGAACACCCGAGATTGAATAGCCCAGCATGAGCGCCTTCTCGTCCTTATCCGCAACGCGAAGCGACGCGCCAAAGGGCATGCCCCAAACGGCGAACGTTGCCATCGTCGCGGCGATCAGGATGCACGAATCCGTTCCCACACTCATAAACTGCGCATAGGCAAGCGATAGGACAACGTTGCTGACACCCGCGATCTTAAGGAACTCCCAACCCGCGGCAAGCCCCATGAGCGTGAGCAGCGACACGATGCCACCGGAATTGCCAAGCATAAACATAAGCTGGCCCAACAGCATGCCCAGATAGCTGCCCGCCGGCGCCGTAATACACAGCGAAACCGGAACCATGACAAGCATGGTCGCAAACGGAACGAACGAAAACGCCACGGCCTTAGGGATAACGCGCGAAAAGAAACACTCCACTCGCCATAGCACGGGCACCGAGATGAGAACCGGAATAACAGTCGTCGTGTAATCGTTGACCGGCACGGGAAGCAGGCCATACACGGAAGTCATCGATGCCCCCGTCGTCGAGGCGGCATCAACGAGCTTAAGCAGATCGGGTGCAATCAATACGCCGCCCAGCATCATGCCCAGCTGCTCCGAGCAACCGAGCTGGCGGGCGGCCGCCCAACCAAGATAAATGGGCAAAAAGTAGTAGCCGGCGTTATAGAGCCAACTGTAGAACAGGCGATAGATTTCGGAATCGGCAGACCACAGGCCCAGCATGCCCTCGCCCATAATGACGGCGACGGTGCGGAACAACGCCGCGCAGACAATAAACGGCAGCGCCGACATCATGCTTTTGGACAGATAGTCCACCACGGCCATGGCGTTTGATGAAACCGTCGTTGCAAACGTGGTGTTGGAAACTTGTGACATGGAACGCCTTTCCCAATGTGACATGCGGGCTGCCCCTTTGTCACATCGTGCGGTACTGACCGATTGCGCGGTACTTTTCGTAGCGGAGGTTTGTGAGGGTCGCCTCGTCGAGCCGCCCAAGTGTATCGAAGGCATCAAATGCCGAGGACATGACGGCACCGGCGATCTCCTCATGCGACAGGCCCTTATCGTCAACAATGCCGTCGATGATGCCGAGCGCCAGCAGATCGGGGGCCGTGAGCTTCAGCGCCTCGGCGGCCTCATTCGCGCGCTCGGTATCCTTCCACAGGATCGACGCACAGGCCTCGGGGCTCACGACCGAATAGGCCGAGCTCGAGAGCATCAGGATGCGGTCGGCCACGGATAGCGCCAGCGCGCCACCAGAGCCGCCCTCGCCTGTCACCACCGAGACAATCGGCGTCTTAAGGCCGCTCATCTCCATGAGATTCCGGGCAATCGCCTCGCCCTGGCCGCGCTCCTCGGCACCGATGCCGCAAAACGCGCCCGAAGTATCGACCAGGCACAGAACCGGTCGACCAAACTTTTCGGCTTGGCGCATAAGGCGACGCGCTTTGCGGTAGCCCTCGGGATGTGCCATACCAAAGTTGCGACGCATGCGCCCTTTGGTCGTGGTGCCGCGCTCGATGGCGATGACCGTTACGGGGCGTCCGTCTTTCCAGCCAATGCCAGCCACCACAGCGGCGTCGTCGCCAAAGTAACGGTCGCCGTGCAGCTCCACAAACCCATCCAGGCCCAGCGAGATCATCTCACCCGCCGTGGCGCGATCTGCCGAGCGGGTCTGCTTGACAATCTCGAGCGCGGTTTTTGGTGCCGTCGAGCGCTTGAACAAGTGCCCCAGCTTTTTGCCGCGGCGACCCGTATGCACGATCTCATGCGGTGCCCCCAGGCCGGGCGCATGCCCTTCGTGCAGCGCCAGCAGCTCGCCTACCGTGAGCGCAATCTCGCCACGTGGAACAACGGCATCGCAAAAGCCGTGCTCCAGCAAAAACTCGGAGCGCTGGAATCCCTTGGGTAGGCGCTTGTGCATGTTCTGCTCGATCACGCGCGGGCCGGCAAATGCCGTCAGGGCATCGGGCTCGGCCAGGATAATGTCGCCCTCCATGGCAAAGCTCGCGGTTACGCCTCCGGTCGTGGGGTCGGTGAGCACCGTGATATACAGGCCGCCCGCCTCGCTGTGGCGCCTAACCGCCGCAGAAATCTTGGCCATCTGCATAAGCGAGGTCACGCCCTCTTGCATGCGAGCACCGCCCGAAACGGTAAAGCCGACAACTGGCAATCCCAGCTCGGTCGCACGCTCAAATGCGCGACAGATCTTCTCGCCCACCACGGAGCCCATCGAGCCCATCATAAAGTTAGCGTCCATAAAGAAGAGCGCGGTATCGCAACCGCAGATTTTGCCCCTGCCGCACACAACGGCATCGTGCTCGCCCGAACGCTCGCTCACGCTCTTGAGCTTGTCGGCATAGCCGGGAAACGAGAGGAAGTCCTCCGACGCCAGATTGGCATCCCATTCCTCAAACGTGCCCTCGTCGACCGTCATGCGCATGCGCGCGCGACCGCTCACGCGAAAGTGTTTGCCGCAACGAGGGCAGACCTCGAGGTTGTCGTGCAGGCGTGCCTCATCGATCACACGGCGGCACTCCGGGCACTTGATAAACACGTGGCGTGCGGGAAACTCGGCGCACGACTCGGTTATCGGCCCCTCAAGGACATTGACCGTCTTCGCTTTTCTATTCATCAGCATAGAGATGCCCCATCAGATCGGTGTGGTACATGCCCGACAAGAACTCGTCGTTTGCCAGCACGTCGAGCTGAAGCTCGCTGTTTTCGCTCACGCCCTCAATCACGAGCTCGCCCAGGGCCGAGCGCATCTTACGAATAGCGCCGTCACGCGTGGGCGCACACACGATGAGCTTGCCGAGCATAGAGTCGTAGTACGGCGGAACTTTCGCACCGGTAAACATGGCGGAATCCCAGCGTACGCGCGGACCGCCCGGCACACGCAACGCGGTGACCGTTCCGCAGGACGGCAGAAAGTCCGGCGTTTCGGCATTGATGCGGCACTCCATGGCGTGGTTGCGGACCGGCATGTCCTCCTGCTCAAAGGGCAGAGGCTGGCCGGCTGCCACGCGCAGCTGCCACTTGACCAAGTCGGTATCGGTCACAAACTCTGTAACCGGATGCTCCACCTGCAAGCGCGTGTTCATTTCCATAAAATAGAAATTGCCGTCGTCCGAATACAGAAACTCGATGGTACCGGCTCCTTCGTAGCCGACGGCACGAGCCAGGTCACGCGCTGCCTTGTGCATGCGAGCACGAATGTCGTTGTGTCCGTCGAGGCACGGCGCGGGACTCTCTTCGATCAGCTTTTGGTTGCGACGCTGCACCGAGCACTCGCGCTCGCCGAGCGAAAATACATGGCCCTGCTTATCGGCCATAATCTGCACCTCAACGTGGTGCGCCGGCGCGACGAACTTCTCCATGTAGCACTCGCCGTCGCCAAAAACGGCCTCGCCCTCGGCACGCGCCTCGATGAACGCCTTTGCCGCATCTTCCACGCGCTCGACCTTGCGAATGCCGCGACCGCCACCGCCCGCGCGCGCCTTAATGAGCACGGGACAGCCAATGCGCTCGGCCTCGGCCGTCGCCTCCTCGGGACTTTTGAGCAAATCGCAGCCCGGCACGATGGGCACGCCCGCCGCGGCAGCCGTTCGACGTGCGGCGTCCTTGTCGCCCATGCTGTCGATCACCTTGGCCGAAGGACCAACAAACGCCAGGCCATACTTGTCGCAGTCGCGCACGAAGCTCGCCTTCTCGGAAAAGAAGCCATAGCCGGGATGAATTGCCTTAGCTCCCGACTTTACGGCACAGGTGAGCACGGCATCGTCGTTGAGGTAGCTCTCGGCAAGACGCGGGCCGCCGATGCAATACGCCTCGTCGGCAAGCTGCACGTGCAGCGCGTCCGCATCGGCCGTGGAGTAGACGGCGACGGTCTTGATGCCCATATCGCGGCACGCGCGGATAACACGGACCGCGACTTCGCCGCGGTTGGCGATGAGCACTTTGTCGAACATGAAGCCTTCCTTAACTTTCGTGCATGAGTGCAAAAGACATATCGGCGCGGCAGCAAACCTCACCGTTGACACTCGCAGTACCCGTCGCAAAGCGGAACGGCCCGCGCGCACGCGTGATGGTGCACACCAGATCCACCGTGTCGCCCGGGCGCACCGGACGCTTAAAGCGCACCTTGTCCAGACTCGTGTAGAACGGCGTCGCGCCGCGCGCCTCCTCATCGCCCATCAGCAGCACGCAGCAGTTCTGGGCGAGCATCTCGCACTGGATCACGCCGGGGACCACCGGGTTTCCCGGAAAATGCCCCTGCAAAAAGTATTCGTCGCCCGTAATCGTGATCTTGCCGTGGGCCTCGTCGCCCACCAGCTCGGCTTCGTCGAGCAAAAGCATCGGCTCGCGATGCGGTAACAGCTTCTTGAGCTCTTCTTTGTTCATGGATATCACCTATCCGATCCTCATGAGGCAGCTGCCGAACTCCACGAGGTCGCCGTCGGCCACGCAGATCTCGAGCACCTCGCCATCCGCCTCTGCCGTCACCTCGTTGAGAACCTTCATGGCCTCGATGATGCAAAGGGTCTCGCCAGCCTTGACCTTGGAGCCCACGTGCACAAACGGTTCGTCGCCCGGCGCCGGGGCAGCATAGAAAACGCCGACCATGGGAGCGGTCACCTCGGTGCCCTTGGGCTCCGGTGCGGCGGAAGGTGTCTGCGCGGCGGGCTCCGGTGCGGCAGGCGCGACTGTGGGAGCTGCAACTGGAGCGGCCATAGCGCTCGGCATGGGCATGGGCACGGCAACCGGCTGTGCGGCGCTCGCGCGCTCGAGTTCGACCGCGGTGCCATCGGGCTCCTCAACGCGCACGCGCGTGAGGCCGCGGTCCTCCATAACATCGGCTATCTCGGCAAGTCTTTTGGAATCCATGCTCTAGCTCCTCGTATATCTACGCAGCGCGATGGCGGCGTTGTGTCCGCCAAAGCCCAGGTTGGTCGAAAGCGCCCAGGTAAGGTCGGCGCGAACCGCGCGATTGGGCGTGTAGTCAAGATCGCAGGCGGGATCGGGCGTGTGGTAGTTAATGGTCGGCGGCACCACGCCCTGCTCGAGCGCCATGGCGCAGGCCATGACCTCGATGGCGCCCGTGGCACCGATCATGTGGCCGGTCATCGACTTTGTCGACGAGACGTGCGCGGCGCGCGCCGCGTCCTCGCCGAGTGCACGCTTAATGCCCGCCGTCTCGGACGAATCGTTGAGCTTGGTCGATGTGCCGTGGGCATTGATGTAGAGGCCCTCGGAAGGCCTGACGTCGCCCTCGGTCACCGCCAGCGATATCGCGCGGGCAATGCCAGCAGCCTCGGGATCAGGGCTCGTGATGTGATAGGCATCATCGGTGTTGCCGTAGCCCACAACCTCGGCATAAATGTGCGCACCGCGCGCCTGCGCATGTTCCATGCTCTCGAGCACGAGCACGCAGGCGCCCTCGCCCATCACAAAGCCGTCGCGGTCTGCATCGAACGGGCGGCAAGCCGTCGCGGGATCGGGGTTGGTGGTCAATGCGCGGCAGGACGTAAAGCCCGCAACGGCATCGGGGATAATGGCCGCCTCGGCGCCGCCCGCGAGAATCGCGTCGGCATAGCCGTGCTTGATGGCGCGGAACGCCTCGCCCACCGCATGGGCCGAGGTCGCGCACGCGGTCACCACGGGCAGGGTCGGGCCCTTTGCCTTGTGGCGGATCGCGATATTGCCCGATGCCATGTTGGGGATCATCATCGCGATCATATAGGGCGATGCGCGGCGGGGCCCACGGTCGGCAATCGTATGGACGTTGTCGACGAGTGTCTGCATGCCGCCCACACCCGAGCCCACGTAGACGCCCAGGCGCTCGCGATCGACGGCGCCTTCGACATCAAAGCCTGCATCGTGCATGGCCTCGTCCGAAGCCGCCAGTGCAAACTGAACGCAGGGGTCCAGGTGCTTGGCGTCACGCTTGCCAAAGTACTCGTTGCCGTCAAAGCCCTTGACCTCGGCCGCCACCTTGACGGTAAACGCATCGGTATCGAAGTGCGTGATCGGGCCGATGCCGCACGTGCCGGCGCACATGGCCGCCCAGGTGGCAAGCGCCGTGTTGCCGAGCGGCGATACGGCACCTATGCCGGTGATTGCAACTCTCTGTTCCATCATGGTCTCCTCATCCAAGCCGTTCTTCGGCCCTGGTTTCTACATCGCCATTCCGCCGTCGACACGCACGACCTCACCCGTAATGTAGGCAGCCGCATCGCTCGCCAAAAAGCGCACCACGCCGGCCACCTCCTCGGGGCACGCCATGCGCTTAAGGGGAATCTGTTCCTCGGTTGCCGCACGCACCTTTTCCGAGAGCTTTGCCGTCATATCTGTCTCGACAAACCCGGGGGCGACCGCGTTCACTCGTACGCCGCGGGGCGCAAGCTCGCGCGCCACCGCCTTGGTCAGGCCGATCACGCCCGCCTTGGAGGCAGCGTAGTTGGCTTGCCCGGCATTGCCCATCAGGCCCACGACCGAGCTCATGTTGACGACGCAGCCGCCGCGCTGGCGCATAAAGGTCTTGGTGAGCGCGCGCGTCGTGTTAAACGTTCCTTTAAGATTGACATCGAGCACGCGATCGAAGGCGTCATCGCCCATGCGCATGAGCAGGCCATCGCGGGTGATGCCAGCGTTGTTGACGAGCGCCCAAATGGAGCCAAAGTCGTTGAGGACCGCTTCCACGCACGCGTTGACGGCAGCGGGGTCGGCCACGTCGCATTGATATGAGCGCGCCGTGGCGCCAGCCGCCTCGCAGGCGTCGCACGTCTCGCGCGCCGCATCGACGCTGCCGGCATAGACGACGGCGATATCGTAGCCATCCTCCGCCAGACCGATAGCGCAGGCGCGGCCGATACCCCGCGAGCCGCCCGTGACCAGTGCCACGCGACGTGAGTCGTTGCGCTCGAGCGCGCCATTGTTCAAGTTGCCCATGTCATTCCTTTCGGGTTACAGCCCTGTGGACTATGCGAGCTCGTCGGCAATAGCTGCGACCTGCTCGGCCGTCTCGCACGAATACACACGAACGTCGCTCAGCGTACGCTTGACCAGGCCGGACAGCGTTTTGCCGGGGCCGACCTCAATAAATGTGTCGATGCCTTGATCCTGCAGAGCATGCAGCGTATCGACCCAGCGTACGGCATGGCTCACCTGATTGGCCAAGACATCCGATGCCGTCTGGGGATCCGCCGGATAGGGCGCCGCTGTCATATTTGCCAAAACAAGAATGAGCAACGGGGACGGCGCGTGACCGGCCTCAATATATGCGGCAAGGCCACAGGTCGCCTCGGCCATATAGGGGCTATGAAATGCACCCGACACCGCGACCTTCATGGCGCGGCCGCCAGCCTCTTTTACTAGGACGTCGAGCTCCTGCAGCGCCTCGGGCGCTCCGGCCACAACCGTCTGCTGTGGGCTGTTGTAGTTGACTGGCCAGCAGTCCTCGCCGGCCTGTTTTGCCAGGCCCTCGACTTGCGCCGCATCGAGCTTGATGACGGCGCGCATGCCGCCCGGATGGCGCTCGGCAGCCGCGGCCATCAGCGCCGCGCGCTCGCACACGAGCTCAAAGCCCGCTCGCGTATCGAACGCCCCCGCAAAGGTGAGCGCGGCGACCTCGCCCAGCGAGAATCCCGCACAGGCGGCAGGTACCACGCCGCGCTCACGCAGGGCGGCAGCCGCTGCCAGGTCGTGAACGAACACGCACGGCTGCGTGTTCTCGGTCTGCGAGAGCTCCTCCTTGGAGGCACTCCGGCATTGCTCGCTGGTCCCCGGGCGCACCTCGTCGGCAATGGCGAACACCTCGGCGGCCGCCGGCGATGTCTCGATCAAGTCGACGCCCATCGCGGGGTGCTGGGCACCCTGGCCGGCAAACAAAAACGCTACGCCACCCATGCGCACGCACCCTTCAGGACGTGCTCGGCGCCATCGACCAGGTCGTCAACGATTTCGCGTGCGCTCTGGCGCTCGTTGACCATGCCGGCAATCTGTCCACACAAAAACGAACCCTCTTCGTAGTTGCCGTCCTTGGCGGCCTTACGCAGCGCACCGGTTCCCATAGCACCGAGCTCCTCGGCACTCGCACCGGAACCCTCGCTCTTGGCATAGGCGTTGGTGAAGGGGCTCTTGAGGGCGCGCACCGGATGTCCCGTCGAGCGACCGGTCGCACGCGTCGAAGTGTCGTTGGCCTTCAGGACCATCTCCTTGTACTGCTCCGAGACGGTACACTCATCGGCAACGAGAAAACGCGTGCCCACTTGGACGCCAGCGGCGCCAAGCATAAAGGCGGCCGCCACCCCGCGGCCATCCGCGATACCGCCGGCGGCCACAACGGGAATGTCGACCGCATCGACGACCTGCGGCACCAGTGCCATCGTCGAGGTCTCGCCAATATGGCCGCCCGATTCGGTACCCTCGGCAACAACCGCCGTGGCTCCACGACGTGCCACGAGGCGCGCCAGCGCCACCGAGGCAACGACCGGGATGACCTTGATGCTCGCCTCGTTCCACGCCTTCATGTACTTGGCGGGATTGCCGGCGCCCGTCACGACGACCGGCACTCGCTCGTCAATCACGACCTGTGCAACCTCGTCGGCAAACGGGCTCATGAGCATGACGTTCACGCCAAAGGGCTTATCCGTCTTGGCGCGCAGCTCATGAATCTGGTCGCGAAGCCAGTTGGCGTCGGCGTTCATGGCCGCGATGATGCCTAAGCCACCCGCCTCGGACACTGCGGACGCCAGCGAGGCATCGGCAATCCAGGCCATACCGCCCTGGAACACGGGCTTTTCGATGCCGAGCAGATCGCAGAGAGGAGTCTTGAGCATCTCTACTTCTCCAATGCCGCCTCGACCGTATCGGCGAACTCGCCGACTGTCTTGGGGTTCTCCTCGGTATCGAGCTGGATGCCAAACTCGTCCTCGACGGCAACGAGGATCTCGACGGTGCCCAGGCTGTCGAGACCAATCTCCTCGAGCGTGGACTCGGGCTTCATCTCGACATCGTCAAGACCGGCGGTCTCGCGGATAACGTCGCAAACGCGCTCGAAGGTCTTCTGATCTGCCATGGTAGTTCTCCTTTGGTTGTGCCCTAGGGCGTTTTTATTTCCTATGTGCGACTACTTCCAACGAAGCAGATAGCCACCTATATCCAGACCGGCGCCAAATCCAACCAAGGCGATGGTGTCGCCTGTGTGAAGTGCACCGGCGTTTGCCAGCCGGTCGAGGGCAAGCGGAATGCATGCGCTCGAAATGTTGCCGGTCTCGCGCAGCGTGCGAACCACGCGCTCGTCCGGCACGCCCAGGCGCTTGACCGCCTGGCTCAGGATTCGTTCGTTAGCCTGATGGAATACAAAATGATCGATGTCTTCGACCAAGATGCCCGCATCGATCGCAAGCTTATGGACCGTGTCGCAGATGGCGTTGACGCCGAACTTGAACACGCGGCGGCCATTCATGAACAGCACGCTCGCGCTATCTGCGGAAGCCTTAAACGGCGAGGTACCGACCAGACCGGGAACGCGCAACGTCTCGACGTCGGGCGCCGTCAAAAGCTCAACGGCAAGGGGGTTGTCTCCCCCAGCTTCAATCACTGCGGCGCCTGCCCCATCGCCAAAAAGCACGCAGGTGGCACGGTCGGTCCAGTCGATCGAGCGCGTCATCTGCTCGGCAGCAACAACAAGCACGCGCTCGGCACGGCTGCGGGCGATATAGCCCTCGGCGACATCGAGCGCAAATACGAAGCCGGCACAAGCCGCCGAGACATCGAAGGCAGGGCACGTCGCGCCTAGTCGCTCAGCAACGGCACACGCCTCAGCGGGAACAAGGTGGTCACCCGTCGTCGTCGAGCAGACGATCAGATCCAGCTGGCTCGCGTCGATTCCGGACACCTGGAGTGCCCGCTCGCTCGCCGCTACGGCAAGGTCGTCAAGTGACTCGGTGGTGCAGACGTGGCGGCTCTTGATACCTGTGCGAGTAAAAATCCACTCATCCGAGGTATCGAGGAACTCAGACAGCTCGTCATTGGAAACACTGCGCTCAGGAAGTGCCGAACCTGTTCCAAGAATCGTGAAACCCATCACTAACCTCCTTTGAGTTGTTGATGTGTTTACATCGACCAAGAGAGGATAACGCATTTCAGTCTTTGTTGACGTGTTAACATTAAATTGTCCAAATGCGACAAAGGCTTCACATTGTGTCTATCTCTCGACACCATTGCGTCATTCACTTATTCAATAAGGAGGTAGCAGCCGCTATGGATGCCCAATTAACGATTGTCGACGTAACCGGATCGACCAACGATGACCTGCTCGAGGGAGGAAACCAGGGTGCGCCGCACGGCACAGGACTTGCCGCCCGCGCGCAAACGGCAGGACGCGGCCGGCGCGGCCACAAGTGGGATTCAACCGCCGGCAACCTATTGCTTTCGATTGTCCTGCGTCCATGCGTTAATCCCGCAAAGTACTCTGGTCTTGCCGCTGTCAGCGGCCTAGCGGTGCTCGAAGCACTCGAAAAGCAGGGTCTTGCAAACGAGATTGGCCTCAAATGGCCCAACGACCTGGTCGCGCGAGGACGCAAGCTCGGCGGCATTCTGGTCGAGGCCGCACGCGATAACGAAGGCAAACCTTTCGCCGTCTGCGGCATTGGTGTCAACGTAAACTACACGCCCCAAGAGGTGCCCGATGGCGGCCTGGCGGCAATTGGCCTCTCGGACCTCAACGAGAGCGTTCCCGCCGTCGACATGCTCCTCGATGAGGTCTATCACGCAGTTATAGACGCTGTAGATACCTGGGCAGAGCGCCTCAACGCCAAGGAAGAAGACGCCGGTCCGCTCGCGCCCGTCCACGACGAATATATCGCTCACCTCAATTGGATCGGGAAGTACGTTATCGCCCGCTCCCCCGCTGGAGACGAGCTGGCACGAGGCATATTTAGAACGGTCGACGATTGCGGCCGCGCATGCATTGAGACCGAGAGCGGCTTGTGCGTCTTCCACTTCGAAGAAGCATCCTTGCGCCCCCTGAGCGAATAGGGCGCCGCAGCCGTCGGCTCGGCAGACGAATTCGCTATCCCAAAATCTAAACTCAAAACAAAAGGGCCCCGCTACCGTAACGGCAGCGGGGCCCTTTAAGCTATGAGCGATATCGCTTAGAGCTTGATGTCGATGTCGACGCCAGCGGGGAGGTCGAGACGCATGAGCGAATCAACGGTGCCCGAGGTGGGGTCGAGGATGTCGATGAGGCGCTTGTGGGTGCGCATCTCGAACTGCTCACGGGAGTCCTTGTTCACGTGCGGCGAGCGGATAACCGTGTACAGGTTGCGCTCGGTGGGCAGGGGGACAGGACCGGAAACGCGAGCGCCGGTCTTCTGAGCGGTCTCGACGATGAGCTTCGCGGACTGATCGACGACCTCGTGATCATAGCCCTTGAGGCGAATGCGGATCTTCTGGGTAGCCAACTTAAACCTCCAAAGAGTGCGAGAGATGTTCTCGCAGGATTACGTAACAGGGAGCTCGAACTTAGGCGTTCTTGCTCATGACCTCGTCCACGATGGACTTGGGCGCAGGCTCATAAGAGTCGAACTGCATCGTGTAGGATGCACGGCCCTGGGTCTGGGAGCGAAGGTCGGTAGCGTAACCGAACATCTCGCCCAGCGGCACCTTGGCACGGATGAGCTTGCTGTTCTTGCGATCCTCCATGCCCTCAATCTTGCCGCGGCGACCGGAGAGGTTGCCCATAACGTCGCCCATGTACTGCTCGGGGGTCTCGACCTCGACAGCCATGATCGGCTCGAGCAGCTGCGGATCGGACTTCTTGAGGGCGTCCTTGATAGCCATGGAACCGGCGATCTTGAAGGCGGCCTCGGAGGAGTCGACCTCGTGGTAAGAACCGTCGAACAGGGTGACCTTGACGTCGAGGACCGGGAAGCCGGCGATAACACCGGTGTTCAGGGCCTCCTGGATGCCCTTGTCGATGGACGGGATGTACTCCTTGGGCACGACGCCGCCGACGATAGCGTTGACGAACTCGTAGCCGAAGCCCTCCTCCATCTTCTCGAGCTTGATGACGGCGTGGCCGTACTGACCGCGACCGCCGGACTGACGGACGAACTTGCCCTCAGCCTTCTCGACGTCGTGACCAGCGGTCTCGCGGTAGGCGACCTGGGGCTTACCAACGTTAGCGTCAACCTTGAACTCGCGGAGCAGACGGTCGACGATGATCTCGAGGTGCAGCTCGCCCATGCCGGCGATGATGGTCTGGCCGGTCTCGTGGTTGGTGGACACCTGGAAGGTCGGGTCCTCCTCGGCGAGCTTGGTCAGAGCAAGGGACATCTTGTCCTGCTCGGCCTTGGTCTTAGGCTCGATGGCAACGTCGATAACGGGCTTAGCGAACTCGATCTTCTCGAGGACGATCTCCTTGCCCTCGGCGCACAGGGTGTCACCGGTGGTGGAGTTCTTGAAGCCGACGCAAGCGACGATGTCGCCGGCGGCAGCGTCGTCACGGTCGATACGCTCGGCGGCGTTCATCTCGAGGATGCGGCCGAGACGCTCGCGCTGACCGTTGGAAGCGTTGACCACGTAGGAGCCGGACTCAGCGCGGCCGGAGTAAACGCGGACATAGGTGAGCTTACCGACGAACGGGTCGGTCATGATCTTAAAGACCAGGCCGGAGAAGGGCTCGTCGAAGGAAGGATGACGCTGAATCTCCTCGCCGGTGTCCGGATCGGTACCGGTGACGGCCTCGACGTCGAGCGGGCTGGGCAGGTAGTCGACGACAGCGTCGAGCAGCTCCTGAACGCCCTTGTTCTTGTAGGCGGAGCCCACGAAGACGAGGTTGAGCTCGTTGGCCAGAACACCCTTGCGCAGAGCAGCCTTGAGCTCCTCGACGGTGAAGTCCTCCTCCATGAGGATCTTCTCCATGAGCTCGTCGTCAAAGCTGGCAGCAGCGTCGAGGAGCTCCTCGCGCTTGGTGGCAGCGATGTCGGCAAACTCAGCCGGGATCTCGTCCATCGGCTCGGGGTAGGTCATACCCTTCTCGTCGGCCTTGAAGTCCCATGCAGTCATGGTGACCAGGTCGATGACGCCCCAGAAGTTGTCCTCGGCGCCCATCGGGACCTGAGCGGCCACGGCGTTAGCGTCGAGACGATCCTTCATGGTCTCGATAGCGTTGAAGAAGTCAGCGCCCACGCGGTCATACTTGTTGATGAAGGCGATGCGGGGGACGTTGAAGGTGGAAGCCTGACGCCAAACGGTCTCAGACTGGGGCTGAACGCCGGCAACGGCGTCGAAGACGGCGACAGCGCCATCGAGGACGCGCAGGCAGCGCTCGACCTCGGCGGTGAAGTCAACGTGGCCCGGTGTGTCGATGATCTGGATGCGGTAGTCCTTACCGTCCTTGTTCCAGAAGCACGTGGTAGCAGCGGAGGTAATGGTTACGCCGCGCTCCTGCTCCTGAACCATCCAGTCCATGGTGGCAGCGCCCTCATGAACCTCACCGATCTTGTGGGTCTTACCGGTGTAGTAAAGAATACGCTCGGTCGTGGTGGTCTTACCGGCATCGATGTGGGCCATGATGCCGATGTTACGGGTATCGGAAAGCTTGTACTTAGGCTTAGCCATGTTAGTTCCTTACCTTAACTTACCAACGATAGTGAGAGAACGCGCGGTTGGCCTCGGCCATCTTGAAGACGTCCTCACGCTTCTTGACGGAAGCGCCCAGGCCGTTGGAAGCGTCGAGGATCTCGTTGGCGAGACGCTCGGCCATGGTCTTCTCCTTGCGAGCGCGGGAGAAGTTGACGATCCAGCGGATACCCAGAGCGGTGGAACGACGGGAGTTGACCTCCATCGGGACCTGATAGGTAGCGCCACCGACACGCTTGGGCTTAACCTCGAGCGTGGGCTTGACGTTGTCCATAGCCTTCTTGAAGGTAGCGAGAGCGTCGCCACCCTCGGACTTCTCGGCAACGATCTCGAAAGCGGTGTAAACGATGCGCTCAGCGGTGGCCTTCTTGCCGTCAAGAAGGACCTTGTTGATGAGCTGAGTCACCAGGCGGTTGTTGTAAACGGCGTCAGGCTGAACCTCACGACGATTAGCTGCTGCACGACGCGGCATGTGAAATCTCCTTAAGTGTCTACCGTGCGGCGCTTAGGCGGCACACGGCGAAAGTATCAAAACGTTATCTGGCTTATTTAGCCTTGGGGCGCTTAGCACCGTACTTGGAACGGGCCTGCATACGGTTCTGGACCGGAGCAGCGTCGTAGGCGCCACGGATGACGTGATAACGGACACCAGGGAGGTCACGGACACGACCGCCGCGAACGAGCACGATGGAGTGCTCCTGCAGGTTGTGGCCCTCACCCGGGATGTAAGCAGTAACTTCGATGCCGTTGACAAGGCGAACACGGGCAACCTTACGAAGAGCCGAGTTCGGCTTCTTGGGGCTCGTGGTGAAGACGCGGGTGCACACGCCGCGCTTCTGGGAGTTGTGCTGCAGAGCAGCGTTCTTGGACTTCTTGGGCACGGAACGACGGCCCTGGCGAACCAGCTGGTTAATAGTAGGCAAAGCGTACTCCTTCTCGAATGATTCCAGCTTTCTGTAAAGTGCAACGGCTTGAATCGAGGGGTCAGCATCCCCCTACGAAACACGCAGTTCGATAGGATACGTGGCGTTAGCTGTGCCGTCAACAGACCACGCCGCCGGGCGTATCCCAAAATTGGCACATTTCCGCAAAGCCTACACAAAAGGAATCCCCTTCTGTGCGCGGGGGCGGATTCCCGGTCCGGGCGGCACAGGGGTTAAGTTTGCTGCTCTACAGTCCTGGCTCGCACGGAGGCCACATTAAGTGGCCTCCGGCTCGTGCGGAACTCGCGACAAACTTAACCCCTGTGCCGCCCGGCCCGGGAATCCGACGTGCTCGTCGGGGCAACGTTCCCTGCCAAAAAGGGACAGGTTTATTTTGGTCGGTTTTATCTGGGAAAACGCCACTCTTCACGGTGATCCGCATCCATTTGCTACGTTCTTCCGAGAATCAGACGAATAACGTCCAATCCACTCGTCCATATAACGCTAAAAAGGCCGCTTCCCCCCTTGGGAAGCGGCCCAGACTTTACGAATAAACGATGGTAAAGGGTACTTTTGTTTCGGTCTCCCCTGTTGACGTGCACCTCGTGCCCTCAAGCGTTACTGAGACCACTTGTTCGACATCAATCAACTTCGTTGGCACCCAGATGTTCTCTCCGCTATTGCGCCCATAAGAAAAATATAAGTTGAACACCCCTGCGTCGTCATCTTCGATAATCTGCTCCGATCCATCCTTGTAGCTGACGGTCAGCTTATTATCAACTGCTTCATAGCCCAAATCATCGATGTGCGTCTGGATGGAAAACGGGCTAATCTCAAGAGGCGAGTCACCGGAGCGGAGTCCCTTTGTATCGACGTACGCTCCAATATTGAACTCGGGTGTCGACGCCTCAAACCGCCTCGCACTCTCACCTTCACCCTCGGTCCAGTGGATATTCCAGGTGACCGCATGTTGCAAATCTCGCTCGCGATCCATAGCGGCAAAGTACATCGTGCCATTAATGACAGTATCGCTTGATGTGTCCTTATCAATTGTGCTGCGTGTGTCAGGCCATTCCTCGCCGAACTTCATATCGGGCGTGCCGATGCCCTGTTCTTCTTCACCATAGAGAACAAGTTCGCCAATCTCTGCTGCTGGCTTGTAGTAGTTAACTCCATTTGGATTGGACAACGTAAACGTCACGGCTCCGCAGCCGTTTTGGTCGATTGCCATCTCATGGATATCAAGCGTATAGCCGTTGCCCTCGACGGACAGATTAACCTCCTGGACTGCGCCTTCCAGGCTTTGGGGCGCGATGCCATCGCCAAACTCTCTGGTGTAGGTATATTTAGTTCCCGATGAGCCGCCGTTGGTCCAGGTAATGGAATCCCCGTTGCCGTGGTTTCCCCAGGCAGAGGCAAAATAGCTGGAATTGACGACGGCGTAGGCGACCCCTCCGGTCGCCAGCACTCCGGCAAGGCATCCGATCACGGCAACATACAGAGGCTTCGCGTGACCCTTTCGGCGAAGCGGCTCACCAGCAGCGGCATAAAGAACACGGTCAGCAAGATCGCTATCGGCTTGGACGGACTCGAAGGCCTGCTTGATTTGATTGGATTTCACGGTCGCCCTCCTCTAGGATGAACTTGAGCTTCGATCTGCCGCGAGCCAAACGCGTTCGAACAGTCGCGGCTGGCACATGCAATAACTCGGCAATCTCTGAGGTCAAAAAGCCCAGATAGTAATAGAGCATGATGGGAACACGGAATCGTTCCGGAAGTCGCATAACGTCTGACAGGACCGCCTTGGTCTCCTCCTGCGCCGTCGAAAGCGAATCGGCCAGGTTCTCAATATCCTCCACACGCCTCCATGGCTTTCGAAAGAGAGATTTGCATTCATTGATCGTGACCCGGATAAGCCATCGACGAAGATGCTCCCAACTCTCAAATTGCGTATAGCTTTTGAGCAGCTTAAGAAAGACATCTTGGGCAACATCATCGGCATCGGCGCGATCGCGCAGATACGTCAATGCGATCCGAAACACGACATCTCGGTGATCTTCGACCGCCTGTCTAAATGCTTGTTCTTCCATAATCACCTCCCGGTGACGGTACTGATTCTTGATGAGGTCCTCACCATAGATACGCTCTGGCCGGACGAAATGTTTCAAATTCAAGCAGGAAAAACCTACCAAAATAAACCTGTCCCTTTTTGGCAGGTTTTCTTCACAAAAAAGACCCGCTTCCCTGTTGGGAAGCGGGTCTTTGGAAGGACGGTTAACGTACTAGGAAATTACTCCTCGTCGTTGTCCTTGGCCTCTTCGGCGTCGTCGGTGTCCACGAGCTGGTTGAGCAGCTCGTCGAGGGACGCCATGTCCTCGTTGATGGCACCGTTGGCGGGAGCCTTCTTGTCGTCGATCGGGGCGCCCAGGAGCTCCTCGTCGGCGTCGGCGTGATGCGTCGGAGCGGAGGTACCCAGCAGGATATCGTCCGGACCGTCGGGGCTAAAGACCATCTGCAGCAGCTGCGAGAGGTCTTCCTCGTCGGCAACGTCGTCGTTGTTCTCGAGGATGTAGAGCAGATCGTGGGCCTCGAGGCCGTCACGGAGCTCCTCGATCGCCTTGGCACCGATACCATCGATGCGCAGCAGATCCTCCTCAGACTTGCCGACCAGGTCGCCGACCGTCTCGATGCCGACCTCGCTGAACTTGTTGGTCCAGCGCTGCGACACGCCCAGGTCGTCGAACAGGTACAGGCGAGCCTTCTCGGCGGAGATGGTGTGACCATTGCGGGTGAACGAACCGTCAGCACCGCCGAACTCGTCGTAGCCGGCCCAGTCGAGCTGCTGCGGGAGCTGCTCGTCCAGGTCCTTGAGCTCCACAGGAGCCCACTCGGGCAGCGACTTGGCGTTGGGCGAAGCCGGGCCGTCGATGTCCACGTAGCCGTCGGCCGTGCGATACGTCAGCTTGGCGTTGGCGTACGGCTTGAGGCCGGTACCAGCAGGGATCTTCTTACCGACGATGACGTTGGACTTAAGGTCGAGCAGGTGATCGACCTTGCCCTCGATGGCAGCCTCGGTAAGGACGCCAGCGGTACGGATGAACGAAGCGCTCGACAGCCAGGAGTCGATGTTGGACGCGACCTTGAGCGTACCCAGGATGACAGGCTCGGCCACGGGAGCCTGACCGCCCAGACGGGCAACGCGCTCGACCTCGTCGGCGAACTCGTAGCGGTCGACGTACTGACCAAGCAGGTACTTGGAGTCGCCGGGGTTGGTGATCTGAACACGACGCAGCATCTGACGTGCGAGCACCTCGATGTGCTTGTCGTTCAGGTCGACGCCCTGGCTGGTGTAGACGTCCTTGACGCTCTCGACGAAGGTGTGCATCGTCGACTCGATGTCGGTCAGCTTGCGCAGGTTGCGGAAGTTGACGAAGCCCTTGGTGATCTGGTCGCCGGCGCGAACCTCGCAGCCGTCCTCGATCTCAGGCATAAAGCGCACCGAAGCGGGGACGCGACGCTCGTCGAGGACACGGGTGTGATCCTCGGAGTCGGTGAGCGTCAGCACGTACTCGGACTTCTCGGGCTTAATCGAGAGGTGGCCAGAGTACGGAGCCAGCTCGGCCTCGCGACCCAGGATCTTCTCGTTGACGTTGCCGACGATATCGAACATACGGCTGACCGTAGGCAGACCCTGCGTAATATCGTCGACGCCAGCGACGCCGCCGGAGTGAATGGTACGCATCGTAAGCTGCGTACCGGGCTCGCCGATGGACTGGGCGGCAATAATGCCGACGGCAGTACCGATGGCGACCGGACGACGGGTGGAAAGATCCCAGCCGTAGCACTTCTGGCACACGCCGTACTTGGAGCGGCAGGTGAGCAGCGCGCGAAGCTTGACCTTCTTGAGGCCCGCATCGACCATCTTCTGGATGTCGGCGACCTTCTCGATGTAGCCGTCCTGCTCAAAGAGCACGGTGCCATCGGGAGCCACGACGTCCTCGATGAAGCAACGGCCGACGAGGTCGGTGTTGAGGTCGGTGGTGCCAGGGATGATGAGGTTGTAGGTGACGCCCTCGTGCGTACCGCAATCCTCCTCGCGGACGATGACGTCCTGGGCTACGTCGACCAGACGGCGGGTCAGGTAACCAGAGTCCGAGGTGTGGGATGCGGTATCGACCAGGCCCTTACGGGCGCCGTAGGTCGAAATGAAGTACTCGAGCGGCAGCAGGCCCTCGCGGAAGTTCGCCTTAATGGGAAGGTCGATCGTCTCGCCGGACATGTCTGCCATCAGGCCACGCATGCCACCGAGCTGACGCAGCTGGGTCTTAGAACCACGGGCGCCGGAGTCGGCCATCATGTACAGCGGGTTCTCCTCGTCGAACATGTCGAGCATGAGCGCTGCAACCTTGTCGGTACAAGCGGTCCACTCGTTAACGACTTCGATGTGGCGCTCCGTCTCGTTGATGAAGCCCTCCTCAAAGTATTCGTTGATCTGGTCGACGTTGGCCTGGGCGCGATCGAGCAGCTCCTGCTTCTCGGCAGGGATGAGAGCGTCCCACACCGAGATGGTGAGGCCGGCGCGGGTAGCGTAGTGGAAGCCGGAGTACTTGATGGCGTCGAGGATCGGGCCGACCTTGGCCTCGGGGTAACGATCGCAGCAGTCCGCAACCAGCTTGGCCACGTCGCCCTTGACCATCTTGTAGTTCATGAACTCATAGTCTTCGGGCAGGCACTGGCGGTTGAAGATGATGCGGCCGATAGAGGTCTCGAAGCGCGCGGTCTTGTTGCCGGTGACGTCGTAGTCGACAAACTCGTTCTTGCCGTTCTTGACGCGGAAGATACGGGTGCCGTCCTCGTTGATGACGTTGGCGTCGGCAGCGGACACGCGGACCTGGATCTTGGCCTGCATGTCGACCTCGGAGCGGCAGTCATAGGCGTGCAGCGCGTCGTCGAAGCTGGCGAACACGTGGTTCTCGCCCGGCAGACCGTCGCGGACCTGGGTGAGGTAGTACACACCAATGATCATGTCCTGCGAGGGGATGTTGACCGGCTTGCCGGATGCCGGCGAGCGCAGGTTGTTCGCAGAGAGCATGAGCACGCGGGCCTCGGCCTGAGCCTGGCTGGACAGCGGCACGTGGACAGACATCTGGTCGCCGTCGAAGTCGGCGTTGAAGGGCGAGCAGACCAGCGGGTGCAGGTGGATAGCCTTGCCCTCGACCAGCACCGGCTCAAAGGCCTGGATGGACAGACGGTGCAGGGTCGGTGCACGGTTGAGCAGCACGACGCGACCGTCGATGACCTCTTCGAGGATATCCCACACAAAGGTGGCACCGCGGTCGATAGCGCGCTTGGCGCCCTTGATGTTCTCGACCTTGCCGAGCTCGACCAGGCGCTTCATGACAAAGGGCTTGAAGAGCTCCAGTGCCATGGTCTTGGGCAGACCACACTGGTGCAACAGCAGCTTGGGGTCGGTAACGATTACCGAACGGCCGGAGTAGTCGACACGCTTGCCCAGCAGGTTCTGACGGAAACGACCCTGCTTGCCCTTGAGGGCCTCGGCGAGCGACTTGAGCGGGCGACCGCCACGGCCAGAGACCGGGCGACCACGACGGCCGTTGTCGAACAGGGCGTCCACGGACTCCTGGAGCATGCGCTTCTCGTTGTTCACGATGATCGCAGGGGCGTCCAGGTCGAGCAGGCGCTTGAGTCGGTTGTTACGGTTGATCACGCGACGATACAGGTCGTTGAGGTCGGACGCGGCGAAGCGGCCGCCGTCGAGCTGGACCATCGGGCGCAGATCGGGCGGAATGACCGGAATGACATCCAGGATCATGTTCGCGGGGCTGTTGCCGCCCTTCAGGAAGGCGTCAACGACCTCGAGGCGCTTAACGGCCTTCTCGCGCTTCTGCTTCTGGGAATCCTCGTCGGCGATGATGGCCTTGAGCTTCTCGGCCTCGGAGGGGAGGTCGATGGCAGCGAGCAGGTCGCGGACGGCCTCGGCACCCATACCACCCTTGAAGTACATGGAGTAGTAACGGGTCATCTCGCGGAACAGCGGCTCATCGGAGATGAGGTCGCGCTCGGTGAGCTTCATGAAGGCGTTGAAGGCGTCCGTGCGGAGCTGCTTCTCGTCCTTGCACTCTTCCTCGATGTCGACGATGCCAGAGGCGATCTCCTCGGGGGTCAGCGGCTCCTCGTCGGAGAACTCGTCAAAGTTCTCGGGGTTGCCCTGCTCCTTGAGGGACTCGATCTGGCGGGCGAACTCGGCATCGATCTCTTCCAGATCGGCGGCGAGCTCCTCGCGCAGGTCGTCAGCGTCGGCCTCGCGAGCCTCGTAGTCGACCTCGGTGATGATGTAGCTGGCAAAGTACAGAACCTTCTCGAGGTCCTTGGACTTGATGTCGAGCATACGGCTCATCGGGAAGCTCGTGGGGCTCTTGAAGTACCAGATGTGGGACACGGGAGCGGCGAGCTCGATGTGACCCATGCGCTCGCGACGAACCTTGGCCGAGGTGACCTCGACGCCGCAGCGCTCGCAGACGATGCCCTTAAAGCGGATGCCCTTGTACTTGCCGCAGGAGCACTCCCAGTCCTTGGCGGGACCGAAGATCTTCTCGCAGAACAGGCCGTCCTTCTCGGGCTTGAGGGTACGGTAATTGATGGTCTCCGGCTTCTTGACCTCACCGTGCGACCAGGAACGGATCTGGTCGGCGGAGGCAAGGGAGATCTTTACCGAGTCAAAATCAGTAGCTTCGAAATCTGCCACAGTCAACTACTCCTTATCAGTGGTCGTGGCGGCGACAGCCTCGGGTGCCTCGGCGGTCTCGGCATCCTGGGCCTCGACGTCGGTGTCAACGCCGGCGAGCGCAGCCAGGTCGTCGAGAGCAGAGGTCTCCTCGGCGGTCACAGGGGCGGAGGCGTCCTCGTCGGCATCGTGCATGGGCTCGATGTCCAGTGCGAGGGAACGGATCTCCTTGACGAGAACCTTGAAGGACTCGGGGATACCCGGAACCGGGACGTTCTCGCCCTTGACGATGGACTCGTAGGTCTTGACGCGGCCCACGGTATCGTCGGACTTGACGGTCAGGATCTCCTGCAGGACGTTGGCAGCACCGTATGCGTACAGTGCCCAAACTTCCATCTCGCCGAAGCGCTGGCCGCCGAACTGAGCCTTGCCGCCCAGCGGTTGCTGGGTAACCAGGCTGTAAGGGCCGGTCGAACGGGCGTGGATCTTGTCGTCGACCATGTGGCCGAGCTTGAGGATGTAGGACGTACCCACGGTAATGGGCTCGCGGAACTCCTCGCCGGTGCGGCCGTCGAACAGGCGGGTCTTGCCGCGCTCGTCAAGCTGGGTGACAAACTCGGGGCGCATGTGATCGCCAAAGGCAGCGGTGGCCTTGTTGAGCATGTTCTTGTTGGCGCGACGGATGACCTCGGCGATCTCGTCCTCCTTGGCGCCGTCGAAGACGGGCGTCGAGACGAAGAACGGACCGGGGACATACTTGTCGGAGTCGGCATCCTCGGTATCCCAACCGCAGGCAGCAGCCCAGCCAAGGTGGCACTCGAGCAGCTGACCGACGTTCATACGCGAAGGAACGCCCAGCGGGTTGAGGATAACGTCGATCGGGGTACCGTCAACCATGTAGGGCATGTCCTCGACCGGCAGAACGTTACAGATAACGCCCTTGTTGCCGTGGCGACCGGCGATCTTATCGCCCTGCTGGATCTTACGACGCTGGGCGACGTAGACGCGCACCTGCTCGTTGACGCCGGGGGCCAGGTCGTCGCCGTTCTCGCGGCTAAAGCGGACGACGTCGATGACGCGGCCATAAGCGCCGTGAGGCATCTTAAGGGAGGTGTCGCGAACATCGTGAGCCTTGGCACCGAAGATGGCGCGCAGCAGGCGCTCCTCGGCGGTCAGAGCGCTCTCGCCCTTAGGCGTGACCTTGCCGACCAGGATGTCGCCAGGGCCGACCTCGGCGCCGATGCGGATGATGCCGTCCTCGTCGAGGTTGGCAAGCATGTCCTCGGAGAGGTTCGGGATCTCGCGAGTGATCTCCTCGGGGCCGAGCTTGGTGTCGCGGGCGTCGATCTCGTGACGGGTGATATTGATGGTCGTCAGCAGGTCCTCGGCCACCAGGCGCTCGGACACGACGATACCGTCCTCGTAGTTGAAGCCTTCCCACGGCATGTATGCCACGGTGAGGTTCTGGCCCAGTGCGAGCTCGCCATGATCGGTCGAAGGACCGTCGGCCAGAGGCTCGCCCTGCTCAACGGTGTCACCGACGCGCACGAGCGGACGGTGGTTGATGCAGGTGGACTGGTTGGAGCGCTGGTACTTGGCCAGGTGATACTCGTCCATGCCGCCGGCGTGCTTGACGATAATCTTGGAGGCGTCGGCATAGATGACTTCGCCGGCGTTCTTGGCCAGGGTAACCTCGCCAGAGTCCAGGGCGGCGCGACGCTCCATGCCGGTACCGACATAGGGAGCGGCGGGGTGAACCAGCGGCACGGCCTGACGCTGCATGTTGGCGCCCATGAGCGTACGCTTGGCGTCGTCGTGCTCGAGGAACGGAATCAGCGTGGCTGCGACGGAGAGCATCTGACGCGGCGAGACGTCCATGTAGTCGACGTCCTCGACAGGCACGTCGGCGGGAGCGCCGAAGGAGCCGTCGAAGTCGCGGGTACGGGCGATCACGGTATGCGGACGGACGATCTTGCCCTCGGCATCGGTCGTGATGAACCCGTTGGTCTTGGGATCGAGCGGCGTGTTGGCCGGCGCGATGACGTGCTTCTCTTCCTCGTCAGCGGTCATCCAGTCGATCTGGTCGGTGGCAACGCCGTTCTCGACACGACGGAACGGGGCCTCGATGAAGCCATACTCGTTGACGCGGGCGTAGAGGGCGAGCGAGCCGATCAGGCCGATGTTGGGGCCTTCGGGGGTCTCGATCGGGCACATGCGGCTGTAGTGCGAGTTGTGAACGTCGCGGACGGCCGTCGGCACGTTGGTGCGGCGGCTGGAGCCCGACTTGTGGCCGGCAAGGCCGCCAGGGCCGAGTGCGGACAGACGGCGCTTGTGAGTCAGACCGGTCAGGGGGTTCGCCTGGTCCATGAACTGCGAGAGCTGCGAGGAACCGAAGAACTCCTTGATAGAGGCCACGATCGGACGGATGTTGATGAGCGACTGCGGGGTGATCTCGTCGATGTCCTGGGAGCTCATGCGCTCACGGACGACGCGCTCCATACGGCTCATGCCGATACGGAACTGGTTGGCGACGAGCTCGCCGACGGTGCGAATGCGGCGGTTGCCAAAGTGGTCGATGTCGTCGACCTTGAAGCCCTGCTCGCCGGCAGCGAGGGACAGCAGGTAGCGAAGCGTAGCGACGATGTCCTCGTCGGTGAGCACCGTGACCTCTTCCTCGGTGGTGAGGTTGAGCTTCTTGTTGACCTTGTAACGACCGACGCGGGCCAGATCGTAGCGCTGCGGGTTGAAGAGCAGGCCCTCGAGCAGGCTGCGGGAAGCATCCACGGTGGGAGGCTCGCCCGGGCGCAGACGACGGTAAATCTCGATGAGGGCGTCCTCGCGAGTGAGGGCGGTATCGCGCTCGAGGGTGCGCTTGATCACATCGGAGTTGCCGAGCAGCTCGATGATATCGTCGTTGGTGACGGCGATGCCAAGGGCGCGCAGGAACATCGTGGCGCTCTGCTTGCGCTTACGGTCGATGGAGACCATGAGCTGGTCGCGCTTGTCGACCTCAAACTCGAGCCAGGCACCGCGGGACGGGATGATCTGAGCCTTGTAGATCTGCTTGCCCGAATCCATCTCGGAGCTGTAGTACACGCCCGGGGAGCGGACGAGCTGCGAGACGACGATACGCTCGGTACCGTTGATGATGAAGGTGCCCTGATCGGTCATCATGGGGAAGTCGCCCATAAAGACGAGCTGCTCCTTGATCTCGCCGGTCTCCTTGTTGGTGAGACGGACGTCAGTCAGAAGCGGGGCCTGATAGGTCATGTCCTTCTCGCGGCACTCCTCGACGGTGTGCGCGGGGTCGCCGAACTGATGCTCGCCGAAGGTAACCTCGAGAACATGGTTCTGACTCTGGATGGGGCTGGATTCCTTGAACGCCTCACGAAGGCCCTCGTCCTTAAAACGCTCAAAGGATTCCCTCTGAACAGAGATAAGGTTGGGGAGCTCCATGGCCTCCGGGATTTTCCCGAAGCTGACGCGCTTGCGCTCAGTGGCAGTGTATGCGTAGGTCACCAGGTTTTTCCTCCTTCACGGAAATGCTCGGTGGATTGGCGAGGCATAGCTTCGCCAGTTATCGCAACCTAATAGTTTATCAGGTACCGACCGTTGAGCAAGAAAAGCCTTGACGCGATTGAGTTTTTGGAGTAGCAAAGTTTTTCGACAGAAAATGCGCAGGTAAATGTATGTGTATCGAACACCTGTTCATATATTTTCTGTGAACAGAGGGCTGGCAATCGCAGCTCTTATAAAAAAACGGGCGCGAACCGAAGTCCGCACCCGTAAATGTCGATGCCCGAAAGGCTTATTTGCGCATCAAACCGCCGCGCTCGTCGATGGCATCCCAGAAGGCGCCGGCAAAGCGAGGATCGCTTGCAGCCATGAGGGCGTTGGTAGCCATCCAGCCAGACGGGGTACCGGTATCGTAGCCCGACAGCGGGTCGATGACGACGGCATACATGGCCTCGCGGTCGAGCGAGCGGGCCATGGCGTCGGTCAGCTGGATCTCGCCGCCCTTACCGGCCTGCTGATCGGCCAGCAGATCCATGACCAACGGGCTCAGCAGGTAGCGACCGACGATGTACAGGTTGGACGGAGCCGCCTCGGGAGCGGGCTTCTCGACCAGGCCGCCGATACGCCAAACGGCACCGGGCTCGTCGTCGGCGGCATTCTCGAAGCCCTCGAGAGCGCCCACGCGATCGCCGGCGATAACGCCATAGCGGCTGACCTCCTCGGGAGCGCACGCGGCAACGGCGATAATAGAAGCGCCACCGTGTTCCTTGGAGACGGCAAGCATCTTGTCGCAGATGTCACGGTTGGGCACAACGTAATCGCCCAGAAGAACCAGGAAGTTCTTCCCTGCCACAGCGTCGGCGGCAGAGCGAATGGCGTGGCCAAGGCCCTTGGGCTCGTACTGATAACGGAAGTCGACCGGCATACCACCAGCATGGGCGACGGCGTCGGCGTAGGCGTCCTTGCCACGCTCGCGAAGCAGGTTCTCGAGCGAGCGATCGGGCTGGAAGTAGCTCAGCAACTCGGGCTTGCCAGGAGAGGTGACGATAATAGCATCGTCGACCTCATCGGGGTCGAGCGCCTCCTCAACGACGTACTGGATGACCGGTTTGTCGAGCACCGGCAGCATCTCTTTAGGCGTGCACTTGGTGCCAGGCAGAAAACGCGTGCCAAGACCGGCGGCGGGGATGATTGCCTTCATGTTATTCAAGGATCCTTTCGCAGGCGCAGGATGCGCCCTGTGCGTGCGGCACGGCGGCCGCAGACCAAATTGCGATACCGGTTTATCTTACCGCCGTTAATTAACGTTAATGTAGGCAAGCGCCATTCTTCAGCAGGTCAACGCAAATTATTGCTCGAATGGTGCAATTTTATCGCCCAACGGTAGCAACGCCAAAGCACCGCAAGCGGCAGCAATTTGTATGCCGAGCCAACAAAATAGAGGGATCAAAACGAAAAAGACGGGGTTCGCAATGCGAACCCCGTCTGCAAAGAAATCTGGCGAGAAAGCCTGATTACTTGAGGGTGACAGCAGCGCCAGCAGCCTCGAGCTTCTCCTTGGCAGCCTCGGCGTCCTCCTTCTTGGCACCCTCGAGAACAGCCTTGGGAGCGCCCTCGACGACCTCCTTGGCCTCCTTCAGGCCAAGGTTGGTGAGCTCACGGACGGCCTTGATGACCTGGATCTTGTTGTCGCCGAAGCCCTCGAGCACGACGTCAAACTCGGTCTTCTCCTCGGCCTCAGCAGCGCCAGCAGCGGGAGCGGCGACAACGGCGGCAGGAGCAGCGGCGGAAACGCCGAAGGTGTCCTCGATAGCCTTAACGAGCTCGGAAGCCTCGAGAAGGGTCATTTCCTTAAGAGCATCGATGATCTCATCGGTGGTAAGCTTAGCCATTTCTAAGTCCTTTCGGTTTCCGTGTCTGTGCACGGAGATCAGTTAAAACACGGCGCGAATGCGCCAGGGGTGCGGCGTTGCCGCCGCGGGTGAAAACAGCGACTAGGCTGCCTTCTGCTCGGAGACCTGCTGGATCGAACGAGCGAGACCAGAGGAAACGCCGTTGACGCAGACAGCGATGTCGCGAGCGAAACCGGAGATGAGACCGGCGATCTGGCCGAGAAGCTGGTCCTTGGTGGGCAGCTCGGCGATAGCCTTAACATCATCAGCGGAAACGGCCTTGCCGTCGGAGATACCGCCCTTGATCTCAAGGACGCCCTTGGACTTAGCGGAGAAGTCCTTAAGGGTCTTAGCGGCCTCGACCGGCTCGGTCTCGTAGAACACATAAGCGACGGGGCCGGCGAGGATCTCGTCGAGCTCGGGCTGCTCCTGGTTCTTGAGAGCGATCTTGACCAGGTTGTTCTTGTAGACCTTCATCTCGGCGCCGCACTCGCGAAGCTGATGACGCAGCTCCTGAGCCTGCTTAACCGTCAGACCGTTGTAGTTGACGACGAACAGACCGGCGTTCTCGGCGATACGGGACTCGATCTCTGCAACCTTGTCGATTTTGTACTGCTGGGGCATGAATTACACCTCCTCGAATTCTTTCCGGGCACGGTCCGCCACAAGGACGTGACGGGGGCATGTCCAAAAAGAAAGCCCCCGCGCTGCATGAGCGACGGGGGCGAGAAGACATATCTACTCGACCACCTCGGCTGGCGGGATATCCCATTAAGCTAGCGGGCGATGCCCGTTTGCACCGGCTGTCTCTGGCAGCGGATTCGTGCGTGAACTGAAAGTATTATGGCGGGGACCCCAGCGTCGGTCAACGGAAAACCGGGCTGCACACAATTCCACCATCCGGCACGCTCCGCCGAAGGCCAGGCGCAAGGTTTTCACTCGGTCAAGTCCTGGGCTCGCACGAAGGCCACATTAAGTGGCCTTCGGCTCGTGCGGAATCTACGGAAAACTCGCCCTGCCCCTCCCGGCCGGAGCTACGTTGCCTTTGCTGCGAATCCTCGTGTCCGTTGAGCGACGCGCCCCACTCATAATGCTTGGGTCGGTGGGCTGATGATTTTGGGTCCCGTTGGGCTACAGGGTTGAAACGAAGTTGGACAGGCGGCTGAGGCCTTCGTCCAGATCTTGGTCGGAGACGCAGTAGCTTAGGCGGATGTGGCCTTCGGTGCCGAAACAGTCGCCCGGGACTAGGGCTACGTTTGCTTCTTTGATGGCTTTGATGCAGAAAGCTTCGCTGGTTAGGCCGAACTTTTTGATGCTCGGGAAAGTGTAGAAGGCTCCTGCGGGCTCTACTACGTCGAGGCCCATGTTGTTGAGGGCTGTAAGAACGCGTTCGCGGCGGGCTCGGTAGACTTTGAGCATGGGGGTTGGGTCGACGGTCAGGGCTCGCGCCGCGGCGTCCATCTCGAAGGAGACGGCGCTCGATACTAGGTATTGGTGAGCTTTTGCGATCTCGGCGATGACGGGGGCTGCGGCTACGAGCCAGCCCAGGCGCCAGCCGGTCATGGCCCAGGGCTTGGAGAAACTCTCGATGATCACTGTCTGCTCGCGCAGCTCCGAGTGTCGCTGGGCGAAGCGCTCGTAGCCATCCACATAGACGAGGCGGTTGTATACGTCGTCGCAGATTACGTAGATGCCCGCCTGGTCTGCCACGCGTGCCACGGCGTCGAGCGATGCCGCGTCAAGGATGCAGCCCGTAGGATTGTTGGGCGAGCAGATGACGATGGCTTTGGTCGCCGGCGTCACGCAAGCACGAAGTGCGTCCTCGTCAATCTGAAATTGTGCAGGCTCCGTATCCAAAAAGACAGCTTTGGCGTGGTTGGCCACGACGATGCTCTCGTACAGGCCAAAGGCCGGTGTGGGGATGATGACCTCGTCGCCGGGGTTGAGCATAGCCATGAATGTTGCCGACAGTGCCTCGGTCGCGCCGTCGGTCAGGATGACCTCGTCGGCCGAAAACGTAAGGCCCGCGTCCCCCATGTAGGCAGATAACGCCTCACGCAGGGCGGAGCGACCGTTGTTGGGCGGATAGTGCGTGTCACCGCGGTCCAGTGCGGCGGTCACCTCGGCGCTAATCACATCGGGCGTGGGAAAATCGGGCTCGCCAAGCGCAAGCGCAATGCACCCCGGGTGCTGGGCGGCGAGCGCGTTGATTCGGCGGATACCGGAGGGCTTGAGCGTGGCAAGCGAGGTATTCATGGGCAGTCGCATGGCGTTCCTTTCGTAAGGGTTGCACTAGGATAGCGCGGCGGGGCGCCGCCGGACGGTGTAACCTAAACGGAAACCAACCGGAAAGGAGGCAGCATGGAGCCGACCGCGCGCGGCGATGTACCAAAAACGCTGCAAACCATTGCGTATATCAGCATTCCCAATAGCGCCGATCTTGAGTTTTTGCTCTGGGACCTGCAGGATGCCATCGCCGCCTATGCTCAACTTTCCGGCACCGCACTCCCCCGCCCGGTCGATTTGGAGGCGAATGATGCCGGTGCAGTCGATGGAATGGTGCTCGCTGTTGATGATGCATTTGATGATGAGGCCATGATCGCTGTCGAGCAAATACTCGATCGCCTTGGAAATACGGAGACACGCATCTATGTCGTCGTCCAGGCCGCGTCCAAAAACAACAAGCAGGCGGACGAAGTTCTCGACCGCCTGTATCGGGCATGTCTTCTACGTGACCTGCCATGGTGCGACGGTGTTGTCATCTGTGCCGGCAGCGGCATTGCGGCGCTTCGCCATTCCCCACGCATGGGCCTCTTGCGCCGACCATTTTCGGAAGCGATGGATAAGCTTGTGGGCGCTGTGCGCATGGGCTGCTCCATTGAGCATGCGCAGCTGCTTGGCGGTGGCAATGCCGGTAGCGTCGACGCCGACGGCATGGTGCGTGTCGAGCCTGCCGTGCCCACACCCATCTGGCGCGCCATCATCAAACGCCTCGGCGCCCACGCTCAATCAAATTTCTAAATTAGAGAGCGACCCAGTCAACTGACTCGCGCCACCGCTCAACAAGACGCTCCAGA
Organism: Collinsella aerofaciens; assembly: GCA_036298925.1. Classification (GTDB taxonomy): domain Bacteria; phylum Actinomycetota; class Coriobacteriia; order Coriobacteriales; family Coriobacteriaceae; genus Collinsella; species Collinsella aerofaciens_BN. Next base: position 55,420 of record JAXJIC010000050.1, read on the forward strand.
CGCCACGCCGCATTAGCGGGACTCGTCGACGGCAAAACGACGGCGGGCAGCCCGGTGCGCTCTTGTAGATAGCGCTTGTAGAGCCGTCCGGCCGTGCCGCCGTTGCAAACAACGGCCTCGATCGGCGCGGCGTCCACAATGCGCTCGATATGTGCCGGAACGACGTTTTTGATGCTCGCGTCGCTTGAGCCCTTAATGTCACAGCTCTCGATCACGTCCCACAGGGCCACACCGCCGTTGAGTAGCATAGCCCGCTTGGCAGCAACCGAGGCATCGAGCGTCGCGGGCTCGCCGTTCGCCAAAGAGTCTCCCTCGTTGGGCGGCACGGGCACACCGAGGCACGCGGCCATCACGCGCCAAAAGCGGTTCTGCGGATTGCCATAGTAGAAGGCATTGGCACGCGAGAGCACCGAGGGAAACGACCCCAGCACCAAAACGCGCGAGCGCTCGTCAAACACGGGCTCAAACCCATGCTCAATATGTTGATAGCCCTCGTCCGGCGCGGCCACGAGCTAGGCCCTCAGCAGATAGCGCACCTCATAGGGTGCAAGCTCGAGGGTACCCGTAAGCTCGACCGTGGGCGCATCGTCGGCAAGCAGGTCGACGAAGGAGCCGTTGAGTTCGCCGGCTCCAAAGGTATAGGGCTCGTTCACGGCATTGACCGCCACGAGCACCGTCACATCGTCGCAAACGCGCTCGAACAGCAGCTGCTTGTTCTGGATCACCACATTGCGATAGGCACCGTAGTTGAGGGCACGGGCCGCCGCGTCGTTTGCCGAGCGCAGATGCGCGAGCCGCTTGACAAATGCTGTCAGCTCGTTGGGCGCAGGCTCATCGAGCACAGGGCGCAGCGCCCAGTCGCCATCGGGGCCGCCCTTTTCGCCAGGAGTCCCCCACTCGCTGCCATAGTAGACGCACGGGATGCCCGGCATGCCAAACAGCATGCCATAGGCGGGACGCAGGCACGACTTGTCGGTGAGGATGCTCGCCAGGCGCGGCACGTCGTGGTTGTCGACAAACGACAGCAGGTGTTTGCCGCGATAAATGCACCACGGGTCACCGCCAAACTGGCGATGCAGCGAGTGGGCAATCTCGAACATGTTGACCGAGTTAAAGCTGGAGTACAGGCCCTTGTAGCACTCGTAGTTGGTGCAGGAGTCGAGCATCTCGTCGTTGACGATCTGGTTGTAGTCGCCGTGGAGCGTCTCACCAATCAGCACAAAGTCGGGCTTGAGTTCGCGGGTAAAGCTATGCAGGCGGCGCATAAAATCGCGATCGAGCATGTAGGCGACGTCCAGGCGCAGACCGTCGATACCAAAAACCTCGGCCCAGCGACGCACGGACTCGAGCAGGTAATCGACCACGGCGGGATTTTGCAGGTTGAGCTTCACAAGCTCAAAATGGCCTTCCCAGCCCTCGTACCAAAAGCCGTCGCCGTAGTACGAGTCGCCGTCAAAGCTGATGTGGAACCAGTCCTTGTACGGCGAGTCCCACTTACGCTCCTGCACATCGCGGAAGGCCCAAAAGCCGCGACCGACGTGGTTGAAGACGGCGTCGAGCACCACGCGGATGCCGTGGGCATGCAGCGTGTCGCATACGGCGGCAAAGTCGGCATCCCCACCCAGGCGGCGGTCGATATGGCGCAGGCTGCGCGTATCGTAGCCGTGGCTATCGGACTCGAGCGGTGGATTGATCAGCACAGCGCCAACGCCGAGTTCCTGCAGGTAGCCGGCCCATTGGGCAATCTTCATGATGGGCGCATCGGGATTGGGCACAGCGTTGGCGGCCTGGACGAGCTCATCCTCGGCAACGGGCGCGGCATTCTCACGCGGAGCTCCGCAAAAGCCCAGCGGATAGATCTGATAGAACGTCGTCTCGTATGCCCACATAGCAACCTCCCGGTAAGCCCAACACAACGACATCCATTGTATGCCCGGCTTGTATCCTCTTCCCCAAAATAAGTTGCGGTGAAATACGGACTGTTTGCCGGGTTTATTGGGCCCAGCAGTCCGTATTTCACCGCAACTGATGAGGGAACGTGATTAGGCGACGGGCTTGGCACGGCGGATAGCCGGGAACATCACCGTGATGGCAAGGATGACGCCCACGGCAGCGATCGCACCGCCCGCGCAGCCGATCCAGGCGATACCGGGGCCCGAAACCACGGCTCCGCCGATCGCGGTACCCGTGCCGATACCGAGGTTGAACAGGCCCGAGAAGATCGACATGGCGACGGCCGACGAATCTGCCGGCGTGTGCTTGATGAGCTCGGCCTGAAACGCCACGTTAAAGGCCGTGGCGCAGCAACCCCACAGTGCGCAGACGGCAAGCACTGTCACGAGCGACGATGCGGCCGGCCCCATGAGCAGCAGGGCCACCGGCACGCCGGAGAGCGTGATAGCCAAGAACGGGAAGCGATGCCCATCGAACAGGCGGCCAAACAGCCAGCTTCCGAGCAGACCGGAGCAGCCGAACGCCGTCAGCGTCATGGTGATAGCGCTTGCGTCGACATGGGCGACCTGAGCCAGGAAAGGCTCGATATAGCTGTAGCTTGCGTAATAGCCGGTCGCCATGAAGACCGTGACTGCGTAGAGCGCGATGAGGAGCGGGTTCTTGAGCAGCTCGGGCAGCTGTTTGACGGTAAAGCGCTCACCCGCCGGCATGGCCGGGAACACCGCTGCCTGGTAGACGGCCGCGATGGCTGAGAGGCCCCCGACCACGGCAAACGTCATGCGCCAGCCCACGGCCAAGCCAATGGCGCGACCGAGAGGCAGGCCAAAGATCTGTGCGATGGACGAGCCCGTAGCGATCATGCTGATGGCGAGCGCGCCGTGGCGAGTGTCGACCAGGCGCGAGGCCATAATCGAGGCGACTGACCAGAACACGGCATGTGCGCAAGCGACCACCAGGCGCGCGCAGACCAGGATGGGATAGGTCGGCGCCACAGCGGACAGGAACTGACCGAGCGAGAACACGGCAAGCACGCCCAGCAGCATCCGCTTAAACTCGAAACGCGAAGCGAACACCATGAGCGGCAACGACAGCAGCATGACGCCCCAGGCATAGACCGAGATCATGATGCCCGCCTGGGCCTCGGTGAGCGAGAACGACGCGGCGATATCAGTCAAAAGGCCGATGGGCATAAACTCCGACGTGTTGAACACGAACGCACAGCAGGTGAGCCCGACGAGTGGGAGCCACTGCCTGAGCGTGATGCCGTCTTGCCTTGCCTGACTCATATATAACGTCTCCAATCATTTTGAGCGGAGGCGATTATATAGCAACGGCCCCGCATCCGTCAGCAACAGATGCGGGGCCGAAAACAATTCGATACACAGAGGTTGCGCCGTCAATACATAACTAAGCCAACCCCAGCAATATGCCCGCCGAATGCACGACAAACGCCACGATCCAGGCGACCGTCACCTGAAACGCGAACACGGCAACGGCGTAGCGCGCGCCCAGCTCGCTCTTGACGGCGCCGATGGCCGCCACACAGGGCGGGTACAGCAGCGTAAAGACCAAGAACACGTAGGCGGTGAACGGCGAAAACATGGTCGACAGTGCCGCGGGCGAGGTTGCACCCAAAAGCACCGTGAGGGTCGAGATGACACTCTCCTTGGCGATAAGTCCGGTGACGAGCGCCGTGGATGCACGCCAGTCGCCAAAGCCGAGCGGGGCCAACACCGGCGCGATGATGCTACCCAGACCGGCAAGTAGACTCTGCGACTGGTCGGCGACCACGTTAAAGCGAATGTCGAACGTCTGAAGGAACCAGATGACCACGGTAGCGGCAAAGATAATGGTAAAAGCCTTGGTAATAAAGTCCTTGGCCTTATCCCATGCCAGCATCACCGTCGTCTTGACGCTCGGCAGGCGGTAATTGGGGAGCTCCATGATAAACGGCACCGGGTCGCCCTTAAATGCCGTGCGATTGAGCACCAATGCCGCGATGCAACCAACCGCAATACCAATCAGATAGAGCGAGACCATGGCGGGAACCGTCGCCTGTGGGAAAAACGCCCCGCACAGCAGGCCGTAGACCGGCAACTTGGCCGAGCAGCTCATGAACGGCGTGAGCATGACCGTCATCTTGCGGTCGTGCTCGGATGGGAGTGTACGGGTCGACATGATAGCCGGCACGGTGCAGCCAAAACCGACGAGCATGGGCACAAAGCTGCGGCCCGACAGGCCAAAACGACGCAGCACCTTATCCATGACAAAGGCCACACGCGCCATGTAGCCGGAGTCTTCCAGAATGGAGAGGAACAAGAAGAGCACGACGATAATCGGCAGAAAGGTCAGCACGCTGCCCACACCCGTAAGCACACCGTCGACAGCCAGCGAGCGCACCACGTCGTTGGTGCCGAACGCCTTGAGGCCCGCATCGGCCGAGGCGATGATGGCAGCGATGCCGTCCTCCATGAGTCCCTGCAACGCCGCGCCGATCACGCCAAACGTCAGCCAAAAAACGAGACCCATGATCACCAGGAACGCCGGAATGGCTGTGTAACGACCCGTCAGGATGCGGTCGATCTTGACGGAGCGCACGTGCTCGCGGCTCTCGTGCGGCTTAACGACGCAGCGCCCGCACACGTCGCCGATAAAGCTAAAGCGCATATCGGCCAGCGCGGAAAGGCGGTCGGTGCCGGCCTCGCCCTCCATCTGGGTAATGATGTGCTCGATAGCGTCGAGCTCGTTACGATCCAGGTGAAGCGCCTCGGTTACCAGCTCGTCGCCCTCAACCAGCTTGGTCGCCGCGAAACGCACGGGAATGTGCGCCGTCGCGGCATGGTCCTCGATAAGGTTGGCGATGCCGTGGATGCAGCGATGCAGCGCGCCGCCGTCTGGGCCATCGGGCGCGCAAAAGTCCAAGCGGCCGGGACGTTCGCGGAAACGCGCCACATGCAAGGCATGATCCACCAGCTCGCCGATACCCTCGTTGCGGGCAGCGCTAATGGGGACAACCGGCACGCCCAACAAACTCTCGAGCAGGTTGACGTCAATGGCGCCGCCGTTGGTCGTCACCTCGTCCATCATGTTGAGCGCGATGACCATGGGGCGATCGAGCTCCATAAGCTGCAGCGTTAGGTACAGATTGCGCTCGATGTTGGTAGCGTCGATGATGTCGATGATGGCGTCGGGGTGCTCATCCAGGATAAACTGGCGGCTCACGATCTCCTCGCCCGTGTACGGCGACAGGGAGTAAATACCGGGCAAGTCGGTAACGCTCGCCTCGGGGTGGTTACGGATAGTACCGTCCTTGCGGTCGACCGTCACGCCGGGAAAATTACCGACATGCTGGTTGGAGCCCGTCAGCTGGTTAAACAGCGTGGTCTTACCGCAGTTTTGGTTGCCGGCGAGGGCAAAATGAAGCGGTGCGCCCTCGGGCACGGCCGTTTTTGCCGCACGGGGCGAATACGTTCCCTCGCCGAGAGCCGGGTGCTCCGTCGTGCCGATTGCGGCGTTAGCGCGCGGACCCGTATCGGTGTCGTGAACACCCACGAGCTCAATCCGTGCGGCATCGTCCTTGCGCAGCGTCAACTCGTAGCCACGCAGGCGAATCTCAAGCGGGTCGCCCATAGGGGCGTACTTCATCATGGTGACTTCGGTGCCCGGTGTTAGGCCCATGTCCAAAATATGCTGTCGGAGTGCCTGGTCGTCCGATGCCACCGATGCGACAACGGCGTCCTTTCCAATCTCGAGCGTATCGAGCTTCACGTCCGTGTTCCTCCCCCGGCGCCCACAGGGCGTTGCATTTTGTTTACCATGGCTAACCGTTTGCCATGGCTAACCAATTGTAACCATGCATGATAGCGCGAACATACAACGATGTTCAATCAGCAGATTGTTGCAAAGGGAATTCTGGGCTGCGGTTTCCCCGAGGACCGAAACAGCCGCCCGCCCCTCGACAAAATGATCCGTTCCCTTCGTCGCATGCGAAACATCCAAGGAGTGTCCCAGGGTGCCGGCACAACAGGAACGTCCCCAGCTGCCGGCAGCAATTCGCCGCAATAGCAAAAGCCCGCGCTGGCAACAAATGTCACCTGCGCGGGCTTGGCGGGCGCTCACAAAGGCACGTTAAGAGGCCCACATAAGATATGAATTTCCGAACGGCTGCGATACGTGACGACCCGCCGGCTCACCAAGCGGTAGCACTCAAGGCAGTCCTAGACGATCGGCGCAATGCCGGCAAAGTGCAGATACAGCGAAATGATTGCCACGACAATGACCACCGCTGCGATCAGCTTGTCGTGCAGATGCGGAAGCACTGGTTTACCGCGACCTCGCTCGCCCAGCATATAAACGGGAATGGCCGGAGCAAAAAGGATCGTCGTGATCATAACGCCCTGGAGACCCGTCGACCACACCAGGAACAATGTGTAGATGAAGCCGAGTGTGCCAAAGAAGCGCGCTTTGCCGACGCTGGGCGCATGCGGCCCGTCCAGATGCTCGTTCTTCCAGCCAATCACCATGTAATAGGCAGCCGAGCAGACATACGGAACCAGAATCGTGTTGACTGCACAGCTATAGAAGAACTGGTAGGTGCTCGCCGCCACATACGACACGATCAAGAAGAGTTGCGTGATGCCGGAGCTCACGAGAACCGTTACCACCGGGGCATCGTGCTTGTTCGTCTTGGCAAACGCCAGAGGGAAGGATCCCTGGCGCGCCGCCTCGAACGGCGTCTCGGACGCAATGATGACGTAGCCCAACAGCGCGCCGACCAGCGAGAGGATAACGCCAAGGTTTACGATGGCAGCGCCAACAGGACCGATTGCGCACTCGAGAATTCCCGCCATGGAGGGCGTTGCGATCTGTGCCATCTCCTCGCGCGGCATAATGCCGAGCGACAACATCGAAATGATTAGATACAGGACGAACACCGCCGCGAATCCAAGTGCCGTCGAGCGCCCGACGTCGCGCACGTACTTTGCACGGCCCGAGATAACGACAGCGCCCTCGATGCCCGTGAAGACCCAGACCAGGGCAATCATGGTCGAGACAACCTGCTCGCCAAAGCCAGGACCAGCCGGCTCTCCCCAGAAGTTGTCCATAAAGATATCGACGTTAAACTTACCCAGGAGCACGATACTCAGCACAAAGAGTCCCAGCGGCACCAGCTTCGCCAACGTGACGATCGTGTTAATGCCCGCAGCCTCCTTAACGCCACGAAGCACAAGGGCGGTAAGGAACCACAAAAACACGCTGGCGCAGACGATGGAAAGCAGGTTGTTACCCGCGCCAAACGCAGGGAAGAAATAGCCCAGCGCGCTAAACAGCAAGAGCGCAAAGCTCACGTTGGAAAGACATGCGCTGATCCAGTAGCCCCAGGCGGAGTTGAATCCAATGTAATCGCCAAAACCGGCCGCAGCGTATGCATAGATGCCGCCGGTCAGGTCGGGACGGGCCTGAGACAAACCGTTGAACACCATCATCAGCGCAAAGACGCCAATAAAACAAATTCCCCACGAGACGATAACCGCACCGGTATTTGCCCCGCCTGCTGCCATATCGCCGGCAAGCGAAAAGATGCCGCCACAAATACTGGCGGTAATGACCATCATGGTCAGACGAAAGAGATCGAGGCCATTAGGGTCGATAATCTCGTCGTTTTGAGCTTTAGAGGCCATTAGTATGTGCACCCCCTTCATCATGTGATCGAACGAAAGATGGCCCGGACGTCCCGAATCGGGTGCCGGGCCATCGGTCAAGCGATCATCAGACTGTTACAGCCATCGCGTTAGAAGCGCAGTGACAGGCAAGAAAGGCCGCCGTCGACCTTGCGATACTCGGAGGTATCGACGACGAGCGTCTTGTAGCCCAGATCCTGCACGGCCTTGAGCACGGTCGGATAACCCTCGGCAACGATGACCGTACCGTTGACCCAGATGCAGTTGGCGCCGTAAGCCTCGTCCTCGGGCACGACGATCTTGTTGTACTGGGCAAAGTCGGGCTTATCGATGAACTCACCGGAGACGAGCATGTTGTTGTCCTCGATGTAGTTGACGCCCGTCTTGAGGTGCAGGACCTCCTCCAGCGGAACCTCGGAACCCTCGAGGCCCCAGCCCTCGAGAATCTCGCAGAACTGGCGGATGCCCTCTTCGTTGGTGCGAGCGGAACGACCGACGTAGAAATGGTCGCCGACCATCATGACGTCGCCGCCGTCGAGCGTGCCCGGAGAAACGATGTGCTTGACATGCTCGTCGTCAAAGAAGCGACGGACGGCCGGCTCAATCTCGTCCTTCTCGCCGTTGCGGCTATCGGCGCCGGGGTTGGTAATGATGGCGCCGCAGCGAGTGATAACGGCCGGATCCTCGACAAAGCAGCTGTCAGGATACTGCTCGAGGGCAGGCAGCACCGAGACATCCACGCCGCACTGCTCGAGCGCATGCTCGTAATCGTAGTGCTCCTCGATGGCGCGCTCGTAGATGGGCTGGCCAAGCTCGGGGGCACTCGTGATGCCATTGCTCAGGGACTTGCCGGGACGGCGGATGATGACGTGGCTGAACTTGGTCATGATGATCCTCCTTGGATCTCTTAGCAGAGAGCGGGACTTCTTCGCGCCCGCCTTCCTTTCGATGGCTTTATCTTAGGGCGGTTTTCTTGTTTTGTATATTGTATACAATCCTGAACGGTAGGTATTCCTCGGTAAGCGTATTCTTACGTATCGGCGCAAAGTAGCAGGATTTAGCTGGTCGTTCTATAATTCAACTGAGCTATTCAAGCGAAACGTATTTAATTTTAGAAAAATACAGTTAAGGAACATAAGCTCATGGAAACGCTCAGAAGGCCCCTGAAGGACCACGTATACGACTATATTTCGAGCCGTATTGACGCCGGCGAGTTGTCCGCCGGCGACCGGCTGAGCGAGCAGGCGATTTGCGATGCCATGGGCGTGTCGCGCACGCCGGTTCGCGAGGCGCTCATCCAGCTGGCAAGCGATGGCTACCTGGACAATCTCCCCCGCCGCGGATTCCGCGTCCGTGGGTTCGATCAGCAAAACGCCGTTGAAGTCTTTGAGATTATGGGGCCGCTCGACGGGCAGGCCGCATATCTCGCCTGTCCGAACCTAACCGACGATGACATTACGCAGCTGAAATTTCTCGTCGGCTCTATGGACCTCGCGATCCAAGGCGGTCTCATCCGAAAGTACGACGACATTCAGCGAAACTTTCATCTGACGTACTTCAACCGCTGCGGCAACGACCGTCTGCGCGATATGATCTCGCAGCTCGAGCGCTGCTTTATCAAGCGCGATTACGAGACTGTCGACCAGGAGACGGCATGTAAACTGCTCAATAAAGCCAACAACGAACATGCTCATATTCTTGAGTTGTTCGAAGCACGAGATGCGACGGGCGTGCGCGACTACGTTCGCGATGTCCATTGGAACACAGAAAACGCCCAGTTCACCGTTTGGTAGGAAAGCAGCGGGCGGTAGCGGACCAATTCTTGGCACCGCCGCCCAAAATGATCCGTTTTCCTCCGTCCCCGAGGGATCATTTGGAAAGCGCATCCCACCATCCGGGCGGATTCCGGGATACCGTTTCCCGATGGGGCCTCTCGGGGAAACTGCGTCCCAGAATTCTGGCTCGAAACGGGATATGGTTTCCCAAACAGGCCTCTTGCGGAAAATGCATCCCGGAATCCCCGCTCGAAACGGGACGCGCTTTCCCAGTCGAGGCCCTATGGGAAACTGCGGCCCGCCTTCGAAGGCAAAACCGGGACGTAGTTTCCGGGCGGGGCATCAAAACCAAAATTGCGGTGGAATAGTTCCTGCTTGGACTGGTTGAGGCCTTAAATAGGAGCTATTTCACCGCAAGTTATTGAGGGGATGTCCGTCCTCTTACAGATGGCGCTCCAGGAAGCGGAAGGCCAGACGGATCCAGGGACGGACGGAAACCTGCTTGTCCTCGTTGTCGACCGCGGTATTGGCGTTGCCGAGCGAAAGGCCGTGGCCACCCTGGTCAAAGACGTGCATCTCGCATGCAACGCCCTCCTCGGCCATGCGCTGCACAAACGGGTAGACCTGCGCGATCGGCGCCGTCTTGTCGTCCGAAACGCCCCACACAAATGTCGGGGGCATCTGGCGCGAAACGTGCGTGGTAGGGCAAATGTCGGTCAGGTGCTCATCGGTCGCCTCTCCGCCCGTCACCATCGACAGATAGTCGTTGAGCAAATCGCGCCCCGTCTTGCCACCCGTCTTGGGCACACGCAGGTCGATGCGCGGGTCGCGCGTCTGCATATCGCGCACATAGGCAAGGTCGAGCAACGGATAGCCCAGCACCACGGCGTCGGGACGAATATCCTCCGGACGAGCCCCGGCAAGGCCCGCGAAGGGTCCGGTCTTCCACTGCGTTGCCAACGAGGCGCAGATCATGCCGCCCGCCGAGAAACCCACGATGCACACGCGCTTGGGATCGACATGCCACTCGTCGGCGTTGGCGCGCACGGTAGCGACCATCTTGGCGAGGTCCGCCTGCGGGTGCGGAAAACTCACGTCGCCCGTGGCGCTCGTCACATAGTTGAGCACAAAGGCCTGGTAGCCGCGGTCCAAAAATGCAAACGCCACCGGGTCCTGCTCGTGCGGAGCGATATGCGTAAACCCGCCTCCGCCGCAGATGATCACCGCGGGGCGGCGGCCATTGGGCTTGTCGGGCAGCGGCTCGGCACCCAGATACGTAAACGTCGCCGGATAATCCTCGGTCGGCTCCTCGCCCCACAGCGCATGGCTCTCAATAATCATAGGTGCTCCCTCCGTGCGATTCGTGCGCACTCGTTTTTCGCACCTTAGCGTACCCCACTTGAGCCCACGGCGCAGAAACACCCCCGCAATAAGTTGGCCTTCAACTGATATATCACAAAATCGCTGTTCAGAGGTATCGTTAGGCAGCGTAAAATAGGGGCGTTGACCAAGCCGCGAAACACATATGAAACGTTTCCGGCAAACCAAACGCGCGATATGCGCCTATTTAAGTTGGAGGCAACTATGGGTCTGCTCGATTCGTTTAAGTCCACCTTCACCTCGACGGGCGAGGCGTCCGTTCCGCCCGCAGCAAGCTTCGCTACCCGCGAAGGCGTCATCTACGCTCCCGTCAACGGCGTGCTCGTCAATCTGAATGAGGTTCCCGACGAGACCATCGCCTCGGGCATGCTCGGCCAGGGCTACGGCATCGAGCCCATTACCGGCACCATTTACGCCCCCGCCAACGGCCGTATCGGCGCCACCACCGTCACCAACCACTCCATCGGCATGATCACCGAGGACGGTCTGCGCGTGTTTATCCATGTTGGCCTGGGCACCGTGGAAATGAACGGCAAGGGTTTTGCCCGCTTTGTCGAGATGGGCGATGTGGTCAAGGCCGGCCAGCCGCTCATCAGCTTCGACCGCGACGCTATCAAGGCCGCCGGCCACGAGGACATCGTGACCGTCATCGTCTCTGAGCTCGACCGCCTCAAGAGCATCGACCACGTCGGCGAGTCTGGCACGCTTATCGGCGGCAATCCGCTCGTCAAGCTTGGCGATCCGCTGCTGGTTGCCAAGACCAAGTAGCCGAGCATCATCGCATAAAGGCTCAACCACCCGTGCATCTTTGCCGCATCTGTGTTGTTGTTTTTGCCTATGTAGAGGTTCTGAAACGTTTCTATATAGGCAGCTGAGCATCAACGCAGGTGCGGCTTTTGCGTAGCGAAGCATCGTCCCGCGGCATGTTGTTCAACCGCACGAACCCCCTTCCTTTGTCCGCGCAGAGCGCTAGACTGCTAGGTCGACATTGGAGGAAGATCGATGCAAAACACACCCACGGGCGCCGCACATGCCGCGCCTCAACGCAACCAACGCATCGTCGCGCTCGACGGGCTCCGCGCCCTCGCCATCGCCGGCGTCGTCCTATATCACCTTCGCCCCAGCCGCCTGACCGGCGGTTTTTTGGGCGTTACGCTCTTCTTTACGCTGAGTGGCTATCTCGCCACCAAAAGCATTATGCGGGCCACGGCACGCGACGGATTCTCGTACCCGCGCTATATCTGCCGCCGCATTGCGCGCATGATGCCGCCGATCGTCGTGACCATCGCGCTTACCGCCGTCGCCACCTACATCGCGGCCCCGAGCCTACTCCCTAAGGTGCAGCAGGACGCCCTGCCATCGGCACTCTTTTTGAGCAACTGGTTCTACATCTTCCGCAACGTCTCGTATTTCGCAGCTGCAGGACTCCCCTCGCCGCTCACGCACCTGTGGTTCTGCGCTGTCACTATGCAGTTCTATCTGGTATGGCCGGTCATCCTTATGGCGCTGTGCAGCAAAACCAGGTCACGCAACACCGCCATCGGTATCACGATCGCATTCGCGCTTGCATCGACGGCAGCCATGGTCCTCATGTTTAATCCCACCGCCGACACATCGCGCGTCTACTACGGAACCGACGCCCGCGCCGCCGAGCTTCTATGCGGAGCCTTAGCCGCCATCGCAGCGCCGCGCCTGCGCGAGATGCTGAGCGGTGACATCCATACCCCCGGAGCCAACAAGGGCATCTCAAAGGTCAACGCGATTTCTATCGCGTGGCTCGTTGCCGTTATAGCCGGCGCACTCATGCTGACCGGAGAGAGCGCCTGGCTCTACCGCGGCGGCTTTTTGCTGTTTGCCCTCGTCACCGGACTCCTCATCATCTGCGTGCAGAATACGGAGTGCATCGTGCGTCGTCTGTTGTCGGTCAAGCCGCTCGTCTGGCTGGGCCAGCGCTCGTTCTCTGTCTATCTGGTGCACTATCCCCTACTGCTTCTTATGAATCCCGCAACCCGCACTACCCGCATCGCCTGGTGGGAGCAGGCATTACAGCTTGTACTGATCCTTGCGGTAGCCGAGGTTTTCTATCGCCTCGTCGAACGCCCTTGGTCCCACAAGCCGGCCCAACAGGACAGCACGGCAGGAAAGCACGTCCTCGCGCCCGCCATGGTGCTCCCCGCGCTTGGCGCCGCATGCGTCGCCGCACTTGCCTTCGCGCCGCTTGACTGGGCAGGCATCGCCACCGCCCGCGCCGAGCAGCTCCGTCCCGAGCTTGCCCAGAACGCGACCTCGACCCAGGACAACGGAGCCAACGACAAGGGCGCCGAGCCCGCATCCGGTAAAGATTCCCAGCCCAGCGACACCGCATCCGGTGACGCCACCAAGCAAAAACCCAAAGAAGGTCCTATCGCCGAAAAGGTCCCCAAGAACTTGGACTGGAAGAGCTTTACCTACGACGAGGCAACCGGAACCTGCGACGCCCGTGTGCTCATGATCGGCGACTCGGTCACCGCAGGTGCCCAACCTGGCATTCAGGCGGCGCTTCCCAACGCGTACATCGACGGCATGGTGAGCCGCCAGTTCTACACCTTCCAGGATGTCTATGCACAGGACAGTGCCAACTACGATCCAAGCGTGGTCATCTGCGCGCTTGGCACCAACGGCCTCATCCGCGACCCCCAGCAGGTGCAGGACGTGATTAATGCCGTGGGCGGCAAGCCCATCTACTTTGTGACCGTGCGCGTACCGCTCGAGCTACAGGACCGCAATAACCAGACGATTCGTGACGTCTGCGCCCAAAACGACAACGCCGGCGTCATCGACTGGAACGGTGCCTCAGAGGGCCACAGCGAATACCTTGTCGACGACGGCACACACCTCACCCAGGCGGGAATCGACACCTACGCTGCTCTCATACGCCAAGCCATCTGCGGGCACTAGACACCGCGAAATCGGCGCTTGCGCGGCGCCCACGTCACGCCCATACATCACGCCTGACGTTTTGCTACGCCCCCACTCGCGGGTTAGAATGGTTAACTGTTTGGAAATAATCCGTACAACCGTTATGGGAGGATACGTGAACCGCACCAAAATCGCGCAGCTCTATGCCGATGCCGAGTCGCTCGGCGGCCAGACCGTCACCGTCGCCGGCTGGGTCAAGTCCGTCCGCGACATGAAGAACTTTGGCTTTGTTACGCTCAACGACGGCAGCTGCTTCCGCGACCTGCAGGTCGTCATGAACCGCGAGGCACTCGACAACTACGACGAGATCGCCCATCAAAACGTCTCGGCCGCACTCATTTGCACCGGCACCGTCAAGCTGACCCCCGATGCGCCCCAGCCTTTCGAGCTTTCTGCCACCTCCATCGAGGTCGAGGGCGTCAGCGCCCCGGATTACCCACTGCAGAAGAAGCGCGCAACCGTCGAGTTCCTGCGCACCCAGCAGCACCTGCGTCCGCGCACCAACCTGTTCCGCGCCGTGTTCCGCATCCGCTCTGTCGCGGCTGCCGCCATCCACCGCTTCTTCCAGGAGCAGGGCTTTGTCTACGTCAACACCCCCATCATCACCACGAGTGACTGCGAGGGCGCCGGCGAGATGTTCCGCGTGACCACGCTCGACCCCAAAAATCCGCCCCTCACCGAGTCCGGCGAGGTCGACTGGAGCCAGGACTTCTTTGGCAAGCATGCAAGCCTCACCGTGTCCGGCCAGCTCAATGCCGAGAACTTTGCCATGGCCTTTGGCGACGTGTACACCTTTGGCCCCACCTTCCGTGCCGAGAACTCCAACACCACGCGCCACGCCGCCGAGTTTTGGATGATCGAGCCCGAGATGGCCTTTGCCGACCTTAACGACTACATGGATAACGCCGAGGCTATGCTCAAGTACGTCCTTAAGGACGTCATGACAACCTGCCCCGACGAGCTCAATATGCTCAACAAGTTTGTGGACAAGGGTCTGCTCGAGCGCCTGGGCCATGTCGCCAACTCCGACTTTGCCCGCGTTACCTACACCGAGGCCGTCGAGATCCTGGAGCAGGCCGTCGCCGCCGGTCACAAGTTTGACTATCCCGTGAGCTGGGGCATCGACCTGCAAACCGAGCACGAGCGTTTCCTGACCGAGGAGCACTTTAAGCGCCCGACCTTCGTGACCGACTACCCGGCCGAGATCAAGGCGTTCTACATGCGCATGAACGAGGACGGCAAGACCGTCGCCGCCGCCGACTGCCTGGTGCCGGGCATCGGCGAGATCATCGGTGGCTCCCAGCGCGAGGAGCGCCTGGATCTGCTCGAGGCCCGCATCAAGGACCTGGGTATGAATCCCGAGCAGTACAAGTACTACCTTGACCTGCGCCGCTACGGTTCCTGCAAGCACGCCGGCTACGGTCTGGGCTTCGAGCGCTTGGTCATGTATCTGACCGGCGTGGGCAACATCCGCGACGTCCTGCCGCACCCGCGCACCGTGGGCAACGCCGACTTCTAATCGTCGAACGCTAGCTCGCGTCGCCACACGCCAACGCTCATCGCACAAGCGTCTCTCGACATCGGTCGAGAGACGCTTTTTTCAACAGCATCCGTCAAGCTTTTGGCAAGTTTTTGGTCAGTTGAGCAGGGCTGTTGAAAACTCGACCCGCCGTTTGCCGACGACTACCGACCGCCCAGAGCGCCCTGCGCCCCTGGGAAAGCCCCGCGTCCTAGGCTCCATACCGTCGCCACCCAAAACGGAAAGGACGTGGGCACCATGACCGAAGCCGCTGTTGAAACCTACGACACCACGACGAGGGGCGCCGCCTCGATGGCAGCCTATCGCGCCGTTCGTATCCTGCAGCTCTTGAGCGAAAACACCGGCGAAGACAAGGCCATGCTTTCCGATGAGCTGATCCGGCGCCTCGCCCATCCCGACGACCCCGCCCGCATGCCCATCTCGGCGGCGCGGCGCAGCATCTACACCGCCATCTCCGCGCTTCGCCATGCCGGATACGAAATTGAATACAAACGCGGCGTGGGCTACAAACTTCTTACCCGCCCGCTCACCGATGAAGAGATCATCCGGCTCCACGGTATGGTCATGCGCAACCGCTCCACGCCTATCGCTATCCGCAAGAGCATGGCGCAGCACTTAGTTGCCATGGCGAGCGCCGACGTTCGCGGCTACCTCGATACACCCGAACCCGCTCCAAGCGCAGGCAGCAAGGCTACCAAGGCAACACGCACGCCCATCAAGCGCATCGACACGTGCGAGCTCGTCGAGCAGGCCATCGACCACGGAACCACGGTGAGTTTTGATATTTCGAGCGTCACGACACGCGGCGAAACCGAAGCAGCACGGATGACACTCCGTCCCTTTGCCATCAGGCAGCGCGATGGCATCTCGTATCTGCTGGGAACGGTCTACGACGCCCGAGGCACCGACGATACGCTGCGCACCGTCGAGATCGCCCGTATGAGAAACGTCAGCACGCGCCTGCTCGACGGCAAGAAGCTCTTCGCCGCCCTGGACGAGGACGACGCCTCCTCCGCCGCATAAGACCCTCCGCCGCCCATTCGACTACCCGTACCGCCCATCCGATTCTGTATTAAAAAACCCGCCAGGCTGTTGTAAAAATGGACATCAGCGCTACTATAGTCCCACTTGCACTTTGTCCCAGTGCAGTGTTTCCAGCCATTTTTATACTGGGGGTAATGATATGAAGGACATCACCATCAGCCGCAGGAGCCTTCTGGTCTCCGCCGGCCTGCTCGCGCTCGCCCCGCTCGCCGGATGCGGCGGCAACTCTGGTTCCGGCTCTGCTGCCGCCGGTTCCGACTACACCATCGGCGTTCTGCAGCTCACCGAGCACTCCGCGCTCGATGCCGCCAACGACGGCTTCGTCAAGGCCATCAAGAAGAGCGGCCTTAAGGTCAAGATCGACCAGAAGAACGCCCAGAACGACCAGTCCACGTGTAAGTCCATTGCCGACAAGTTTGTGGGCGACAACGTCAACCTGATTTATGCCATCGCCACGCCCGCCGCGCAGGCTGCCGCCGGCGCCACGGCCGATATCCCCATCGTGGGCTGTGCCATCACCGACTACGCCGCCTCCGGCCTGGTCCAGGACAACGACAAGCCGGGCACCAACGTCACGGGCGCTTCCGACCTCACCCCGGTCGCCGAGCAGCTCGAGATGATGCAGAAGGTCCTGCCCGACGTTAAAAAGGTCGGCCTGCTCTACTGCACCGCCGAGTCCAACTCCGACGTCCAGATCAAGGCCGCCAAGAAGGAACTCGACAAGCTGGGCCTGGAGTACACCGATTTCACCGTCTCGAGCTCCAACGAGATTCAGTCCGTCGTCGAGTCTGGCGTGGGCAAGGTCGACGCGCTGTACTCCCCCACCGACAACACCATCGCCGCGGGTGCCTCGCAGGTCGGCCAGATCTGCAAGGAAAACAAGCTTCCCTTCGTTACCGGCGAGGAGGGTATGTGCATGGCCGGCGGCCTGTTCACCCTCTCCATCAATTACGAGGACCTGGGCTACGCCGCGGGCGAGATGGCCGTTAAGATCCTGAAGGGCGAGGCCAAGCCCGAAGACATGCCGATCAAGCACCTCTCGAGCAAGGACCTGGTCGTCGTCAAGAACGACGAGATGGCCGAGGCCCTGGGCATCGACCTTTCCGCTCTGGACGCGTAATGCCATACGCGGCATGCGTCTAGAGCCCGTGCTCGCGCTTTAGCCGCGTTATTCAATATCTGAGCCACAGGGGCGGGCGCTGTAGACCGGCGTCCGCCCTGCTTGTTTCAGGTAAAACAAAACGTCTGTCCGCAGCTCTTCTATGCATTGTTACCGCTATTATGGTGAATCACGTGTCCACCCTATCCTAGGAGGTATGAAGCATGCTCATTGCATTGCAGGGCGCCGTTTCGCAGGGCGTCCTCTGGGGCATTATGGTGCTTGGCGTGTTTATCACGTTCCGCCTGCTCGACATTCCCGATATGACCTGCGACGGCAGCTTTGCCCTCGGCGGCTGCGTCTGCGCTGTGCTCATCGTCAATAACAACGTCGACCCGCTGCTCGCCGTGCTGGCCGGTATGTGCGCCGGCGCCATCGCGGGCGCCGTCACGGGCATTTTGACCACCGTCTTTGAGATTCCTGCGATCCTCGCCGGAATCCTCACCCAGATCAGCCTGTGGTCCATCAACCTGCGCATCATGGGCAAGTCCAATACGCCCATTCTTGCCAAGGGCACCGTGTTCTCCGCCGTCAGCAATATGACCGGTCTGCCGCAGTCCACCGTTGCCATCATCTTGGGCATCCTGCTCGCCGTGGCTATCGTTGCCATCCTGTATTGGTTCTTTGGCACCGAGATCGGCTCGGCGCTGCGAGCCACCGGCAACAACGAGTACATGATCCGCGCTCTGGGCGTCAACACCAACTCCACCAAGATGATCGCCCTCGTGCTCTCCAACGCCCTCATCGGCCTTTCGGGCGCGCTCATCTGCCAGAGCCAAAAGTATGCCGACATTGGTATGGGCACCGGTGCCATCGTTATCGGTCTTGCCGCCATTGTTATCGGCGAGGTGCTCGGCCGTCTGCTGCCCGGCGGCCTCACGCAGTTTAGCGTCCGTCTTGCCTCCGCCGTCTTTGGCTCCGTGGTGTACTTCCTTATCCGCGCCATCGTGCTGCAGTTGGGCATGGACGCCAACGACATGAAGCTGCTCTCCGCCGTAATTGTCGCTGTGGCCCTGTGCGTGCCCGTGGTTTGGGAGCGCTATAAGCTCCGCAGCTCCTACACGAAGGGAGATGAGGCAGATGCTTAAGCTCTCGCATGTCAAGAAGACCTTTAACAAGGGCACCGTCACCGAGAAGCGCGCGCTCACCGGCGTCGACCTCACCCTGAATGACGGCGACTTTGTAACCGTGATCGGCGGCAACGGCGCCGGCAAGTCCACGCTGCTCAACATGATCGCCGGCGTGTACCCGCTCGATTCGGGCGTTATCGAGCTCGACGGCACCGACATCTCGCGCCTGAGCGAGTCGCAGCGCGCCAAGTACCTGGGCCGCGTGTTTCAGGACCCCATGCGCGGTACCGCTGCCGACATGCAGATTGCCGAGAACTTGGCCCTCGCCAAGCGTCGCGGCCAGCGTCGCGGCCTTTCGTGGGGCGTCACCAAGGCCGAGAAAGATGAGTACGTTGAGCTGCTCAAGCGCCTGGACCTTGGTCTGGACACGCGTCTCAACGCCAAGGTCGGCCTGCTCTCGGGTGGCCAGCGCCAGGCACTCACCCTGCTGATGGCCACGCTCACCAGGCCGCGCCTGCTGCTGCTCGACGAGCACACTGCGGCCCTCGACCCCAAGACGGCCTCTAAGGTGCTCAACCTGACCGAGGAGATCGTCGACGAGAACCACCTGACCACGCTCATGGTCACGCACAACATGAACGACGCCATCCGTCTGGGCAACCGTCTGATCATGATGCACGAGGGCCATGTGATCTACGACGTGGCCGGCGACGAGAAGAAGTCGCTCACCGTGGCCGACCTGCTGCAGAAGTTCGAGGAGGTCTCGGGCGGCGAGCTCGCCAACGACCGCATGCTGCTAAGCTAAAACCTGCCAAAAAGGGACAGGTTTATTTTGGTAGGTTTTATCTGCGCAAACGCCAAAACCGCCGCAAAGGGACAGAGGCCCTTGCGGCGGTTTTCGCATATTATGTCGATAATCCAGCGTCAGCAGGGACCACTGGTCAAGAACTAAGGAAACTGCCTTGAGAAGATTTCTTCCCCGCCGTGCAAACCTTATACCCAACAAGAAGCCCGTCCGAATTTGATCGGACGGGCTTCTTGTTGGGTATCATGGTTGGACGATCATAAGGAGGTTTTCCCTACATGGATTTGTTTGAGCCGATTCTTCATTTCTTTGAGCAACGGTGGGTCCACAACATCATCTGGGCCGTCATCTTGGCGATAGGCACCGCCGTCGCCGCCAAGGTCGTATCCAAGACCCTGAATCATCTGCTTAACCGAGACGATAACCCGCTTCCGGCATCGAGTATCTTCATCAACATCGCGCGCGCCGTCATTTGGATGATCGGCGGCAGCTTTATCCTCGACAACTGCTTTGGCATTAACGCAAACGCGCTCGTCGCCGCTCTTGGCGTCGGCGGCATCGCCATCTCGCTCGGCTTTCAGGACACGCTGTCAAACCTTATCGGCGGCATGCAAGTGACCTTTATGGGCATCATCAAACCCGGCGACAATATCGAAGTCGGCGGCGTATCCGGCGTGGTCCAAGACATCACTTGGCGCCATACAACGATTGAGGATGCCTGTGGACAGACCATCATTGTGCCCAACTCCAACATCTCCAAGAACACGCTCGTGCATTTGATGCCCTTTGGGCGCGTGGCCGTGCCCGTTGCCGTAAAGGACACGTCTAAGTGGGCTTCCCTTGACGTGCTGGCAGACGAGCTCACGAGCGCAACCAAAACGGCCGTCTCGCCCATCTCGGGCTTTGACAAGGAGCCCTACGTACTCTTTAGCGAAATCGGCGACTTTGGCATCAAAGGAAAGATCATCTTTATCGTCAGCGACGACAGCACTACTTTCACGGCAGCCGACGCCTGCATCCGCGCCATCGCCCCCATCATCGCCTAAACCACCGCAAAGGGGACAGGCATCTTTGTAGTGGTTTTCATTCGTGGTACCATGGTTCATATCGTTGTTTAAACGACTAAGGGAGTAGACACCATGGAAGAGGCCTATCGTCAAGCACGCAAGCGCGGCGAGCAGGGACGCCGTCGCGCCATCAGCCAAAGCGAGCATCCATACCTTACGGACCTCGATAGCTTGGTTGCTCAGCTCCCCTTAGGTCAGCAAGAGAATGTCGGCCTGCGGGATATTCCGCTCGAAATGGTCGTCGGCACGGTCACCAAAGGCCGTCAGTCCGCCTTTTCGTGTAACTTTATGCCCCTGCTTCCGTTTAGCACCGAGTTCGCCCGCAAGTGGTCCAACCTCTACGACATCCAGGTAACCGAGGGCTATCGCGACCCCATCATCGTCACCGAGTTCATGCATCGGTTCTATGTCCAGGAAGGCAACAAACGCGTCAGTGTCCTCAAATTCCTGGACGCTCCGACGGTTTCGGCCAAGGTCACCCGTCTCTACCCCGGCACATGGGATTCCGTCGAAAGCCGCCTGTACGGCGAGTTCTGCGCGTTTTGGCGCGTCTGCCCCCTATACGAGATCGAGTTCTCGCGTGAGGGAAGCTACGAAACGCTCGCGAAGATGCTCGGTCAGAACCTTATCGAAAAATGGCCGCAGAAAAAGGTCGACTACCTGCGCCACACTTTCCTGCTCTTTAAGCGTGCCTACCTTCGCGCAGGCGGCGACCACCTGGACATTACGCCCGCCGACGCCATGCTCGTCTACCTCAATGTGTACAACCAGGACCGCCTGCTGGATACGCCGACGGATATCGTCGTAAACCGCCTGTGCAAGATCTGGCGCGAGCTGGTCATTGCCGGCAAAAATGACGAGGACAAGGTCGATCTTGTCGAAGCACCGAGCGTCGACGAGGAGGAGATGCCCGCCAAGTCCACCTCTGGCGTGCTCAACTTCTTTATGGGCAAGACCGTCTATTCGGCGGCCAACCCCCTGCGCATCGCCTTTATCCATGAGTTCCCCTGTGCGACGTCGAGCTGGGACAGCCTGCACGACCAAGGGCGTCGGTATCTCGATGAGCACTTTGGCGGTATCGTGCGCACCGAGGCGTTCGAGGACTGTCACGATCCGGATGTGTTCTACGCCGCCGTGGAAACGGCTGTCAAACATGGAGCAAACGTCATCTTCTCGACCTCGCACCGCCTGATGGAATACACGCTTAGGGCTGCCGTTGAGTATCCCCGGGTTCGGTTCCTCAACTGCTCTATCGGCCTTCCCCATCAAAGCGTACGCTCGTACTTTGGCAAGATGTACGAGGCCAAGTTTCTCCTGGGCGCCCTTGCCGCCAGCATGGCGGACAACCACCGCATCGGTTACCACGCGTCGGTCTTCGCCTCGGGCGCACTCAGCGAGATTAACGCCTTTGCGATTGGCGCCTCACTGCTCGACCCCCGCGCGCAGGTAATCCTCACCTGGGGCGATGTGCCTGCCGGTGGTCTTGCCGAGGCCATGTGCCGCGAAGGCGTGAGCGTCATGACCGGCGCTGACATGTCAAAGTCGCTCGAAGACCCAAGGGCCTACGGGCTTCACCGCTTGGTCGACGGCAAAGTCACCGGCATCGCCATGCCCGTATGGAACTGGGGCCGTTACTACGAGCTCATCGTTCGCAGCCTTCTGCACGGCACGTGGGACGAGACCAGCGACGACAACCAAGTGCGCGCCGTCAACTACTGGTATGGCATGAGCTCCGGCGTTATCGACATCCGTTACGCTCCGGGCCTACCCTACCAAACGCGCAAACTCGTGCAGTTGCTCCGCAACGGCATTGTTGTGGGATCCATCAACCCCTTTGGCGGCGAGCTCCACAGCCAGAACGGCGTGGTACAGATCGAAGGCTTCCCTCCGCTGCCGAGCACGCAGATTGTCGAGATGAATTGGCTGGCGGACAACGTGGTAGGCACCATTCCGCAGCTCGACGATGAGCCGAAAGTCCCTGCCCTATGAAAATCCTTGCCATAGCCGATACCGAAGAACGATGCCTTTGGGAGTGCTTTCGCAAGGAACGCTTTGAGGGAGTCGACCTGATTTTGTCCGCCGGCGATCTGGACCCGGACTATCTTGAGTTTTTGGTTACGGTCATCAACAAACCGCTCATCTACGTGCGCGGCAATCACGATGACCGCTACGCACGTCATGCACCGGGTGGATGTATCTGCGTAGAGGACAGCGTGTACACGTACCGAGGGATTCGCATTGCGGGCCTTGGCGGGTCCATGCGTTATCGCGACGGCGCCAACATGTACACCGAACGCGAGATGTCCAAGCGCATGCGTAAGCTGTCGCGTAAGGTTAGGATGGTCGGCGGGTGCGACATTCTGCTTACCCATGCACCCGCCGCCGGTATGGGTGATCTGGACGATCTGCCGCATCGAGGATTCGAGTGTTTTAACACAGCACTCGAATCCTGGAATCCCGACTACATGGTGCACGGGCATGTGCACCAAAGCTACGGTTGCGATTTTCAGCGCGAGCGTCAGCATGTGTGTGGAACGACGATCATCAACGCCTGCGGCTATACGCAGTTTGAGCTCGACCAGACGCACTACCCCATCCGCGGCTGGCAAGCAGCTTGGCTCAACTCACAAACCATGCGCCGCGAGCTCAAACGCCACGAAGCCATCGAGTCTTCAACAGCCAGAACACCCTGGTAACCACCATAAAGGGGACACTGTCCCCTTTATGGTGGTTTTGACGCGATAGCAAGAAACCCGGTCCTGCACAAGGCAGAACCGGGTTTCTTTAGCAATGCTTGCTGTACTCAGGCAGTAACTAGCAGTTACTCAGCCAGGAAGTCACGCTGGACAGCGGGATCGACCTTGACGCCAGGGCCCATGGTGGAAGACACGGAGATGGACTTGACGTACTTGCCCTTAGCAGAAGAGGGCTTGACGCGCAGAATCTCGGTGTACAGGGCAGCGTAGTTCTCGACGAGCTGCTGCTCAGAGAAGGACTTCTTGCCCAGGGGCACGTGGCAGATGCCGTAGCGGTCGGCGCGGTACTCAACGCGGCCAGCCTTGAGCTCGGAGACCATCTTGGCGACGTCCATGGTCACGGTGCCGAGCTTGGGGTTCGGCATGAGGCCACGGGGACCAAGGATCTTACCGATGCGGCCAACCTTGGCCATCATGTTCGGCGTAGCGATAGCGGCGTCGAAGTTGATCTCGCCCTTCTGAATCTGGGCGACGAGCTCGTCGGAACCGATGATGTCGGCGCCGGCAGCCTCAGCCTCACGGGCCTTCTCGCCCTCGGCGAAGACGGCAACACGAACGGTCTTGCCGGTGCCGTGGGGCAGGGAGATGGAACCACGGATGTTCTGGTCAGCCTTACGAGTATCGATGCCCAGACGGAAGTGAGCCTCGACGGTCTCGTCGAACTTGGCGGTGTCGAGCTCCTTGATGAGCTTGGCAGCCTGAAGGGGGGTGTAGAGCGTGGCGCGGTCGATCTTCTCGGCAGCGGCGTTATAGCTCTTACCATGCTTAGCCATGTGCATTACCTCCTGTGGTTAAACGGGCGTGAGCCCTCCCACATCGTATCGTGTGCCCTATTGCACACATTTAACGGGCGCCCCGGTCGGAGCACCCGCCGTTACCATAAGAAATCGCTACTCAGCGATGGTGACGCCCATGGAACGGGCGGTACCGGCGATGATCTTCTTGGCGGCGTCAATGTCGTTGGCATTGAGGTCCGGCATCTTGATCTCGGCGATCTTGGTGAGCTGCTCCTGGGAGAGCTGACCAACCTTGTCAGCCTGGGGCTTAGCGGAACCAGACTTGAGGTTCAGCTCCTTCTTGATAAGGTGAGCCGCCGGCGGGGTCTTGGTGATGAAGGAGAAGGACTTGTCCTCGTAGACAGAGATCTCAACGGGGATGATGTCACCCTTCTTGTCCTGCGTCTCGGCGTTAAAGGCCTGGCAGAACTGCATGATGTTCACGCCAGCAGCGCCCAGGGCGGGGCCGACGGGAGGAGCGGGGTTTGCTGCACCAGCAGGAATCTGGAGCTTAATGACGTTGGCAACCTTCTTCTCAGCCATGGTCATTCCTTTCGAATCACGAGTGTGAAGTACTTGCTATATCGTAAGCACGCACGTGTTAGAAGCACTCCTGAGATGAGCAGTCACAGAAGAAGCACGCTCGCGCGAACGGACGAAAACTTAAGCGATGACAGCGACCTGGTTAAAGTCGAGCTCGACCGGCGTCTCGCGGCCAAAGATCATCAGCGTGACCTTGAGCTTGCCAGCCTCGGTGTTAACCTCGGAGACCTTGCCATCAAAGTCGGTAAGCGGGCCATCGGTGACGCGGACGGACGTACCGACCTCAATATCAACCGAGGTGCGCTTGGGCGAATCGCCCTTACCGGGACGACGAGTCATCTTGTTGTACTCGTCGCGGGAAAGCGGAGCGGGCTTGCCGTTGCCGCCTAGGAAACCGGTGACGCCAGGCGTGTTACGAACACACGTCCAAGCATCGTCATCCATCTCCATGCGGACCAGGACATAACCCGGGAAGATCTTGGAATCCTTGGTCTCACGCTTGCCACCCTCTTTAATCTCGGTGACGCGCTCCATAGGAATCTCGATATCAAAGATACGGTCCTGCATGCCCATAGTCTCGATGCGATGCTCGAGATCGGACTTAACGCGGTTCTCGTATCCAGAGTAAGTGTGAACGACGTACCAACGCTTAGACATGGTTTAGCCCCTCAATCCAGAGAACAGAGCAAGAGCCTCGCCAAAGCCAGCATCGAGCAGAGCGATGACGACGCCGACGACGATCAGAGAAGCGCAAACGACAACCGAGTAGTTCACGAGCTCCTTCTTATCGGGCCACGTGACACGCTTCATCTCGGACTTGACCGAAGCGAAATACTTCTTGGTGCGGGCGAAGAAACCAGGCTTCTCGTTCTTCTTGGACTTCGCAGCCTTCTCGTTCTTCTTGGCAACGGCCTTCTTGGCCTCAACCTTGGAGTTGGCGGCAGCTTTGTTGGCAGGTGCCGGCTGCTGAGCCTTCTTCTTGTTCTTCTTGTTGGCCATTTGGGTTACCTCCGCGCAATGCGCTTATACATGAGTAAACCGTAAGCCCCCAAGTGGGAGCTTACGGAATAATGACTGGCACGCCAGGAAGGACTCGAACCCTCAACACTCGGTTTTGGAGACCGATGCTCTACCAATTGAACTACTGGCGTATGTGACTAGAGACTAGCGAGTCTCTTTGTGCAGCGTGTGGTGACGGCACCAGGGGCAATACTTCTTGATCTCCATACGATCAGGCATGGTCGACTTGTTCTTGGTGGTCGTATAGTTGCGGCGCTTGCACTCAGTGCACGCAAGAGTAACTAGAGTACGCATGTATCCTGAACCTTTCATTTCCGCCCCGTACGGGCACGAGTTGTTACTTTATCAGCTCCACGTAAGTGCTGTCAATGAAAACCTCGAGTCAATTGGTTCTCGGTGGATCCATTCATATTTGGAACACATCAATGAAGCCATCGAGAGCTAATCGACGGTGCATCCAGGACCATTATCGATCCTCTCGACACCAGCAACGGCTCAATATCCATTGCAGAAAAGAACCCGGCACCTATATAAGTGCCGGGTTCTCTAAGTCAGCTATATCAAAGAGCTAATTTACTCAATGATCGTGGAGACGATGCCCGAACCGACGGTGTGGCCACCCTCGCGGATAGCGAAGCGCAGGCCCTCCTCCATGGCGATCGGGTGGATGAGGTCGCCCTCGATGGTGATGTGGTCACCAGGCATAGCCATCTCGGTGCCCTCGGGGAGCTTGACCGTACCGGTAACGTCGGTGGTACGGAAGTAGAACTGAGGACGATAACCATCGAAGAACGGGGTGTGACGGCCGCCCTCCTCCTTGGTCAGAACGTAGATCTCGCCGGTGAACTTGGTGTGCGGGGTAACCGAACCGGGCTTGCAGAGAACCTGGCCGCGCTCGATGTCCTCACGCTTGATGCCGCGGAGCAGCAGACCGACGTTGTCGCCAGCCTCGCAGAAGTCCATGGACTTACGGAACATCTCGATACCGGTAACGACGGTGTTCTGGGTATCCTTGATGCCGACGATCTCGACGGGCTCGTTGAGCTTGAGCTCACCGCGCTCGACACGGCCAGTAGCAACGGTACCACGGCCGGAGATGGTCATAACGTCCTCAACGGCCATCAGGAACGGGAGGTCGTTGTTACGAGCAGGCGTCGGGATGTACTCGTCGACGGCCTTCATGAGCTCGCGAATGGCGTCCATCCACTTGGCGTCGCCCTCGAGAGCGCCCAGAGCGGAGCCACGGATGACGGGGATGTCGTCGCCGGGGAAATCGTACTCGGAGAGGAGCTCACGGGTCTCCATCTCGACGAGGTCGATGAGCTCGTCATCGTCGACCATGTCGCACTTGTTCAGGAAGACGACGATGTAGGGAACGCCGACCTGACGGGCGAGCAGGATGTGCTCGCGGGTCTGAGCCATGGGGCCGTCGGTAGCAGCGATGACCAGGATAGCGCCGTCCATCTGAGCAGCGCCGGAGATCATGTTCTTGACATAGTCAGCGTGGCCCGGGCAGTCAACGTGAGCGTAGTGACGGGCAGCGGTCTCGTACTCAACGTGGGAGACGGAAATCGTAATGCCGCGCTCGCGCTCCTCGGGAGCCTTGTCGATGTTCTCGAACGCAGTGAAGTCAGCCTTGCAGCCCTCGGTCTCGGAGAGAACCTTGGTGATGGCAGCGGTCAGCGTGGTCTTGCCGTGGTCGACGTGACCAATGGTGCCGATGTTAACATGCGGCTTAGTGCGCTCAAACTTCTCTTTGGCCATAAAGCCCTCCTCTTAACAGGTCGTCCCCGGACGGGACTTTGCCTTTATACCATAGTGGCCTCTCAACATACTATTGAGAAGCCACCGTGTTACCTATGGTAGCGGTGACTGGATTCGAACCAGTGACGCCACGGGTATGAACCGTGTGCTCTAACCAACTGAGCTACACCGCCGGATGGAGCCTGCAACCAGACTTGAACTGGTGACCTCTTCGTTACCAACGAAGTGCTCTACCGACTGAGCTATACAGGCACTTGACGGGTGGGAGCTATAGGATTCGAACCTATGTAGGCAGAGCCAACGGGTTTACAGCCCGTCCCCATTAACCACTCGGGCAAACTCCCAATCGTTCAAGTATCCGCAGGTCCTTTGGTCTTTTGGACCGCCACCCCCGCGAACGAAGAAGATAATACGATGCCACCTTGGGGGCTGTCAACGAAAACCTCTAGATACACGGTGCCGGGCGTATCTACATACCTTTGACCTGCGGTTTTGCTGAGTTTGGATATGGAGGACGGTGAATTTGCATATAGCGGTGACATTTCCCGAGGGAACACTTTTGCGTAGTGGAGTACACCATCAGGATCGAACTTTGATATCGACTCATTTGCACCTATATATAGGTCGATATCGGGCTTCCCAGACAGAATCGAGCGTGGATAATCTCCCACTTTTTGCGTGGCTTCGAGCCCAAAGTGGGAGATTATCCACGCTCATTCACTTAGCAGGAGATTTTCCACGCTCGTATGTCCGGAAATCCTCGCTCGACCAGGATGACTGGGACCGGTCCGGCCTTTGTCTCAATCTGTAACATTTAGAGAACATTTTCTCCCCTATCTGTTACAGATCGAGATGTTTCGCAGAGACCCCAGCTTACGTCTCATTCTGTAACAGCTAGAACGGTTTTCGGCCTCTTCGTGTTACAGATTGAGATGTTATCGGCCATCCCTTGGCATTGTCTCAATCTGTAGGTAGCGCACAGAGATGTGGTGTAAGAGGCGGGGCATGCCCCGCCTCCGCCCTTTCAAGAAAGGACGGGGACACCGCCTAGAATTCGTCGTTGGAGTAATGAAGGTGACGAATGGAAGGAACGGCGATGCCCCAAGAAGAGAGTGTACTGCGCCTCGGCCGCGACGAGGCCCTCGAGGCGGCGAGGCTTTGGCAGGAGTGCGGCGACGCGCGCGAGTTCGCGTGCAGGGTGCTGGGCGGCG
>JAXJIC010000051.1:0-14091 GCA_036298925.1 Collinsella aerofaciens
CAACCAAATCAGGAGCGACATAGGGGAGATCCTCAGGAAGCTGTGCGAGTACAAGGGGATCGAGATAATCGAGGGGCACCTGATGCCCGACCACGTGCACGTGCTGCTGGCGATCCCGCCGAAGTACAGCGTCGCGAGCGTGATGGGCTACCTGAAGGGGAAGAGCTCGCTGATGGTATTCGACAAGCACGCGAACATGAAGTACAAGTTCGGCAACAGGAAGTTCTGGGCCGAGGGCTACTACGTGTCCACCGTCGGCCTGAACGAGGCCACCATCGCGAAGTACATCCGGGAGCAGGAGAAGGCCGACATCGCGATCGACCGGCTGAGCGTCAAGGAGTACGAGGACCCCTTCGATAGGGGGCCGGGGCGTAAATAGCGCCGGTTTGACCGGCCCGTCACGGGTCAACCTGCAGTGCGGCCCGAACCCCGTGAGGGCCGGCGCCTTTAGACGCGTGCCGGAAATCCAAGGGTTATACCCTAAGAGCAAACCACCCCTTTTAGGGGTGGTTTTGATTTTAGGTGGTGGCGATGAGGAGATTTGGGCGGGCGTCGTCGGTGGCCTCGGCGATTGAGGTGGCGACGGCGTGATGAGGGTCACGGTCCATCACGATGGAGTCGACGTCGGCAAGCTCGGCAAAGCGGTACATGCCACGTCCGTTAACCTTGCTGGCGTCCATGAGGGCGACGCTTTGATGGGCTGCGGCGATCATGGCTGTTTTGGTCTCGGCCATCTGTGGAAAGTCGGTCGTAAAGCCGCAGCCGGGAACAAAAGCGCCGGGGCACATGACGGCAAGGTCGGCGTGGACCATTTGGAGCGCCTGCATGGTAAGTGGGCCGTACAGATAGCGATGACCTTTGCGCAGTGCCCCGCCCAGCATGACGACATCGACCGAGGGCATGCTCTCGTCGATATAATCAGCGATGGTAATGTCGGCCGTGATAACGGTGGTGCCGTCGCGCTGGTCGAGGAGCCGGACGAACTCAAGCGCCGTGGTGCCCGAATCGACGAGCAGCGTGTCGCCGTCATTGACAAGCTCGATGGCGCTTTGCGCGATGGCCTGCTTGGCAGCGACGTTGACATTGATGCGGCGATCCTGCGTGGAGACGGTCAGGCGCTTGTGGAGTGACACGGCGCCGCCGTGCGTGCGGCGCAGTTTGCCAGCCTCGGCGAGGGCGTCCAAGTCGGCACGGGCCGTGACGGAGGACACGCCAAAGGTCTGGGAGATTTCTGCCACCTGCACGGAGGCGTTATGTTCGAGCATCTCCATGATGGCGGCACGACGTTCGTCGGCGAAAGCGCGGGTTGCAGCTTGAGCCATGGCAGCTCCATTCTCGACGAAATTTGCAGGAATTGTGTTGAGTCTATTTTCGTTCATTTTCTTTTTGAGTAAGAAAACGCCTTTCGATTACTTATCTTTTCTATAAAAGAAAGACGCTGAACGCACAAAATTCAATATCGAACATGTCCACTCGGCTCAAATTCCTTCCGTTTGCTTTTCAAAAATGACTGTATTGACCTGCATGGGCTCAATATCTCGCACGTGCAAAGCTGCTGAATTTCATACAATGAGCGCAGCAAAACGCAAGGTAAAACGCCTTGCGGACACGTACGCCCGATGTCCAGATGCGGGCGAGGGAGAGGAGCAAACGCTCATGGCACTTGTTACCACCGAAAAGATGCTCAAGGACGCTCAGGCCGGCCATTACGCCGTTGGCGCGTTCAACGTCGAGAACCTCGAGTTTGTTATGGCCGTTCTGGCCGCTGCCGAGGAGACCAAGTCCCCCGTCATCATGCAGACCACCCCGGGCACCATCAAGACCGCTGGTCTGGATTACTTCTACGGCATGGTTAAGGCTGCCGCCGAGCGCGCTTCCGTGCCTGTTGCCCTGCACCTCGATCACGGCGACGGCTATGACCGCTGCATGCAGGCTTTCCGCACTGGCTACACCTCTGTCATGATCGACGGCTCGCACGAGTCTTTCGAGGACAACATTGCCCTGACCAAGTCCGTCGCCGATGCTGGCCGCGCCATGGGCGTGCCCGTCGAGGCTGAGCTCGGCAAGGTTGGCGGCAAGGAGGACGACGGTCCCGCAGTTGAGGGCGAGAGCCCCTACACCGATCCTGCCGAGGCCAAGGAGTTCGTCGAGCGTACCGGCTGCACCTCCCTCGCAATTGGCGTTGGCACCAGCCACGGCGTGTACACGAGCGATCCGCACATCGAGCAGTCCGTGGTCAAGGCCATCCGCGACGCCGTCGACGTGCCGCTGGTTCTGCACGGCACCTCCGGTGTGCCCGATGAGCAGGTTGCCGAGGCTGTGAAGAACGGCATCTGCAAGGTTAACTACGCCACCGAGCTGCGTCAGGCCTACACCAAGGGCTTCATGGCCTACATGGCCGAGAACCCTGCCTGCTTCGATCCCAAGAAGCCGGCCAAGGAGGGCATGCGTGAGATCACCGAGCTGGTTAAGATCCGCATGACCAACCTCAACTCTGTGGGCAAAGCAGAGTAACAGCAAGGGTACTCTGATCCCACCGGACGGTTTGGGCGGGTCCCGTACTTAGTTTCCAAAACGTCCTCGCGCATGAAGGCCCCCGTTGTCTCGCTTCTTCGAAGCGTTGACAACGGGGGCCTTCGCGCTGCGGAATGATTTTGGAAACTAAGTACGGGACCCGCCCAAACCGTCCTGCTCAATCGCCCTTGTGGTGTTGGGGCTGAAAGGGTGGGGCGCGGGGGTTACTTGGTTGTTAGGGTTAGCAGGTCGTTGGGGGTTTTGAGGTTGTAGGTGGCGTTTGGGATGTCTTGGTGCGATCCCCATGCTGCTCGGGCAAAATTGACCCCTGCTGATGTTGCGCATTGTTCGTCGTAGACGGTGTCTCCAACGTAGATGACGCTGTTGGGGTTTGCGCCCGTGCGCCGTAGATATTCGAGCATGGGCGCGGGAGCGGGTTTGTGTTCGGTTGTGTCTTCGACAAGGATGATGTGTTCAAAAAACTTATCGAAGCCAAGGGGTGCAATTTCGTCTGTGTATTCGTCGCGCGCACGTGAGGAGACGATGCCAAGTTTGCAGCCGTTGTCGGAGAGTGTTGCGATAACTTCGTGCAAGCCTGGAAACACGCTGATGGTGCTTTTAAAGCTGGCGGCAACTTGGCACCAGCGATTCAACGTTGCCTGCGAGTAGATTCCAAGTTTCTCAAGAGCATCCTTGCCGGGTATGCCGAGGGCAAATTCAAGCTCGTTTCGGGGGAGCGTTTTGCTGGTCTCTTCTTGGACAATCTGGGCAAGCGATGACAGAACGCTTTCTTCTGTATCTGCCAATGTTCCGTCAACGTCAAACACGATATGGTCAAAGTGCTTCATATGGTTGCTCCTATCTGTTGTTTGCCTGCAAGTTTGATGCAGTGACAGAAGAAGGGCTAGTGGGATTTCTGCCCGGTACTATCGAGATTCTGCCTCGCTGCTCGATAGCTCGAAGGGGTGCAGCCTATTTGTTCTTTGAATACCTGCCCAAGATGGCTCGCTGTCGCAAAGCCGCATTGCCGAGCGATTGCCTGCACCGTTCGCGTGGTGTGCGTCAAAAGTTCGCAAGCACGGTTTATACGGTATGCGCGTAGATATGCCGCCGGGGTCGTTCCTGCGCAAGCTTCGATAATGCGGTAACACTCTCTGTCGCTAACGCCGGCTGCAGATGCCATCTGGGGCACATCTATAGTGTCTGCATAGTTTGAGCGGATAAAGTCCAGGATTGCCTTGAACTGTACGTCGCGGCTGGTCATCCAAGAGGCGTTGTCGGAGGAAAAGAGCGGTTCGGCCTTGGCGTAAATCTGAATCCAGAGCTCTGACAAGCTATTCCGAAGCGCCATCTCGTTCTGCGGCCGTTGAAGGTCGTGGTTAAAAGAACTCTTTAGCAAATCGATAAAGGGCATATCGTCGGGGTTGGTGGGCGACCATTTGAGCACATCGACGCCTCGACATTGCAGCAAAGGATTGATATAGCGCTTTTGAAGGTGTCCCGCGGGATCGCCGAGCATCGACGGCTGAAAGATATGCAACATTTGAATGGCCGGTGCCGAATTGGGTGATTGCAGCGTGCTGTGCAAAACGCCGCCGTTGATAAAGCCGGCGGACCCTTCCTCAAAGCGCACGTGTTCATGAGCCGCGCGCGTTCGATAGTCAATCGCTCCCTGCTCCATGTAGAAAAGCTCGACTTCGGAATGCCAGTGCCAGGGGACGGAATTGCCCGGATAGCGAGCGAATTCTGCGCGTTCGGCAATATAGGGCCAGTCTTCGGCGGTCTCGGGAAACGCTTCCTCGCGTCCTCCGCGGTGCAATTCTATGTGATCCATGTTTCGCATGGCATCAGTATAAAGCGCGATGGGCTTAGATTGCTCTTGCCTGTTCGGGGAATGACTTGTTTAGGGATGCTTGGAGCTTTTCGAACGATGCTCGCAGGTTGAGTTCCTGGTCGGTTGAGCGTTTGGCTTTTGTGGTGGGGGAGTCGAGGAGGCCGTCTCTCTGTGTCGGGGGGAAGGAGAAAAGGTCTGCATGTTTTAGGGATGGCTGCTGTGCTGCGTCATTGGAAGAATGCATGCTTATGCGGCCTCCTCGATGTCCACCAAAAGGTTGCGCACGGGTGTGCTGCTAGGTCCCGTGCGTTGGTAGTATTATGCCGCGGCCGCTGCAAAGAAGCGCTAAAGAAAGGCTTAACCTGGTTTGGTGTAACGATGAAACTGCAGGTCAAAGCTATTGCATAACACTCTTGAAAGGTTGGGGGCTTAAGGGCTTTCTAAGGTTTGTGGCGCGGATGTGGCTTGCCTGTGTGGGGCGTGTGGGCGGCTCGTTCCTAGCGCTGCGGCTCTGCGGCCCGCACCCGCTCGATGACCTTTTCCATGGTGGCGTCGATGCGGTCCTTTTTGAGCTCACATTCCCAGACGGTGATGGGCGTCCAGCCCATTTGGGTAAGTGCGTTGATGGCTGCTTGATCGCGCTCGACGTTGCGACGGAACTTTGCCTCCCAAAACTCAACATTGCGCTTGGGCTGACTTGGGTTGCATTTGGGGCAGCGGTGCCAAAAGCAACCGTTGACGAAGATGGCGATCTTGCGGCCGGGGAAGGCGATGTCGGGCTTGCCGGGAACCTTCCATTCCAAGCGATAACCCGTAAGGCCTGCTGCGCGCAGGCGCTGACGTACGAGTAGCTCGGGCTTGGTGTTAGCGCGCTTGTTGCCCTTCATGGACTTTTTGATGGCGGCGCGACGGCGCACCAGTTCACGCTCGTCGGCGGAAAGGTCCGAGGTGTCGATGCCGTCCAGCAGGCCGGGCTTGGGGCGCTTCTTGCTGCGGCGCTTAGGTGCGCGCTTGGGTTTGGTGGCGGGCTCGTCGGTCGTGGTGGCCTTGACATCGTTGGCAGTGCTGTTGGCCTCAAGCCGATCTTCCTTCAACTCAATCAGCGCATCGATAAGCCCTTTGTCGGCGGGCATCCATTCCACCGTGGCAAGCGAGGTGCGCGGAATCCAGCGGATATCAAGCTGGCGGTCGTGTTTCTGGGGCTCGCCAGACTCTTTAGCCAGTGAGCAGTAGTAGCACTCCATGGAAAGATGAAAATCGGGGTAGTCATACTCAACGGTATAGAAATCGCGCAGGTTGGTGACTTTTACCTGCAACTCTTCCATGAGCTCGCGGCGTACGGCGTCCTCGGGCGACTCGCCGCGCATGAGCTTGCCACCGGGAAACTCCCAAAGTCCCTGCATGTTGCCATAGCCGCGCTGCACGGCAAGTAGCTCGTCGGATCCTTTCTTGCGAATGATCCCAGCGGCAACATGAACAGTCTTCAACAGGAGTCCTCTCTCAACATCAACACGTGGCAGGGTAGCTACCCGTACCTTACACAACGGTAAGGCAAGCGTAAGCCATATCGATGGTAGCTGACTCGTCTTCTTGCGACTATAGATGCCGTAGACTAATTGCAAGAAAGGACTCGGTATGCAAACCACGCACATGGCGACCCCGGTACTGGAGGTCGCGCATCTCGAAAAGGTATATGGAGCGCTGGGCAACGTGACCCGCGCGCTCAACGACGTCAGCTTTACCGTCAACCGCGGTGAATTCGTCGGCATCATGGGCGCTTCGGGCTCGGGCAAGTCGACGTTGCTCAACTGCGTGTCGACCATCGATAGCGCCACAAGTGGCACGATCCGCATCAACGGGCAGGACGTGACGCGCATGAAGCAGGCTAAGCTTTCGCAGTTCCGCCGCGAGGAGCTCGGCTTTATCTTCCAGGACTCCAACCTGCTCGATACGCT
Source organism: Collinsella aerofaciens (assembly GCA_036298925.1). Taxonomy (GTDB): domain Bacteria; phylum Actinomycetota; class Coriobacteriia; order Coriobacteriales; family Coriobacteriaceae; genus Collinsella; species Collinsella aerofaciens_BN. The sequence goes on from JAXJIC010000051.1 coordinate 6,304, forward strand.
CACGGCGCGCGAGAACATCGCCCTGCCGCTCACCATCGCCCGCACAAACTCGGCAGAGATCTCGACCCGCGTGCAGGATGTGGCAGCGCGTCTGTCCATCAGTCAGGTGCTCGACAAGTATCCCTACCAGATGTCCGGCGGTCAGCAACAGCGCGTTGCCGCGGCTCGCGCGCTCGTCACCGACCCCACCATGATCATGGCCGACGAGCCCACCGGCGCCCTCGATTCCAAGAGCGCTCGTCTGCTGCTCGAGAGCCTGGAGGCCCTTAACCGCCGCCTGCGCGCCACGGTGCTCATGGTCACGCATGACAGCTTTGCCGCCAGCTACACGAGCCGCGTGTTGTTTATCCGCGACGGCAAGATCTTCACCGAGCTGCGCCGCGGCGACACCGACCGCCGAGAGTTCTTCGACCGCATTATGGAGGTCGTTGCCATGATGGGCGGTGAGGGCTCCGATGCTCTGTAAACTCGCTTGGGGCAACGTCCGCCGTGCCGGCCGCGACTACCTCGTCTACCTTTTGACGCTCACCCTGGGCGTCACGGTCTTCTATGCTTTTAACACCATCTCGATGCAGGTCGACATCGCCGGAATCGATGAAGAGGGCTTGGCGCAGGTTATGGGCAGCATGCTCGGCGACCTGACGTACTTTTTGGCCGGTGTCATGGCCTTTTTAATGGTGTATGCCAATAACTTCATCATGAAACGCCGCAAGAAGGAGTTTGGCCTGTACCAGGTGCTCGGCATGGGGCGCGGGCGCGTCGCCACTATCATGGCGCTCGAGACGGTGATTGTCTCGGTGGTGGCCTTTGTCGCCGGCATTGTGCTGGGTGTGGGACTCTCCCAGCTCATGACGTTCTTTACGGCCTCGCTCTTTAAGACACAGATCGCCAATTTCCACTTCTTTTTCTCGATGCATGCGTTCAATCTGACCCTTGTCTGCATGCTCGTAATGTTTGTGCTCACGCTACTGCTGAACCTTCGCGCCGTGCGTCGCACCAAACTCATCGAGCTTATGGGTGCCGAGCGTCGCAACGAGAGCATCAAGACACGCAACCCCTGGATAGCGATTGCCATCTTTGTCGTGGGCGCGGTGCTGGTGGGCGTGGCCTATTACCGTCTGCTACGTGATGGGTTCCCGCTAACCGCGACGGACAGCAAGCTGCAAGAGGCCATGAACCAGTTTGGTATTACGACCGCTATGGTTACCGTGGGCACCTTTGCCCTGTTCTGGGGACTCTCGGGCATGCTCATCAAGCTGCTGCAGAGCCTGCGCGGCGTGTATTGGCGCGGCCTCAACATGTTTACCGTGCGCCAGCTTGCGGCGAAGGTTAATACGGTGTGCTTTTCGATGGGCGTCATCGCGATGCTCCTGTTTTTGGCCATCACCTCGGTGACGTGCGGTATGTCAATTGCCAACGTGATGAATGAAAACCTGGAGCGCTATAACCCTGTTGACGTGTCTCAGACGTATGTCTATTACACGCCCGATACGCTCGACTACTACAAAGGGTACAAAGGGTATGTCAATCCGTCTGAGGCCGATCGCATGGTGTTGGCCGATACAACGGTCGATTTGTACCCTGCATGGCACGGCAAGGGCAAGTCGGCGGACAACAACGACGAGACCGGCAAGAAGGTCGATATCGCCGATGTTGCCGGTGAGCATGTGCAGATCGATTCGTATCTGAGTTACCCATTTGGCGGCTCGAATCCTTCGGTGACCCCAAGTGAGATGTGCAAGACCATGGGCGAAAAGCTTCCCAAGGCGTTCGGGGGTAGCAATGCCGATACGATGGGTCTGTTTGTGACGCCGGCGAGCCAGTACAACAAACTGCGTCAGATGATGGGCGAGGAGCCGGTGAGCATTGGCCGCGACCAGTATCTGCTCACGTGTGATATGGGCGGCGAGCTGGTCGAGCTGTACACCAAGTATATGGCTGACGGCCATGCCCTTACCTTGGGCGGGCATACGCTCAAGCCCGCAACCGATAAGTCGGACGAAGATACGGCGGCCATCGCCAACTCGGCGATGGGCAGTAATCCGGGTACCGTCGTCGTTGCCGACGAACTGTTGTCCCAACTTAATCTGCAGCCGTATTCCAGTAGCCTGCTCGTTAACTACAAACAGGGGATGGATACGACCGAGGCAGACGAGAGCATTAAATACACTTTGCTCGACAATCTGCTCGTTGACGGCAAAGAGCCGGGGGTGTGGGGAACCTTCATCACACGCTCCGAGATGTACACGCAAGCAGCGCAAATGAACGGTCTTATTAGCTACCTAGCCATCTACATCGGCTTTGTATTGGTCGTTGCATGCGCGGCGATACTGTCGATCCAGCAGCTCTCCAATGTGGCCGACGGCAGCCGCAGCTATCGTGTGCTGGCACAGATCGGCTGCGACGACCGCCAGATCCGCCATTCGGTGATGGCGCAGCAAGCGGTATTCTTCCTGTTCCCGCTGGCAGTGGGCCTGGCGCACTCCTTTGTGGCACTTAAGGTGATCATCGAGCTGGTGAGCATTTTCGGAAATATGAGCATCGGCGGCACCGTGGGCCTCACCTGTGCAATCTTCCTGGCAGCATACGGTGGCTACTTCCTGGTGACCTACCTTATGAGCGCCGGCATGGTACAAGCTGCCATCGCCACCCGTTACAGCGAATAGCCGGCTCAAAGCAAAACAATCGCAGGTTGAGCATAAGTCAGCGAAAGCGCCCCTAGACGAGCAAGGTGACGTGAAAGAGGAGGGAAGCGTACTTCGGTACGCGACCGACGATTGAACGTCAGATTGCCGCCTAGGGGCGCTTGCAGCGTCGAGCCGTTACGCGGTTTGGCATAACCGCGTAACTTCATCGTAGAAGCGCGTTTGCGGGCGGCGGATGCTCGTCTCCTGTCGCCCGCTCACCGAGGCCCGGCAATTGTCTTAATATCTTAAGGGTCTCGATTTGTCCAAGACTGAGCGAAGGAGCTCATCATGAGCGACGGAAAGAAGAAGCTTTCCTTCTTGACGGTCATTTCGACCATCATCTGCGTCGTCTTCGTTTGCGAGGCCGCCGCTCCCGCTGCTGCCATTGGCAACCAGCAGTTCTTCTGGTGGATCTTCCTGATCCTGACCTTCCTGCTCCCTTATGGCATGGTCGTTGCCGAGCTCGGCACCACCTATGACGGCGAGGGCGGCATTTACGACTGGGTACGTGATGGCCTGGGCGACAAGTGGGGCGCCCGCATCTCGTACTACTACTGGGTTAACTACCCGCTGTGGATCGCCTCGCTGGCTACCATGTTCCCCGACATTCTGGGCATGGTCTTTGGCGTCGAGTTCAATCTGATCGCCAAGTTGGGTATCGATCTTGCCTTTGTGTGGATCGTCTACCTCATGGGTCGCTCCAAGGCGGCCGACTCCGAGTGGGTCCTGAACGGCGGCGCCATCATCAAGGTTGCCGTTGCCGTTATCGTCGGCGCTTTGGGTATTTGGTATGCCATGGAGAACGGTTTTGCGAACGACATGTCCGCTGTCACCTTCTTGCCCGAGCTCACCAACACCAACGCGCTCGGCTACCTGTCGATCATCATCTTTAACTTCATGGGCTTCGAGGTCATCTGCACCATGACCGACGATATGGCCGATCCCGCTCGCGATATCCCCAAGGCTATCATCGTTGGCGGCCTGTCTATCGCCGTGATCTACCTGTTCGCTGGTTTTGGCATCGGCGCTGCTGTGCCGGCCGATTCCATCGATCCCGACTACGGCATGATCTACGCTGTCCAGACCATGGTGGGCGACTCCATGATCTTTAAGATCATCTGCATCGCCTTCCTGATCACCCTGTTTGCCAACATGGCTGCTTGGTCCTTTGGTGTCAACTCCGTTGCTCGCTACGCTGCCGAGCACGGCAACATGCCCAAGGTCTTTGCCTCGATGATCTCGGATGACGATATGCCCAACGGCGCCAACCTGGTCAACGCCATCGTTGCCTCCCTGGTGCTGTGCCTGCAGCTGGTTCCCATTGACGCCATCTCCAACGGTGTTTTCTGGATGCTCTTCGGCACCTCCGTCGTCTTTCTGCTGCTCACTTATATCCCGATGTTCCCGGCGTTCCTCAACCTTCGCAAGAACGACCCGAACCGCGAGCGCATCTTCACGTTCCCGTTTAAGGGTGCCATGATGAAGGTCATGCTGGCTATTCCCTGCATCGAGCTGATTCTGGCTATCGTTGCAACGCTGATTCCGTTCTCTGTCGATGAGATTGGCGATAAGGTCCCGATGATCGTTATCTTCATCGTGCTTTTGCTTATTGGCGAGGTTGTCCGCGTCGTCAGTGCTAAGGGTCGCGAGACCGAGTACAAGGGTCTCACCCCCGAGCTGGCTGCTCAGCGTCTCGCTGAGGAGGCCGCCGAGGCCGAAGAGGACTAGAGCACCCGGATTCGGGGCTCCAACCCTCCTCGCTACTTGACCATTCCCCGGGGTGGGTGTGAACGATAGCTCTGGTAACCACCGCCCGCCCCAATCTCTCTTCCGTATCCTTCGTGCGTTTTGTCTCCGCGCGCCAGGTTACGTCGTCGCTTGCCGGTGCGACTCCGTGAAAACCGGCGCCGGGCGCCCCGACCTTTGCCGGGGAACGGGCGTCCGCCACCTCTTGGTTTTAGGCTGCGGGTAACCCGCCTGCAGCAAGCGATCGTTCGATTTGGAGGAAATCTTATGCGTACGATCACCGAGTCCGAGTCCACCCCTAAGGCCGACGGCTACTTTATGCCTGCTGAGTTCGCTCCGCAGGATCGCGTGTGGATGGGCTGGCCCCATCGCACCGATACCTGGGCCCATGGCGCCAAGCCGGCTCAGAAGCAGTATGCCGCCATCGCTCGCGCTATTGCCGAGTTCACTCCGGTTACCATATGCGTCAATCAGGCCGACTACGCCAACTGCAAGGCCGTCTTTGAGGAAGACGAGAACGTTACCGTTATCGAGATGACCACCGACGACGCTTGGTTCCGCGACACCGCTGCCACTTTTGTTATCAACGGCAAGGGCGATAAGCGCGCCAACCACTGGCACTTCAACGCTTATGGCGGTCTTGTCGACGGCCTGTACTTCCCGTGGGACAAGGACGAGCAGATCGCCCTTAAGATGGCTGAGCTTTCCGGCTGTCGTCGTTATCGTCCCGATGACATGATCCTCGAGGGCGGTTCCATCACCGTCGACGGCGAAGGTACCGTGGTCGTGACCGACCAGTGCCTGCTTTCCCCGGGCCGCACCTGCTCTGCGGTTCTGGAGGAGGAAGAGGATCCCGAGTCCATCTGGCCCAAGTTCAAGAGGAAGTTCGAGCCCTGGAGCGAGGAACTTCGCGCCTATATGGACGAACACCTCAAGGATTATCTGGGTGTCGAGAAGGTCATCTGGGTCAAGGAGGGCATCGACCCCGAGGAGACCAACGGTCACATCGATGACGTCGCCACGTTCATCGCTCCGGGCGTCATGGCCTGCATCTGGACTGACGATCCCGAGTATCCGTTCTACGAGCAGTGCCATGCTGTCTACGAGACCCTTTCCAACGCCGTTGACGCCAAGGGCCGCAAGATGAAGGTCTACAAGCTCTGCATGCCTGTGAACCCGCTGTTCATGGACCAGGCTTCCTGCGACACCATCGACGCCGACGAGAACGCCGAGCCGCGCGTTGCCGACGAGCCGCTGATCGCCTCCTACATGAACTACCTGGTCACCAACCACGGCGTTATCGTCCCGCAGTACGGCGACGAGAACGATCAGCTTGCCGTTGACACGCTCCAGAAGATCTACGACGAGGTCTGGGGCGAGGGCGTCTACAAGTGCGTCGGCGTTCAGTCCGAGCAGGTCGTCTTCGGTGGTGGAAATATCCACTGCATTACGCAGCAGGAACCGTCCGCTTAATCGTCCGGCTTCCCGAGGCACCCCATCTCGCCGCTCAAACCGTCGCTCGCGTACCAAAGTACGCTTCGCTCCTCTCTCGCGGCGACCTGGGGCACCTCGGAAACCCAGCCGGTCAAGCGGACCGACGTAGCTAGTTACCGCATTAGTCATTGGTGCCAACCTTGGCAACAATGCAGGTCGAAAAAACGTCAGCGAAAACCCGCCAGAGCGAGCAAGGTGCCTTGAAACGAGGCGGCATCGATCTTTTGATCATGCCGCCGAAGTTGAAAGGCAGATTGCCGCCCTGGCGGGTTTGCAGCGTCGAGCCGTTACGCGGTTTGGTAAAACCGCGTAACTAAATACGTTCCGCGATTTCGTGGATGAGGTAGTCGGTCTTTTCCCAGCCCAGGCACGGGTCGGTGATCGACTTGCCAAAGACACCGCCGTCGACCGGCTGGTTGCCGTCCTCCAGGTAGGACTCGATCATAAAGCCCTTGACCAGCTTGGAGATGGACTCGTTGCGGCGGCAGCTGTCGAGTACCTCCTTGCAAATGCGATACTGCTCCAGCGGACGCTTGCCCGAGTTGTCGTGGTTGCAGTCGATGACCGCCGCCGGATTGGCATAGCCGGCGTGCTCGGTATAGCGCTCGGCCAGACGTTCCAGGTGTTCGTAGTGGTAGTTGGGGTAGGTGCGCCCATCGAGACCGATGTAGCCACGCATAACGGCGTGCGCGAGCGGATTGCCGTCGCACTCGACCTCCCAGTTGCGGAAGATGAAGCTCTGGTGCGCCTGGGCGGCGTAAATGGAGTTGAGCATAACGGTGGTAGAGCCGGCAGTGGGATTCTTCATGCCGACGGGTACCGAAATGCCGCTCGACACCAGGCGATGCTCCTGGTTTTCGACCGAGCGTGCGCCCACGGCAACATAGCTCAGCAGGTCAACGAGGTATTGGTAGTTGGACGGATAGAGCATCTCGTCGGCGGTGAAGAAGCCCGTTTCCTCAATAACGCGCAGGTGCATATGGCGGATGGCCTTGACGCCCTCGAGCAGGTCGTCGGGAGCCTCGGGGTTGGGGTTGTGCAGAAGACCCTTGTAGCCGGTGCCCTTGGTGCGCGGCTTATTGGTGTAGACGCGCGGAATGATGATGAGCTTGTCCTTGACCTCTTCGGCGGTCTTGGCCAGTCGGTTCATATACTCGAGCACCGAATCCTCGCGGTCGGCAGAGCACGGGCCGATGATGAGCACCTTACGTGCGTCCTCGCCGGTAAAGACTTTGGCGACCTCGGCGTCAAATGCCTGCTTTTTGGCGGTAAGCTCGGCAGAAAGTGGCATTTCCTCGCGGATCTCCATGGGGATCGGCAGCCTGCGTTTGAATTCCATGGCCATAGGGGTCTCCTCAATCTATAGAAAGAGCAATAAGCGTATTGTCGAATGCTCGGCATTATCCGCTGTCGCACGCTAAAGTGCAAGCCCTTGTCACCCCGAAACCTACCAAAAAGGGACAGGTTTATTTTGGCAGGTTTTATCTGGGTAAACGTCGGCGGATGCCGGGAGGGAGCGGCGCCGCGCGGGACCCTAAGGCTGTTGTCAGTTCCCCAGGAAATACCCTGTGGGCAAAAAATGCCAAATATGAGTACGGTTGCTATCTTAGTAGCATATTGCCTTCGCAAAATAATAGACATAACAGCAAAATATGTTTATTAACGCAAACACATATAAGTCCGCTATAGGGCTGTTTGATCAATTTAGGGACGCGTGTAAGGTCGCGCGCGCAGACGTGGTGTAAGAGTGTCCTGAGGTCCGTCGCTGCAAGTCCCGATGTTACTCCTTCTTGAGACCGCGCTTCTCGACTATCTCGTCCACTATCTCCCTGGCGCGCCGCCCGAGCGCGCGGCGCCTCCC
>JAXJIC010000052.1:0-69822 GCA_036298925.1 Collinsella aerofaciens
CTATTTCGGACAGTCCTGCGCAAGACGAAGGCCACATTAAGTGGCCTTCTTTGCGTGCGGAACTCATATCGAGCAAAAGCCCAAGCGGCCCTCCCGGCTCAGCCAAGTTGACGTAGCTGAGATGCAGCATGAGGCCTGCTCACTCCTCGAAGTTCTTAGCGGAAATGAGTTGACTTGCAACAACGCTTTGCTTGCGAAGTCGGTTGAGCTGCAACAAAGTTTTTATTGGACCTCGAACCCTATACTCGATGTTCGCTTCGTTCATTGAGTTACCCTTTGCATGAGGCCGGGACATATCGTCCCGCCCGCAGTTTCGCAGGCCGAAGGCCGAGAATGTTTGAGGACGGGATGATATGTCCCGGCCTCCCGGGAGAGTTACCTATGAACTACGCGAACATTAAGTATTTCGACATTGCTGATGGGGAAGGCGTTCGTACTTCTCTGTTTGTGAGCGGGTGCCGTCGCGGGTGCAAGAATTGCTTTAACTCCGTCGCGTGGGACTTTGCCGCGGGTGAAACGTTCGATCGTGCCGTCGAGGACAAGATTATCGAGAGCCTCGACCATCCCTTTATCGATGGCCTGACGATTCTGGGCGGCGAGCCTATGGAGCCCGAGAATCAGGTGGGGCTCGTTGACTTTATCGAACGCGTGCGTGCGGCCTATCCCGCGGGGTCGGGCAAGACCATTTGGTGCTTTACCGGCGACGTGCTCGAGGAGCTTATGCCGGGTGGCCGTCATCATACCGAGGTGACGAACCGTATCCTGGCCTGCCTCGACATGTTGGTGGACGGCCCGTTCGTTCAGGATCTGTACGATATCTCATTGCGTTTTAGAGGCTCGAGTAACCAGCGTGTGATCGATATGAACGCTACGCGCGACCGCGCTGTGCGTGAGGGCGTTGCGCTTTGCGACGCTGTGGAGCTTTGGCGGGACGATCCGGTCTATTCGACCCATACTATGTAGCTTGTGGCCGATGCCAAAGGGCGTGGTACCATAGAGCGAACGTGAAATCGGAAAAGTGAGGCCCAGATGGTCGATCAGGAAAAAGTCGAGGCCGCCATTAAGCTGTTGCTTGAGGGCATAGGCGAGGACCCAACTCGTGAGGGCCTGCTGGAGACCCCGGCGCGCGTTGCCCGTATGTATGGTGAGATCGCCGGCGGTATGGATCAGAGTGCCGAGGAGCACCTGTCCAAAACCTTTGCCGTCGCTTCGAACGACTTGGTTATCGAGCGCGACATCACGTTCTACTCGCTGTGCGAACATCATCTGCTGCCGTTTTATGGCAAGGCCGCCATTGGTTATATCCCCAACGGCCGTGTCGCAGGGCTCTCTAAGCTTGCCCGCACGGTTGAGGTCTACGCCCGTCGTCTGCAGCTGCAGGAGCAGCTGTGCGCACAGGTTGCCGATGCCCTCATGGAGTATCTCGCTCCCCAGGGAGCGATTGTGCTCATGGAGGCTGAGCATATGTGCATGACCATGCGCGGCGTGCAAAAGCCTGGCACCAAGACCGTGACGCTCGCTCGCCGCGGCGTCTTTGAGACCGATCCCGCGCTCGAGGAGCGGTTCTTTAGGATGCTGGGCCGTTAGCATGAGGGTCGTCAACGACTTTACATCGAAGACCGATGAGGGGACGCCGCGTCGCGGCTTCATGGCTTCGGGCCTGGCCCCCTTTGATGCCATGCCTCGCATTGATTACATTTGCGCCAACGGGCTGTTTCGGCGGCACCTGGGCAACATTGCGCAGTTGGAATCGGGGCGCATCTTCTGCCGCCACGGTATTGACCATCTGCTCGATGTCGCTCGCATTATGTGGATCAAGAATCTCGAGGAACAGCTCGAATTTGACCGCGAGGTCATCTGCGCCACGGCACTTCTTCACGATATCGGCAAAGATGAACAGTATGAATCGGGTATATCCCATGATGTTGCAAGCGAACGCGTCGCTGATGCGATTCTCGGCGGCATGCCCGATGATGTGGCGTTTGAGCCGGCCGATGCCGCAGCCATTAAGACGGCCATTCTGGGCCATCGAAAGCTGCGCGTGAACAGCCAACCGCTTGAGCGTCTGCTCTATGCGGCCGATAAAGCGTCGCGCGCCTGCTTTGCATGCCCCGCGCGCAATGCTTGCAACTGGAGCGATGATAAAAAGAACCTGTCGATTCGCGTGTAGTTAGTTTGCGCGGTCGGGGTTCTAAACGAAGGAGACGATCGCGATGAGCAATAAGAAACTGCCCGAGAATGCAACCAAGACTGAAGGTGCCGAGCTCGCCCGCCGTGGAAGGGGCGAAATATCCACCGCAACGGCGGTACCCCACGTGAGCTATGACGATCTGCGCCATGCCGACCGCATCACCGTTGAAGGTCTCGAAGTCTTTGCCAACCACGGCGTGTATCCCGAGGAGAACGCGCTGGGCCAGAAGTTCATCGTGTCCTTGGTGCTCTATGCCGACCTGCGTGCAGCGGGGGAGCACGATAACCTGGACGCGTCGATTGACTATGGCTCGGTGTGCCACGATGTCGATGGCTATCTGCGCGAGCATACGTTTAAGCTCATCGAGGCTGCAGCCGAGGGTGTGGCCTCGATGCTGCTACGTCGTTACCCCCTGCTGCTTGGCGTGCGTGTTAAGCTCGATAAGCCTTGGGCGCCCGTCGGTCTTCCCCTGGCAAGCTGCGGCGTCGAGATCGAGCGCGTGCGCTAACCGACGCTAGAGCTCGTTGGCGGGCGGTTTTTTGAGCCGCTGCGACAGAACCCTATTGTTGGGACAGTACGTGTCGAGCAGGGCATGGAACCGCTGATTGTGGCTTGGCTCGAGCAAATGGACGAGCTCGTGGGCGACAACCATGTCAAGGCACTCGACGGGGTAGGCGGCAAGTTCGCGTGCAATGCGAATGGTGCCGGTTTTGGGCGTGCATGAGCCCCAGCGCGTTTTCATGCTGCGTACGGAAACGCGGGAAATGGCGACACCCATTGCGATTTCGTATGCGTGCACCATATCGCGCAGCGCCGATGTGACTTCGGACGTATAGAGCTGGTCGATGTGGATCTGGAGTTCTTTGGGCGTTAGGCCGTCGAGGGCTGTGCGCTGCTTTGCCTGCGTGCACCCACTTGGCTCGTCGGTACCCATAAAACTTGCGAAGGTAGCCTGCTTGGGCCGCGGTGCGGGTGGCTCAAAGTTGTGATCGAGTGCATCCTGAACGGTGATGGGTTTGCCCCAAAGCGCAATGATGGACGAGGGACTGAGCGGCTCTCGCGCCGTCGCCTGACGTTGCTCGCGCTGGGCAAGTCGGCTGATAATCCAGGCGCTGTTGCGCTTCACAAACGCTTCGATACGCTCGCGGCTGGCGCCGAGCGGTGCACTGGCGTGGACCTCACCGCTCGATGTGACGCGTAGGTTGAAGTTCTTGACGCGCTTTTTGGTAACGATGACGGGGATGGGCGTCCCATCCGGTCGGGATGCGGAAATCGTAAACTGCTGCGTCAAAAGCGGTCCTTCAGATTGGGGACGGGCCGGCATGTCGACCGTTCGGCATGCCGGCCCGCTCAAGGGATGTGAAATTAATAACGCTCAAAGAAGGCAAGCGCGTTGTCGCTGCAGAGCTTCTGCATCACGGTCTTGCCAAAGTGCTTGGAGAGCATGTTCTGGAACTCGGGCATCTTGCTGGCATCGGAGAGGAAGGCGGGCACCGTGGCACCGTCCCAGTCGCCGCCGAGCGCGATGACGTCCTCGCCGCCCAGGTCGAGCCAGTGCTCGATATGTGCCGCTAGCTGGTCGAAGGTGACGTCTGCGGCGGTCTTGTCGGTTGCGTCGTTGAAAAGGAACTCGCTGCAGTAGTTGAGGCCGACGATACCGCCCATGTCGCGAATGGTGCGGAACTGGTCGTCGGTAAGGTTGCGTTTGACGCCGCAAACCGCACGGGAGTTGGAGTGGCTGGCGACGAAGGGACGTGTGGCGTGGGCGACAACCTCGTCAAAGCACTCATCGTTGAGGTGGGAGACGTCAAGCACCATGCCGGCGTGCTCCATCTGCGTAAGTGCCTCGATGCCGGCGGCGGTGAGGCCGGCGTGGGTATCGTGTCCGCTCGCGAGCGGTCCCTGCGCATTCCAGCTGAGCGATGACATGAGTACGCCCAAGCTCTTGAGCACCTCGATCAGCGCGGGGTCCTCGGCAAAGAACGTGGCGTTTTCGATGGTGTGGATGCAGGCGACCTTGCCGTCTTTGAGCGCGGGGCGAATGTCTGCGGCGCTGCGCACGTTGACCATGCGGTCGTGGTTGAGCATTGCCTGGCCGCTCATATGCGCCATGATCTGCGCCTGGAAGCGCGCGGCGTGGGCGGTGGGAATCTCGTCGGGGACAAACGTGGCGAAGCACTGTGCCCATGGCGTGTTGCCGATCTTTGCGAGCGAGATGGCGCAGGCGTTGCCCTCGATGAGGTCGAAATCTTGCGGATGCGTTTCGTCGCCGGGGAAATAACCGTCGGTGCCGGCGGTAAAGCGCAGGTCGAGATCGAGCGTGGCCCAGCCGATGCGGTCGGCGGTGTCGCAGTGTAGGTCAAATACGGGATATGCCATGGTTCCTCCGGTTGCAGCGTTTCTTTGCAAACTGTCATTGAATTGTATGACTAGGGTATAGTTAGCGCCATATGTTCACGGCGGCCCGCGTTGTGCGCCGCCCTTATCACGGAGGTTACCATGTCCAACCAGGGCAAGAAGGTCAAGACCCATTATCGCGGCACGCTCGATGACGGCACGCAGTTCGATAGCTCCTACGATCGCGGCGAGCCGCTGGAGTTCACCTGCGGCGCCGGTCAGATGATCAAGGGCTTCGACGCCGCTGTTGTCGACATGCAGGTGGGCGAGAAGAAGACCGTGCACATCCCGGCTGCCGATGCCTACGGCGAGCACAATCCCGAGATGGTTATTACCTTCCCGGCCGAACAGGTTCCCAACATCGAGCAGATCGAGAAGGGCATGAAGCTTTTCCTGTCCACGCCGAGCGGTATGCCCGTCCCCGCCGTGGTCATCGACGTTACGTCCGAGGCCGTGACGCTCGACGCCAACCACGAGCTGGCCGGCAAGGACCTCAACTTTGATATCGAGCTCGTCGAGGTCGAGGGTTAGAGTATGCCCGAGCGCTTGGTTTCGACGACATGCTTGGGAAATCTCAACGATCCGTCCTATGAACTCCTGCTCCGCCGGAATTTGGGCGGCGTCTTTGAAGTTGACGAGCTACTGCTCGATTGGGACCAGGCTGACACGCGCGCGTTTGTGGGTGTGACGGAGCTGGGGCGCACGGTCGATGTTCGGCTGGATGCTGCCGACGGCGGTCGTCTTACCGACGGCGACGTGCTCGCCATCGACCGTTCGGGCATGGTGCCCGTGGCGGTTGTCGTGCGCCTGCGCAGTGCCGAGGTTTATTTGGTCGAAGTCGACCGCATGGACCCGATTGCGCTCGCGCATGCGTGCTGGGAGATCGGCAATATGCACGCGCCGCTTTTCCGAGGCGATTCGGACGAGTATACCGTGCGCATGTATACGCCGGTGCAGCCTGTTTTGGGCCGCATGCTCCGGGGCGTCGAGGGCGTTCGGCTCTCGGTGGTTACCCGTGAACTCGATGCGGACCGGCGCTTTGCGTCGAGTGCGGCGGATGCCGTTGTGAGTATGGCTCCCGACTTTACGATCGTAAAAAAGGCGCGCGGTTAACGTGCGTATGAGTAAGACGGACTTTGAGAGGCAGCTATTCAAAGTCCGTCTTACTGTTGATGAGGTGCTTTGGGGGGAAAGCATATGGGTCTTGAGGGGATCAAGCTGATTGCATGCGATTTGGACGGCACGTTGCTGCATCCGGGGGAGCACGAGCCGCGTTCCGAGGCCTTTGAGCTCATCGATGAACTGCATCGTCGCGGCATTGTGTTTATGCCGGCGAGCGGTCGTCAATATGCGAGCTTGCGCCATCTGTTTGCCCCGGTGGCCGATGAGCTCGCCTATGTGTGCGAAAACGGAGCCCTGGTGATGAGCGAGGGACGTGCCGTTGTCAAGCGTTCCATGAAGCGTAGCCTTGCTATGGATGTCGCGAATGCCGTGGTTGCGTATCCCCATGCCGACGTGACCCTTTCGTGTGAGGGACATCTCTACACCATGAGCGGCAACGATGCGTTCGTCGACCATTTGCGCTATGAGGTCCACTGCGATGTGGCGGTGGTCGACCGCCCCGAGGACATCGACGAGGACGTCATTAAGATTGCCTTCCAGACGCCCGAGGCGGATCAGCCGGCGGCCCTGGAGTATTTCGAGCGCCTCTTTAGCGACCGTGTCGACGTGATGACGTCGGGAACCGAGTGGACGGACTTTATCGGCTTTGATTCGGGCAAGGGTTCCGCGCTTGCCGATTACGGTCGCGCCTTGGGTATTTCGCCCTATGAGATGATGGCGTTTGGCGATAACGAAAACGATCGCGACATGCTCAACGTCGTGGGCCATCCCTATCTGATGGAGAACTGCAACCCCACCATGCGCGACATCAACGACCGCGTCCGTTACGTGCACACGGTCGAAGAAGAGCTGCGTCGCCTGCTTGCCGAGTAGGCATGTCCCGAACATCTACCGGCAGTCGGGGCAAAGGCCCTCGAAGATGGTGTAGTGTGACGTGACGTGCCAGCCGATTTGCTCGGACGCCTTGGTGTCGAGCTGGGCATCGAAGGGGAGCGGTACGTCGATGACGCGGCTGCACGAGGTGCAGATGATATGCGCATGCGGCTCGATCGTGCGATCGAAGCGGCTGCCGCCCGGCGTCTTGATGGAGAGAATCTCGCCGGCGTCGGCCAAGAGATTGAGGTTGCGGTAGACCGTACCGCGGCTGATCTTGTCATCCTGCGCGCGCACGACATTGTAGATTTCGTCGGCGGTGGGATGGTTATAGCTTTGGCGCACGGCGTCAAGAACCAGCTTTCGCTGCCTGGTATTCCTTCTTTGCACCGCCATGCGCCTCGCCTCTTTTCTATCAACGGTCGTAGGTAAATGATACCGTATTTAGCACACAATACTAATAACGAGGCGTGAAACCGTCTTCATTGGCAAGTGGGGCTCGGGCCTGGGCGTCTACGAGGCGAAAACGCGTACCCATGCGCTCGTAGGAGGCATGAAGCGCCTCGAGATGAGATAGGATATTTGCCGGAGCTCCCTGTATCTCCATCTCGACTGAGCCGTCTTCCATGTTACGCACCCAGCCGGTGAGCGCGCGTGCCTGCGCGAGGTTGGTGTTGGTAAAGCGAAATCCAACGCCCTGGACTTGCCCCGCCCAGCGCAGGAAATAGCGCAGGGGAGTGTCTTGAGTGGCCTCGTCGTTTGCGAGCACAGTAAGCCTGCGGCGCAGCTCGAGCTCGACGTTTGATGGTTTTTGAGGCTCTCGACTGCCGCCGGTGACGCTGGAGAAGAACGTATCGAAGAGGCCCATAGCTATGCCTGCTTGCCTGCGTCGGCCGGGAAGGTTATGCCGGCCTGCTGGCGCACGGCATCCATGATGCGCAGTGAGACGAGTGTGACATCGCGGTAGTGGCCAAGCTCGTGGCGTCCCGCCGGGGTCTCCCAAATCTCTTCCTTAACGTTATCGATGCCGCCGATGGCGGTGATAAAGTCTGTGAGTTCGTATTCCATAGTGTTGCTCGATTTGGGCAGGTCGAGCACGCGGCCGTTGTCTCCCTGTTCGCGCGGTGCCTCGGTCGCCGAGCCGCGTACGACTTCGCCGCGATAGTCGATGCGGACGTTGCGGGGCGTGGACAGATGGTCGATCTGGATAGTGCCGTGCTCGCCTTCAATCTGCGAGGGCAGCAGGTCATTCGTAATTTTGGAGTGCGCGAGCTCGACGGAGATACGGCCACCGCCGTAGCTGGCGAGGATGGAACCGCAGCCATCGATGGGGCCGTGCGTGAGCTGTCGCGTGGTGGGGTCGAGCAGAGTAGTCATACTCGTAAGGCCGGAGGGCATGCCGAAAATCTCGACCATGGGCTCGACGGCGTAGACGCCAATGTCCATGAGGGAACCCGATGCCATATTGCAGTCGAAGATATTGGTGGCGCGTCCCGCGAGAATCTCGTTGTAGCGCGAGGAATACTTGCCAAAGCGCAATGAGGCGCGGCGGATGGGGGCGATCTCGCCCAGGGCGTCCTTGATGGCGTGGAAGGCGGGATCGTGGAGGGGACGCATGGCTTCGAGGGCCACGACACCTGCTGCCTCGGCAGCGCGGAAGACTTCCAGCGCCTGCGCTTCGGTGGCGCAGAAGGGTTTCTCGACGATAACGTGCTTACCGCCGGCGATGCAGGCGAGCGCCTGTTCGTGATGGAGTGCATTGGGACTGCCGATGTAGACGGCATCGACGTCGGCGGCTACCGCAAGCTCATCGAGCGACGTAAAGTTTCGCTCACCACCGCGCTCGGCGGTAAAGGCAGTACCGCGATTGGCGTCGCGCGAAAGCGTGCCCACAAACGCGGCTTGGTCGTTGGCGTTGACGACTTGGATAAAGTCGTCGGTGATCATGGATGTGCCGATGGTCGCGATGCGCAGCATACGTCCCCCTTGCGTTGTTTTGTCTACAAGATGAGTGTAGCGCGTGGGGATATAAAGCTGCGCGAAAACGCTATTACAGGTCGCTCTCGTTAAAGCCGGTGTCGATATCGAGGTTGCTGCCGTCGGCCGCCGTGGTGGCGAGCTCGTCGCAGCGCTCGTTGAGCTCGTGGCCGGCATGTCCCTTAACCCAGATGAACTCCACCTTATGCTTGCTTTTGGCGGCAAGCAGGCGCTCCCACAGGTCGCGGTTCTTAACGGGCTGCTTGTTGGCGGTTTTCCATCCGCGCTTTTTCCAGCCGTCGATCCAGTGCTTGTTAAAGGCGTTGACGACGTACTGCGAATCGGAATGGACCTCGACCTCGCAGGGGCGGTTAAGTGCCTCGAGCGCCACGATGACCGCCATGAGCTCCATGCGGTTGTTGGTGGTCTTGGCGTAGCCGCGCGAAAGCTCGGAGGTGAAGGTCTTGCCGGCGGGGTTGGTGTATTTGAGCACGGCGCCGTATCCGCCGCGTCCCGGATTTGATCGGGCCGAGCCGTCGGTATAGATGATGACCTTCACGGGCTTCCTTTCGTTGGGTACGTTTCGTGTGAGTGACCATTGTAGCGCCATGCCCGCCGGGGGCTAGCATTCTACGATTTCTACCCCGTCTTCCGACAGTTAGTTGGCATGGATGATGCGGTTGAGCTCGTCGAGGTATTGCTGCAGGAGGGGAGAGGGCTTGCGCTCGTCGTGCATGATATAGCCTACGTGCATCGTTGGGGCGTCTGCTAACGGGATCGATGCCATACCCCATTGCATTTCATTGGAGAGGACACCGGTCGACAGGGTGTAGCCGTTCGACGTGATAAGTAAGTTAGTAAGTGTTCCGCGGTCCGAGATTCGTATGTTGCGGTCGCAAGGGATATAGCTAAAAGGTTCCTCGGCGTAATAGAAGGAGTTTGAGGTTCCCTGCTCAAAGCTATAACGCGTATAGGGTGTGAGGTCGGCAAGGGACAGCTGCAGGCGGCGGGCAAGCGGGTGGCGCTCGCTAACGAAGACGTGGACCGTCGCGTCGAATAGGGGATGGAAGCTCGCGCGCGCATCGGCAAAAGCCTTCTGCAGAACGCGGGCGTTAAAGTCGTCCAGATAGAGGATGCCGATGTCGCTGCGAAACGCGCGGACGTCATCGATGATCTGCGACGTGGTGGTCTCGCGCATGATGAACTCGAACTTGCTGTCGCGGCAGCGCTCGACCACGTTGACAAAGGCCTCGACCGAAAAGGCGTAGTGCTGGGCGGAAATGGCGAGGCGGGCTTGCGGGGTGCCGCCGTCCTCGTAGCGCGCCTCGAGCATGTCGGCCTGCTCTACGACCTGGCGCGCATAGCCCAAAAGCTCGGTGCCGTCGTTGGTGAGCGTGACGCCGCGGCTGGAGCGCGTAAAGATCTCCAGGTGGAGCTCCTGTTCCAGGCTTTTGACGGCGTTTGAGATGTTGGACTGAGCGGTATAGAGGCGTTGAGCTGCGGCATTGATTGAGCCGGATTCTGCTACGGCGATCAGGAAACGAAGCTGCTGGAGGGTCATCGGCGCCGTCCTTTCGAGCGTTATCTATAAAACCGATAACAGGTTAGCGCTTTTAAGTGATTGACCGAGCGAAACAATGCTCGTACTATTCAAAACACACAAAGGCGGTAGGTAATTAAACCGACCACGGAACCGGGATGCGAAAGGAGGCCCGCATATGAATTGCTTACCAAGACGAATGCCGGGCTCCTGTTTGCGCCCGTCGGCGTGATCAGGAGACAGCGACTTACTTCTCTCTAATTAATTTACTTTTGTTCGATCAAGGAGATCATCATGAGCCAGTTCATCAACAACTCCGAGCACACCTTTGGTTTCGATACCCTGCAGCTTCACGTTGGCCAGGAGAGCGCCGATCCCGCATCCGACTCCCGCGCCGTGCCTATCTACCAGACCACGAGCTATGTGTTCCGCAACTCCCAGCACGCCGCCGACCGCTTTGGTCTTGCCGACGCCGGTAACATCTACGGCCGTCTGACCAACTCCACCCAGGGCGTCTTCGAGGACCGTATCGCCGCGCTCGAGGGTGGTGTGGCAGGTCTTGCCGTTGCCTCCGGTGCTGCTGCCATCACCTATACCCTGCAGGCTCTTGCCCAGGCCGGTGACCACGTGGTGGCTCAGAAGACCATCTACGGCGGTTCCTACAACCTGCTGGAGCACACGCTCTCCCAGTTTGGCGTCGAGACCACCTTCGTCGATGCCCACAACCTGGACGAGGTCGAGGGCGCCATCAAGGACAACACCACGGTCATCTACCTCGAGACGCTCGGCAACCCCAATTCTGACATCCCCAATATCGACGCCATCTCCGAGATCGCCAAGAAGCACGGTTTACCGGTTGTCGTCGACAACACCTTCGGCACCCCGTATCTGTTCCGTCCGCTGGAGCATGGTGCCAACATCGTCGTCCACTCCGCAACCAAGTTTATCGGCGGCCACGGCACCTCGCTGGGCGGTGTGATCGTCGACGGCGGTAACTTCGATTGGAAGGCGAGCGGCAAGTATGAGCAGATCGCCGAGCCCAACCCCTCCTACCATGGCGTCTCGTTTGCCGAGGCTGCCGGTCCCGCCGCCTTCGCAACCTATGTCCGCGCCATCCTGCTGCGTGACGAGGGCGCCTGCATCAGCCCGTTCAACGCCTGGGTCCTGCTCCAGGGCACCGAGACTCTGTCGCTGCGCGTTGACCGTCATGTCGAGAACACCAAGAAGGTCGTTGAGTTCCTGGCTGGTGATAGCCATGTCGCCAAGGTGAACCACCCGAGCCTGTCTGAGCACCCCGATCACGAGCTCTATCAGAAGTACTTCCCCAACGGCGGTGCCTCGATCTTTACCTTTGAGATTAAGGGTGGCCAGGAGGCGGCTTGGAAGTTCATCGACCATCTGCAGGTCTTCTCGCTGCTCGCCAACGTGGCCGACGTCAAGTCGCTCGTCGTGCACCCGGCTACCACTACGCACTCCCAGCTCTCTGCCGAGGAGCTCGCCGAGCAGAACATCACGCCCTCCACGATCCGTCTTTCCATCGGTACCGAGAACGCCGAGGATATCATTTGGGATCTGAAGCAGGCCTTCACCGCGCTGGACGAGTAAGGCGACTTGTGCAAGGACCCCTTGCGACTCGATAGGTATAACTGCATAAAATGCCTGCTCAAGGCGCCTGTGCGAACAATGGTTGCACAGGCGCCTTTTTTGCATAGAGCGGGTGCAAAAACAGGGTTTTTGACACGCTTTATGCATTTGAGTTGTGGAAAACTCCTGTTGAGAGGATGTGAGTTTTACGCAATTGACGTGCGCCTTTTGAGTAAAACCGCAGGTCGCGATTTGCTCGGGGTACTATGCAGCGCGATCGAATCACACGCAGCTCAAACGCAGCAAAAACGCACTACGGAGGTTTCCAGCTACATGAGGATCGATTCACGAAAACCGAAAGCCGCCGCCCTTTCCGCCGCTCTGACCGTGGCACTTTTGGCGGGCGCCGGTGCAACTGATGCCCACGCCGCAACACTGTCCGATACGGTTGGATCTACGCCGTCCGAGACGACGCTGGTACAGCCCGTTGACTATCGCGGCGATGGTTATGGTTCCATGCAGGAGTGGAACGCCTCGATGGAGGCCAAGCGCGATTCCCTGGAGATGCGCGCTCAGATCATCATGAACATGTACGGTGACTATGCCACCGATGACGAGCGCGCTGTGCTGCAGGGTTGCATCGACGGCGCGGGTAGCCTGTTGACGATGGGGGAGGTCGACGCCAAGTCGACCGAGCTCGATGAGCTGCGCACTGCGCTTGAGGATGCCAAGCGCGAAGCGCTCGAGGCTGCCGCCGAGGCGGAGGCTGCCGAGGCCGTCCAAGCTTCGTACTACAACGCCGGTTACACTCCGTCCTACGCGTCTGCCGCGTCCTACGCGAACGGATCGGGCCTGACGCGCTCTGCGGGTGTCAATAACTACAACGGGCGCCGCGAGACCTATTACAGCAGCAATGTGCTTTATCACTATCGCACGGGCGAATGGACTCAGGATTCCGAGGGCTTCTGGCGTGATTCCGATGGCTATTACGTTGTGGCTGCGGGCGATATGGCCCAGGGCTCGACCTTTACGGGCTCCAAGGGCGATTGTAAGGTCTATGACTCTGGCTGCGCTGCCGGAACCACCGACTACTACACCGGCTGGTAATGAGCCGTAAGCCAATAGGCAGATGACGGGCGGAGGCCTTTGCGATGCTTTCGGGCAAACGTAAAGGCCTCCGCCCTATCTGTGCGCTTGAGCTAACAGAGCCCTTACCGTGGCGGTACGCCGCGCATATGGGCGCGGGGCACACTAGTTCATGAGAAATAAGGTCTTTCTCGTGGAGGAAGTGGTCTTGTGAACGCTCGAGATATCGCCGTTGCCGCCATCGCATTGATGCTTGGCTGTCTTGGCCCTACGGCCGCGCTCGTCGCGGGCATGCAGGGGTCATGCGGGGCTGCTCCTATCGTGGTCGGTGCGCTGATCGCCGCCGCATTGCTGGGCAGCGCCGGTGTGGTTCTTTGCCGCGATGACGAGGACGAAGCTCCGGAGTCGCAGCTCTAGTCATCGAGAAGCTGACTGTGGGCTATAGATGAAGATGAAAGCCGCCGTAAGGGGAGTGCTCCTTGCGGCGGCTTTGCTGTTGAGTCTATTGGCGTGGCGAGTCGGGCGCTACCAGCTTGCCTCGATTTCGCGAATACGCTGATAGAGCCATTCGTTCTGCGGCGCCTGGATATCGTGCTTGGCTGCCAGGCGGCAAATGGTGCCCGCGAACTCCTCGACCTCGGTTTTGCGTCGCGCGACGCGGTCTTGCGCCATTGACGGCATGCCGGCAGGGTCGAGCCCCTCGATGAGGTGCACCATCTGCGTCAGGTCTGCCTCGGTTAGCCCGATGCCTTCGGCGTTGGCGACCGCAAGCGTCTCGCGCATGGCGGAAACAAAGCAGCGGCGCTGCTCGGAGCCCTGTTCCGTGGCGCTTCCGTACGTGCCGCCGTAGGCCATGCAGGTCTGGTTGATGCCGTCGTTGAGCATGAGCTTGGCCCACATGCGGTGTGCGATGCCTGCCTCGACGGTATGGGCGATGCTGCAGCGCGTGTAGAGTTCGTCGATGGCGGCAACGGTCGCGGGGTCGGTGCCGGCGGCCGCGCCAAAGCGAATCTCACCGGTGTTGGTAAAGGTGAGTGCGTCGTTGAGGAATACAGCGTCCATGCCCTGGCAGATACCCAGGACGGTGTGCTCCCAGCCAAAGCGCTCGGCAATCTTTTGCTCGCTGGTGATGCCGTTGCACAGTGATGCGATCAACGTGTCGGGGCCCACGACGCTTTCCATGGTTTTGAGCGCCTGATCGAGACCGGTCGTCTTGACCGTCAGGATGACCAGATCGGCGGGCGTCGCCTCGCTGGCACGGACGGACGTGAGATCGCAGGGCTTGCCGTTGACGGTGAGCGCGTCGTTCGCATGACGCTCAAAACGGGCATCATCCATGACGTATTCGACGGCGTCGTTGCCGAGCGCCCGGGCGATCATGCTGCCGTAGAGCAGGCCGACGCCGCCCTTGCCGATAAAGGCGACCTTGTTGATCTGCATGTGAATCATCTCCCCATGTAAAAGGCGCCCGCGTAAGGGGCGCCTGATGGATTGTATGCTGCCGGGGTGATTGATGGGTGCGCGGGGCGGCTGTTATAAAAAAGAAACGTTTGCCTGGACGCTACGCTGCAGGGCAGACCGCAAAGACACGCGCGTGGTCATGCCCGGCTCCTTTCATCGGGCTTTTTGCTGATGTTAAAGCGGTGCCGTGACGGCTCGATTTCTGCTGCGTTACGATACGTTCTCAATTGCGATTCCGATGTGTTTCGATGACGTGACGGGTTTGTTTCGCCTTGTCAGGGTTTCGATGGGAGGGGAGGGGCCGTGCAATACCGCGTTGACCCTAAAAGTGGTAACCGAATATCCGCTCTGGGTCTGGGCTGCATGAGGTTTCCCGGTGCGCCGGGACACCCCGATGCGAAGACGGCCGATGCCATCATCTCCCGTGCGGTGGAGCAGGGGATTAATTATCTGGACACGGCCTATCTCTATCCCGGCAACGAGGCTTGCGTGGGCGCTTCGCTTGAACGCCTGGGCTTGCGCGACCAGGTTTTGCTCGCAACCAAGCTGCCGCATGCTTCGTGCAAATGCGCGGAGGATTTCGATCGGTTTTTCGACGAGCAGCTGCGCCGCCTGCAGACCGACCATATCGACTATTACCTTATGCACAACATCACCTCGCCTGCGCAGTGGGAGCGCGTGGTGGCGCTGGGCATCGAGGACTGGATCGCGCAGCAAAAGGCTGCAGGGCGTATTCGTCAGATAGGCTTTTCGTACCACGGCAGCGCGGCGGACTTCCTTACGATGCTCGATGCGTATGAGTGGGACTTTTGCCAGATCCAGTACAACTACGCTGGAGAGCGATATCAGGCGGGAACGGCGGGGCTCATGGCCGCCGCCGAGCGAGGTCTCGCGGTGTTTGTGATGGAGCCGCTTTTGGGCGGACGCTTGGCAGGCAAATTGCCTCCGCGGGCGCGCGCTGTTCTCGATGGTGCATGCGATCGGCATTTGCATACGCCTGCCGCTTGGGGGCTCTCGTGGGTGTGGAATCATCCTCAGGTGACGATGCTGCTTTCGGGTATGACCGATACCGCGCAGGTGGATGAGAACTCGTCACTGGCAGACCTCGCGTTGCCGAATTCGATGACTGCCAACCAGCTCGACACGATCGCGCACGTGCTGGATGAGTTTGAAAAATCGAATCGCGTGCCCTGCACGGGATGCGGCTACTGCATGCCATGTCCCAAGGGTATCAACATTCCCGGCTGCTTTGCCGCCTACAACGCGAGCTATGCGCACAGCTGGTTTACGGGGCTGTCGCAATACTTTACGGCGAGTGCGGTGCGCACAAGCGAGGCCAAGCTGGCGAGCAATTGCGTCAAGTGCGGCAAATGCGCGCGCCACTGCCCGCAGCATATCGATATCCCCGAGCGTCTCGATGACGTGCGCCGGCGCTTCCAGCCGGGCCCCGTAACGGCCATGCTTAAAGTCTTCGGCAAAACACGCTCCTCATGACCCTTTTATAACTTGCGGTGGAATAGTTCCTGTTTGCGGCAGAATAGGGGCCAAACAGGAACTATTTCACCGCAACTGAAGGGGGCTGTCGTGGGTCATCGGGATTCATGTGATGATTTGCGTGAGGTTTGTTGGGGCGTTTTGGGCGCTGGACACATTTCGCATCGATTTGCATCGTCGCTCAAGGAGGTGGACGGGGCACGGCTTGTGGCTGCTGCCGGCCGCACTCCTTCGCATGTTGAGGAGTTTTGCAGGGCGTTTTCGATTGATGCCGCGCACAGTTATGCCACGGCTGACGATAGCGGCGATGTGGCTTATGATGCGCTGATTGCCGACCCCGATGTCGACGCAATCTACTTGGCTCTTCCGCATGGCATGCATACGCGTTGGGCCTGTCGCGCGCTGCGCGCCGGAAAGGCCGTGTTGTGCGAAAAGCCGGCCGTTTTGAGTGTGGAAGAGGCTCTCTCGATTGCCTCCACCTCTCGCGAGCGCGGCGTGCTGTTTATGGAGGCGATGAAGAATCGGTTTTGCCCGATGCACACTCGCGTGAAGGACTTGCTTGCGTCGGGTGAGCTTGGCCGTATTGTCTCGATTGAAAGCGTGCAAAAGCTCGATTACGGCGAGTCTCCTTCAGGCTATCTGCTTGATCCGTTGCAGGGCGGCTGTCTATATGACATGGGCTGCTATGCAGTCGGTTGGTTTGAGGATTTGCTCGCGGGCGCTTGCGAGGTTTCGTCTCGTGAAGTTCGCTGGCGTGACGTATCGGGCGGCCGCGTCGATTGGGCCGACGAGATCCATATGAGCGTCGACGGTATACCCATTCATATGGTGTGCGACGGCGAAGCAACATATGAAAGCCGCTTAACGATTGCCTGTGAGCGGGGCTCGTTGGAAATCGAGCGGCTTCATCGCCCCGAGCTCGCTCATGTGAAGTATTCCGACGGTCGAGTACTCGAAATCGATGCACCATTTGAAGTCGATGATTTTTACGGTGAGGCGTCGCATGCGACGCAGCTCATTCAGGCGGGGAAACTCGAAAGCCCCATCATGTCCCTAGCCGCTACACAGCGCTGCGCACGCATCATCGATGCGATTCGTTTGAAACTTTAGGGCGTGGGGCATGGCACCAGCGCTTGGAATGCCTGGAGGCCTTTGTCCCTGATGCCCCTTTTATAACTTGCGGTGGAATACGGTCTGTTTGCGCCAAAATAGGGCACCAATAGACCGTATTTCACCGCAACTGATGAGGAGGGAGCTGGAGATGCTGACGATTGGGTGTCATCTTTCGACGACGAAGGGCTATCGGGCAATGGGGGAGACGGCGCTATCCATTGGCGCCAACACCTTTGCATTCTTTACGCGCAACCCGCGCGGCGGCAAGGCGAAAGATCTTGACATGGATGACGTGGCGGCCCTGCGCGAGCTTATGGAGCAAAACGACTTTGGCCCGCTCGTGGCTCATGCCCCGTATACCTATAACCCCTGCTCGGCCAAAGAGCGGGCGCGCGAGTTTGCCTTGGAGGCAATGGCCGAGGACTTGCGGCGCATGGAAGCGCTGCCCGGCAACTACTACAACTTCCATCCCGGTGCGCATGTGGGGCAGGGCCCCGACGCCGGTATTCAGATGATCGTCGACACCCTGTGCCAGGTGATGTTTGAGGGCCAGCAGACGACGGTGCTGCTCGAGACCATGGCCGGCAAGGGCACCGAGGTGGGCCGCAGCTTTGAGGAGCTGGCGCTCATCATCGAGGGCGTTGCCGACAAGCGCCCCGAGCTGTCGGCCAAGTTGGGCGTTTGCCTAGATACCTGCCATGTGAATGACGCCGGCTATGACATCGTCCGCGATCTTGACGGTGTGCTTGACGAGTTCGATCGTGTGGTGGGTATCGAGCGCCTGCGCGCCGTGCACATCAATGACTCCAAGAATCCCTGCGGCGCCCATAAGGACCGCCACGAATGCATCGGTAAGGGCTATCTGGGTAGTGAAGAGTTTGGCGGCGGTATGCAGGTTATGCAGAATATTGTATCGAATAGCCGCTTGCGCGCATTGCCATTTATTTTGGAGACACCGAACGAACTTGCAGGTTATGCGGCTGAAATCAACCTGTTAAGGTCGTTGCAGCAGTAATGGCTGACATAAAGTGGAGTGCTCCATTCACGTTATGGGTTTGTTTCAATCAGTTTTCTGATTGCAGATTCTTCCAAGCGGGTGCATAATAACCCTCAGTTTTTGCAGACCTCTGAATCAAACGGGGTCACCGGAAGGAGACTGATTATGAAGCTGAAGAAGCTTGGCGCATTTGCCGCCACGGGTGCTATGGCGCTCGCCCTCGCACTGACGGGCTGCGGCTCGTCCAACGCCACCTCTGGTTCTGATGCCGGTTCCAGCAGCTCTGACGACGCTAAGGTCGAGAAGGTCGACGGCTCCAAGGAGTACGCGCTCGTCAAGGACGGTACGCTGACCGTCGGCACCTCTGCCGAGTACGCCCCGTTTGAGTACAAGGATGACAACGGCGATTATCAAGGCTTTGACCTTGAGCTCATCAAGGCTATCGGCGACAAGCTGGGCCTGGATGTCGAGTATGTCAACAATGACTTTGACACGCTGGTTCCGGGCGTCGCTTCGGGCGCTAAGTATGACGTCTCCATCGCGGCTATCACCGACACGCCCGAGCGTGAGAAGGAAGTCACTTTCTCCGATTCCTACTACATGGACGATCAGGCTATCGTGACCAAGGTCGATAACACCGACATCACGGCCGACAACTTCAGCGAGAAGCTCAACAATGCCGACGCTACCATCATCGTCCAGTCTGGCTCGACCGCCGAGTCCTTTGCCCAGGAGAACTTCCCCAAGGCCAAGATCGTCCCCTACAAGGACGCCACCGAGTGCTTCAGCGCCCTGCAGTCCGATAAGGGCGACGCCGTAGTCACCAACCGCTCCGTTGCCAGCCAGCTGACCGCCGAGCAGTTCAACACCTGCCAGACCATCAAGCAGATCAGCACCGGCGAGGAGTACGCCATCGCCATCAACCAGGGCAACACCAAGCTCAAGGACGACATCAACCAGGCCATCAAGGACCTGACCGACGACGGTACCGTCGACGCCCTCATGGCTAAGTACAACATCAAGTAAAATAGCTACTTGATTGTGCGCAGGCCCTTTCCGTTTTGGCGGAGAGGGCCTTTGCGCTTCTCTTGACGGAGAGCATTTCCGTCTCGTTTTGCCGGCAACTTCTACGATAGGAGCCACCTTGTCTCGACTGAACAAAGGGGCCGCGGAGCAGCGTTTTCCACTGCCCGCCTTGCTCCAAAAGCTAGCCTGCGTCATGGCCGTGGCGCTCGCTTTGCTGTGCGCGGGGACAGCCGCGCCTTCGACCGCTCAGGCGCTCGAGACCGCAAAGATCACCGCGCGTCCCAATACCGGTTCGGGCAGCGACGTGGTCGGTGGCACCGAGACGCGCATTACCTGGGAGGTCCAGGCCGATGCCGATGAGGAGCTGAGCGGTCTTTCGCTGACGTTTGTCGACGGCACGACGTTTGGTACCGATGACACGCGATTGACGATGCTCTCGGGCGAGGACCTCATGGATCGTACGCCCATGAAGCCCACGTGCAAGGCTGACGGCCAGACGCTCAAGATTGACTTTGGCGAGACGGCGCCTGCCGGCGGCTTTTTCCGTGTCGAGGTTTACGGCGTGACGTTTCCCGTCGAGGGCGGCGAAGAGGCCTTTAGCGGCACCTATACGCTCGCCGACGGTTCGACCAAGAAGATTTCCAAGATTCCGTCGGTGGAGATCAAGGGCGTGACGGCATTCGATAACTTCCTGGCCGATCTTAAGGAGCAGCCGTGGGTCGAGGCCTGGAACTCCAATATGTTCCTGCGCCTGTTCTTAAACCCAGTCATTTTGGTCCAAAGCCTGCCGATCGTCTTTAAGGGCTTCCTTATGTCGCTCTCGATCGTGCTTGTGGCGTTTCCGCTGGCAATTCCCTTTGGCTTTGCCTTGTCGCTCATGCGCATCTCCAAGTCGCGCATCCTGCGCTGCCTCGCCGGCATCTATGTGAATATCATCCGCGGTACGCCGGCGTTCCTGCAGATCTATATCGCGTTCTTCGGTCTGCCGTTGGCCGGCGTCAAGGTTGATGACTACGTGCTTGGCGTTATCGTCATGGCCATGAACTCGTCTGCGTACCTATGCGAGATCTTCCGTGCCGGTATTCAATCGATCCCCAAGGGCCAAAACGAGGCTGCGCGTTCGCTGGGCATGAACGCGTTCCAGACGCTGCTCTATGTCATGATTCCGCAGACGTTCCGTAATGTTTTGCCTACGCTGACCAGCGAGTTTATCTTGCTTTACAAGGATACGTCGCTGCTTGCCGCCGTGGGTGTGGTCGAGATCGTCATGAACGCCCGTACCATCGTGGCCACGACGGGCTCCATTACACCGTACGTGGTTGCCGCCCTGTTCTATCTGGTTATCACCCTGCCGCTCGCTCGCTTGGTGAGCGGTCTTGAGGCGAGGCTTTTGGGCACGGCCGAGACCAAGAAGAAGCGTCCCGCCAAGAGCGCCGGACAGGTTGTCGCGACGCCCGCCGATCACATCGCCGGTCTGTAAGGAGGTCCTATCATGAGCGAAACCAATAACTCGAACGAGGTCGTCGTCAGCATCAAGAACCTCCAGAAGGCCTTTGGGGACAACGTGGTCCTGCGCGATATCGATCTGGATGTGCACAAGGGTGAGGTCGTTGTGGTCTTGGGCCCCTCAGGCTCGGGCAAGTCGACGATGCTTCGCTGCATCAATCGCCTGGAGCATCCCACGAGCGGCTCGATTGTCGTCGAGGGCGTGGATGTGTGTGCCAAGGGCGTCGACCTCAACAAAGTGCGCACGCACCTGGGCATGGTGTTTCAGCAGTTCAACCTGTTCCCGCACCTGTCGGTCAAAAAGAACGTCATGCTTGCGCAGCAAAAGGTGCTCAAGCGCAGCAAGGAAGAGGCCGAGAAGATCGCCGTCGAGGAGCTGACCAAGGTCGGCCTGGCCGAGCGCATCGACTTTATGCCGAGCCAGCTCTCGGGCGGCCAGCAGCAGCGCGTGGCCATCGCCCGCGCCCTGTCGATGAACCCGCACGTGATGCTCTTTGACGAGGCCACGTCGGCGCTCGACCCTGAGCTCGTGCGCGACGTTCTGGGCGTCATGCGCGACCTGGCGCACGACGGTATGACCATGATCGTCGTGACGCACGAGATGGGCTTTGCCCGCGATGTCGCCGACCGCGTCGTCTTTATGGACGGCGGCGTCATTGTGGAAGAGGGTACGCCGAGCGAGGTCTTCGACCACCCCAAGAGCGAGCGCACCAAGGCGTTCTTGGGCAATATCTCGTAGCCGCTTTATATGACTGACATAGCAGAAAACGGGAGCCGGATGTGATCCGGCTCCCGTTTTTGTTGGGACGCGAATGTGTTTTGTTGCAATGCGCGTTGCGGGCGGAGCTCATTGCCGCTAGGCGAGCTCGGCTCCAAGGGCGCGGCAGGCCGCTTCGCTCTCATCATCGGGGGCGTCGTAGCAGATGACGGAATCGACGACGTTGACGCCGGCCTCGTCGGCGTCGGCCTTCCAGTTGTCCATCCACTCGCCCTCGGCCCACGAATAGGAGCCAAAGAGGACGACCCTCTTGCCGCCGAGAGTCTCCTTGACCTCGTCCCACATCGGCTGGAACTCATCGTACTCGAGTTCCTCTGAGCCCATGGCGGGGCAGCCGAAGGCGAAGGCATCATATTCGGCGGCCTTGTCGGCAGAGAAGTCGGCGCAGGGGATGACCTCTGCCTCGGCGCCGACATCGGTTGCACCTTCGGCAACGAAGTTTGCCATGGCCTCGGTGTTGCCCGTGCCGCTCCAGTAGACGACGGCGATCTTGCTCATGTTGAGTCCTTTCAGTTGTGCGGCAGGTTGCCGCGGCTTCTATGTTCTATCGGGTTGCCTGGGCAAGTTGCGCCAGGCTGCAGCCCTGCTGATAGACAAAGGTGAGGTATTGAGTGCAAGTGCGGTAGGCGTCAAACATCGCAAGCGCTTGCTCGACATTCGTGTAGACCTTCCAAGCTCCAAAGACCTTGTAGTTCTCGCCGCGCTGGGCGATAAACTCGTGCACGTCGTCGTAGGGATATCCGAGGAAGTAGCCTATTTCGTGCGGAAACTCGCAGGTGCAGTTGTTGCTGCAGCTAGCTTGCTGGGGTAGTGCGCATCGAGTCTGGCTACAGGCGCATTCCGCGACGTTATTGCTCGCGAGCGTGATGCGTGATGCCAAATGCACAAGGCATGTCGAAAGGTCTCTCGTGTCGTAGCCTTCCGAGGCGAGCGCCGTTTGGGCGCGAGGGTCTGCGAAATAGGTGGTGAGGCTTTTGGCTCGGTACATATACACGAGCGCTCCGCAGGGCCGCCAGACCAAAACACTCAGGTGGATACCGAACGGGTCAAGCTCGCGATTGCACTGGGCGATAACGTTGAGCAGGCGTGCTCGGCGTTCTGCGATGGTTTCGGTTGCGGTCGAGCCGTCCCCGTGGGCATAGGTGCCTGGATAGGTAAAGAGCGATGCCGGCTTGATGCCCGCGAGCGTGGGAGAGCAGTTGCGCACGACTGCTGCCTGAAACGTTGGGATGTCTATGGTTCGAGTCACGGCGCTCCTTACGGATCTAAACTGTTAACCTAGGAAAACTTATACACGAAAGTAAGCCATGGTCAACAAAAAAGTTCGAAGCGGGAAACTAATTGACCGAACGGACATGATTTTGGGTTAAGATGGGGACACCCCATGGGGGTATCTAGATAGTGCTACTGAAAGGGGAACGCATGAGTGACTTGCTCAACCCTGCGAATCTCATCGTGCTGACCGTCATTGCCGTCGGCATGTTTTTTGGACTGCGTCGCATTGCCGCTTCGACACACGGGAAGAGTTGCTGCAGCGATGGTGCGAGCGGCAAGAAGGCCAAAAAGGTTGTGGTGGCAGACACCGACGAGTCCCACTACCCCTATCGTGAGGAACTCCTTATCGGCGGCATGAGTTGCGACGGCTGCGCCCGGAATGTGACGAATGCCCTCAATGCGCTTGATGGCGTGTGGGCTACGGTAACGTACGCGGACCACACGGCACGCGTGCGCTCGAAGCGCCCGGTTGATCGCGACACACTCGAGACGGCAGTGAGGGGTGCGGGCTATTACGTTATGAAAATGTAGGCGTTGCCCTCTCCGGTGGGTACCAGCCTCCTGCCCATTGTGACTATCGGCATCCAAAAATTTGCGCAAAAATAACCTTTAGATGCGGCAAAAGTGGAGTTTGGTGACGGTTTGCGCGGAATTCGCTACCAATCGAGCATCTATGAACCCGTCCAAAAAATTACAGGTGTATATTTATACACTGATTATTGCTGTGCTCAGATTGCAATTAACCGTGGACAGAAATGAAGAATGCTAAAACTGGGCTTTAGGACAGGGGAGGCTATAACCTTATGAGACGAGTGGGAACACTTGGCTTGGTGGCAGCGCTTGCCGCTATCTTGGTATCGCCGCTGCCGGCGCACGCCGAAGACGCATCGGGTGCCGTTACCTACAATGCGGGAAATGGGTATTCCTTTGAGAAGCTCTCGCATCCTACGGTAGGAACGTCGCAGCCGGATGGCATCGTCGACTACCAGGGTAACGGTGCCGTTGCCGTTCCGGGCGCCGATGGTAATACGGCCAACAACGAAGGCGATCGCGGCCAGAGCTACACTTGGGCGGCTGCGAGCTATGGTGACTGGCTTTATGTGGGCACCTGCTATGCGGCGATGGGCAACACGCTGACGCTCATGAACAGCACGCTGGGCGATTCCTTTGATGTCGAAACCATGCGCCTGACGCTGGAGGCCATGTTTAACGGTACCTTCTTCTATGGACAGCAGAAGGAGGACGGCACGGCCGACAAGGACAGCGGCGGCATCTTGGTCAAGATCAATACCAAGACCGGTGAGACCAAGCTGCTACTCTCTGAATCGCTCAACGGCGTCGCTCCTTTGTTCCGCAATGCCGTGAGCTATAAGGGTAAGCTCTATTTCTGCGGCAGCGTCAGGACCAATGACGGCAAAGGCGGCCTGCCTGCTGTATACGAGATCGATCCTAAGACGGATGAGTACAAAGTTGTCTATCAGGGCCTTTCGAGCATGCAGGATTACGGTGCTGCCTACAAGCAGGGCATTTCTACCGGTATCCGCGGCATGTGCGTCCATGATGGCCAGCTCGTCATCAGTAATGTGGGTAAAGACGCGAACGGTAATTTTGTGTCGACAATCCTGACGTCGTCTGACCCCTCGAAGGGCCAGGACAGCTTCACCGAGATTGCCAACTCGGAGACGCTGTTTGGCTATCCGGCGATTCGCTATCAGGACAGCATCTACGGCGGCGCCATTTGGGATATGGTCTCGTACAATGGCCATCTCTATGCGACCATCTGCACCGGTACGCCCGAGAACGCTCCCGATGATAATTCCATGCAGTCGTTTGCCATGGTCCGTGGCGACAAGAATGCCGACGGCAGCTATTCGTGGACTCCCATTGTCGGCGATCAGAAGACGGACGGTGCAAAGTACTGCTTTGGCATCGATCCTGCCCGTACCCGTTCTGGCGCTGCCAACCTCATCGTCTACAACGACTACCTCTATATCGGTGAATACAACGACGAGGAGATTGCCCTCGAGCGCATCCTGTTCAACAAATCCAACACCGAAGAGGGCGGCAAGAGCAGCATGGGTGGCGTTGACTGCTCGTTTGTGAATGCCAATCTTGAGCAGTCGGTTAACATCTATCGCATGGACAAGGACGAGAACATGGAGCTCGTCGTTGGCGATCGCACCGACATGTTCCCCGAGGGCGGTATTTCCGGCCTGACTTCGGGCTTTGGCCGAAACGAGAACCAGTACATTTGGCGCATGCAGAAGTTCGACGGCAAGCTGTATATCGGTACCTTTGATACCGCGAGCCTGCTTGAGCCGATCGGCCAGTTCTCCAATGGCGACATTATCGATATGACGCCCGAGGAGTGGGACTCTCAGGTTCAGCGCCTTAGGGACCTGCTCGATCACCTGCTCGACAAGAAATCGCCTGACGACCCCATCGTTCCCGTGAACACGCTTGCGGACGATGATTCAAACGAGGCCGCCGAGGTCGATGATTCGAACGAAGCTGCTGAGGTTGATGATTCAAACAAGGCCGTCGATGTCGATGACGAGAAGACCGAGGTTGCTAAGGGCTTTGGCGATCTGAGCGATGCGCTGGAGGATGCCGCGGGCGGTCTTTGCGATCAGGCCGCGACGATGTCCCAGGACTTTGAGGACGACGCCGCTTATGTCCAGAAGATCGATGGCGAGATCGCGTACTTCAAGTCCTTTGCCGACCAGTATCAGGACATGCTCGATAGCTATGAGAGCCTTAAGCAGCAGTACGAGGATGCCTATGGCACCGAGCTGCCGAGCGATATTCAGGATGCGCTCGATAAGCTGCTGAGCGAGGAGAACCTCAAGAAGTTGCAGAGTGTCCTTACGTGCATGTGTTACCTGCGCGATGCCGAGCGCGGCTTTGATATGTATGTGACCGAGGACGGCGTGAACTTTACGACGCTGACGACCAATGGCTTTAACGATCCGTATAACCATGGTCTGCGCACCTTTGCGGTGACCAACCAGGGTCTGTGCCTTGGTACCGCCAACCCGTTCTATGGTTGCCAGGTCTGGATCCAGCGCAAGGAGAATTCGGAGAATCCGGTTGATCCCGGTACTCCGGATCCGACGGAACCCACCGATCCTTCGCAGCCGGGTGGCGGCGATCAGCCTGGCGGCAGCCAGACGGGTGGCAACGACCAGTCGAGCAGCACCACGACCACCGTCACGACGACCGCTAAGAAGACTCCGAAGGACGGCTCGC
Source organism: Collinsella aerofaciens (assembly GCA_036298925.1). Classification (GTDB taxonomy): domain Bacteria; phylum Actinomycetota; class Coriobacteriia; order Coriobacteriales; family Coriobacteriaceae; genus Collinsella; species Collinsella aerofaciens_BN. The sequence goes on from JAXJIC010000052.1 coordinate 25,670, forward strand.
TGCCTCGCGCTGGCGACTCGACCCTCACGCTGGTCTTGGGATTGCTGGTTGCAGCTGCCGCAGTGCTTGGCATTGCTCTCGTCTTGCGCAAGCGTTCTCGTCGCTAGGCTCGTCCGCGTAGCTCAATGTCCTGGATATCGTCGAAGTTGATGGCGATATCCCTGAGTTTGAGCAGCTTGAATGCGGGTAACGCTTCGTCGAGAATGCCCGTGCGGCTACGATAGCCGTACGTATCGTAATAGGTGACGCGCACCAAGTCGCCGCGTTTGAGGCCCTCGAGCTTTTGCGAAAGCTCGAGGGCTTTTTCTTCCGTGAGCTCACGTTTTTGCTCGACGGTGATTTCCTGCTTGCGCACGAGTTCGTAGTATCCCGTGAGGGCGGCAAAGGGCATAAACTGTGCGGCGCGGTTGGCGCGCACGGCACCGTTGGCAGTGAGGTTGGGGTCGGCTGCGCGGCGTCTGCCCTCGGGGTCCGCCAGGCGCTCGAAGGCGGTCGGCGGGCGCATGGGCTGTTGTTTGGGTTTAGGCACGGTGTCCTCCAACTTGATCGTTGCGCTCGCGCGCGGTGGCGCCGGCGGTAAAGCTTAATCCCTTGACGAGCGCGTTCTTGCCGTACTTGCCTTTCACGGCCAGGACGGCGCGCGCCAGGTCGCGCTCGCGCTCATCGGCCTCGATATCGCTGAACAGATCGATGGTGGCAAATTCCTCGGGCACAAGATTGCTAAAGCCCAGGTTGATGCGCTTGACCGGTCGTTTGGGATCGACAGTCTGCGCCCAGAGCTCATCGAAATAGCCCATGATCTTCTTAAACGAATTGGTACGCTCGGGCAGCTTGCGCGAGGCGTTGGAGTGCGCAAAGAGCGCGGCATAGCCACCACGCGGTTTGCCACCATGCTCTCCCACAAAGATGCCATCGATTGCCTGCGCTTCGCGCACCAGGCGGCGCCGTTCGTCATCGCGCTGGACGGGCTTGGGAGCACGGGGCGCGAGCTCGGGGCCGGCGGTTGCGGTGGGTTCGATGCTCGACGTACTCGAGCGCAGGTGTCCGCATCCGTCCACATATTGTGCAGTACCGCTGGCATCAAGCCTGCGTATGTCGGCGCGCTCGCTCGCGTAGCCCACAAAGAGCGAGATGCTGTCGCAGACCACGTGCTTATCGATCAAGTCCAACACGGCGTTGTCGACCATCTCGCGCAAGACGGTGTAGGCCTGCTCGTAGGCATAGCCCTTCGAGAGCACCTGTCCTGTGGTGGTCGAAGTTGCTTGCGGGCGATAGGCTTGGATATCGGCGATGGTTGTCGGCTCGCGTCCGAAGGCGTGGTCGATGAGATACTCGGCATTGACGCCGAGCTCGTCGTAAAGCAGGTTTTCGTCGAGCGCCGCGACGCCCATCAGATCGTAGACGCCGTATTTTTCGAGTCGTGCTGCCACGCCGGGGCCGATGCCCCAGATATCGGTGATGGGACGATGGGGCCAGATTTCCTTGCGAAAGGTCTCATCGTCGAGTATGCCGATGCGGCTGGGTACGTGCTTGGCGGTGATATCGAGTGCAACTTTGGCCTGGAATAGGTTGGGGCCGATGCCGACCGTCGCCGTGATGCCGGTGCGCGCCAGGACCTCGTCGCGCAACATGCAGGCGAAGCCTTCCGCATCGGTGTGATAGAGGTCCAGATAGGGTGTCACGTCGATAAAGCACTCGTCAATTGAGTAGACGTGAACGTCTTGCGGACTGACGTATTCCAGGTAGATACCGTAGATCTGCGCCGACACCTCCATGTAGTGCTGCATGCGCGGTACAGCCTTGATGTAGTCGATGCCGTCGGGAATCTCGAATAGGCGGCAGCGGTTGTGAATACCTAAGTCCTTCATGGCCTGCGTGATGGCGAGGCAGATGGTCGTGCGTCCGCGCGATTCGTCGGCAACGACTAGGTTGGTGGTGAGCGGATCGAGCCCACGGTCGACGCACTCGACGCTGGCATAAAACGTCTTGAGGTCGATGCAGATATAGGTGTGCTGCTCGTGCGCCATCCGTGTCCCTCCATCAAACACATGTTCTTATCGAATATCTGTTCGATAATACCCGCTCGTCCGGACATCGTCAAAACCTGTTCCTTTTTGCCAGGTATAGTCGTGCAACTGCATCGGGTTTTAACGCAGCTCTAAAGAGTGCGAAACAGCTCGGAAAACCTTGCTTCGTAGCATGAGCCTAACGATTGATACCGCCTATGCGCACGGAAGGGTTGTGGGAAAGATGGTCAATTATGGGTTTGGTATGCCGACGCGCTTGGTTGCGGATGGGGATGTGGCTCGCTGGTGCGGGCGATTGGTTGCCCACTACGCTGGCACCAAGGCACTGGTCGTGTTGGGCGGTGACAAGCATACGCGCGATGAGCTTGTCTCGGCGGCACTTGGTTCGCTCGCTCGAGCCCTACTCGAGCGTGTGCTTTTCCGCTGCGGCTCGTTTGAGGGCGACGGGGGAGACGAACTGGTCGACGAAGCCGTGGCCCTGGCGACCGACGAAGGCGTGGACTTTGTCCTGGCGATTGGCGATGCCGATGCTGCCGGCTTTGCGCGCGAACTCGCGCGTCGCATGGCGGCGCTCGATGCCGGCGAAGATGGTTTTGTCCCTTATGGATGCATTGTCTCGGAGGGCAAGGTGCCTGCTGTCGTGGGCACCGGCGAGGTTCCCGTTTTTGCCATTATCGCGCCCGAACTGCTGGAGGGCATCGGGTCTCCTCTGCGTGAGTTGCTCGGTAGCGTCTGCGCCGTGGCCTAATATTTGCCATAAAGGGATGGGTTATTTTTGGTTGGTAAAGCGTTTGACCTGCCAAAATAAGCCTGTCTCTTTTTGATCGGTTGCCGTTTGGGGGCCGATTGGCAACGCTCGCTGATTGTAGTCTTGACCTGCGCTAGAATAGTGGCATCTGAATGTCCGGGCGCATGGAGGCGTGCGCCCGTATGCTGAGGAGGACTCTATGGCAACTGTTGCCGCACCTATCGATGCTACGTCGACTGCCGCTTGGAAGGCGCTCGAGGCTCATCAGGAGAAGCTCGAGGCCGAAGGTATCGACCTCAAGGCCTGGTTCGCTGCTGACGCCGACCGCGTGAACAAGCTGAGCTTTGACGCCGGTGACCTGCACTTCGATCTGTCGAAGAACCTGGTGACCGATGAGACCGTCAAGCTGCTGTGCGATCTTGCCCGCGAGGTGAAGCTCGAGGAGCGCCGCGACGCCATGTTCTCTGGCGAGCACATCAACACTACCGAGGACCGCGCTGTCCTGCACACCGCGCTGCGCCGCCCGGCAAGCGAGAAGGGCCAGCTCATTGTCGACGGCCAGGACGTCGTCGCCGACGTGCACGAGGTCCTCGACCGCATGTATGCCTTCGCCGAGCGCGTGCGCTCCGGTGAGTGGAAGGGCGTTACCGGCAAGAAGATCGAGCACCTGGTGTCCATCGGCATCGGCGGCTCCGATCTGGGCCCGGTCATGGCTTACGAGGCTCTGCGTCCCTATGCTGACGCCGGTATCGACTGCCGCTACATCTCCAACATCGACCCCAACGACCAGGCCGAGAAGCTTAAGGGTTTGGACCCCGAGACCACGCTCGTGATCATCGTCTCCAAGACCTTCACCACGCTCGAGACCCTCACCAACGCTCGCGAGGTCAAGACCTGGATGCTCGAGCAGCTCAAGGCTCAGGGCGCCATCGACGGCTCCGATGAGCAGAACGCCGAGGCCGTGGCAAAGCACTTCGTCGCCGTCTCCACCGCGCTCGAGAAGGTCGAGGCCTTCGGCATCGACCCCGCCAACGCCTTCGGTTTCTGGAACTGGGTCGGCGGCCGCTATTCTGTTGACTCCGCCGTGGGCCTGTCGCTGATCGTCGTGCTCGGCCCCGAGCGCTTCCAGCAGTTCCTCGAGGGCTTCCACGCCATCGACGAGTACTTCTGCAATACCCCGCTCGAGAACAACGCCGTCGCGCTGATGGGCCTGTTCAACGTCTGGTACGTCAACTTCTTCGGTTCCAAGAGCCATGCCGTGCTGCCGTACTGCCAGTACCTGCACCGTTTCCCGGCCTACCTGCAGCAGCTCACCATGGAGTCCAACGGCAAGCATGTCCGTTGGGACGGCAGCGCCGTGACCTCCGACACCGGTGAGATCTTCTGGGGCGAGCCCGGCACCAACGGCCAGCATGCCTTCTACCAGCTGCTGCACCAGGGCACCGTGGTGGTCCCGGCCGATTTCATCGCCTTTGCCAATACCGCCAACCCCGCAACCGACAGCGGTCAGGATGTCCACGAGCTGTTCCTGGGCAACTTCCTGGCCCAGACCAAGGCGCTCGCCTTTGGCAAGACGGCCGACGAAGTTCGTGCCGAGGGCACGCCCGAGCAGATCGTCCCGGCCCGTTGCTTTGAGGGTAACCGCCCGACGACCTCGATCTTTGGCGACACGCTGACCCCGTTCGCACTCGGTGAGCTCATCGCCCTGTACGAGCACATCACGTTTGTCGAGGGTACGGTCTGGGGCATCGACTCCTATGACCAGTGGGGTGTTGAGCTGGGCAAGCAGCTTGCCAAGCAGATCACCCCTGCCTTCCACGACGATGCCGCCAAGGCCGAGCAGGACGCTTCGACCCAGGCGCTCATCGAGTTCTATCGCGCGCATCGCAAGTAGTCGCTGCTGTTAACGCATCGCGCCTTATAGTCAGGGGCCCGTATCCTATCGGATGCGGGCCCCTTTGCTTTGCCGTGGTCCCGGGGCGCACGGCCTTTGTGGAGCATCGCCGGGGCGTCGCGCGCTGCGAGAACCCTGCGCCTAGATCTCGGCCTCCGCATGGCCTCGCTGCGCCTCGGGCAGCTCCCCGTAGAGCGGATGGTCTTCGAGCCTAAAGCGCTCGACCTGTTCGGGAGTGCGACCGCGTACAAAGAGCCACGAGCGATCGATCGGCGTCGCCATGAGCGTGGTGGGCAGCGCGTCGGCGCGGTCGGAAAACACCCGGGCACTCTCGGGATCCTGGAACGCCAGCACCAGATGCGTGTCGCAGTTGCCCATGATGGAGCGTGCGCGTGCCTCGCCATAGAGCGCATCGAGCTGGTTGGTCGACTGCAGCAGCAGCGTTGCCCAGATGTTGCGGCTTCGGATAATCGAGAGCACGTTGTCGATCTGGGGGATCTGCAGATTTGCGAAGTCATCGAGCATAAAGCGCACGGGCACGGGCAGGCTGCCGTCGGGCTGCCTATCGGCCTCACGAATGAGGCCCATAAACGCTTGCGTAATAAAGAGGCCGGTCAGCGGATCGAGATTGCGGCCAATATCGCTTACGGTTACAAACAGGGCGCAGGGGGTGTGTCCCATGGAAGCGAAGTCCACCTGATGGCACTCACGATAGAGCTGTGCCGCACCGTCGAATCCCAGACACATGACCTTTTCGGCAAGGATGCCGACGATGCTCGCGTGCATGCGCTCGGCATTTTGCGTAATGGCGTAGCGCCGCCATAGCGAGAGGGCATAGCTTTGGGGGTCGGTCGTGATCAGGTCGTCAAACAATCGACCCGTGGCACCGTCCTGCAGGTGCTCGATCAGCTTGATGACCGAGCTGATCGTCTGCTCGTCGGCGGGTAGCTGTTCGGTGACGTAGGCGATAAGACACGACAGCAGGTTTGCCGCCGCATGATCCCAAAAAGGCTGGTTGTTGCCCTCGATGGGGCAGATGGCCTTTGCCACCGAGAGGATGTCCTGCTGGTTGGGCCTGCCGTCCGCCTTGCGGCGAATGTGCCTCAGGGGGTTGTAGCCGCAGCGCTCGATGCCGGGCGCAAGGGCCGGGACGGTGTTGAGGTCGGCGAAGTTGAGACATTGCACGCGGTAACCGTGGGCTGCCAGCACGGGTCCCACTTCGCGACAGAGCGTGCCTTTGGTGTCGAGCACGATGTAGCTTGCGTTCATTTGCAGCAGGTTGGGCTTGAGGACGTTTCGGGTCTTGCCGGCTCCCGAGGGGCCGATCACAAGTGCGTTGTTGTTGAGTCCCGTTTGGCGGGTGTCGCAGGAAAGCGTTCGATCCTTGGCGAGGATGGTGGACGATGCGGACTTAGATGCGGCGAGGCGGCTGGCGAGGTTAGACATGGGCGACCTCCTTGGTGGTCAAGAGGATTTCGTGGGCAAAGCCGAGCTCGACGGCGCGCTCGGCCGAAAGGTAGGTGTCTTTTGCAGTGAGGGACTGGATGCGCTTGGGCGTGAGGCCGCTGCGGTCCGAGAGGATTTGCGTGAGGGTCTTGCGGGTCTGCATGAGACGCCGGCTGGTTTCTTGCAGCGCAAGTGCCGAGCCGCCTGCCCCCTGGGGGATCAGCGGGTCGTGAATCATGAGCTCTGCATGGGGCGCCATACGGCGATCGTCGCCGCCCATAAAGATCACGGCGCCCATGGACGCGGCGAATTCCAGACAAACGGTGCGGATGGGGCACGATGCGAGGCGCATGGCGTCATAGATCGCAAGACCCGATCGCACGCTTCCGCCGGCGCTGGCGACAAATATGGTGATGGGGCGGCTGGGGTCGGTGGCATCGAGCAGGCGGATCTGCTGGCATAGGTCGTGGGCCATCGGGGTTTCGATGTTTCCCATGACGGAGAGCTCGCGACGGGCGAGCATCTCATCGTAAATGCTGGTGAGCGTGATACCTCGGGCGGATTCACGCATGGTGAGGGGGCTGATGATGGGGGAATGATTGGTGTCCATGAGGACTCCTTTCTGTTGGTTGTGTTGTGGAGGAATAGGATTGTTGCCCGCGGAGGGGCTGGCGGGCTACGGGGTTCGTCCGAGCCTGAGATCGAGCTCGGTTGTGGGGCAGGCTGCCTGTTCGTGCGGCTCGCAAGCGCCAAGGGCTCCAAAGCGATAGAGCGTTGCGGCGGGCGTGGTGTAGGCGAGCCGCAGCTGATGCTCGACAGGGGCACATCCGTCATTTTTGTAATGAGCCGCGTAGTACTGCGCGATGCTGGCGTTCATCTCGCTGCCATTGCGATGGCGCTCAAACTGGCGTCTGCAGGTCTCGATGATCTTTGCTACCGACTTGGGTGCCGTCGCGGGAACAAGGGCGAGATAGCCCTCAAATAGCTCGTTGATGTTCAGGAGGCACAGCAGGTCGATCAGCGTCCTTATGGCTGCTCCCTCGGCGGAAAAGTGCGCGGTCATGCGGTTATATCGGTTGCGGTCGACGATGGCCGCATGGGGTCTTGGAGTTTTCTGCCCCGTGGTCCCGGGCTTTTGCCGCGCCTGTGTATTGAGCTCGACGTTGCAGCGCTTGAGGCCGTCCAACGGAAGGAACAGTGCGGCGCGCAGGGTGTTCCGCTTGCTTTCGAGTTCATGACGCTCGTCGGGTTCCCATTCGAGCTTGAGTTTCGTGTCGAGCGCCGTAAGCATATGGGCTAGGCAGCCTACGGTAAGAACGTACGAATCGTTGTCGCGTTTTGGGGCATAGGGGTCTGTCAGCTTGCGAATGTCGGGGTCGCCCATGATCTTTGTGCAGCGCTTCAGCAGTTGGGGGTGGTCGGCCAAGATCGTTGCGATCGGTAGCGACGCGTAGTTCTTGATGGTCGCGGCGGCAAAGGCGGCGTCATAGTCGTTTGCATATGCTCGCTCAATGCGGGCATCCAAAATGCTTTTCTTATCGCCGTCTTCAGCGTGGTGGTTTGTCATAGCTTCTCCAATCGGTTGATGTTCGTGCTGTTTGTTGATGTGTTGGTTGTCGTGAGTGATGTGCTTGCCGTGGGTGATGTGCTGACGTTGGGGTGCTATGCGGTTTTCAATGAGCCCGTGAGGCAGTTGCTGCAGGGGCGGGATGGAACGGCCCATGCAAGGCGGAAGGCATCGTGCTCAAAATCGAGACAGCAATGCCCTGGGTGCCTCACATGTGGCAGTTACCTCATTAAGTTGTCATTGCGTTTGGGGTTGTACTTTGCCGATCTTCCTTCTCTTACACGCTAAAACTCAAACTTCATATGCTCGATCTACTTAAAACCGCAACGGCGGTCTTTTATCAACTTATATGTCGGAACGCGTCTTTGCAAGTACTTTTTTGCGTTTGTTTCAAATGGGGTGGTTTTGCAACCGTCATACGCGTGCTGTGCGAACGTGCCCCGGCTCGGATAAGATAGTGCGCGATAAAAAAGATGCAAGGAGGCATATATGGCAATCAAAGCCATCGCAATGGATATCGACGGTACGCTCACCAACGATCAGAAAGTGATTAGCCCGCGTACGCGCGAGAAGCTGCTCGCGGCGCAGGAGTCGGGCATTAAGCTCATTTTGGCTTCGGGCCGTCCCGCATGGGGGCTGCATGCCTTGGCGCAGGAGCTCGACCTTCAAAACCATGACGGTCTGCTGGTGGCCTTTAATGGCGCGCATGTGGTCGACGCTCAGACCGATGAGGTCCTTTTTGACCAGGCCATGCCGGCTGACGAGCTGCACCGTCTGATTGATCACCTGCGTAATTTTGACGTGATCCCTATGATTTCGCTCGGTCGCGATCTGCACGTCGAGGACTCGCACCGCTGCATGATCACGCTGCCTGACGGCTCGCAGAAGAATATCGTCAAGTATGAGCGCGATGCCTGCGACCTTAAGATTCGCGAGGTGGAGAGCCTGCATGAGGTCGCTGATGCTTATCCCGTGGACAAGCTGCTCACTGCGGGCGACCCGGCCTATCTGCAAGCGCATCACGAGGAGATGTATGCGCCCTTTACTCAGACGCTTTCGGGCATGTTTACGGCCGACTGGTACTTTGAGTACACGGCGCCCGGTATTGACAAGGCCCGCGCGCTCGAGGGTGCCCTGCCCAAGCTCGGCATCGATGCCAGCGAGGTCGTCTCGTTTGGCGACGGCCAGAACGACAAATCCATGATTGAGTGGGCCGGAACCGGTGTTGCCATGGGCAACGCCGTCGATGAGGTCAAGGCTGTGGCCCAGATGGTGACCGCCAATAATAACGAAGACGGCATTGCGGTGGCGCTGGACAAGCTGCTGGGTTAGAATCGCCGATAGTGCATGGCTCGGGCGTCCGCTTGCGGGCGCCCTTTTGTTAGGGAGGGTGCCGTGTCCGCATTTCCGTTCGACGCCGTTATCTTTGACATGGACGGCGTGATTGTCGATACCGAGTATTACTACCTGGGCGAGACTGCCGCGTTTGCCAAGGAGCTTGGGCTTAATCTGACTCAAGAGGAGTTGAATGGGCAGGTCGGTACTTCGCATCAGTTCTTCCTGCGTATGCTGGTCGATTGGTTTGAGCGCGCCGGTAAGGGGCATTTAACTGGCGAGGAAGCGTTGACCCGTTGGGACGAGTGGGCTCATAAGCGTCCGCGCGACTATCAGGCTTTGATTAACCCAGGCGCCGTGGATACGATTCGAGAGCTGCCGCGCCGCGGCGTTCGCGTGGCGCTTGCCAGCTCGTCTCCCATGGATAGCATCGAGGAAGTGCTCGATGCGTGCGGGTTGTCGGATGCCTTTGAGCATGTGGTGAGCGGCGAGCAGTTTAAGGAGAGCAAGCCCGAGCCCGACATCTACCTGCATGCGCTGGACCTGCTGGGGCTGCCCGCGAATCGCTGCTGCTGCGTTGAGGATTCGGTGCCTGGCATCACCGCCGGCAAGCGAGCCGGCCTGACAGTCATTGCCAAGCGCGAGGAGCGCTTTGGCTTTAGCCAGGATGCCGCGGACAAGATCATCGACCAGCTGCCGGAACTGCTCACGCTTTCTTAGGAGCGCGGTAGTTGCGCGTTTTTCGGGTCTGATGAGTAAATAGCCAACATTTTGGTGCGACACCTAGCATACTTTAAGCTAATGCGGGCTTAAGGGCTTGTTGAATGCCCTTAAGCCCGTTTTAGAATTAATTGTGCTGGGAGAGGGTATATGCCACCGACTGAAGGGCCAACTAACGGTAAAGCAGCGATACCGCTGTACCAACAGGTCATTGATATCATTAAAAACGAAATCAACTCCGGCGCCTACAAGGCAGGCGCGCGGATACCCAACGAATTCGAATTGGCTGAGAGCTATAAAGTTGGCCGCGTTACCGTGCGACGCGCTATTGAGGAGCTCGTCCAGCAGGGCTATCTAACGAAGCGACAGGGGAAAGGTACGTTTGTCAATGTCCCCAAGCTCAAGCGCAAGATTCGCCAGAAGGATGACGTCCAGAGTTTTTCGGACGCATGCCGCGTTAACGGAATGGAACCGGGGGCGTGTGTCATTTCGAGAAAGATACTGCCGGCGGATTCCACCGAAGCACAGTTCTTTGGTGTTCCCGTTGGAACTGATTTGATTTGCGTTGAGCGTGTACGTACTGCCGATGGAGTCCCCGTCATGCTCGAGAACAACATATACGTTTACGAGGACAACGCCTATCTATCAACGGCACCTCTATCTAACCAATCCATTTTTGAGTTCGTGCGCAACCGGACGGGCCGCACGCCCGCGTTTACCGACCCGTGCACGCTCGAGATCGCGTGCGCGTCGCCCGAGGTCGCTCGACTGTTGGCAGTTCCCGTTGGCGAGCCCTTGTTTTATATGGAAGCCTTCTTTTTCGATGAGCAGCGGCGGCCGTTTATCATCGGTCGTCAGCGGATCGTTGGGTCTCGCTACGTTTTTGACATCTAGGACATTGCGAATGGAAACGCCCGGTGGATCATCTCACCGGGCGTTTCCATACCGTTCACGGCGCAAACGCAACCGTTCAACCGCGTTGCGGCAATCAGTTTGAAATTATCTTGATGAAGGAAAAAGCTGCTGGTAATCTATGGAACGTCATAGAACGTTTGCATTGTGCAAACGTTGAAGCGAGATACGATGCAGTCTCGAGTTCTTTGGAGGTATCTATGTCAGATACGAAGGCGAAGAAGACAAACAGACGTTTTAAGTTCAAATTACCGCATGTCTATACGATCATGTTCTTGCTGATCGTTGTCTTTGCGGTCCTGACTTGGATCGTTCCCTCTGGTCAGTATCAGCGCAAGACGATTTCGACAGCGGCGGGCGAGCGTGAAGTCGCCGTTGCTGGAACCTATGAACAGGTCGATAAGAACTACACCGATTCCGAGACCGGCGAGACCATCAATCTGGGCCAGGATATCTTCGCGGTTCTGCAAGCGCCCACCAAGGGCATCCAGGAGGCTGCCGACGTCGTTGCGTTCGTCTTATTGATTGGCGGATCGTTCGCGATCATCACCAAGACCAACGCTTTGAATGCCGGCATGAGCCGTGTGATTAAAAAGCTCAAGAACAAGGACATCCTCATCATTCCCATCACGATGACATTGCTGTCCATTTGCGGCACTACGTTTGGTATGTCTGAGGAAGCCCTGCCGTTCTATGCCATCTTCATTCCCATCATGATGGGTATCGGTTATGACTCGATGACGGCATTCATCATCTGCTTCCTTGGTCCTAACCTGGGATATTGTGCTTCGACCATCGACCCGTTTAATGTTTTGATCGCCCAAGGCATCATTGGCATCGAGGGTAATCCGCAACTGTGGCTGCGCGCCGTTTCTTGGGTTATCTTCACTGCCGTCGGTATCGCATGGGCCATGCGCTACGCCATGCGCGTCAAGAAAAACCCCGAGTCGTCCATTGTGTACGAGGACGATAAGCTCAAGCGTATTGAGTTTTCCGTGACCGATGCCTCCATCGAGGAAGAGTTCACTATCCGTCAGAAGCTCGTGCTCATCGATTTTGCTTGCGGTATGGGCATTATCGTCTGGGGTCTTGTTACCCAGGGCTGGTACATGAATGAGATTTCCGCCGTGTTCCTTGGCATGGGCTTGCTTGCCGGTATCCTGGGCGGTCTTGACCAGCAGACAATCGCAGAGGAGTTCGTTAAGGGTCTCGCCGACTTTGCGTACGCTGCCATCGTTATCGGTATCGCTCGCGGTATTCTGGTCATCGCCGAGGGCGGCATGATCATCGACACCATCCTCCAGGCGCTCGCTACCGCGCTCGCCGGCGCACCCGCCGCCGTCTACACCACGTTTATGTATATCGTCCTTGGCCTGCTCTCTTTGCTGGTTCCCTCGAGTTCTGGCCTGGCGGCGCTCACCATGCCCGTTATGGGCCCCCTGACCGAGCTCATGGGCCTCAATCCCGAGGCAGCCGTCACCGCGCTCCAGTTTGCCAACCAGACCATCAACACCATCAGCCCCGTGGCGGGCATGACGGTCGCCGGTCTTGCCGTGGCTAGGATTTCGTTTGGCCAATGGTGGAAGACCATTTGGAAGTTCTTCATTTTCATGGTCGTCTTTGGCGTGATTGTAACGGCAATCTCTGGCATGCTTCCGGTGTAGGTGGTTGTGATGTCTGATCGTTTGACGGTCCTGACGTCTAAGAGCGTCTTTACCGGTACGGGGGACCTGCCGTTTGAAGGTTTCGTAGCGGTCCGTGGCAATCGAATTGAGGCTGTTGGCACCAAGTGTGAGGTAGCTTCGTATTTGACCCAGGCGGACGAGGTAGTTGACCTGGGCGACCGCACCGTCATGCCTGGCCTGATCGATGTACATACCTTCTATACAGGCTGGGCGCTGCGGACGTTGGGGTCTGATCTGTCCGGCATCGCTGATGCCAAAGAGGCCGTGTCGCTCTTGCGTACATGGAAAGAAGATCATCCGGATTGCGCGGCGGCTTTTGGCCACAACCTACCCGAAACGTTGGCATCGGATGCCGAGAACGCAAATACGGCAGCTGTGTTTGACGATTGTTTTGGCGATATCCCCGTCGTCTGCTTTACATCGGGTGCGGAGACCTGCGTTCTCAATGCTGCCGCCAGTGCGCGATACGGCTTTACACCCCAGGCGTGCTATGCCGAGAAGATCTGGCGCATGATGAGCGATTTCCTCGCGCTGCCCGAGGTGCGTGCCGGGTATTCGGACTACATGAGCATGCTTAACGAACGCGGCGTTACCGCCATCAAGGAGATGGCGTTTGATGACTACTACGGCTTTGCCGACGAAATGGCTCGCCGTGAGGAATCTGGTGAGCTGACGGTTCGCGTCTCTATGATGTCGCAGCCGGTGGGTGCCGGTGCAAATCTGGCATATGCCCGCGAGGCACGAGAGCGCTTCCGGGGACCGTTCGTTCGTTTTTCTGGCTTCAACCGTATGACCGATCGCGGCGTATGGGCGGGGCTTGCCGAGATGATTGACCCCTATGCGGACTCGGCCGATGCGGGCGCTGCCGGCAAGACGGTCGTCGAGGAGCCAAAGTGGGATCTGATTGAGAACGAGCTGCGTGCAATTGATGCTGACGGCTTCCGATATTCCTTGCATTGCCAGGGCGATGGCGCCGTTCGTCGCACCGTGGCGCTCTATGCCTCGCTGCCTCGAGACGAGCATGGACGGATGCTTCGCCGCCATGCGATTACCGATCTCGAGAACTCTGACCCGACCGATCTTGTCGAGTTTGGCAAGTTAGGTGGAATTTGCGAGGTCTATCCGCAGATTCTGACGCTGGACCGGCGCGAGGATTGCCTGTCGATGATGCGTCGACAAATTGGCGAGACGCGACTTTTGCACAGCTGGAATCGCCGCGGCATGGAAGATTCCGGATGCACAGTGTGCTGCGGCACGGATCTGCCGCTGCTGATTCCGAGCCTGGGCGAGTCAATCTACAGCGCGTGCGGCGGATTCTTCGCCGACGGACTGCCCGTGAATGAGGTCAACACGCTGACGCTTGTCGAGCTCTTGCGCGCTTGGACTGCCGGGGGCGCGTACGACCTGATGCGCGAAGACGAGCTGGGTACGCTTGAGGTTGGCAAGCTTGCCGATATCTGCGTGCTCGATCGGGATGTGTTCGACCTCGATTATCGCGACGCACGTGATCTTGCGGTTGACATGACGATGTCGGACGGACAAATCGTGTTCGATCGAAATAAGGAGGCATAAGATGCCTGAATCCAAACCGACGCTGCGCCGCGAGCAGATTGCGGGCATGAATATCCACTACATCATGTGGTCGCTCGATTACTTCCTTGATGTGCAGCAGCGTTTGGGCTTTGAGTCCATTGAGCTGTGGTGTGCGGAGCCGCATGTGACGCTCGACCACACGGGCTACTTTGAAGCTGAGGTCCTGGCGAAAAAGGCTGCAGACCGTGGGCTTAGGTATCGTACTCTGTGTCCCGAGAATGTTGTCTATCCTTGGCAGTACTGCGCACGCAAACCGCTGCATGAACAGCGCAGCTTGGCGTACTTTAAGCACGGCATTGAGCTTGCCGAGGTACTTGGGTGCGACCGCATGTCCATCAACTCGGGCTGGGGCGACTGGGACGAGGACCGCGAGGAAGCCTGGAAGCGCAGCCGCGAGCACTTGTCCATTCTGGCGGAGTATGCCGGCGAGCACGGTCTGGTGCTTACGATGGAAAGCCTGCGTCCCGAGGAGAGCAACCTTGTGACGACGGTTTCCGATGCGAAGCGCATGATTGACGAGGTCGCGAGCCCGTACTTACAGCCCATGGTTGATACAACCGCGATGGGCGTTGCAGGCGAGACGCTCGAGGACTGGTTTGCCGCCTTTGGTGATGGGGCAATTCACGAGATGCACTTTATCGACGGTGACCCGTATGGCCATCTGGTGTGGGGCGATGGCAAGCACGATATGGACGCCTTCGTCGCCACACTCAACGCCCATGGTTTCGACGGCATGCTGGGCCAGGAAATCACGGACGGTCGTTACTACGATGACCCGGCGGCGGCAGATGCCAAGAACATGGCCGCATTCGAGAAATATCTGATTGACTAAAACAACCATCGGCCACGCAACCAACGTCATTGATTGCGGGCCAAACAAGAAAGGAACTGGATATGAACGCACACGATCTGATCAAAGAGGCAATTGCCGAGAAGGGCAAGTTCGACAGCGTCTACTGGATTGCTTGCGGTGGCTCCATGATCGATTTGATCCCGGCTCATGAGCTTCTGCAGCGCGAGGCAACCACCTTCACTTCGTATATCTATACGGCTCGCGAGTTCGATATCATGCGTCCGCGTCGTCTGGGCGAGAAGTCCCTGGTCATCGCTTGTAGCCACAGTGGCAACACCCCCGAGGTCGTCGAGGGCTGCGAGATTGCCCTTGCTGCCGGCGCTACGGTGATCGCCCAGACCGACAACGCTGGATCCAAGATTGACTCCGGCAAGTGGACCACGTGGGTCTACCCGTGGGGCGAGGGCGTGCCGCAGGCCGAGGTCCCCGCTGGCATTTCGCTGTCGCTTGCGGCCGAGCTGCTCGATCAGCAGGAGGGCTACGCCGATCTTGCCGATATGTATGCCGGTATCGCCGAGATGGATAAGATTCTTCCCCCGGCACGCGAGAAGGTAAATGCCGAGCTGGGCGATCGCTTTGCCAAGCTTTGCCAGGAGCACGAGTTCTTCTACATTCTGGGCAGCGGTCCCAACTTTAGCCAGACCTACGGTTTCGCTATCTGCTCTCTTATGGAGATGCAGTGGCAGCACTGTAGCTACATCCACTCTGCCGAGTACTTCCACGGCCCCTTCGAGGCTACTCAGGATGGCGTTTTTTACTTCCTGCAGATGGGCTCCAGCGAGTGCCGTGCTATGGACGAGCGCGCCCTGGCGTTCCTTAAGACGCATACCGATACGCTGATGGTGCTCGATGCCAAGGAGTACGGTATGGAAGCCGTGCCGGCGAGCGTCCGTGCCTATCTGGACCCGGTGCTGTTCTACGCCATGAACTGCGAGCTGCGTGCTGCACGCGGCAAGGTGTTTGATCACGATCCCGATTTCCGTCGCTATATGGGTGTTGTCGAGTACTAGAAGGGGCAAAGGCCATGGCATTTAACGTTAACGCGCTCGGATTTGGCGACAACGTCGTCGATCGCTACGAGCATATCCACACCATGTATCCCGGCGGCAATGCGGTGAACTTCGCCGTTTATGCCAAGAAATGCGGTGCCGCACGCTCCGCATACATGGGCATTTTTGGCAATGACGCCGCTGCCGAGCATGTCATTGCAAGCCTCGAGGATGAAGGTATCGAGCTTGACAAGTGCGAGCAGATGATTGGCGAGAACGGAGCGGCTCGCGTGACCGTCGTCGACGGTGACCGTGTCTTCCTCGGCTCCAACGAGGGCGGTATCCGTGGCGATGCGCGCTATGTCCTCGATCGCTTTGACCTTTCGTACATGAAGCAGTTCGATGTGGTTCATTCGGGCAACTATTGCTTTACCGAGCGCGAGCTGCCCAAGCTGAAGGCTGCGGGCGTCACGGTCTCTTTTGACTTTTCGGACGACTCCACCGACGAGTACTACGAGCAGATTGCGCCCTACGTCGATTTCGCTTTCTTTAGTGCGGCGGATGCCGCGAGTGAGGACGAGATTCGCGAGCGTCTGGCATGGGTGAAGGGCCTGGGTCCGCGTTTTGTGTCGGCTACGGCGGGCGCCGAGGGCTGCATTGCTTACGACGGCGAGCGTTATTACCGCCAGCTGGCTAAACCGGTAACGGACATGAAGGACACCATGGGGGCGGGCGACTCGTTCCTCACCTCGTTTTTGATGTGCTATCTCGATTCCGCCAAGCGCGGTGAGGATGGCGCCGAGGCCATCGAGCGCGCGCTCGACTTTGCTGCCGGGTTTGCCTCGACCGTGTGCGGCATGGAAGGTTCTTGGGGCCACGGAGCACCAATCGTCGAATAGCTTAAGAAAGCGTACGGCGGTCTGGCTATGAGGCCTTGGACAGCCGATGCAAAACAATAAGCGAAACGCGAAAAGGGGGCTCGCCATGTGGCGGGTCCCCTTTTGAACATTGGAGAAGACCATGGGTATTAAAGCGTGTGCGGCTGGTTTTTGCTGCGCGGACGTCTATCAAAACATCGGCGTGTTCTATCCGACTGGTAATGGCATTGACTGGGGTATCCATCTTGCACGAATGGGCGTTTCGGTATCCGCCGTGTCGGTTGTCGGCAAGGACGAGTACGGAGACAAGATGAGAGAGGCGCTGGTCGCTGAGGGGTTCGATATCTCACATCTGCGGGTGGAAGATGGCGACACCTCGGTGATGCTCATGGCATTGAAAGACGGCGTCGATCGCGTGCATCTCGAGGCAATCGATGGCGTAATGGAGACATATCGACCGAATGAAGACGACCGGGCGTTTATCCTAGAGCATGACATCATTCATACCGACCTGTTTGGCAATTGTCTGGACCTCCTGCCCGAATGGCATGATGCGGGCAAGACGGTGGTTATGGACTTCTCGGTGTTCAGCCAGGATCCCGAATATGCATGCGAGGCTCATTTTCCTTACGTAGACTATGCGTTCATGTCGTTTGAAGAGGACACTCCGGAGCTGCGGGACTGGGTACGCCACGTGCAGGAATTGGGACCGCGCGTTGCGGTTGCCACGCTTGGCGAGAAGGGGAGCATTGCCTATGACGGTGAGCGCTTCTATGAGTGCGGGATCGTACCGGCGGAGAAGGTCGTTAATACCGTGGGTGCCGGCGACTCGTATATTGCCGGGTTTACCAAGGGCGTGATCGATGGCCTTGATATTCCGGCGTGTATGAAGGCGGGCGCTGAGCTGTCGTCCCGAGTGATTGGTTCGTTTGAGCCGTACTAGGGTCAAATGCCTGGAAAGGAGTACGAAATGGTTATCGACATGTTGGTCCATCCTATGCTCTACGGCGAGATCTGTATGCCGGGTGATGAGCCTGATGGATTCGGTTTTTGGTCACGAGAATTTGGTATGGGGCATATGGGCCCCATGGATTGGGATGAGCTTCAAGTCGAGATGGACGTCTGTGACGTGCAGAAGAGCGTGCTCATGCCGCTCGATGTAACCACGGCATGCGGAGGGCACTTTGGCACCAATGACCAGATTGCCATGCTGGTTGCCGCGCATCCCGATCGCCTGTGGGGATTTGCGAGCGTAGACCCGCAGGTGAGCGGTGCCGCAGACGAACTGGAGCGCGCCTTTACCGAGTTGGGGGCAAAGGGGCTTTGCCTGCATCCGGCAAAGCAGGGTTTTGCCCCCGATGATGCTGTGGCCGAGCCGCTTTACGAGCTGTGCGAGCGCTATAACAAGCCGGTGGTTTTCCATGCCGGTATGTCTTGGGAGCCTGGCGCAGAGCTCTCGCGCAGTAACCCGCTTGCATTTGAGCACACAATCGCAACGCATCCAAATGTGCGCTTTAGTTTGACCCACTTTGGCTGGCCCTGGGTGCGCGAGACCGTGGCGATGCTGCTCAAGTATCCCAACTGCTACACGGACACCTCTATCACTTACATCGATTCGCCCGAGGAGATGATGCAGCGTCTTTTCACGGTCGATATGGGGCCGCTGTGGTATGAGCGCGCGCTATCGCATCAAGTGATGTTCGCCAGCAATACGCCGCGTTTCCGTGCGTTCAAACTCAAGCGGGCGCTCGATACCGTGTCCATGCGCGATGATGCGCGAGAAAGGCTCTACTGGGGTAATGCCCTGCGTTTTCTTGAAGGGGATGAGTAAACATGGTGACGCTCGAAACATTGAGCTATCTATCGACTGCTCCGGACCAGTTCATCGATATTACCGAAGACGTGCACGCTGCCATCGAACGCAGCTCGGTGACCAATGGCTTGGCAGCGATTATTTTGTCGCATACGACCTGTGGAATCGTGGTAAACGAGGGGCTGCCCTGCGTGGAGACGGATCTTATGGAAACGCTTGATCGCATCGCCCCACTCGATGCCCCCTATGCACATGCACACTTCCTGCCGAGCTATGGAGCCACCGGCAACAACTCCTGTGGGCATATCAAGAGCATGATTTGTGGGAACAGTTGCTTCTTTCCCGTCCAAGATGGCCACATCGTGTGCGGAAGTGCCCAGAACATCTATCTTGCGGAGTTTGACGGTCCGCAGAAGCGAAAAGTGTACGTCGAGGTGCTGGGGGAGTAACGTCCCTGCAATAACCCTATGAAGGAGCACACTATGTCGTTTCTAACTTCGATGTTCAAGACCGAAAAGCCGGTTATCGGAATGCTGCACCTGCGTCCTCTGCCGGGCGACCCACTGTATTACCCGGGTGGAAGCGTGTCGCAGGTCGTGGAAGCCGCCAAGCGCGATCTCGAGGCGTTGCAACAGGGCGGTGTCGATGGCATTTTGATTACCAATGAGCTCTCGATGCCCTATGAGCAGCACGTTTCTCCCTCAACCCTTGCATCGATGGGCTATGTAATCGGAGCTCTGTCCCATGATCTGTCGACCCCTTGGGGAGCCGAGGCTATTTACGACGGTGATGCCACAATCGAGCTGTGCGCTGCTGTCGATGCGCAGTTCACGCGCTGCAATTTTTGCGGTGCCTGGGCCGGTGATCTCGGGCTGATTAATCGAGATTTCGCGCACACCATGCGTCGCAAGGCGGCGCTGCGTCTGGATGACCTCAAGCTTTTTCACTTCATCACGAGCGAGGGGGAGGTTTATCTCAACGACCGCACGACTGCGGACATTGCCGATTCACTTCTCTTTAATTGCCTTCCGGATGCAATGGTCATCGGCGGTTCGGCTGCCGGTCGTGGCGCTTCGGGCGAGCTTGCCGATGAAGTCCGCGAGCGTGTTGGCGAAGTACCTGTGGTATGTGGCACCGGTTGTCGCGAAAATACCGTGGCTGACGTATTCGCTCACTACGATGGTGCGTTTGTCGGCACGTGCTTAAAGTGCGACGGAAAGCTGGATGCCCCGGTCGATGTTGAGCGGGTAGCTCGTTTTATGGCTGCCGCTCGTACGGCGCGAGGGGAGTAGGCACCTATGGCGCTCTATCTGGGTATTGATATTGGGACAAGCGCCTCTAAAGGCGTTTTAATCGATGATCGATGCAACATCGTTTGCCAAGCTTCTTGTGGACACGAGACGGACAACCCGTGTGATGGATGGTACCAGCATGATGCGGAGGCAGTTTGGTGGGGCGATTTTTGCCGCTTGTCGCGCGAGCTGGTGGCGCGATCGGGGGTTAACGCGGCACAGATCGGATGCGTGGGCCTTTCCGCATTGGGTTGCGACTGTGTGCCGGTCGATACCGAGTGCAACGCGCTGGCGCCCGCGATTTTGTATGGAGTCGATGCACGTTCGAAGCCGCAGATTGACGAGCTCCTTTCCGAATATGGGTCAGATCGCGCACGCGAGCTTTTCGGGCATGATCCCTGTTCGTCAGATATTGCTCCCAAGATCTTGTGGTTTAAGGAGAATATGCCCGAGGTGCACGAACGTGCCGCGAAGTTCCTGACGGCGTCATCGTTTCTGTGCGCAAAGTTGACGGGGCGTTTTACGGTGGACCGTTATTTAGCGGAGGATTTTCTTCCCCTATACGACCGCTACACCTGGAAGGTTGATGCTCGGGAATGTGCTCGTTTCTGCCGGCCTGACCAGATGGCGGAGGCGATGTCGGCTACCGATATTGCCGGGGTGATTACGCAGCGTGCGGCTGAGGCGACGGGGCTCGCGGCAGGGACACCTGTCTTAGTGGGAACGGGCGACTCTGGTGCCGAGGCCATTTCGACGGGTGTATTCCGTCCCGGCGATATGATGGTTCAGTTGGGGAGTACGGCGTATTTCATCTACCTAGCTGATCATATGATCGATGATGCCCGCCTGTGGCCGGGGACGTTTATCATTCCCGGAACTTACGGGATTTGCGCGGGGACCAATACGGCGGGCGCACTCACATCGTGGCTGCGCCAAGAGCTGTATCGCGACGCCGTAGAGGCCGAGGGCCACGGTGGTCCCGATGCCTATTCGGTTATGGCGAATGATGCCGCCGACGTGGCGCCGGGTGCCGATGGGCTCCTGTGTCTGCCGTACTTTGCGGGGGAGCGTACTCCGCTCAACGATCCCGAGGCGCGTGGCGTCTTCTTTGGCCTGACCGGAAGGCATACGCGAGCCCATATGGTTCGCGCCGCCTTGGAAGGCGTCGCGTATACCGTTGCATCCCATGTCGACATTATCGAGCGAGAGCATGGACTGCCAATTGGGCGCATTATGCTTGTCGGAGGTGGAACCAAGAATCCAGTTTGGATGCAGGCTATCGCCGACGTATGCGGGCGCGAGGTCTCGGTTGCCAAGGTTACGGTGGGCGCATGCTTCGGTGATGCCATCATGGCAGCTCTCGCAGGTGGCGCTTATGCATCATGGGATGAACTCGCCCGAGTCCTTGGCGTTGCGCAAACAATCGAGCCCGATATGGCTGCCCACGAGTTATATGCGTCGCGTCGTCATATCTTTGACGAATTGTATGCACGCAACCGTGATCTCATGCACGAATTGGTGTAATGCTGCCGAACTGTACTGCCTACCAATAGGGACTGCGTTGTGCGATTCGCATGTCCCTTGGCATTTTTGCCCACAGGGGTTAGCGAAGGTCAAAAACAGCGTGCGCATTTGCTAAAACTACCGACTCGATGCGCTTTGCGTCACAGTTTTTGAGTGAGGCAATGCGCATCGAGGTCCTTGCGAGCGATCTGATGAGCGACTGCGCGCTTGTTTCTGTGTTTGCCTCCGCCGGCGCATCGGTTTCGAGCAGTAAACGATCGAGTGGAATCTGTCGTGCGTATTCGCGACCGCGCTTGGTCGCGAGCATGCGTTCGTTGACGGAAAAATAACAGCCCGCATTACGCGCGCGGACGAGTTCGTCCGAAGTACCGCTAAACCAGTGGAAGATGATAACGGGGGAGTCGGGGTTTGGGATGAGTAGTCCATGCGATTCGAGGACGTCCAGTACGGCTCCTGCCGAACGAACGGCGTGAATTGATATCACGCGCCCGGTAAGAGGATGCTGCACGAGCGCATCGCAGAGCCGGTTAAGTGCCTGTATTTGTAGCGGCTCACTTCCAGCAAAGCGCGCGGAAAAGTCGAGTCCGACTTCGCCGATGTAGTGCTCTTGGGCGGCAACTTCGCAAAGCAGATTGACTTCGGCAGGACCGCAGCGGCCGTCGGCGAGCCACCAGGGATGGAGGCCGACGCCCGCGATAATGTTTGGGTAGCGGCTGGCACGCTTTTTTGCTGCCGCAAAGTCGCGTGGGTCGACCCCGCAATCAAAGACCCCCAGTCCTATAGCCGCAGTTTCGTCGGCAACAGCATTCGGGTATGCCATCAAATCAAGATGGCAGTGTGCATCAAATAACCGGGGCTCCATCTCGGCGCGTTCCGCTAGTCCAGGCGCTGGCCATCGGAGCGTACACGTTCGGTGCCGCGGCCGCTGATCTGGCGGATAACCTCGCCGGCAATCATCTGACCCATGATGGGCGGCATAAAACTGGCGGTTCCGAGCTCGGTACGCTCGTGGATGTTGGAAGGGTCGCGGGGCTGTGTCTTAACCGATTCCTCGCAGCTAAACAGCACGTGCAGGCTCTTGATTCCGCGCTTCTTACATTCTTTGCGCATAATGCGGCTCATAGGGTCACGTACCGTATCGAAGATGTCGGCAAAGCGGAGACACTCGGGATGGAGCTTGTTGGCCCCGCCCATGGAGCTAACCAAACGAATGTCGTGGTCCTGAGCATATTTGGCAATGGTGAGCTTGGCCGAGATGGTGTCGATGGCGTCGACGACGTAGTCGAGCTTGCCGTCCGTCTGCTCCAAAACGCTCGCGAAGAAATCATCGATGTTGTCGCTCAGCAGGTATTCGGTGCGCTTGATGACGGTAGCGGTAGGGTTGATGTCGTGAATCATAGCCTCCATGACGTCGACTTTGCGCTTGCCGACGGTGCTGTGAAAGGCGATGGCCTGGCGATTGATATTGCTGGGCGCGATGATGTCCTTATCCAGAATGACGAAATGACCGATGCCGCCGCGGGCGAGTGCCTCGCAGCAGTTGGAGCCCACGCCTCCGCAGCCGAGCACTAGCACCGTAGCATCGGCGAGCTTATCGAGTGCCTCGCGGCCCATGATAATCTCGAGCTTGGTGTCGCGTGTCTCGATGGGAGTTGCGGCTGTGGTTTCGGTCATAGATATCCTCCGATGGGGAAGCAGGTCGTGTTTTAGCTATCGCCATTATAGGTAATCGCCCATAGGTTGCGATGGCGTTTGCTTTGATGTGGTTTGAAGCATTGCGATTAGATAGTTAGACAAACATCTAAATATTGAGTATAGTGTGCACGTCATGAGAGATGATGAGAGGAGGTCTTATGCCGGGAGAGGGTTTTAAGGCGCTTGCCGATCCAACGCGACGGCGCATTTTGGAGTTGCTGCGCGAGGGCAATTGCACGGCGGGGGAGCTTGCCGAGCATTTCGATATCAGTAAGCCGTCGCTGAGCCATCACTTGGCGACGCTCAAAAACGCCGGGTTGGTGACCGACGAGCGCCATGGCCAAAACATCGTATACAGCTTAAACACCACCGTCATGCAGGATTTAATTGGCTGGTTTATGGGCTTTACAAACACTGAAGGTGATAAGGATGAATAACGAAAACAAGGGCATTCACCCCACGGGGGTATCGTCGCGCGTGTGGATTGCGCTGGTCGCTCTGTGCGTCGCCAATGTCGTAGCGCACCTCATGGTGATGCCGAGCTTGCCTGCGCAGATTCCCACGCACTGGGGCGCGAACGGCGCCGTCGACGGTTGGGGTCCTAGCTGGATGGCCTCCGCGCTCGGCGTGCTGCCTCTGGCGCTTCTCGCAATGTTCTGCGTGGTGCCGCGCATCGACCCCAAAGGTGAGGCATATCGAACCTCGGGCAAGTTCTACCAGGGCTTCGTAATCGCCTTCACCTTGTTCATGTGCGCCATAAGCTGGCTGGGAGAGCTTACGGTCTGGGGCGTGGTGCCGGCGGTCGGTTCGGTTAACGTGCTGATTTCCGGTGTTGTCGGTTTGCTGTTCATCGGCGTAGGCAACTACTTGCCGCGTGTGAAGCAGAACTATACGCTCGGTATCAAGACACCTTGGGCGCTTGCCGATCCCGAGAACTGGCGCCGTACTCAGCGTTTTGGCGGCGCCTGCTTTATGGTGCTGGGTATTGGCCTGATTGTGATGGGCGTGGCAGGCAGCGTGCTTTCGAGTGAAGTCGTCGCCGCGGTGATTGCGGTTCTGGCGTTTGGTTCGGTTGGAGCCGTCTACGTCTACTCGTATCTGTTGTGGCGCAAATCGCAGCGAGCCGCTCGTTAAGGT
Source organism: Collinsella aerofaciens (assembly GCA_036298925.1). Taxonomy (GTDB): domain Bacteria; phylum Actinomycetota; class Coriobacteriia; order Coriobacteriales; family Coriobacteriaceae; genus Collinsella; species Collinsella aerofaciens_BN. Next base: position 49,778 of record JAXJIC010000052.1, read on the forward strand.
TGCGGAAAACTAGCGTACGCAGTTCATAGTATGTTCCGGGGGACTTTTCCCAGGTAGTATTAGGGGGTGTGGGCAACCATGCCCCTTTTTCGTTACGTTTCAGAGCTGGTTCCCTCATTTCGTTTCCACTAAAGCGAATCAAGAATAGGGAAACAGCAGGTAGAAAGGATAGAACAGACATATGGCGGAGTTTATCTACCAGATGTATCAGGCTCGCAAGGCCCATGGCGACAAGGTAATCCTTGACGACGTGACCCTGAGCTTCTACCCCGGTGCCAAGATCGGCGTCGTGGGTCCCAACGGCATGGGTAAGTCGACCCTGCTCAAGATCATGGCCGGCATCGAGGAGGTCTCCAACGGCGATGCCAGGCTCACTCCCGGCTACACCGTGGGCATCCTGCAGCAGGAGCCGCCGCTCGACGACGACAAGACCGTCATCGAGAACGTGCGCATGGCGTTTGGCGACATGATTGCCAAGGTCGATCGCTTCAACAAGATCGGCGAGGAGATGTGCGACCCGGACTGCGACATGGACGCCCTCATGGCCGAGATGGGCAAGCTCCAGGACGAGATCGACGCCGCTGACGGCTGGGATATCGATTCCAAGCTCGGCCAGGCCATGGACGCCCTGCAGCTGCCCGATTCCGACATGCCGGTCAACGTACTTTCCGGCGGCGAGCGCCGTCGCGTGGCCCTGTGCAAGCTGCTGCTCGAAGCTCCCGACCTGCTGCTGCTCGACGAGCCCACGAACCACCTGGACGCCGAGTCGATCCTGTGGCTCGAGCACTTCCTGCACAACTACCAGGGCGCGGTGCTTGCCGTCACGCACGATCGCTACTTCCTGGATAACGTTGCCGAGTGGATCTGCGAGGTCGACCGCGGTCACCTTTATCCCTACAAGGGCAACTACTCCACGTATCTGGAGACCAAGGCCGCCCGTATCGAGGCGCAGGGCAACCGCGACGCCAAGCTCGCCAAGCGCATGGAGGCCGAGCTCGAGTGGGTACGCAGCTCGCCCAAGGCTCGCCAGGCCAAGAACAAGGCTCGTCTGGCTCGTTACGAGGAGATGGAGGCCGAGGCCCGCGCAAGCCAGAAGCTCGACTGGACCGACATCCGCATCCCCGTGGGCCCGCGTCTGGGCAACAAGGTGCTCGAGGCTCATCACCTGCACAAGGAGTTCGATGGCCGTGTGCTCATCGACGACCTATCGTTCACCCTGCCGCGCAACGGTATCGTGGGTGTCATCGGCCCCAACGGTGTGGGCAAGACCACGCTGTTCAAGACCATCGTGGGCCTGGAGCCGCTGACTTCGGGCGAGCTCGAGGTGGGCGAGACCGTCAAGATCTCCTATGTCGATCAGAACCGTTCTGGCATCGACCCCGATAAGAACCTGTGGGAGGTCGTCTCGGATGCCTTGGACCATATGATGGTCGGCGAGACCGAGGTTCCGAGCCGCGCTTATGTGGCGAGCTTTGGCTTTAAGGGCCAGGACCAGCAGAAGCGCGCCGGCGTACTCTCCGGTGGCGAGCGCAACCGTCTGAACTTGGCGCTTACGCTCAAGCAGGGCGGCAACCTGCTGCTCCTCGACGAGCCCACGAACGACCTCGACGTCGAGACGCTGTCCTCGCTCGAAGCGGCACTGCTCGAGTTCCCGGGCTGCTCGGTGGTCATTAGCCACGACCGTATGTTCTTGGACCGCGTCGCCACGCACATTCTGGCGTGGGAGGGCACCGACGAGAATCCGGGCAACTGGTATTGGTTTGAGGGCAACTTCGAGGCCTATCAGGCCAACCGCATCGAGCGCCTTGGCGAGGACGCAGCCCAGCCGCATCGTATCCACAGGAAACTGACGCGCGACTAGATCGTTACGCGGTTTTCCAAACCGCGTAACTGCTCGACGCTGCGCGGGCCGCAAGCACCCCATCTTGCCGTTCAAGCCGTCGCTCGCGTACCGAAGTACGCGTCGCTCCTCTTTCACGGCAACCTGGGGCACTTGCGGCCCGCTCGCTGTTGGTTACGCAACATCAACAAATAAAAACGGCTCAAATCCTGATTTGGATTTGAGCCGTTTGTCGTTACTGCTCGGGCTCTTCGACTTTATCGATGGCCCAGGTGGATCCGAGGCCACCGGTGGTGTTGCGGCGGATGCGCACGGTAACCTCGCGGCGCTCGCCGGCCTGCGTATAGTGCAGGGGGAAGCTTGCGCGGTTTCGCGCGGCCTCGATGGTGCCGCGCTCGCGGGCGATCCAGTAGTACTCGCCGATGATGCCGAGCGTGTCGGCGCCGTAGGGGAGATAGGTCGACAGCTGGTGTAGTAACGGGCCGGGGCAGAAGACCTCGGTTGCGAAATCGATGGGGAAGTCCTCGGGGATGGTCGGTGCTGCGGGTGCGGGGGTTGGGGCCGCTGGGGGTACCGAAGCCGGTGCCGGTGCGGGAATTTGGCCGCAAGCAGAGGCGGGCACGGATTCGATGATGGGTGCGGGCTCCGGCGTCGCTTCCGGCTTGATCGTGGAATCTGCGGGCTCCACGGTGACGGGCGCGTCTGCAGCTGCGGTTTCAACCTCAACCTGCGTCGCGTTCTCGTTCTCGACGCTCGACTTTGTCTCGACCGGCGTGGACGCCATGGTGGTGATGCCGGCGTTGGCGTTTTCGGGGTCATAGACGACCGTAAGCGAGATGGCAGGCCGCGGCGTCTCGGGCTCCGGCGTCGACTCAGTAGCGTCTTGATCGTCGGGCTCGTCGGGCTCGTCGGGCTGTTCGTCCTCGGCCTCGTCGCCAAAGATATCGCTGTTTTGGAACGCAGGCGCCTCGGGTTGGTTAGCGGCTTCTTCGGTTGTCGACTTGGGAGCCTCGTTGAGCCCCGCAGTGGCTTCCTGCTCTGACATAACTTCGGGATCGGTCGTGGCGGCGATTTCGGTTCTGGCTTCTGCCGTCACCTCGATAGCGACTTCGATCTCTGTCTCGGGCTCGGGCTCGGGCTCGGGCTCCGGCACAGCTTCAGCCACGGGTTCGGGTTCGGGCTCAGGACGTTTAACGTGCTTGGGGCGCACGGCCTTGAGGTCCTTCTCACCGCGCTTTTTCTTTTTGTAGGACTGCTTGGCGCCCTTGTCGGTCTTGGGCTTGTCCTCGCCCTTGGCAAGCGCAGCATCCCAGGCCTCGTTGGCGATGACCGTGGCATACAGGCGGCCGCCTTTAAAGACGGTCAGCTTAATGCAGTCGTTAAGTTCCTCGAGCAGCTCGCGCGTGGACTCAAAGCCCAGGTCATAAGCAGTCATGTCGCCTGCGGCGAGCGCCTCCTCGACCTGCGTCATAAACGTTTGCTTGCCGCATCCAATCGCATCGCGTAGCAGGCGATACAGATAGATGTGGTTGCCCAGCGAAAGCGTGGGCCTAACTATTGTCTTGCTCATGGCAAATCTCCTCTTTACACATGTAAAGCATCTTACCATCGCATAGCGTTCGCCATGGCGGCGCCCAAGGCAAACGGGCGCGAACCGCTGTCGATTCGCGCCCGTTGTACAGGTCGGTTATCTATGAGAGGCAAACGTACTTAGTTGCCCGATGCCGTGCCTTGGCTCGAGTTGTCAGATGCCGTGCCGGAAGCGGTTCCGCTCGAGCTGTTGGTGTTGTTACTGTCTGCCGTGCCCGTTCCCGACGTGGTGTCGCTCGTCTGGCCTCCCGTGTTCGGCTGTGAACCGTCAGTCGTTTGGCTTGAGTCGGTCGTGCCGGACGGCGTGCCACTGTTGGCCGTAGAGGAATCGGTGCCCTGCGATTGGTTTTGGGTGTTCGAGGACGAATTGGCAGAGGTAGGACTGTCTTGCGTGTCGTCCGTCTGTGCCTGCTGATCCTGCGGCTGAGTGTTGCCATTTGCATCGCTCTCGGTCGTGCGCGACGACAGGAGTGGCTCGGGACGCTCGCCCAGACCCTCACCGGCAGTGGTGATAAGGATGGCGCCGGCGCAGGCGATGGCCGCGACGATGGCGATGGCGATCGAGAAGACGATGACCTTCTTTTGTGTCTGGCTGCGCTCTGCCGCCGCCTTGGCGCGCAGGCTGTTGGGGGCGACGCGCGCCGTGGTCGCGCGTCCCGCAACCTGGCGCATCTCCTGCGTGGTCGCGGCGCCACCTAGGTGCTCCTCGACATCGGGCTCAACGGGCTCGTAGGCGCCGGCAGGGTAGTCGACAGCGGCATGCGTGCCCTTGATTGCTTCGGCGCTGGCGGAGATAAAGTGGCGATAGACCTGCGAGGACACAACAGTGATGACTGAGCTCACAGCGGCACCAATCACCGAGCCGGCAATGCCGATCTTTGAAGCAAGCGCCACGCTCGTGGCGGCAGCTGCGGCGCCGGCGATGATCTGGGGAATGGAAATGTCGTCGAACAGGCCCTTTTTGGGCGCGATGGCCATGGTCTGTCCAATGGAATGGTTCTCGTGTACGCCGTTGTTGAGCGATGCCGGCGTCATGACGCGCGTGCGCGGCGCGTCGGTGTACTTGGTTGTCATACGGGGTCCTCCCGGTGTAAATCTGCTTCGTTTCGTGTAGCCATCAGGGTACCCACCAGATGTGAATCGTACGTGACATTTAACAGATACCATCAACTCATCAATTGCTCACCAAGTTGGTGGGATGCGGTTCCACCCGGCGGTTGAACTACAATAGGGCTTGCTAATTGTGTTGAATAGCGTTTACGCACGGGAGCATTCTTATGAATCTTCACCTTTCTCAGTCTGATGGCTTTTTGCGTGTGGCGGCGGCCTCGCCGCGGATTCGCGTGGCCGATGTCGAGGGCAATGCCGAGGTTGCGCTGGCGGCTGTTCGCGATGCTGCCGGGCGTGGCGTTCGCGCGCTGGTACTGCCCGAGCTTAACCTGACCGGCTATACCGCGGCCGATCTGTTCCATAACCGCACGCTGCTGCATGCCTGCGAAGCAGCGCTGGTGCACATCCTCGATGAAACCCGTGAGCTGCCGATCGTCTTTACCGTTGGCTTGCCCGTTGCGGTGGCTGAAAACATCTACAACTGCGCCGCCGTGTGCTGTGCGGGTGAGCTTTTGGGTCTTACGGCTAAGAAGTATCTGCCCAACTATGGCGAGTTCTATGAGCGTCGCTGGTTTGCTCCGTCGCCTGCGGATCCCGTGTGGGTTGAATTTGCCGGTCAGGGTCCGGTTCCGCTGGGTTCGGGGCTTGTCTACCGCTGCTGTGATGAGGGTGCCGAGGATATGGTGCTGGGCGTTGAAGTCTGCGAGGACCTGTGGGTGCCGGCGCCCCCTTCGACCGAGATGGCGCTTGCCGGTGCGACGGTGATCCTCAATCCGTCGGCTTCGGACGAGATTATCGGTAAGGCGGATTACCGCCGCAGCCTCATCTCTAACCAGAGCGCACGCCTGTACTGCGCCTATGCCTACGCGGACGCGAGCGAGGGCGAGTCCACGACCGACATGGTCTTTGCGGGCGAGAACCTTATCTACGAAAATGGCTCCAAGCTCGCCGCCACCAAACTGCTTACCTGCGATATGGCCATCGCCGACGTTGACCTTGACCGCCTGGTTGCCGAGCGCCGTCGCTCGACGACGTGGGCGCGCACCGACGATGCGCCGGAGGCCACGACCGTTGAGTTTTCGTTTGAGGGCGTGCTGGCCGAAGAACCTGTCCTGCGCGATGCCTGCGATATCGACCGCGTTTTCCCGCGCGCGCCCTTTGTGCCGGCCGACCACGGCGACTTGGCCGAGCGCTGCGAGACGATCCTCGATCTGCAGACTGCGGGCCTCAAGACCCGCCTTGCCCACACGGGTACCAAGGCTGCGGTTATCGGCCTTTCGGGCGGCTTGGACTCCACGCTAGCGCTGCTTGTGACCGTGCGTGCCTTCGATGCACTGGGGCTGCCGCGCACTGGTATCACAGCCGTGTCCATGCCCGGCTTCGGCACGACGCATCGCACCAAGTCGAATGCCGAGTCGCTCGCTCGCGACCTGGGTGTGAGCTTCCGCGAGGTTTCGATCCACGCGGCTGTGGAGCAGCACTTCAAGGACATTGAGCATGATCCAGCTGTGCAGGACGTGACCTACGAGAACAGCCAGGCGCGCGAGCGTACGCAGATTCTGATGGATCTGGCCAACCAGGCTGGCGGTTTTGTCATTGGCACGGGCGACCTGTCGGAGCTGGCGCTCGGCTGGGCTACCTATAACGGCGACCACATGAGCATGTACGCCGTCAACGCGAGCGTGCCCAAGACGCTTGTGCGCCATCTGGTACGCTATGCCGCCGATGTCTTTGGCGGGCGCATTGCCGAGGTCTTGCTCGATATCCTCGATACGCCGGTGTCCCCCGAGCTTCTGCCGCCCACGGGCGACGGCGAGATTGCGCAGAAGACCGAGGATTTGGTGGGCCCGTACGAGTTGCACGACTACTTCCTCTACTACCTGCTGCGTTTTGGCTTTGAGCCGGGCAAGATCTACCGCATGGCGCTCAAGAGCTTCGAGGGCGTCTACGACGCCAAGACCGTCCACACGTGGCTACGTACGTTCTACCGTCGCTTCTTTGCCCAGCAGTTTAAGCGCAGCTGCCTGCCCGATGGTCCCAAGGTGGGCTCGGTGACGCTCAGCCCGCGCGGCGATTGGCGTATGCCGAGTGACGCTAGCTCGCGTCTGTGGCTTGCGCAGATCGACGCGCTCAATCCAGTTGACTAAGGTTGGCTAAATTGAACCAATACGGGGGTTGCAAGCGTTACACTTTTGCAATCTGATGGCCCGTATCGCGCGGCGCTCTTGTCGGAGCGCCGCGTTTTTCATATCGAAAGGTGGCACCATGCAGGCATCGCAGCGTCTCGACCGCTTTGGCGCGGAGGTCTTCGCCTCGCTCAACAACAAGCTTCTCGCGCTGAAGGCTCAGGGCAAGACCATTTACAACATGAGCGTGGGCACGCCCGACTTTAAGCCGTACGACCACGTGGTCGAGGCGCTCACGCAGGCAGCCCAAGATCCCGAGATGTGGAAGTATGCCCTGCGCGACCTGCCCGAACTCAAGCAAGCCGTGTGCGATTACTATGAGCGTCGCTTTGGCGTTTCGGGCATTACGCCGTCTATGGTGCAGTCGTGCAACGGCACGCAGGAGGGCGTGGGCCATTTGGGCCTGGCCCTGCTCGATCCGGGTGACACCATTCTGGTTCCCGATCCGTGCTACCCGGTCTTTGAGGCGGGTGCCAAGATCGCCGATGCCAAGCTCGAATACTATCCGCTGGTTGCCGAGCATAATTACCTGCCCTATGTGGCGGGTATCGATCCCGAGGTGGCCGATCGTGCCAAGTATATGATCGTGTCGCTGCCCGCGAACCCGGTCGGCTCGGTGGGCACGCCCGAGATCTACGAGGAGATCATCACTTTCGCCCGCGAGCACGACCTGCTCATCGTTCACGACAACGCATACTCCGACATCGTGTTCGACGGCGAGCCGGGCGGCAGCTTCTTGCAGTATCCCGGCGCGCTCGAGGTGGGCGTTGAGTTCTTCTCGCTCTCCAAGTCGTTTAACGTCACCGGTGCGCGTATCGGCTTTTTGGTCGGTCGCGAGGATGTGGTCTCGGCCTTCGCCAAGCTGCGCAGCCAGATTGACTTTGGCATGTTCTTCCCGATCCAGAAGGCCGCCATCGCGTGCCTTAATGGCCCGCGCGATGAGGTCGAGGCGCAGCGTCTGAAGTACCAGGAGCGCCGCGATGCCCTGTGCGATGGTCTTGAGGGTCTGGGCTGGGAGCGTCCCAACGCGCATGGCTCTATGTTTGTGTGGGCCAAGCTTCCCGGTGGTCGCACCGATTCCATGGCGTTTTGCGAGGAGCTCATGGAGAAGGCCGGCGTTGTGGTGACGCCGGGCGCGAGTTTTGGTCCTTCGGGCGAGGGACACGTGCGCATGGCGCTGGTCCTACCGCCCGATCAGATCGCTTTGGCTGTCGAGGCCATTCGCGAGGCGGGCCTGTATTAGAAACCTATTTCGACTCGTCAATAGCTCGAAACCGATTTCGCGCAGTTATTTTACGAATACTGCAAACAATTTCGGTAAACGGTCGATTTTTGGCTGCGAATAGGGGCATAATCAAAGTCCCGATTGGATGTATTGGGATTACGACAAGCCGCTCGGGTCGTTCCCGGGCGGCTTGTTTGTGGAGAGAGATGGGAGTTTCTAATGGTTAACGAGAAGAAGGTCGCTATTGTCGGCTGCGGTTTCGTCGGTTCGTCTTCGGCGTTCGCACTGATGCAGAGTGGTCTGTTCTCCGAGATGGTCCTCATCGACGTGGACAAGAACCGTGCCGAGGGTGAGGCCCTGGATATCGCGCACGGCATGACGTTTGCCGAGCCGATGAAGATCTACGCCGGCGATTATTCCGATGTCGCCGACGCCGCCATGATCGTCGTCACTGCTGGCGCTGCCCAGAAGCCCGGTGAGACCCGCCTGGACCTGGTCAACAAGAACGTCAGCATCTTCAAGTCCATTATTCCCGAGATTAAGAAGTCCGGCTTCGACGGCATTCTGCTAATCGTCTCCAACCCGGTTGATGTTCTGACCTATGCTGCCATCAAGATGTCTGGCCTGCCCGAGGGCCATGTCATCGGCTCCGGCACCGTGCTCGACACCGGCCGCCTGCAGCAGATGCTTGGTGCCCACGTCGAGGTTGACCCGCGCGATGTCCAGGCCTATGTCATGGGCGAGCACGGCGACTCCGAGTTTGTCGCTTGGTCCAGCGCTCAGGTTGCCGGCGTTCCGCTGAACACCTTCTGTGAGCTTCACGGCCACTTGGAGCATGAGGCTGCCGAGAAGCGCATCGCCGAGGACGTCAAGAACTCCGCCTACACCATCATCGAGAAGAAGCACGCCACCTACTATGGTGTCGCCATGGCCGTCAAGCGCATCTGCACCGCCGTTATGCGCGATGAGCAGACCGTTCTGCCTGTCTCCTCGCTCATGGTGGGCGAGTATGGCCTGTCCGATCTTGCCATCTCCATGCCGACCGTCGTTGGCCGCGACGGCGTTGTCTGCCGCGTCCCCGTGCCGCTGAACGACGACGAGCAGCATGAGCTCACCGTCTCCGCCAAGGCCCTCAAGGACATCATCGACAGCGTCGACTTCTCCTGCTAAATCAAGCTCGCTAGAGCGAAAAGCTACAATGAAGGCGTCCGGGTCCACACGGCCCGGGCGCCTTTTTGGTGCAAAGTAACCTGACTCCAATGCACCATAGTTGATGGGAGGGCCATGTCGGATTCGCCTAATTTTTTGACCTATGTCCAGACGGCGTTTGATCCCTTTGAGGAGCGGCCGTTCTGCGCGGTGGATAGCCTGGTCTTTGCGTGGTTGTCCTATTTGCGCTTGCCGGGTGATATGGCGGGGCTGACGAACTGGCAGGGCCTAGACGTACGCGAACTGCTGCGTGCCGAGTGCTACCGGGACATGATTGACGACTTGTGGGACCCAGAGGGAAGCAGGGCCTTGTTGGAGGCCGTGGCAGCAAATCCCAGATACCGCGGCGTGCACGTTTGCGGCTATCGTGCCGTGAGCGATGTGGTGGCGACGGAGTAGTTTGCAGCCATGGCGTTCCGGTTTCCGGCGGGGTTTAGCTATCTTTCCTTCCGGGGGACCGACAGCACGATTGTGGGCTGGAAAGAGGACTTTAACATGGCGTTCCGGTGTCCTGTACCGGCCCAGGAATCCGCGGCGCGTTATGTGGACGAGGCGGCGGATGCGATCGACGGGCCGCTTTTGTGCGGAGGTCATTCCAAGGGCGGAAACCTTGCGGTGTACGGTGCGGCGATGTGCTCCGATGTCGCCCGTGAGCGAATCGAACGGGCGTATTCCCATGATGGTCCAGGGTTCGTCGAGGAGTTTCTGAACGGCAACGCCTTTGCCGATCTTTCCGGTCGAATCGACAAGACGCTACCTCGGTCGTCGATCTTCGGCATGATGTTCGAGACACAAGAGGACTATGCCATCGTTGAGAGCACCGAGTTCAGCCTGCTGCAGCACAATCCCTTTAGCTGGGTGGTTGATGGTTGCGACTTCGTATACTGTGAGCGCCTGTCCGCCGGTGCTCGATACGTCGATGGCTCCATTCGCGAGATGCTGCTTGCAGTGTCACCTAGCGAGCGCGAGCGTTTTGTAGATGCGTTGTTCTCCGTGTTTGAGGCTACGGACGCCGAACGGTTTGCGGATATCGCAGGAAATCTGCGTGAGAGTCTGCCCGTGATGCTCCAGGCTGCGCAAGGCTTTGACAAAGATACGCGACGCTTTATCTCGCAGACCATCGTGGCGATCCTTAAATGCGCACTGTTGCCCAAACGACCCCAGATCGACGTGCCCGCTGCCGGCAAGAGTTTGGCAGAACAGCTCGAGGCTTGGCAGTCCGAGCTCCTGCGCTAGCCATTGATACAAAGCAACCTGTCCCCGATGCGCCAATCTTCGATGCGCCTGGGGCGGGCTCGACCGCTATACTGGTTCGTGCCGAAATCGATCTAGAACGGAATGCCGTATATGAAAATCAATCACGCGATTCTGCATATCCTGGACTTTGACTCTGCCGTCAACGTCATGAGCCAGCGAGAGCTCGATATCGAGAGCCGTACCGTGCGCAACTTCGTGACCACGCATCTGCGCCGCGCACGCACCTCGGCCGACAATAAACGCGCCACGTTTGCCGAGAACTCCGCATTCGGCGGCGAGCTCAAGGGCTATTTCTTTGGTGAGCGTGAGTTCGTGGACCTGTCTCAGCAGATTGCGGAGTTCATCTCTTCCGAACTTACCAAGGCCGAGAAAGCCGAGTCCACTGACGTGCTTGTGGCGGACTTTGATGACGATGAGGATGCCCGCTGGTTTGCCGTGATGCTGCTGGGCTCCAAGCAGGCTTTTATGCACGAGGTAGGTCGCGAAGAGGGCGAGGTGCGCAACGACATTGCGCGCCACTACGCCATTCTGCCGAATCCCTCGCAAAAGGTGCCGAGCTATGCAATCGTGCGTGCAAGCACCATGGAGATCGGCTATGTGGACAAGAAACGCAAGATCGCCGGCGAGGACCGTATGCTTATCCCCGATGGCCTGCTGCAGTGCGACACGGGCGTATCGGGCAAGGAGGTCATCGACACCGTGACGCGTGTGGTCGAGGAAGTCGCCGAGGAGCACGGTGCCAATACGGCCGTAGCGCTCGCCAAGGTTAAGGCTGCTGTTGCCGAGAAGGTCGAGGATGACGAGGAGCTGCCGCCTTGGGATATCGTCGACGAGGTCTTTGAGGTAGAGCCGGTCATCAAGGAGAGCGTGCGCGCGGCACTGACCGAGGAGAAGGTGCCTGAGCGTGTGCCCGTGGAGCGCAAGCAGGTCGAACGCGCGGCGGTGCGCAATCATAAGATCCGTACCGACACGGGTATCGAGATCAGCTTCCCGGCCGAGATGGGTTCCAACTCCGAGTACATCGAGTTCGTCAATGAGCCTAACGGCCTCATCTCCATCGAGCTCAAAAATATCGGTAGCATCGAGAATCGATAAGTTGCGTTGCGCCTACAGCGAGAAAGCAAAGGCCGAAGCCCTTCGGGACTTCGGCCTTTTTTGTTTTCGGCTTGGTTGCTGACATTACCCCGCAGGTTGAGCACACGTCAGCGAAAACGCCCCTAGGCGAGCAAGGTGACGCGAAAGAGGAGGGCATTGACCTTCTGGTCATGCCCGACGATTGAACGTCAGATTGCCGCCTAGGGGCGTTTGCAGCGTCGGGTCGTTACGGCGTTTGGTAAAACGCCGTAACTATTAAAGCTGGCGCAGGCCCTCTTCCAGGCCGGTCTTGCTGTCGGTCTTCTCGTCGCGCATCTTGATGGCGCGGGCGGGGACACCGGCCACGACGGCGCCGGCGGGGACGTCCTCGACGCACACGGCGCCGGCGGCAACTACAGCACCCTTGCCCACGTGCACGCCTTCCAGGACCACGGCGTTTGCGCCGATCATGACATCGTCCTCGATGATGACGGGCGTGGCGCTGGCGGGCTCCACAACGCCTGCCAGCACGGTGCCGGCGCCGATGTGGCAGTTCTTGCCCACGGTGGCGCGACCGCCCAGCACGGCGCCCATATCGATCATGGAACCCTCGCCGATAACGGAGCCGATGTTGATGATGGCGCCCATCATGATGACGGCACGGTCGCCAATCTCGACGCGGTCGCGGATGATCGCGCCCGGCTCGATGCGGGCGTTGATGCCCTTAAGGTCGAGCATGGGCACGGCGGAGTTGCGGCAATCGTTTTCAACGTCGTAGTAATCGATGGAATCGGCATTGGCGTCCAGGATGGTCTTGAGCTCGTCCCAGTCGCCAAAGACGGTCTTGCCGCGACGGCCGCCGTAGACATGTGCGTCGCCCCAGGCAACCTTCATGCCCGGCTTCTCGCGCACGTACAGCTTGACGGGCGTCTTTTTGGGCGCGGTGGCGATGTAGTTGATAATCTCCTGTGCATCCATCTCGGCTGCGTTGCTCATTTGCTATCTCTCCTTTGGGTGGATTCGGTTGATACCTGGTTAGGCAAACATGACCTTGTCGAACGTATAGAAGCCGGGTTCGCGGGTGACGAGCTTCTGCGCGGCCGCCAAGGCGCCGTTGACAAAGATCTGACGGCTCGTGGCGCGGTGGGTGAGCGTGACCTCCTCGTCCTGGCCAAAGAAGCTCACCTCGTGCACGCCGGCGACGGTGCCGCCGCGCAGCGAGTGCATACCGATTTCCTTGGGATCGCGTGCTCCGCACATGCCCTCGCGGCCATAGACGGGGTGGTAGCCTGCCTCGGGCTCGGCTTCGACGACGGCGTCGAGCAGTAGCTTGGCAGTGCCGCTGGGGGCGTCGACCTTTTGGTTGTGGTGCGTCTCGACGATTTCGCAGTCAAAGCCGGGCAGCTCGCGTGTAGCCTGCGCTACCAGATGGCGCAGGGCTGCGATACCGATGGAGTAATTGCCCGAGTGCATAACGCGGGTGTTCTGGCCCAGCTCACGCAGGCGGTCCATCTGCTCGGGGGTGTAGCCTGTGGTGCCTGAGACCAACGCCGCGCCCGTGCGCTCGACATAGGCGACGACGGCGTCGAAGGTCGCGACGTTCGAGAAGTCGATGATGACGTCGGCAGCCGGTGCGTTCTCGAGCTCGCTCAAATCGAAGCCAATCTGGGCCACGATATCAAAAACGGGCTGCCCGGCGGCGTCGACAATGCCTTCGGCGGTAGTGCGGATGAGCGAGCCCATGCGGCCCGTTCCCATAATGACGGTCTTAATCAAGTAGACCAGCTCCCTTCAGAGCATCGGTAAGTGCGGCTCGCGTGTCGTCTGCCATGGGGCACAGCGGCATACGGTAGTTTGCCTCGATCATGCCCATCTGGGCGAGCGCTTCCTTGACGGGGATGGGGTTGACCTCGCTAAAGAGGGCGTTGATGAGCGGCTGGCCGGCAATCTGGATATCGCGGGCGCGCGCTACGTCGCCGTCCAGATAAGCGCGGCACATGTCGTGTACAAGCTGCGGCTGCACGTCGGCCCACACGCTGATGGTGCCCGAAGCGCCCAGGCTCATGAGCGGCACTGTGAGTGCATCCTCGCCCGAGTACATGCGGAAATCGTCGGACAGCAGGTGGGCGATCTTGGCCGCGTAGGCGACGTTGCCCGAGGCCTCCTTGATGCCCATGATGTTGGGGTGCGCGGCTAGGCGCTCTACGTTGCGCTCGCTGATACCGCAGCCGCAGCGGCCGGGGATGTTGTACAGGATGCAGGGGATGTCAACGGCATCGGCGACGGTCTTAAAGTGCTGATAGATACCCTCTTCGTTGGACTTGTTGTAGTAGGGGGTAATGAGCAGCAGGCCGTCGGCTCCCAAGCCCTGGTAAGTAAGCGACTTGGTGAGCATGGTCTGCGTGGAGTTGGAGCCTGAGCCGGCGATGACGGGGACGCGTCCTGCAACATGCTTGACCACGGCGGCGACGACGGAGTTGTCCTCGTCATCGGTCATCGTGGCGCTCTCGCCGGTGGTGCCCAGGGTGAGAATGGCGTCGGTGCCATTTTGCAAGTGGAAATCGATAAGGCGCTCGAGCGCGTCAAAGTCGACACTGCCGTCCTTTTTAAACGGCGTAACCAGGGCGACGATTGAGCCCTCGAGATTGCGGATGTCCATGTTCTTCTCCTTCGCCTCCGCGATCTGGATGCGTTTGTTCCATTGAGCTGCGACTGCCAGGCGCTCGTCTTGGGCGCGACGGCGGGCGCTTTCGGCGCGCGACTTGGCCAGCAGCTCTCGGCCGCACGGCAGCACGTCGAGCGTGGAAAAGTAATCGCCCGGGCGCTCGGCGCGGCGGATGAGGTCGGCCGCGCCATCGGGGCGCAGCAGGACCTCGGCGGAGCGCAGACGTCCGTTGTAGTTGTAGCCCATGGAGTAGCCATGCGCACCGGTATCGTGGATTACAAGCAGGTCACCCATGTCGATATGCGGCAGCTCGCGGTCGATGGCGAACTTGTCATTGTTCTCGCACAGATTGCCCGTGATGTCATAGGTGTTCGTGACGGGCGCCGTGGCCTTGTCGGCGCCGCCCGGCTGACCCATCACCGTAATGTGGTGGTAGGCGCCATACATGGCAGGGCGAATCAAATCGACGGCGCTTGCATCGACACCGATATAGTCCTTGTAGATCTGCTTCTCGTGGATAGCCTTGGTGACCAGACAGCCGTAGGGGCCCATCATAAAGCGGCCCATCTCAGTGCAGATGGCCACATCGCCCATGCCGGCGGGAACCAGGATCTCGTCGTATGCCGCGTGTACTCCCTCGCCGATGGCGCGAATGTCGTTGGCCTGCTGCTCGGGCAGGTAGGGGATGCCGACGCCGCCGGACAGATTGATGAAGGCGACGTGTGCGCCGGTCTCGCGCTCCAGGCGTACGGCAAGCTCAAAGAGGATACGCGCGAGCTCGGGGTAGTAGTCGTTGGTGACGGTGTTGCTGGCAAGGAATGCGTGGATGCCAAAGTCCTCGGCGCCCTTGGCTTTGAGCATGCGGAAGGCCTCGAAGAGCTGCTCGGTGGTCATGCCATATTTGGAGTCGCCTGGGTTGTCCATGATGCCGTTGGAGAGCTGGAACAGGCCGCCTGGATTAAAGCGGCAGCTGACCGTTTTGGGGATGGGTCCCGCAACACGCTCAAAGAACTCGATGTGGCTGATGTCGTCAAAGTTGACGATGGCACCCAGCTTGTCGGCGAGCTCAAAGTCGGCAGCCGGCGTATCGTTGGACGAGAACATGATGTCGTGTCCCGTGATACCCAGCGAGCGGGCGATCATGAGCTCGGTATAGCTCGAGCAGTCGCAGCCGCAGCCGTATTCGTTGAGAATGGAGATGAGCGCCGGGTTGGGGTTGGCCTTGACGGCAAAGTATTCCTTAAAGCCTGGGTTCCACGCAAAGGCGTCGCGCACTTCTTGCATGTTGCGGCGGATGCCAGCCTCGTCGTATAGATGAAACGGCGTGGGGAACTGCTCGACGATATGCTCGAGTGTCTCCTTGTCCACAAACGGCTGCTTGGCCGCATATGCCTCGTTGGGGGTCAATGCCATGTCCCGTAAACCTCGCTATCCAGACGGCGCCATCTGCGCATCGAATCCGCATAGCGTGGACCCAATGTCCGGATAGCGCTCCCGCATTGCTGCAGACAGTCCTGTGGGTGTTTCCCACAGGCCCACCAGGTTGTTCGTGCCCGAAAAGCCCAGTTCGGCGGGTTTCGCCTCCCCACGGGGTCAAAGCCTGCCGGCTCGCCCGCGGTTCTTCGTGCCCGCGCCTCTATCAAGTGGTAACGACCCTACCACGTTGCACTTTACCAAACAAGAGTATTCGTATATAACGTTTAAAAAATGCAGGGATATGCTAGAAACAAGGGCGTCACAATTCTGCATCACAATATTGTGTGAATGGATATGCCCCATGAAAGGATCCTTTATGACCGGGCTCCAAGAACTCCGTCGCTATCGCCGCGATCTCCATCGCATTCCGGAGCTCGATTTCGATCTTCCGCAAACCATTGCCTATATCGAGGGCGTGCTGGCACCGCTCACCTGCGAATTGACCCATCCGTGCCCCAGCTGCGTCTGTGCTTTCTTCGACGCCGGCGTTGATGCCGCGCATGCCACGGCGATTCGCGCCGATATGGATGCGCTGCCCATCGCGGAAGCGACGGGAGCGGCCTTTGCCTCAACCCATCCCGGCAAGATGCACGCTTGCGGACATGACGGACACATGGCCATGGCGCTTGCCGCCGCGACGTATGTCGACCGTACGATTCGCGAGCATCCGGGCGCCATTAGGCGCAATGTTCTCTTTGTGTTCCAGCCGGCCGAGGAAACGACCGGTGGTGCCAAGACGGTATGCGAGAGCGGTGTGTTCGAGCGCTATGGGGCCGACCGCATTTTTGGCTTCCATGTGTGGCCCGATCTGCCCGCCGGCACGTTGGCGAGCTGCTCCGGTCCGTTGCTGGCGCGTTCGAGTGAGACACACATTCATATTCACGGGACGAGCATCCATATTGCTAAGACCTATGGCGTTCCGGTCGAGGAGTCGCACGATGCGGCGCTGGCGGCTGCCAAGTTCTTGGTTGCCGAGCGCGAACTGATGGATGAGCTGGGTGCCGATGAGCCCTGCATTGGCAAGTTCGGCCTGCTGCAGGCAGGCACCGTCTGCAATGCGGTGGCGGGGGAGGCCCATGTTGCCGGCAGCCTGCGTGTGTTTACAGACGACATGTTCGACCGGGCACGCGAGGGCGTGCGCCGCGTGCTGGACGATGCCTGCGCTGCAACGGGCTGCACGTACGATCTCGACTTTGCCGAGGGCTATCCGCCGGTCGACAACGACCCCGAGCTATTTGCCAGCGTCGCGCCTGCCTTGCCCGGGCTGCAGCTTATGGAGGAGCCGCTGTTAATTGCCGAGGATTTCGCGTTCTATCAGCGCCATTTGCCGGGCGTGTTTTTCCTGCTGGGCACGGGTATGCCAGAGGGCCAAGACAACCCGAGTGATTCGGATGGCTGCCCCGCCTATGCCACAAGCGCTCTGCATACCGATAGCATGCTCTTCGACGAGGAAATCCTACTCAAAGGCCTCGATGTCTATAAACGATTGCTTTTGCTTGACTAAGGTGTGAAGGACTATTTGTTCTAGAAAACACGAACAAACGTACGATATAATAGAGTTGTAAGTCTATAGAAACGTTTGACGTTACTAACGTAAGGCGATACTATGATTGCATCGTATGAAGATGAGGATACCGAACGCTTTGCCATGGGTGTGCGGGTCAGGAGGTTCGTGCCCTTTGAGCGTGTTGCGTTGAGGAAGATTCGCCAACTGCAGGTTTGTGCTTCGCTTGATGATCTTCGCGTTCCGCCGGGCAATCGCCTGGAAGCTTTGAAGGGCGATCGTGCCGGTCAATATAGCATCCGTGTTAACGAGCGCTATCGGGTCTGTTTTGAGTGGAGACAGGAGATGGCTTGGAATGTCGAAATCGTCGATTATCACAAGTGATGAGACCTCGTCCGATTTGCTGTCGCCAGTGACTCCTGGTGAGCTTCTCAAAGAGGAGTTTCTTGTTCCCATGGGCATTTCTCAATATCGCCTTGCGAAAGAGACCGGGATTCCGGCTCAGCGTATCGGGCAGATTGTCTTGGGAAAACGTCGCGTGACGGCCGACACCGACCTCCGTCTTTGCCGTTATTTTGGCCTGACGGATGGTTATTGGCTGCGCGCTCAGGTGGCGTTTGACCTTGAGGCCGAGAAAAGGCGGATCGAACCGGAACTCGATAAGATCGTTCCTGTTCAGCAGGCCATTGCGCTGTAGTGCTCAGAGATGATGGGGGTGGCGTGACGATGAGGCGACGCCGACAGCCTGCCGTATATAGTCCGGGTGGATGCGGGTGCGGTTTGCTGCTGCTCCCGGTTATTGCTGTGAGCATTGGCGTGATGTTTGCGCTTGCTGGACTGGCGGCAGCGGCACTTGTGCTGTTGATTGTGGCCATCGGCGTGACGATTTGGCTGTGCCGTTCTCGCGAGCAACGTCGTGCCGACGGTAAGACCAATGTAGGATGGATTGCCTTTTTGGTCATCGCCTACCTGCTGAGCATCAGCTACCTAGCGTTCTTTGTCCTGTTGATGATCAGTGCTTTTACCGGGGAATCCGTCGCGGTGGTTTGATGCGCTGCCAGCAGACGGTCGCGCAAAGTGCGTTTGCTCAACGTTTGGATAACTGCATTGGCCGTTTACCGCAGCCTTAGCTCTCAGCTAATGAATTCAAGTTCAATCCTTCCTACGATGTGCTGTGTGCCGGCACGGTAGCCGGATCGTAGGAAGGATGAATAATGGCAAAAGAGGGAAAGAAGCCGATCGGCAAGATTGTCCTAGGCATCATCGTGGTGCTGGTTATTGTCGGTGCCGTGGGCTCTATGGGCGACAACTCAACCGATTCGTCTGCGAGCGATTCGGCAAAACCTGCCGAGACGACACAGCAGGCTGAGGAGCGAAAAGAACCGCAAGAACCGTATACCATTGCTGACGAGGCTGAAGACACTTCCAATCAGTTTACCTATAAGATCACGGGCACGCTGACCAATAACACGGACAAGGAAAAGAGCTACATTCAGATTGAATATGTTCTGTACGATGCCGATGGCAACCAGGTTGGAACGGCTCTTGCAAACACCAATCATCTGAAGGCGGGCGGCTCCTGGAAGTTCGAGGCGCTGGGTACGGTGTCTCCCGACCAGGTTGCTAGCTGGGAGCGTTCGGACGTAAGCGGTTTCTAGCATGTTGCATGCACTGGGGGAGGTGAAGTCGTATGTCCGATAAAAAGCTGACCGAGGAGTTGCTCAATGAGCTTCTCGATGCGCCGAACATCGATGGCTATATCAAAGAACACGACTTTGCCGCTCCGTCGCTTTCGAACTACCTGAAGCAGCTACTGCAGGAAAAGGGCTTGGAGCGCTCGCGCGTGGTTCGTATGGCCGATCTCAATGAGACCTTTGGGTATCAGATCTTTACCGGTGCGCGGCATCCGAGCCGCAATAAGGTGCTGCAGATTGCCTTTGCGATGGCGCTGACGCTCAAAGAGACCAACCGTGCGCTGACGGCTGCCGGGGTAAGCGTCCTTAACTGCAAGGACCGCCGCGATGCGATTATCATCTTTTGTATCGATCGCGGGTGCAGCCTCCAAAAGGTCAACGAGGAGCTGTATCGCTTTGGCGAGGAGACGGTGAGTTAGCGGTTGATATCTGAGCTGGCGGAGCTGCCGAACAACGACGCAAACGAACGGGGCGCGGATGCCATGGGGTGTCTGCGCCCTGCGCTATGATGGAGGCTATGGATACTCAGAGCCCAACATATTCCGATGACGAGCTGACCGCCGCGCTCGCCGAGCACCTGGCGTCGTTTGACCGCGATGATAGCTATCGCGTGGAACGTGTGCTGAAGCGCTCGGACGTTGAGACAACCGAACTCGTGTGCTTTGAGGGTTCTGGCGGAGGGTCGCTCGGCCCCTTTGTCCGTAAACGCATCGATGCTTCGGCTCAAATCGGCGGGGCATACGAGCGTCTGTTTGCCGCTCAGCGGGCAGGCAGGCGTTTTGAGCACCTGCCCAGAATCGTCGATTGTCGTCGTGTGGGCGACGAGCTCAACGTGGTTATAGAATACATCGAAGGGGAGACGCTCGGGGCGCTGGTGGACCGTCTGGGAGCCACCCCCGATTATGCGCACGAATTGTATCCTGCCCTATGCGATGCCGTGGGCGAGCTCCACGCCGGTTTTGCAATGGCGGGGGAGACGTCGGCGCCGGTGATCCATCGTGACCTCAAGCCGTCGAATATCATCGTGACAGGTGCTAACTATACGCCTGATGACGGCCTGACATTTTCATCGCTGGTGATTATCGACTTGGGAATCGCCCGCGCCTTGATTATCGACTTCATCCGAACACCTCCCACATTCATCCGTACATGTACGGATGAATGTGGGAACCCGATACCCTGAGGGCCGGGCCGGCCGGCCCCGGAAGATCGGAG
>JAXJIC010000053.1:0-51030 GCA_036298925.1 Collinsella aerofaciens
CGAACCCGGAAGCTAAGCCCCATCGCGCCGAGAGTACTGCGGGGTCAGCCCGTGGGAGGCCAGGGCGCCGCTGACCGGTGGACGGCACCGAGCCGTACGCTTGAACTTAGAAGGGGGAGGCCTCGCGGCCTCCCCCTTTTTGCGTTATATACATGTTGTGCTTTGGGACCTAGCTTCCCCGTATGCGCTCTTACTGTTTGGCTGTTTTTTGAGTCCATCTAGTTTATTTGAGCGATAATTACTCGCATTGGCGTTAGGGAGGGCTTGATGTTTACCGTATTTGTCTTGGGCAATATTGCTTCGGGTAAGTCGACTGCCTGCCGCTATTTCGAATCTCGTGGCGCTATGCTTATCGATCTGGATGAGCTTGCAAAATCGCTGTATGTGCCGGGCTCTGATATCGTCAATGCTCTCGCGGATGAATTCGGTTGGGACATTTTGGATGAGGAAGGCGGCATTCGCCGCAGTATCCTCGCTTCTCGAGCTTTCGCTTCTCCTGATTCGGTCGCACGGCTCAATGGCATCGTGCATCCCGTTCTGATTGAACAGCTTTCGCTTAGGATTCTCGATCCGGTTTGTTGTACGGTTTCATCTCCCCGTTATCCCTTTGCGGTGGTCGAGGTTTCAGCTCCGACTGGTTTTGAGGATGCATTTGGCTTGGCTGATGAAATTCTGGTCATTAGCGCCCCTTTGTCAGTTCGTCGCGAGCGCGCTATTCAACGTGGCATGGAGCCATCTGATTTCGATGCCCGTTCTGCTTGCCAGCCCGATGAGTCTGCGCTGTGCAATCTCGCTACAACGGTGATTGATAATTCGGCAGCCGATAATTCGCTCTTTGAGCAGCTTGACTCATGGCTTGCATGCCACGGGTTTATAGATACTCCGGATAAGGAGGAGGCCGATGCCTAAGGCACGTTTCTTTACGTGGTATCGCGTGGCGCCACTTGCCGTTGTGTTCGTCTTCGGTCTTATTTCGCTCGTCTACTCGTGTGCTCCTGCCGCTTTCTTTAAGCCGCTGTATCCGATTGACTACGAGGCGTATGTAAAGCAATCCAGTATTTCGCATAATCTGGATCCGTATCTGGTGTGCGCTGTCATTAAGTCGGAATCGAATTGGGATCCCGAGGCCGAGTCGAATCAGGGTGCTCAGGGATTGATGCAGCTGATGCCCGAGACTGCCCAGGACATGATCGCCAAGGGCCTTGTCGACGGAGGGGAGTATTCGGTCGACAATCTTAACGATCCGGCTACGAATATCGAGTTTGGCTGCGCATACCTCTCGTATCTTCTCGCCTATTTCAACGGGTCGACGGATAGTGCCATCGCCGCCTATAGCGCCGGTATGGGCAATGTCGACGGATGGGCGCAGCAGAACACGTCACTCCATAATGCGATTACCTTCCCTGAAACTCAGGCTTATCTGATTCGCGTCAATAATGCCTGGGTTCGATATAAGACTCTCTATCCCGATCGGTTCGTATAGGACTAAGCCCACCGCCTGCGTATACTGCAGATGTACGAGTTAGGAGTATCCATGGCGGAATTTGAAGTAGAACGCGTTGGTGGTGAACTTAAGCGCTTTGGCGTTGAGGGCGCTGATGTGCCGTTTAAGGTCGTGTCTCCATACGAGCCCGCTGGTTCCCAGCCTAAGGCCATTGAGTCACTTGTGCGGGGCGTGAGGGACGGAGACCGCTATCAGGTTTTGCTGGGCGTGACTGGTTCGGGCAAGACCTTCACGATGGCAAAGACTATTGAGGCCCTGGGAAAGCCGACGCTGGTCATGGCCCCCAATAAAACGCTCGCTGCTCAGCTTGCGAGCGAGCTCAAAGAGTTCTTTCCCAACAACGCTGTGGTCTACTTCGTCTCGTACTACGACTACTATCAGCCCGAGGCGTATGTGCCGCAAAGCGATACATATATCGAGAAAGACTCCTCGATTAACGAAGAGGTCGAGATGCTGCGCCATCAGGCGACCGCGTCACTGCTCTCTCGACGTGATGTGATCGTTGTCGCATCGGTCTCGTGTATCTATGGCATTGGCTCTCCTGAGGACTATGCGGGTCTGGCTCCAAACGTCGACAAGAAGGTGCCGCTCGAGCGCGATGACTTTATCCATGCACTTATCGACATTCAATATGATCGCAATGACTATGACCTGGCACGTGGCACGTTCCGCGTGCGCGGCGATGTTGTTGACGTGTATCCGCCTTATGCCGAGCATCCGTTGCGGTTTGAGTTCTTTGGCGACGAGGTCGAGCTGATTGCCGAGATCGATGAGGTCACCGGTGAGATGCTTCGTGAGTACGAGGCCATTCCCGTATGGCCGGCATCGCACTACGTGACCGAGAAGCCGAAGGTCAAGGCGGCTCTGAAATCGATCAGCGAAGAATGCGAGAAGCGCGTGGCGGAGCTCAAGGCGACCGACAAGTTGCTCGAGGCGCAGCGTCTGCAGCAGCGTACCGATTATGATCTTGAGATGCTCGAGACGATGGGCTTTTGCAACGGCATCGAGAACTACTCGCGTCATCTGGACGGTCGCAAGCCGGGTGAGCCGCCGTTTACCCTAATCGATTACTTTCCCAAGGATATGCTCTGCATCATCGATGAGAGCCATGTGACGGTGCCGCAGATTCGCGGCATGCACGAAGGTGACCGCTCGCGTAAGGTGACGCTGGTGGAACACGGTTTTCGCCTGCCCTCGGCGCTCGATAACCGCCCGCTTCGTTTCGATGAGTTTGAGGCAAGGATCCCCCAGTTTATCTATGTTTCGGCCACGCCGGGCGACTACGAGCTGCGGGTGAGCCAAAACGACGTGGAGCAGATTATTCGTCCGACCGGCCTGCTCGACCCCAAGATTGACGTGCGTCCAGTTCGCGGTCAGATTGACGATCTTGAGGACGAGATTCGCGAGCGCGTTGCCCACAAGGAGCGCGTGCTGGTGACCACGTTGACCAAACGCATGGCCGAGGACCTGACCGACCATCTACTTGATGCGGGCATTAAGGTCAATTACATGCACTCTGATACGGCGACAATGGACCGTGTCGAGATCCTGCGAACGCTGCGCGAGGGCAAGATCGATGTTCTCGTTGGCATCAACCTGCTCCGCGAGGGCTTGGATCTTCCCGAGGTCTCACTGGTGGCAATTCTCGATGCCGATAAGGAAGGCTTCTTGCGCAACCGCCGTTCGCTGATTCAGACGATTGGCCGTGCGGCCCGTAACGCCGATGGCGAAGTCATCATGTATGCAGACGTTGTGACCGATTCGATGAAAGAGGCCATCGAGGAGACGCAGCGCCGTCGCGAGATTCAGATGGCATATAACGAAGAACATGGCATTGTGCCCAAGACAGTGCGCAAGGCCATCAACGACATCTCAAGTTTTATTGCCGAGGCCGAAAAAACTGTGGGCTCCAAGGGACGCTCGAAGGGCGACTCTCTTGGCCATGGCGCATTCTATACGCCCGATGAGTCGGGCGAGGGCGGTGTGCCGGAAACGGTGGCGCCCGAGCAGACACTTGCGGAGCAGTTGGAAGAACTGCCGCATGACGAGCTTGTGCGGATCGTCGAAACCATGGAAGAGGATATGCGTAACGCTTCTGCCGCTATGGACTTTGAGGAGGCGGCGCGCCTGCGCGATGTTGTCGTTCAGATTCGGGCGATGCTCGAGGGTGCGTCTGAGGACGAGACGATCGAGCGCTTACGCTCGCAGGCCCGCAAGGGTTCCACGTTCGCATCGGGCAGAAAACGCCAGGGTGCACGGTTTAAGAAATAGCCGCGAACAGGCCCCGAGTTCCCTGTGGAGCTCGGGGCCTATGTCTTTTGCGCGCTGGAATTTGTGCGTTAGAGGTCTGCGATCAGGGCTTCAGCACAACGGATGCCGTCGGTGGCCGCGCTCATGATGCCGCCGGCATATCCAGCTCCCTCACCACAAGGGTAGAGGCCCGGGGTCGACACGGCATGGCACGTTCGGTCTCGGGTGACAGTGACCGGTGAGCTCGAACGAGTCTCCACGCCGGTAAGAACGGCATCGGGACGGTCGTAGCCTCGTAGCTTTTTTCCGAGTAGGGGAAGTCCCAGGCGGAGCGACTCGACGATATGCTGCGGTAGGGCTTCGTCAATTGCCGTCCAGGTCACACCGAGCGGATAGGTGGGCTTTACCTTTCCGGGCGCCTTGCTGGCGCGTCCTGCGAGGAAATCTCCGACGAGTTGTGCCGGTGCGTTCCAGTTGGAACCGCCCAGGCGATAGGCGGCCGCCTCGCAGGCACGCTGGAGCTCGATGCCGGCGAGCGGGTCATCGTTGGGAAGGTCCTCAGGCGTGACGTTAACGAGCAGGGCGGCATTTGCGTTGCGTCCGTCGCGGGCATTGAGACTGGCCCCGTTGACGCACAGATGGCACGGTTCTGAAGAGGCGGCAACAACCTGTCCGCCGGGGCACATGCAAAACGAGAACACGCTGCGGCCGTTGGGAAGATGGGCGACGAGCTTGTAGGGGGCTGCCCCGAGCGCTGGATGTCCCGCCGAGGCTCCATATTGGGCTCTGTCGATGTCGCGTTGCGGATGCTCGATGCGAACGCCCATGGCAAAGGTCTTTTGTGCGAGGGCCACGTTGTGGTCCTTAAGGAGCTCAAAAATATCGCGAGCAGAATGCCCGCAGGCGAGGATGAGGTGCTTTGTCTCGATTGACTCGTAAGCGGCGTCTTGGGACGATTGGACATCAATGCCGGTGATGGCGCCAGACACGTCGATGCGAATGTCGACGAGCTTCGTTCGATAACGGACGACACCTCCGAGCTGCTCGATGCGCTGGGATATAGCGGTGACAACCGTGGGAAGGATGTCGGAGCCAATGTGCGGCTTGGCATCCCACAGAATATCGCGGGGCGCACCCGCCTCGACGAAGGTTTCGAGGATAAGGCGATGGGCGGGATTTTTTGTTCCCGTATTGAGCTTGCCGTCCGAGAAGGTCCCCGCGCCGCCCAGACCAAACTGAATATTGCTCTCGGGGTCGAGGATGCGCTCCTTTAGAAAGAGGTCGATCGCCCGCGAGCGGCGAAATGCCGGGTCGCCGCGCTCGATAAGCAAGGGCTTAAGACCTGCTTCGGCGAGCGTGAGCGCAGCGAAAAGGCCGGCGCATCCGGCGCCGACAACGACAGGGCGTTCTTGAGGTGCGTCGGAGACGGGGGAGGGGAATGAAGGCTCATCGTCTTCTATCGCGCGTACGCGCGAGCGGTCACGCTCGGCAACGCTGTCGACCGCTTCTTGCTCGAGGTGGGGACTAGTCAGCTCAACACGAAAGCTCAGGATAAAATGGACGTCTCGTTTTTTGCGAGCGTCGATTGACTTGCGGTGGAGCTCGATGGACTTGATCTCGGAGTCCTTGCAACGTAGGACGCGCTTGGCGACTCGCTTGCCAACAATGAGACAGGCATTTTCATCGCCGGCTTCATCGAGCGACGCGTTGACTTGGGTGATTTCGATCATCGAGGTCTCCTTAGAGGCAAGAAAGAGGCCGTCCGGTATTCCAGACGGCCCGAATGCGTTTTTGATTATAGACTGAGCGGCTACAGGCTGCTTGCAGCGCGAATGCCCGAGAGCCAGGCCCACGCAAGGTTAAAGCCTCCGCAATCGGCGTCGATGTCGAGCGCTTCGCCGCAGACGTAAAGCGGGGCGTCGACAACGCTGCACGCGCGTAGACTGGGTGTTGAGATGCTCTCGACAGATACGCCACCACGCGTGACCTGCGCCGAGCGCTCCTCGGCTGTTCCCTCGACGAGCAACTTAAAGTGCTTGAGGACCGAGACCAGGTGGATGACATCGTTGGAGCCTGGATGGCACTGCTCGAACGCCGTGCAGACGACGCGGGAGAGTTGCGGGGCGAGCATGCCGTCGAGCCAACGGGGATCGCGGGGCGAAAAGCCGCCGAGCAGCTCAACGCGTCGGTTGAGCATATCGAGCAGCTTGTCTTTGGAGAGGTCGGGGAAAACGTCGAGCAGGATCGTATCGCCGCGCTGGATACGACGGGAGAGGTTGAAGACAGCGACGCCCGAGATGCCGAAGGCTCGAAACAGGACTTCACCGTCTTCGTGCCAGAGCTCATTATGATTGCGGGCGAGCGTCAAGCGGGCGCGGACGCGCAGGCCATCCAACGTCTTGAGTGCCGTCCGATCGCCGACGACCGTTGCCGATACGGGGCAGAGGATGGGGCGCAGCGAAGTGAGGGGGAGGCGAAACGTATCGGCGATACCAGTGGGGTTGCCGCCCGTGGCGATAATTACGGCATGTGCCTGCAGGGCCTCGTTCTTGCGAGGGACATCGGCGAGCGCTTTCCGAAGCGAGCGGAGCTCCGATTTTCGGTCGTCGTGCTTTTTTGCCTTGAGCACCCGCGCTGGACGGTCTATTTGGAGTGCCCAGCCTTCGGAAGCTTTGTGCGCCGAGGCAACGTTGGCTCCGCAGATTAAGGTGATACCTAGGCGGTCGCAAACGTTGAGAAGCGCGTCGCGCACCGATTCAGCGCGAAGGGAGCGCGGGTACAGCCGGCCTTCCTCGGAGGTTGTCATGATACCCAGCGAGGAGAAGAAACCCATAAGCTCTTGTTCGGGCTGGGGGCCCATGACGGATTCGACGAATGCGGGGTGGTTATACCGCTGAGGATCAATCGATTCGTTGGAGAGGTTGCAGCGGCCGTTACCGGTCGCAAGGAGCTTAAGGCCACAGGCGACATCGCGCTCAACGATGCAGACGCTTTTGCCAGCGCGTGCGGCCGTAATGGCAGCGGCGAGGCCTGAAGCCCCGCCGCCGATTACCAGGACGTCATAGAAGGCGCTCGCGTTCACTTAGGCCTCGTCGGTCTCGTGCGGGGTAATGGCCTCGACGGCAGAGACTGCCTTGGGCAACATGTCATCGGGCAGCGCGGTCTCGACCTCGCCCTTATCGCAGGCCTCGGCGAGTGCCGGATTAATGGGAAGCTGGCCCAAGATGTCGAGGTTATAGCGATCTGCGACCTCGGGGAGCTTGCTCTTGCCAAAGACCTCAATCTTCTTGCCGCAGTCGGGGCACTCAATATAGCTCATGTTCTCGACAATGCCCAGAATGGGGACGTTCATCTTCTCGGCCATGTTGACCGCCTTGGCGACGATCATCGAGACCAGATCCTGCGGGCTCGTGACGATGACGATGCCGTCGACGGGCAGCGACTGGAAGACGGTGAGCGCGACGTCGCCTGTTCCCGGAGGCATGTCGACCAGCAGGTAGTCGATGGGGCCCCACGAGGTCTCGCTCCAGAACTGCCTAATGGCGCCTGCGATGACCGGACCGCGCCAAAGGACGGGGTCGGTCTCGTTTTGGAGCAGCAGGTTGGAGCTCATGACCTTGACGCCGTGCTCGGAGATTTCGGGCAGCATAAGGTTGCCAAGGGCATGGACGTGGCGTCCGCTCATACCGAACATCTTGGGGATGGAGGGACCGGTGATGTCGGCATCGAGGACGCCGACCTTGTGGCCGTGACGGGCAAGCTCGGTGGCGATGGCACCGGTGACAAACGACTTGCCGACACCGCCCTTGCCGGAAAGCACGGCGATGACGCGTTTGACCTCGGACAGCGTGTTCTCCTCAAATTGCGACGGCGACGTTTGTCCGCCGGCGGCCTGTGCGTGCTCGCAACCCATGTATGACTCCTTTGTATATGTTGGGGCCGGGGCCCCGTGATGTGACACGGGCGTCATTGTACCCTCGTTTGCGAGCGGGAGTCATTTGCGATGCATTTGGGCCGAGCGTGCTTGCAATACGATGGGTCCAAGCGAATGGGCGGGCTTACTGAACTTTGCTGGCAAACTCGAGGTATTGCATGCGCTGCAGCTTGTCGATCGTCGAGGCGTATGGGCTGCCTTCAGATTCCAAGTCGTAGCGCAGCCCGTCGGCACCAAGGTAGCCGGCGACATTGATGGTGGGCACATCTGACCTTGTTGCAAGCAGGGCCTTTTGATAGTCGGTGAGCGGGGCGCCGATCTTATTAAGGGTAATGGCTGCAATCTCGTTTGCCCCGACGGTGTCGTAGACGTTGAGCTCGGTATTGCCGGCGATTTCATAGTTAGCCCAGACGAAATAGGTCGACTGATAGACACGGAAAGCGTGGCTTGCCGTATCTTCCTGAGGGTACAGCTCATCGTTGAGAGTCGTTGCGGCGCTCGGCTGATGGTCGCCAAAAAAGACAAGGACAACCGGTCTGCCGATATTGCGGAGCTCGTTGATAAAATACTCGAGGTCCCGGTCGGACGCGTTGATGCAGGTAAGATAGGTGTTGAGCGCGCTATTGGCGCCCTCGCTGGCTCCCTCGACCCAATAGTTTGTCAGCTCTTCGGCGGGAACGGTGCCATAGTCGTAGCCGCCGTGATTTTGCATCGTGACGTCAAAGATGAACTGCGGCGCTTCGTCGGTTCTAAGCAGGTCGAGTATCTTGTCGTAGGTGGCGTAGTCGCATACGCCGGCATGGTAACAGGGCGCACCTTCGAAATCGCCGATTGAAAGAAAGTCTCCAAAGCCCAGCTGCTGATAGATCTTATCTCGATGGTAGTTGACGGGGTTTTGCGGGTGCATAGCGGTAGCGGTATACCCAAGCTCTTTAAGGTCCTTTGCCAGGCTGTTGACGCCATTCATCTGATACAGCTGATAGGGGATCTTGCCTAATCCGACAAAGGCCGTTGTCGCTCCGGTCAAAAATTCGAATTCGGAGTTTGCCGTTCCGCCACCGGTGACCGAAGCGAGCATGGTGCCGCGAACAAGTGTGTCGGGAAGCGAGTTGTAGAATGCGGGGCCGGTGTACCCGGCCGCCTGGAGCTGCTCAAAGCACGAAAGGTCGCTAAAACTCTCGTTCATGACGGCAACAATCGTCGGCTTGATTTCATTGAACTGGGCAACGGCAGCCGCGCGCTGCTCGCTCGAGCCATACGTGCTGTCGTAGGCGGCGGCGAGCTCCTGCTCGATGCTCTGCGCCTCATCGGGCGTATAGCCTTCGGGCTTCTCAATGGGCAACTCGTTGGCCATTTCGGTGAACGAAGTGATAAAACCCTGAGACGTATATGTGGTGATGGGCTGCCAACGGTCAAATCCAAAATCCAGCGCCTGCTCCAAGTCGATGCTGGAAAAGCCCGAGAGCTCCACAACGGTCACTAGCAGAAAAGCGCAGAGGTTAGCGGCGATTGCGGGGAAGACATGGGTGGGCGTACGGAGCTTTCGCGGTCGGATAAGCGAAAGAAGCCCCAGGGAAATCTCCAGCAGGGCGAGAGAGGTTACGATTCCGGCGGTAAAGGTAAACTCGTATCCCTCGCTCACTTCCATTGCGGTGCCGAGGGCCAAGATATCGCTTGGCAGGATGGCTTCGCCTTTAAACGTTATGACGAAGTGCTCGGCAATGCCAAGGATGCAACAGGCGACGGGCACGAGGGCCATGA
Organism: Collinsella aerofaciens; assembly: GCA_036298925.1. Taxonomy (GTDB): domain Bacteria; phylum Actinomycetota; class Coriobacteriia; order Coriobacteriales; family Coriobacteriaceae; genus Collinsella; species Collinsella aerofaciens_BN. Next base: position 9,450 of record JAXJIC010000053.1, read on the forward strand.
CGCCTCCATGACGCTGTCCCAGCAAATAAAGGGAGAGCAGAACCGTCGCGAGCAGCCCGACGGAAAACCCGAATGAGTTGGCGGGAATGCGATAGAACGTTTCGTTACAGGCAATTTCGAGTGAAACGAACGAGAGCGCTGAAACAGCGGCGATGACAAGGATGTCACGGCAAATACAGGCAACCGTTCCCGTCGCAAGATCGGTTTGGTCGATAAGTCCCGAAACCAAGGGCTCGACAAGAAGTATGACGGCGGCAGCACCGAGCGCCGAATAAGAAAGGACCCATAGGGAACTGTCCTCATTTACGAGCAATTGATTCGTAATCCATGCAGCTACCATGCCGAGCGGGATGAGGAGCGTCGCGCACCAAAAGACGCGGGCAATGGGCGGCTTTTCATTGTGTTTGATTGAAAAATACACGCGCACGACGACGGTGGCCACGATAAGGACGGCGATGAATATGGGCAGATTGGCCATGTCGCTCGAAGTGATTTCAAGGGGGATATCTTCGGTCATGAACGTTCCTCTGTTACAGCAAATTAAGTTCAGTAGTAGATTACTGTAACCTTTCCACGGCATTTCGAGAAACAAAGCACCCGATACGCAAAGCTAAAGGTCTGCGAATCTTGTATTACGAACATCTGTGCGCGTCGAGTGCGCTAAACTCATCGACAGTATGATTCGATGCAATAGGAGGCAAGGAGCTTCCATGTCTGATTCTTCTATCGTTATTCGCGGCGCTCGTGAGCACAACCTCCGTGATATCGATGTTTCCATTCCGCGTGACCAACTCGTGGTCATTACCGGTCTTTCTGGCTCGGGCAAGAGTTCGCTGGCATTTGACACTATCTATGCCGAGGGCCAGCGTCGATACGTCGAGAGCCTTTCGAGCTATGCGCGCCAGTTCTTGGGCCAGATGGACAAACCCGACTTGGATTCAATCGACGGCCTTTCGCCGGCGGTGTCGATCGACCAAAAGACGACGTCTAAAAACCCTCGCTCGACGGTTGGCACCGTAACCGAGATTTATGACTATCTGCGCCTGCTGTTCGCCCGTGTGGGCACCCCGCACTGTCCCGAATGCGGCCGCGTCATTGAGCGTCAGACGACCGACCAGGTTGCCGACAAGGTCTTGGCGGCGGGGGAGGGCCGCCGCGCGTTTGTGCTGGCACCGGTGGTGCGCGGGCGAAAAGGCGAGTACACCAAACTGTTTGAGGACCTTCGCGCCGAGGGCTTTAGCCGCGTGCGTGTCGACGGTGAAGTGCGCTCGCTCGACGATCCGATCGATCTGGACAAGAAGTTCAAGCACGATATCGAGGTCGTAGTCGATCGCATCGTGATCCGTGAGAACTCTCTGGGCCGTATCGCCGAGTCTGTTGAGCAGGCGACCGCGCTGGCTCACGGCAATGTAAACGTGTACATGCTGCCCGATCGTGATGCTCCCGAGGGGACCGAGGGCGAGCTGCTGGAGTATTCGTTGGCCTTGGCGTGCCCGGAGCATGGTCACTCCATTGACGATCTTCAGCCGCGTGATTTTTCGTTCAACGCTCCCTATGGCGCATGTCCTGAGTGCGACGGCCTGGGCTTTAAGAAAACCGTTGATGCCGAGGCGTTGATCGAGGACCCCTCGAAGTCCATTGCCGACGGAGTCTTTGGTAGCCTGTTCGGCAACTCGAACTACTATCCGCAGATTTTTGCTGCGGTCTGCAAACACTTTAAGGTGAGCACCGATACGCCGTGGGAGGACTTGCCCCCTCGCGTGCGTCGTGCATTCTTGGATGGCCTGGGCGATACGAAGATCTCGGTCGACTACCAAAAGCTCGACGGACGTCGCAGCCAGTGGGATACCAAGTTTTCGGGCGTTCGCAACATCCTGTACGAACGCTATACCGAGACGACGAACGAGAACACCAAGGCGCGCCTGGAGAAGTACATTCGCGAGGAGCCGTGCTCGAGCTGCCACGGCGCTCGTTTGCGCCCTGAGATGCTCGCCGTCACCGTGGGCGGCAAGTCCATTTACGAGGTTTGTTGCCTGTCGTGCCGTGAATCGCTCGAGTTTTTTGAGGGCCTGGAACTCACCGAGCGCCAACAGTTTATCGGCGGCCGTATCGTCAAGGAAATCCTGGAGCGCTTGCGTTTTCTGGTCGATGTTGGACTCGACTATCTGACGCTCGATCGTGCCTCGGCGACGCTTTCCGGTGGCGAGGCGCAGCGTATTCGCCTGGCAACGCAGATCGGCGCGGGTCTCATGGGCGTGCTCTATATTCTGGACGAGCCCTCGATCGGTCTTCATCAGCGTGACAACGAGCGCTTGATCAAGACGCTCGAGCGCCTGCGCGATATCGGCAATACCGTTATCGTCGTCGAACACGACGAGGATACAATCCGTGCCGCCGATTACGTGATCGACATGGGGCCCGGCGCCGGCGTCAACGGCGGACACGTAGTCGCGGCGGGAACGCCTGCCGATATCATGGCGTGTCCCGAGTCGATGACGGGCGCTTATCTGACCGGTAAACGAATGATCCGGGTGCCTGATGAACGGCGCAAGCCCGGTCGCGGCTGCCTTAAAATTACGGGCGCTCGAGCCAACAACCTCAAAAACGTTACTGCCAAAATCGAGTTTGGTACGCTTACGGTTGTTACCGGCGTGTCGGGATCGGGCAAGAGCTCCCTGGTTACCGATACCATTGCGCCTGCCCTTACGAATGCCATTCACCGTTCGACGCGCCCTGTGGGTCCATATAAGAAAATCGAGGGCATCGAGTGTATCGATAAGGTTATCGATATCGACCAGTCGCCGATTGGCCGCACGCCGCGTTCCAACCCTGCTACCTATATCGGCCTGTGGGATGATCTTCGCGCGCTGTTTGCGAGTACGCCGGAGTCGAAGGCGCGCGGCTACTCGCCGGGTCGTTTCTCCTTTAATGTGAGTGGCGGGCGCTGTGAGGCGTGCAAGGGCGACGGGCAGATCAAGATCGAGATGCACTTCCTTCCTGATATCTACGTTCCCTGCGAAGTTTGCGGCGGTAAACGCTACAACCGCGAGACACTCGAGGTCACCTACCGTGGCAAGACCATCTCGGACGTGCTCGACATGAGCGTCACCGAGGCGCTGGCCTTCTTTGGGAATATCCCGCAGATTAAGCGCAAGCTCCAGACGCTGTACGATGTAGGCTTGGGCTACGTGAGCCTGGGCCAGCCCGCCACGACGCTTTCGGGCGGCGAGGCGCAGCGTGTGAAACTCGCCAAGGAGCTTCATCGACGCCAGACGGGCAAGACGTTCTATATTTTGGACGAGCCGACGACCGGCCTTCATTTTGAGGACGTCCGCCAGCTGCTCGATGTGCTGCAGCGCTTGGTCGATGCGGGCAACACGGTGCTGGTGATTGAACACAACCTTGATGTCATCAAGGTTGCCGACCGCCTGATCGATATGGGTCCCGAGGGCGGTAACGGCGGCGGAACCGTCGTGGTTTCGGGCACACCGGAGCAGGTTGCGGACTGTCCGCAGAGTTATACGGGCAAGTTTTTGGCGCCGTTGCTCAGGCGTGACCGGGAGCGTCAGGCTCAACTTGATGCTCAATAAATAGGCGATTCAGTTTATGGGCGCCATCGACTCCTTGTGATTCGATGGCGCTTGCTGTGCCGAAGTGACGTATGCAGCCGAATTGGACATATACTTAATCTTTGCGTCCGAATGCGAGGGAAAGGATATGTCATGGCAAAGGCTGTAAAGACGCCAAAAACCAATGCGATGCGCGAGCTGGAAAGCGCCGGCATTTCCTATGTTCTACATACGTACGAAGACGATGGTGATGAGTCGGTGGGCCTGGGGGTCGCGATTTCGGAGCAGCTTGGCGAGGAGCCCGGTCAAGGATTTAAGACCTTGGTCTGCGTGACGCCGTCCAACGACCATGTCGTGTGCTGCATCCCTGTTGCCGATGAGCTCGATCTAAAGTCCGCCGCGCGTGCCGCGGGGGAGAAGTCCTTGGTTATGATGCATGTGAAGGATTTGCTTGCGGCGACTGGCTACGTTCGCGGCGGCTGCAGCCCGGTCGGTATGAAAAAACGCTACCGGACGCTCATTGATGAGACATGTGTCCTTTGGGATACCATTTTTATTTCGGGAGGCAAGCGTGGTTATCAGCTCGAGCTTGCACCCGATGATTTAATTGCATTTTGCGGGGCGACGGTTGCCGCGATTACGAGAGAGGACTGAGCGATGCCGCAGGAAGAATTGAAGCGCGGAGCTCATTTTGCAAAAGAATCTGCGCCTCAGACACCCTCATCCGAAGCTTCTTCGTCGCGAGATAACACTGACGACATGGGCTCGTCGGACTACTCCACGGTTGGTCGTTCCGCCGGGCTTATGACTATCCTGACTATCGTGTCTCGCGTCACCGGTTTTATCCGCACGTGGGCAATGGCGGCCGCTATCGGCATGTCGCTACTCTCGTCCTCCTATCAGGTCGCCAACAACCTGCCCAATATGCTCTACGAACTCGTGATGGGCGGCATGCTCGTGACGGCGTTTTTGCCCGTGTACATGGGCGTGAGGCGTGAGCAGGGTCGCGAGGCCTCGAACGAGTACGTGGGCAACCTGCTCGGCATTCTGCTTTTGGTGCTGGGTGGCATTTCGTTGCTGGGGACCGTGTTCGCCCCGGGCTTTATCTGGACGCAATCGTTCCTTTCGGGTGACGGCGGCAGCATGGATACCGCTGCGTTCATGTTCCGTTTCTTTGCTATCCAGATTTTGTTTTATGGTTTGGGCTCGGTGTTTTCGGGCGTTCTCAACGCGCACCGCGACTACTTCTGGTCGACGTTTGCCCCGGTCCTCAACAATGTGATCGTCATTGCGAGCTTTATGGGTTTTGCGCCCGTGTCCGCACAGTTTGCCGAACGTGCCGGCATCATCTTGATTGCGGCCGGTACGACCCTCGGTGTTTTTGTTCAGATGGCATGTCAGATCCCCGCGCTTGGCAAGCACGGCGTGCATCCCCATATCCATATCGACTTTAAGGACCCCGCACTGCGCCAGACGATTGCGCTCGGTATCCCGACGCTGCTCGCCACGGTGTGCATGTTTGTCTCGACTTCTATCACCAACGCTGCCGCGCTGGTGGTCCAGCCCGAGACTGGTCCTTCCGTCATCGCCTATGCGCGCCTGTGGTACACGCTGCCCTACGCGCTGATTGCCGCCTCGCTTTCGACGGCGCTCTATACCGAGCTCTCTCACGACGCACAGGAGAAGGATTACGACAGCGTTCGCACGGGCATTTCGCGTGGCGTCGCCCAGATGCTGTTCTTCCTGATTCCGTTCGCGCTGTACCTGATTGTCTTCGCGCGTCCGCTCAACATGATTTACTGTGCCGGCAAGTTTGATGAGTCCGGCGTGGCGCTGGTGTCCGAGTTCCTTGTTTACCTGGCGCTCTCGCTGCCGCTCTACGGCGTGGTCGTGTTGATGCAGAAGAGCTTCTCTGCCTTGCTCGACATGAAGCCCTATAGCCGCTATTGCCTGTATTCCGCCATCGGCCAGGCTGGCTCGGTTCTGCTGTTTGGCGTTGTGCTGGGCTTCGGTATGCCGGCAATCGCGCTTTCGTATGTTGTCGACTACGTGATCTTGGTCGGCTGTTCGCTGTGGTGGCTGCGTCGTCGCCTGCGTGGCCTTCAGGTCAAATCTATCCTGCATGGCGGTTTCTTTGGCCTTTTGCTCGGCGGCCTAGGGGCTGCCGCAGGCGCCGGCGTCATGTGGGCGCTTGAACACTTTGTCGGGGTACTTGGCGGCTCGATTCTGATTACTCTTGGCTATGTTTGCGTTGCGGGTGTCGTCTCGCTTGCTGTTACCTTTGGCCTTGCCGTCGTCCTTAAGATGCCCGAGGTCTCGGCGCTGCTTCGTCGCAAGTAGGTGCGTGTGGCCGGTCACGACAACATTCCAACACTCGCCGAGCAGGTTTCGCGCGTTCCCACGCAGCCCGGATGTTACCTTTGGAAAGATGCCAAGGGCGATGTCATCTACGTTGGCAAGGCGAAAAACCTGCGTTCCCGTATGCGCCAGTACGTGACGCTGCAGGATGAGCGCCAAAAAATACCGCTCATGATGCAATTGGTTGCGAGCTTTGACTACATCGTTGTCGAAACCGAGCATGAGGCGCTTGTACTCGAGCGCAACCTGATCGGCCAGTACCATCCGTACTTTAACGTCGACCTCAAGGATGACAAGAGCTACCCCTTTATCGCCATTACAAAGGGCGACCTGTATCCCGCTATCAAATACACGCGCGAGCGTCATAAGCCGGGAACGCGTTATTTTGGTCCCTATACCGATAGCCGCGCGGCGCGTGAGACCATTGACACGCTGCGCAAGGTGATCCCGATCTGCTCGGCTTCTTGTGCGGAGTGGCGTCGTTGTCGTCGTATCGTCGAGTCCCACAAGGGCGAGGAAGACATCGTCAATATGATTTGCGCGCAAAACGGGCGTCCCTGCTTCGACTACCATGTCGGGCGCGGCCCAGGTGCGTGTGTCGGCGCGATTTCTCCTACGGACTATGCCAAGAACGTCAAGCGTGTCGAGCGCTTTTTGTCGGGCCATCGCAAGGATGTCGTCGATGAGCTGACCTCCGAGATGACGGATGCCGCCGAGGCGCTCGACTTTGAGCGCGCGGCACGCGTCAAACGTCGTTTGGAGGTCATCAGGGGTCTGGACGACCGTCAGCAAGTCGTTTTTCCCTCCAGTGTCGATATCGATGTCATCGGTTTCTATCGCGAGGAGACCATCTCCGCCGCTTGCGTCTTTGTCGTGCGTGAGGGTCGAACGGTTCGAACCTGCGAGTTTATTCTCGATAAGGGTTTGGATGTCGACGAAGAGGAACTTCAATCGGGCTTTCTTAAGCGCTATTACGACGAGACGGCTGATATTCCAGCTGAGATAAACCTCTCTGTCGAGCTTGAGGATGCGGAGGCGCTGGGGGAGTGGCTTGCAGGCAAGCGCGAGCGTTCCTGCCATCTCCATAGGCCGCAGCGTGGCGAAAAGCACCGTTTGCTCGATATGGCATCCAAAAATGCGCGCCATGCCCTCATGCGCTACATGATGCGAACGGGGTACGCTGACGACCGCACCAATCAAGCGCTCCTGGAGCTCGAAAGCGCGCTGGCGCTGCCGGCGCCGCCGATGCGTATCGAGTGCTTCGATATCTCGACGCTGCATGGAACCTTTACCGTCGCCTCGATGGTGGTGTTTACCAACGGACGCGCCGACAAGAGCCAGTACCGTCGTTTTAAAATTCAGGCCGAATTGGACGAGGCAAACGACTTCGTGTCGATGTCCGAGGTTTTGGGACGACGCTATGCTCCCGAGCGCATGGCCGACGAGCGTTTTGGCTCGCGCCCCGATTTGCTCGTTGTCGATGGCGGTAAGCCGCAATTGACCGCTGCGATCAAGCAACTTGAGGCTCTTGGGCTCGATATACCGGTTTGTGGCTTGGCGAAGGCCGATGAGGAAGTTTTCGTGCCTTGGGACGAGACTCCCGTCGTGCTGCCGACCGGGTCTGCTTCGCTCTATCTAATTAAACAGGTTCGCGATGAATCGCACCGTTTTGCCATCACGTTCCATCGCGAGTTGCGCGATAAAGCCATGACGGTTTCGGTACTCGATGACGTTCCAGGCGTGGGACCCACCAGAAAACGTGCCCTTATGCGCCATTTTGGCTCGATGAAGCGTTTGCGCGCGGCGAGCGAGCAAGAGATCGCGGAAGTTCGCGGCATACCTGCCGATGTTGCCAAGGCGGTCCACGAGGCGCTCGTTGCATGGAATGCCGAGCGCGCCGAGGCGGCGGCTGGCCATTCCGATAGCTAAACACGAGCCAAACAACTGATATACATGATTGTGCGATTTTCAACCATTTATTTCGCCATGATTACCTGCCGATTTCGGGTTTTATTAACGCTAAAACGTTTGACTAGCCATGGTGAACAACACTGCTATCCTGCGGGTTGACGAAGACTGATATCTCACCTCGTCGATACATACTGTCTGGCGAATCGTTTGTCAATGAATTCGGTGAACGGTAGTAAATACCGTTCAAGCGTATGTATGTATCGGTCGCCGAGCGCGGCACCTCAGTTGGGTTCGTCGGTAGGTAAGGTATATATCGTCCGCAAGTTGCGCGGGGGCAAGTCTAGGTGCTCCCGGGTAAGATTCTCTATTGATAGGAGAAGACATGGCCATCATCAACAAGGGTATGTCCAGGCGTTCGTTCCTCGGCCTCACCGGCAGCGTCGCTGCTGTCGCAGGGCTTGGTCTCACTGGCTGCGGTGGCAGCTCTAGCGACGAAGGTTCCGCTTCCGGTTCCACTGATTCCGCCAGCCGTGGCGGCGGCGTGATCACCGCTGGTTCCGCTTACGCTCCGTCCAGCTTCGACCCCGCCAGCACCGGCTCCGCTGTGGGCCTGGGTGCTAACTGGCACGTCATCGAGGGCCTCTACGGCATCGATTACCACGACTACAGCACCTTCAACGAGCTCGCCACCGACGATCCCAAGTCCGTGGACGACACTACCTTCGAGGTCACCATCCGCAAGGGTGCCAAGTTCTCCGATGGTACCGAGGTCACCGCTGACGACGTCGTTGCCTCCTACACCGCTTGCGCCGCTTCTGCTACCTATGCTCCGTTCTTCCAGCCCTTCGAGTCCATCGAGGCCAAGGACGCCAGCACTGTAACGGTCAAGACCAAGGTTCCCAACTTCTCCCTGCTCAAGGATCGTCTGGCCATCATCCGTGTTACCCCGGCCACCCAGGCCGAGGAGGATCGCGCCAAGCAGCCGATCGGTTCCGGCCCCTGGATGTACGACTCTATCTCCGATACCGAGATCACCCTGGTTCCCAACCCCGAGTACAACGGTGAGTATGCTGCCGAGGATAAGAAGATCCAGTACAGCATCCTGACCGACCCCACCGCTCGCGTTACCGCTCAGCAGGAGGGCTCCACGCTCGTTATGGAGCTCGTCACCGCTGACGCCGTCGACCAGCTCGAGAGCGCTGGCTGCAAGATCGACAACGTCCAGGGCTTCGGCACCCGCTTCATCATGTTCAACGTCGCCAAGGAGCCTTGGAACAACGTCAAGGTCCGTCAGGCCGTCATGTACGCGCTCGACACCGAGAAGATGATCACCAACACCTTCGCCGGCCTTGCCACCGCTGCCAGCTGCTACCTGCCCAAGAGCTTCACCAACTATCATGAGGCTTCCACGGTGTACAAGACTGACGCCAAGAAGGCCAAGAAGCTCATCGAAGAGTCTGGCATCACCCCGGGCGCAATCACCCTGCGCACCACCGATAACGAGCAGATCAAGGGCATGGCCGCTCAGGTCAAGAACGACCTCGACGCTCTCGGCTTCGATGTGACCATCCAGACCGATACCTCGCCGGCCACCTACGCTGCCATCGACGGCGGCGAGGCCTACGATATCCTTCTCGCTCCTGGCGATCCGTCCTGCTTCGGCGCCGACCCCGACCTGCTGCTCAACTGGTGGTATGGCGACAACGTCTGGATGCAGACCCGTTGCCCGTGGAAGGATTCCGCCGAGTGGGCGAAGCTCCACGGTCTCATGGACGAGGCTCTTGCCGCCGAGGGCGACGAGCAGCAGAAGAAGTGGAACGAGTGCTTCGACATCATCGCCGACAACGCCGTTCTGTACCCCGTTGTCCACGTCAAGACCGTTTCCGCTTCCTGGGACGATCCGTCGACCGCGCCCAACGGCGAGGCCCTCGATGGCTTCAAGGGCATCGGCACGACGAGCATGTCCTTCAGGGGCGTCGCGACCGTCAAGGCCTAAGACTCGCTTGAGTCATATGTGGGGCGTCGGTCGTAAGGCAGCGTCCTCATAGTTGAAACAAAGACCCGGGCGGCCTCGATGTCGCTCGGGTCTTGTAATGAGTATCCATACTCATATACCAGTTGGTCCTACCGACAAAAGAAAGGGGAGAGAACGTGAACAACTTTCTACGTTTGATTGGAAGGCGTCTCGTGGCGCTGCCGATCATGGCATTGGGCGTCACCGTCCTGGTGTTCTTCCTTATGTCGTTCTCCAAGACCGACCCCGCCTATACGGCGTTGGGTGACGGTGCCTCGCCCGAGGCGGTTGCCGAGTACCATGAGAAGTATGGTCTGGACGACCCCTGGCCCGTGCGCTACGTGCGCTACATGGGCGATTTGATCCATGGTGACATGGGCACCTATGGTGCTGCTCGCAACTCCGTTGCCAAGCGCATCTCCACGGCCCTGCCCGTCACGATGCAGCTGACCTTTATCGGTCTTGCCATCGGCGCGGTCGTCTCGTTTTTACTCGGCGTCATCGCGGCACTGTATCGCGATAAATGGCCGGACCAAGTGATCCGCGTCTTTTCCATCGCCGGCCTGGCAACCCCGTCGTTCTGGCTTGCCGTCCTGTTGATTCTGCTGTTCTCTTCCTACCTTAAGGTGCTCCCGGCGTCCGGTGCTCTGCCTCACTTCACCACCAACCCGGCTGGCTATCTGGGACGTATGATCATGCCCGCTATCGCCCTGGCATTTCCGCTGACGGGTCAGATGACTCGTATCGTGCGTACCGCCATGGTCGAGGAGCTCGACAAGGACTACGTCCGCATGGCCCGTGGCGCCGGCGTTCCCGAGAAGGTCGTCGTCGGCATCAACGTTTTGCGCAACGCGCTGATCACCCCGGTCACCACCCTCGGTCTTAAGATCGGTTACCTTATGGGCGGCGCCGTCGTCATCGAGGTCATCTTCAACCTCCCCGGCATGGGTACTGCGATTCTGCAGGGCGTTCAGGGCAACGAGGCGAACCTGGTTCAGGGCGTCGTCATCGTCGTTGCTCTTGCCTTCATCATCATCAACATCGTGGTTGACATGCTCTACCTGCTCATCAACCCGCGCATCAGGACGGTGTAGATTATGGTAAAGATTCGAGAGAAGCAAACCGAGCAGCTCGAGAAAGCTGCCTCCAAGGGGCTCAAGCTCGGTGGCTGGAAGAAGATGACGCTGTCTTCTAAGATTGCCGCCGTCGTGCTGGTGCTGGTCGTCCTGACCGCGATTCTGGCGCCCCTTCTTGCCCCCTATAGCCCGGTCGAGATTTTCACTGCTCGTCAGGCTCCCGGCAATGGATTTATTTTCGGTACCGACGATAAGGGCCGCGACATCCTGTCGCGTATGCTTTACGGTGGCCGTTACTCGCTGATCATCGGCTTCGGTGCTACTGCCATGGCTCTGGTCTGCGGTTCGGTCGTGGGCGCCCTCGCGGCGGTTTCGCGCAAGTCCGTTTCCGAGGCGATCATGCGCATCCTGGATATCATCATGTCCATCCCGGGCATCGCCCTCGCTGCCGTCTTCGTCTCCATCCTGGGCAATTCCGTGCCGTCGATCATCTTCGCCATCGGCTTTATGTATACTCCGCAGATTGCCCGTATCGTGCGCGCCAACATCGTGTCCGAGTACGGCGAGGACTATGTCCGCGCGGTCATCGTTTCCGGCGCTAAGGCTCCGTGGATTTTGATCAAGCATGTTCTGCGTAACTGCATCGCCCCGATCATGGTCTTCACCGTTACCCTGGTCGCCGACGCCATCATCTTCGAGGCCTCGCTGACCTTCATCGGCGCTGGTATTCAGGAGCCCACCGCTACCTGGGGCAACATCCTCGCTGACGCTCGCGGTGGCGTGCTCGCCGGCCGTTGGTGGCAGGCACTGTTCCCGGGCTTGGCCATCATGATCACCTGCCTGGCGCTCAACATCCTCTCCGAGGGCATTACCGACGCCATGGCCGCTGCTCCCTCCGCCGCCCTGGATCCGACTGACTCCTCCAAGCGCCGCGAGGCCGACCTGCTGGTCTCCGACCCCGTTCGCGCCTACAAGGAGCAGGCTCAGTCCCTGTCCGCCCGTCTTGGCGCCCTGCGTGATGTCGAACTCAAGCGTAACGACCGCCATGTGCCCGATGAGTCCGTTGAGCCGATCCTTTCGGTCCGCGATTTCTGCATCCAGTTTGAGCACCACGGTGACATCAACGTCGTCGATCATGTCAACTTTGATGTCCGTCCCGGCCAGACCATGGGCCTGGTCGGTGAGTCCGGCTGCGGTAAGTCCATCACCACGCTGGCCATCATGGGTCTGACCGATGATGACGAGCATCTTTCCGGCGAGGTTCTCTGGGAGGGTCGCGACCTGCTCAAGATGAGCAAAAAAGAGTGGTTCGGCCTTCGCGGTACCGATATCGCCATGGTCTATCAGGACGCCCTATCCTCGCTCAACCCCTCCATGCTCATTTCCGCCCAGATGAAGCAGCTCACCAAGCGCGGCGGCACCCGTAGCGCCGAGGAGCTCCTGGAGCTCGTGGGCCTCGACCCCAAGCGTACGCTCGAGAGCTATCCGCATGAGCTTTCCGGTGGTCAGCGTCAGCGCGTTCTGATCGCTATGGCCCTTACCCGCGACCCCAAGCTGGTCATCTGCGACGAGCCCACGACCGCTCTGGACGTTACCGTCCAGAAGCAGGTCATCAAGCTGCTTAACGACCTTCAGGCCAAGCTCGGCTTTGCCATGATCTTCGTTTCGCATGACCTGGCACTGGTCGCCGAGGTCGCTCATAACATCACGGTTATGTACGCCGGCCAGGTTATCGAGCAGGCGCCCACTAAGGAGCTGCTCACCAACCCGATTCACGAGTACACCCGCGGCCTTCTGGGTTCCGTCCTTTCCATCGAGAGCGGTTCGGGCCGCCTGCACCAGGTGCCCGGCGCCGTTCCGAGCCCGCGCGATTTCCCCAAGGGCGATCGCTTCGCGCCCCGTTCGAGCCATCCGCGCATTGGCCTGGACACCCGTCCGGTCTTCAAGCGCGTGCCCGGCACCGAGCACTTCTATTCCGAGCTCCCCGACGAGGTGCTCAAGGCAAATGGTTTGACCCCTCACGCGGAGGTGATGTAGATGAGCGAGACCGCAGTCAACGGCGTCGAGCCGATCATCTTCCTTGATGACGTCCACGTCACCTTTAGGACCCGTACCGGCTCGATTCTGCACCCCAACCTGGTTCACGCCGTCCAGGGTGTAACGATTAAGCTCATGCCCGGACAGACCATCGGCATCGTCGGCGAGTCCGGTTGCGGAAAGTCCACCACCGCCAACGTCATGTGCGGTCTGCAGGCCCCCACGAGTGGCAAGGTCTACTTTAAGGGCAAGGACGTTACTAAACGTACCGCCGAGGACCGTCGCCACATGGGTCGCGTCATCTCGGTCGTGTTCCAGAACCCGGCCACGGCGCTCAACCCCCGCATGGTCGTTCGCGAGCAACTGCTCGACCCCATGCGCGTCCACAACCTGGGTACCGAGGCCGAGCAGGAGAAGCGCGTCAAGGAGCTCTTGGAGCTCACCGGTCTGCCCAGCTCCGCCGCCGAGGTTCTTCCCGGCCAGCTTTCGGGCGGCCAGCGCCAGCGCGTCGCAATTGCCCGTGCCCTGTCGCTGAACCCCGATGCCATCATCGCCGACGAGCCCACCTCGGCTCTGGACGTTTCGGTCCGCGCGCAGATTCTGAACCTGCTGACCGACCTTAAGAAGGAGCTCGGCCTGGCCATGGTGTTCATCAGCCATGACATCCAGACGGTCCGCTATATCTCTGACGACATCATCGTTATGAATGGCGGCAAGATCGTCGAGCAGGGCGAGGCCAAGCAGGTCTTCCAGCACCCTCAGGACCCCTACACAAAGATGCTGCTCGGCGCTGCGCCGTCGCTGCTGCATCCCAAGCTCGGCGAGTAGTCTCGCTTTCCCTCCCGTGCGCCCGGTTCCCTTGCCGGGCGCACCTCCGTTGCGATTTCGAAAGGTTGGGTTCACGAGCCATGCCAAGTGCTCAAGAGCTACAACAGCAATTTGGTGAATATCGAGGCGCTATGCCCCGTCCATCGGATTTCGATCTCTTTTGGAAGGACCGCATGGCCGAGGCGGACGCCGTCGAGCTCGACTACGCGATCGAGGCGGCTTCGGTTGCGGATTCCGCGACCTGTCGGTTTTTCGACCTCTGGTATACCGGCATGTGTGGTGCACGCCTGCATGCCAAGTACCTCAAGCCGGTCTCGGAGGAGCCCATGCCGCTGGTGCTTCAGTTCCATGGATATCCGGGTGCGAGCCGCAGCTGGTTTGAGCAGGCGTCGTTTGCGGGCATGGGCATGGCGCTCATCGCCCTCGACTGCCCCGGCCAGGGTGGCCCCTCCGAGGATATTGGTGGATTTGAGGGCACGACGGTCGCGGGCCATATCGTCGCCGGTATCGACGGCGACCCGGCCAACCTCTACTATATCCGCTTGCACCAGGATATCCGCATTCTGTGCCGTATCGTTCGCGAGCTCGAGGGCATCGATCTTACCCGCGTGTATGTGAACGGCGCATCGCAGGGTGGCGGTTTGGGTATTGCGACCTGCGCGCTTAACAGCGAGCTTATCAATCGCGCGGCCATCCTCTATCCCTTCTTATCGGACTTCCGCCTGGTTTGGGATCTGGACGCCGACGATATTGCCTACGAGGGTCTGCGCTATTGGTCGCGTTGGTTTGACGAGGACTCGACTCGTATCGAGGAAGCCTATGCCAAACTGGCGTACTTCGATTCCAAGAACTTTGCCCCCATGGTCAAATGCCCCGTTCTGTTTGGCACGGGCACAGCCGATATCGTCTGTCCGCCGGCGACGCAGTTTGCGGTCTACAACAACCTGACCTGTGAAAAGCGTCATGAGTTCTTTGAAGGTTTTGGCCACGAGGAGATTCAGGACTTTGATGATCTGATCATTTCGTTTTTCTGCGAGGGAGGGGAGGCTCATGTCTAAGTGCGAGAGCAATGTTGACGAGCTGATAGTCCCCGGGCTCGTGGGAATTCCTGGAACGGTTTCGTCAAGGCTCGCAGAATATCGGGACTGGCACGGTGATGTCCAAGCAGATATTTCTGATTTAGAGACATGCGCTTCGAATCTTGAGATTCAAGGCCTGGCCATTACGGCGATTGACTTTGTTAACCCCTGCGCCCGTTACTCGGAGGTTTCCTTTGAGCTCGGTGACCATACGGTCCACGCTCGTTTGATTGAGCCTGTTGGTCGTGCCCGAGTATCTGAGCGCGTGCCGCTGTGCCTGATGTTCCACGACATCGATCGGCCTGTGCGCGGCTGGCATCACATGACGAGATTTGCCGCCATGGGATATGCCGTGCTTGCACTGGACGACGGTGTTGCTGGTACGGACGACCTGCAGCGGGGGATTGCTTCGCCCGCTTTTGTCGAGCGCGTCCGTTGGGGCTGCGCGTTGGCGAAGGTCGCGCGCAATCTTGACGGCGTGGACTCCGATCGCATTTTTGCGTGGGGCGAGGGCCTTGGCGGCGGCGTCGCGCTGGCGGTTTCCGCTCTGGACGAGCGGGGCCTTGCCTGCACGGCGGTTGCCAATCCAATCCCCGGTGGCCTTGAGGCGCTGTCGTCTCGGGTGCGCGGATCGGTGCTCATGGGCACATCGCTCATGGATGCCGTGAGCGATCCCAAGGGCCAGTTCGCCGTATTCAACGGTCTTGAGTGTGACCGGAGGCATATCATCTATGCCAAATACGCTCACGAGCGCATCAATGCGTTCGAAAACGAAGTCGTCGACTTCTTGAACCAAACGTTCTACCCGTGTTCTTTGGCCTAGACGGCCTGGACACTGTCAACAAGAGTGGGTGGCATAGGGCCGCCCGCCAGACAACTAAGGAGATTCTTGTGGCAACTCAGAAATTCACCGGCGTTATCCCTCCCGTCGTTGTTCCCGATACCGAAGATCACCAGCTCGATGTTGCCTCCTTTGAGCGCAGCATCAACCGTATGATCGATGCCGGCGTCGATGGCCTGTTCTTCCTGGGCTCCTCGGGCGAGGTCGTCTTCTCCACCGATGAGCGCCGTCGTCAGATCATCGCCGAGGCCGTGCGCATCGTCGATCACCGTGTGCCTGTTCTGGTCGGCATCATCGACACCGAGACCGAGCGCATGATCGAGCACGGCAAGGTCGCCCAGGAGCTGGGCGCCGATGCCCTCGTCGCCACCTGCCCGTTCTATGCCCTGCAGGGCATGACCGAGGTCGAGGAGCACTTCCGCATCCTGCACGAGGAGCTCGACCTGCCCATCTTTGCCTATGACATTCCCGTCTGCGTCCACACCAAGCTCCCCTGGAAGCTCCTTGCCAAGCTCGGCGCCGAGGGCGTCCTGGCCGGCGTCAAGGATTCCTCGGGTGATGACATCTCGTTCCGCTACCTCGTTCAGGAGAACGAGAAGAACGGCCATCCGATGAGCATCCTCACCGGTCACGAGGTTGTCGTTGACGGTGCCTACCTCGGTGGCGCCGACGGTTCCGTCCCGGGTCTCGCCAACGTTGAGCCCGAGGGCTACGTGCGTCAGTGGAAGGCCGCTCAGGCCGGCGACTGGGCTACCGTCAAGGCCGAGCAGGATCGCCTCAACGAGATCTCCCACATCTGGGACGTCACCTCGGGCGTCCAGGGCTATGCCGGTGGCGTCGGCGCCTTCAAGACCGCTATGAACCTCATGGGCATCTTCGACAGCCCGACCATGCCGCGCCCGGTGAAGGCCATGACCGGCGAGAACGTCGAGGCGATTAAGAAGGTCCTCCAGGACAACGGTCTCCTGTAAAGATTCCCCAGGCACCCGATCTTGGGGCTCAAGTGGTCGGGCGTGACCCATTAGGTCAACGCCCGACCACTTTCACCCCAACCTCGGGCACCTGGGAAACCTTTATCATGCTGCGGCGATAACACCGCCTTCATTTCCTGTAGTTGTTTTTATCTCCTAAGGAGAACGACATGGAGAACAAGTACGTCTGCTCTGTCGACATCGGCGGAACTAAGATCGCGACCGCCATTATGGAGTACCCGGCTGACGGTAGCGTGCCCCATCCCGTATTTGAGGCCGAGGTTCCTACTGAGGCCCAGGAGGGCGGCGAGGCCGTCTTCCAGCGTATCGAGGCGTCCATCAAGGCCGCTCTTGAGGCGAATCCCGATGTCGAGGTTCTCGGTGTCGGTATCGGTGCCGCAGGCGTCGTCGATCCCAAGACGGGCGCCATCGCGTATGCCAACGAGATCATGCCCGGCTGGTCCGGCGTTCAGTTGGGGCCGCGTCTGCGCGAGGACCTTGGTCTCCCCGTTGCCGTGGTGGGCGACGTGCAGGCTCATGCTCTGGGCGAGGCCCACTGGGGCGTCGGCAAAGGCAAGTTCTCCGTTTTGTGCTTGGGCATCGGCACGGGCATCGGCGGCGCATATGTCGAGAACGGCCGTGTGATGCAGGGCTTCCATGGTGCTGCCGGTCATATGGGCCACATCGAGTGCTCGGCTGCCGCCGGCATTCCCTGCGCCTGTGGACGTTCCGGTCATCTTGAGTCGGTTGCTTCCGGCACTTCCATTGGTCGTATGTACGATGAGCGCTTTGGTCGCGTCGACCCCAGCCGTCCTTCGGTCGGTCGCGACGTGAACGACCTGTGCCGTGCGGGCGACGCAAAGGCGACCGAGGTCATCCATGACGCCGGCTTTGCGCTGGGCGCCAGCTTGGGCTCGCTTGCCAACATCTTGGATCCCGAGGTCATCGTGCTTTCGGGAGGTGTGATTCACCAGGGTCCCGATTGGCGTTCGCAGACGTGGAAGGATTCGGTGCACGAGGGCTATGCCAGCCAGGCGCTCGACCCGCTTCAGGACACGCCGATTCTCATCGGGTCTCTGGAGGGCGATGCTCCGCTCATCGGTGCCGCCGAACACCTTCTTGCGTCGTTGAAGTAAACATAACTACCAAGTGGGCCTTCTGAGGTGCCGCAGATTGACGTGAAAGAGGAGCGAAGCGTAGTTCGGTACGCGAGCGACGGTTTGAACGTCAAGGTGCGGTGTCTCAGAAGGCTGTTTTGAGAAAGGTTGAGTCGAACATGACCGTTGATCCTTTGATCCAGTCCCTGAAGGGCAAGCTCGTCGTGAGTGTTCAGGCGTATATGGGCGAGCCGCTTCGTACGCCCGAGACTATGGCTCAAATGTCTCGTGCTTGCGAACTCGGCGGCGCCGCCGCCATTCGCTGCCAAGGTCTTGCCGACATTGCCGCCATTAAGGGTCGCTGTGAGGTTCCTGTTATCGGTCTGTGGAAGGATGGACACGAGGGCGTTTACATCACGCCGACGCTGCGTCACGCTCGCGCCTGCGTTGCTGCCGGTGCCGACATCGTGGCGATTGACGCCACCGATCGTCCGCGTCCCGATGGCAAGACCGTCGAGGACACCTTCCGCCCGCTGCACGAGGAGGGCGTGCTCCTGATGGCCGACTGTGCCACCATCGAGGATATTCGTCGTGCTGTCGACATGGGCTTCGACCTGGTATCCACCACGCTTTCTCACGGTGTCGCCGCCATCGACTGCACCATGGCCGATGGCCCCGATCTGCCGCTCCTGCGTCAGGCGACCGAGGAATTCCCCGGTCTTCCCATCATCTGCGAGGGCCGCGTGCACACGCCCGAGGAGGCCCGCGCCGCGATTGATGCGGGCGCCTGGGCCGTTGTCGTCGGCACCGCCATCACGCACCCCACGAGTATTACAAGTTGGTTCAAGGCTGCGCTTGAGGCGTAAGACAGGTCTCGTATCCGCTTGGGGCGGTATACTCAATAAAGGCAATTGATCGCGCGGGATCCGCTGGCCGGGTCCCGCGCTTGTTTTAGGAGGCACACATGCAAAAGGGAGATGCCATGGATGCGGCGGAGCGCTCGGAGCGCATCCCCGATATCGTCATCATCACCGGAATGTCTGGATCGGGCCGAACGCAGGCCATGCATGTGTTCGAGGACATGGGCTACTTTTGCATCGACAACTTGCCTCCGCGTCTGATCGCCCAGCTTGCCGAACTCGTCGGCATCAATACGGGCGTGGGCAGGCATCTTGCCGTCACCTGCGACCTGCGCAGCCAGGGCTTGTTCGATGAGCTGCTCGATGCCGTTGCCGCGCTCGAGGAGCGCGAGATGAGCTGTGACATCGTGTTTCTCGAGGCCTCTGACGAGGTGCTGATCCGTCGTTATAGCGAAAACCGCCGCCGCCACCCCATTGCCAAGCCGGGGGAGACTACGGCCGATGCGATTCAGCGCGAGCGCCTGCAGCTGCAGGGTGTGCGCGATCGAGCCGATATGATCATCGACACGAGCCGTCTGCGCACCTCTGCCCTGCGCAACAAATTGCGCATGGCGTTCTCCGAGCTGTCCGACCAGCAGCTCATGGACGTTCACGTGTTCTCGTTTGGCTTTAAGCACGGCATGCCCGTCGAGGCGGACATTATGATCGACGTTCGCTTCCTGCCCAATCCGTTCTACGATCCCGAGATGCGCACCATGACCGGTCTCGATAAGAAAGTCTCCGACTTTGTTCTGGACCATCCCAAGACCCAGGAGTTCTGGAAGGCCTGGACGCAGCTGCTCGATACGGTCATGCCCGGCTATATCGCGGAGGGCAAGCCACAGCTTTCTATTGCCATCGGCTGCACGGGCGGTCAACACCGCAGCGTTGCCATCGCCGAGGCCACGGCACGTTATTTGGAAGGCGCCCAATATCACGTGAGCATTTCCCATCGCGACCTGTCGCGCGCCAACACGAAAGCATAGGCCTGCATGTCGTTTACCGCCGAGGTGCGTGACGAGCTCGCGCGCTGCGAACCCGAATGTGAATACTGCGACTTGTCGACGCTTGCCGCCCTGACGCGTGTGAGCGGTACACTTTCGCTGGCCGGCTCCGGGCGGTATCGTTTGACGGTCGCGACCGAGACGGGCGCTGTCGCGCGCACGATGATCACACTGACGCATCGCATCCTTAAGCTCAAAACGGAATTCACCGTTCGTAAATCGGTCTTGCATAAGGTCCGTAACTATCTCATTACCCTGCCCGATCAGCCCGACCTGGACAAGGCTCTGGTGCTGCTGGGCATTCTCGACCGCAGGGGAGGGCTCGTCGCTGGTGTTCCCCGGCACATCGTTGCCCGTCCCTGCTGCAGGCTTGCCTACATTCGCGGCGCGCTCATCGCCGGCGGTTTCGTGGCCGATCCCCGCGGCGACTTTCATTTGGAGATCGCGGTGCAGGGCGAGCAGTATGCACGGGGCCTTTGCGATCTATTGGACCAGATTGGGGCCCATGCGCGCGTTAACGCGCGGCGCGGGTCCTTTGCTGTCTACATTAAGAGCGCCGAGGAGATTGAGCATCTTTTAAAGCTGATTGGTGCCAAGCGCAGCGTTGCCGAGATCGAGGAGGCGCGTGCGGTCAAGTTGGTTAAGAACGATGTGAACCGTCGCGTGAATGCCGAGCTGGCCAATCAGACCAGAAGTGCGGGTGCCGCCCAGCATCAGCTTGCGTTGATCGATGAGCTCGAACAGCGAGGTTTGCGCGACACGCTTCCGGACGCCTTGGCGGTCTTTTGCGACCTGCGCGAGCGCTATCCCGATCTGTCGCTGCGCGATCTGGGCGAGATGGCCGACCCTCCCTTGTCGAAGTCGGCCCTCTACCATCGTGTTTTGAGGCTTGAAAAGCTCATTGAAGCAAACAGGTAGTTGAGCGAAACTGCTGATATACGGATTTAACTGCTGTTTTACTCTTTAAAACGTTTTAACGTAAATTTGATTTTCAATTTCGAGCATTCTCGTGAAATTCAAGTCAAAAAAAAGGTATATTAGGCGAGTGGTTAGTTTGTGGGCCTCAACGGCGGGCGCTGTAGCTCGCGGGGGCCTTACGAAAGGAGACACAATGGCAGTAAAGGTTGCTATTAACGGCTTCGGTCGCATCGGTCGTCTGGCTTTCCGTCAGATGTTCGGTCATGAGGGCTCCGAGATCGTCGCTATCAACGACCTCACCTCTCCCGATATGCTCGCTTACCTGCTGAAGTACGACTCCACGCAGGGCAACTACGCTCGCGATCACGAGGTCGTTGCTGGCGAGGATTCCATCACCGTTGACGGCAAGGAGATCAAGATCTACAAGGAGGCCGACGCCAACAACCTGCCTTGGGGCGACCTCGACGTCGACGTCGTTCTCGAGTGCACCGGCTTCTACACCAGCAAGGCTAAGGCTCAGGCCCACATCAACGCTGGCGCCAAGAAGGTCGTCATCTCCGCTCCGGCCGGCAGCGATCTGCCCACCATCGTGTACAACGTCAACCATGAGACGCTGACCGCTGAGGACAACATCATCTCCGCTGCTTCCTGCACCACCAACTGCCTCGCCCCGATGGCCAAGGGTCTGAACGACTTCGCTCCCATCGTGTCCGGCATCATGACCACCATTCACGCCTGGACCGGCGACCAGATGCCGCTCGACGGCCCGCAGCGCAAGGGCAACAAGCGTCGTAGCCGCGCCTGCGCCGTCAACATCGTCCCCAACACCACCGGTGCTGCCAAGGCCATCGGCCTGGTTCTCCCCGAGCTCAACGGTAAGCTCATCGGTGCCGCCCAGCGCGTCCCGACGCCGACCGGCTCTATCACCAACCTCTACGCTGTCGTTGACAAGAAGGTCACCGTCGACGAGGTTAACGCCGCTATGAAGGCCTACGCTGCCACCATCTCCGAGACCTTCGGTTACAACGAGGACGACATCGTCTCCACCGACATCATCGGCGAGACCCACGGCTCCATCTTCGACGCCACTCAGACCATGTGCTCTGACCTCGGCAACGGCCAGACCCTCGTTCAGGTCACCTCTTGGTACGACAACGAGAACTCTTACACCTCTCAGATGGTCCGCACCATCAAGTACTTCGAGAAGTTCGTTGCTTAATTTAGCTTTTAGCGAATAGCTCGTTGAGCGTCTAAAGAAGGGCGCGGCCTTATAGGGCTTACACCCTAGGGTCGCGCCCTTTTTATAGGAAATCGTCTGCCGTAATGGGAGGCAGACACGTACGAAAGGTAGAAGCAAACATGGCCTTTACCAAGAAGACCGTCCGCGACATCGATGTCGACGGCAAGCGCGTTCTCGTCCGCGTTGACTTTAACGTGCCTATCAAGGATGGCGTCGTTGGCGACACCACCCGTATCAAGGCTGCCCTGCCCACCATCAACTATCTCGTTGAGCACAACGCTCGCGTCATCCTCATGAGCCACCTCGGCCGTCCCGAGGGCACTGGCTTCCAGCCTGAGCTCTCCCTTGAGCCTGTCGCCAAGAAGCTCGCCGAGCTCTCTGGTCTCGACGTTGCCTTTGTCGCCGACACTTACGGCGAGAAGGCTGCCGAGGCTGTCGCCGCCGTCGAGCCGGGCAAGGTTCTCGTTCTCGAGAACGTCCGCTTCGATAAGCGTGAGAAGAAGAACGATCCCGAGATCGCCAAGAAGCTCGCTTCCTATGGTGACGTCTTCGTTCTCGATGCCTTCGGCACCGCTCACCGCGCCCAGGGTTCCGTCGTGGGCCCCGCCGCTTACCTGCCTGCCGTCGCTGGCTTCCTGCTCGAGAAGGAGGTCGACACGCTGACCGGCATCTTCGCCGAGCCCGAGCGCCCCTTCGTCGCCATCGTCGGCGGTTCCAAGGTTTCCTCCAAGATCGGCGTTCTCGATCACCTCATCGACTCCGCTGACACCCTGATCATCGGTGGCGGCATGGCCTACACCTTCTTCCTGGCTCAGGGCCTGTCCGTCGGTCAGTCCCTCAAGGAAGAGGACTGGGTCGAGCGCGCCGGCGAGATGCTTAAGAAGGCCGAGGAGAAGGGCGTCAAGATCCTGCTCCCCATCGACAACCGCGTTGCCGATCACTTTGGCGAGGACGCTGTCCCCGAGGTTGTCGCTTCCGACGCTATCCCCGACGATCGTGAGGGCATGGACATCGGTCCTAAGACCGAGGAGCTCTACGCCGAGGCTGTCAAGGGCGCCAAGACCGTGTTCTGGAATGGCCCCATGGGCGTCTTCGAGTTCGACAATTTCGCTCACGGCACCCAGGCTATCGCCGAGGCTGTCGCCGAGGCCGATTGCACCTCTATTATCGGCGGTGGCGACTCCGTCGCAGCTGTCAACAAGTTCAACCTGGCCGACAAGATGAGCTGGATCTCCACCGGTGGTGGCGCTTCCATGGAGCTCGTCGAGGGTAAGGCCCTGCCCGGAGTGGAGGCGCTTCTCGATGCCTAATCGCACCCTTCTTATCGCTGGTAACTGGAAGATGAACAACGACGTCGCCGAGGCCGCCAAGCTCGCCGACGAGCTGGCTCAGGCTCTGCCCGAGGTTCCGGCTGGCGTTGAGGTGCTCGTCTGCCCTCCGACCATCGACATCACCACGGTTCATGACCGCATTCAGGCTGCCCCCATCGCCCTCGGTGCACAGAACGTGTACTGGGAGGCCAAGGGTGCCTTCACCGGTGAGTCCTCTTGCGACATGCTCAAGTCCGCTGGCTGCACCTACTGCATCATCGGTCACTCCGAGCGTCGTGATTACTTCCACGAGACCGACGAGGATCAGAACAAGAAGGCCAAGGCCCTCGTTGCCGCCGGTCTTGTTCCCGTCTTCTGCTGCGGCGAGTCCCTCGAGGTCCGCGAGGCCGGCACCTATGTCGAGCACGTCGTGAACCAGGTCAAGGCTGGCCTTGCTGGTCTTGAGATCACCTGCCCCAAGCAGGTCGTCGTCGCCTACGAGCCCATCTGGGCCATCGGCACCGGCAAGACCGCTACCGCCGAGGACGCTCAGGAGGTCTGCGGCGCTATCCGTGAGACCCTCAAGGAGATGTTCGGCGAGGAGCTCGCTAACGGCATCCGCGTCCTGTACGGTGGTTCCGCTAAGCCCGGCAACATTGCCGAGCTCGTCGCCAAGCCCGACGTTGACGGCGCCCTCGTGGGCGGCGCTTCGCTCAAGGCTGCCGACTTCGCCTCTATGGTCGTCAAGGCAGGCGAGTAGGACATATGGCACAGCGTCATCTTCCTGCACTCCTGATTATCATGGATGGCTGCGGCCTTGCTCCGGCCGATGGTGAGAACGCCGTCGCCGCTGCCAAGACGCCCTTCCTTGATAGCCTATACGAGAAGTATCCTCACACCACGCTCGGTGCTTCGGGCGAGGACGTGGGCCTTCCCGACGGCCAGATGGGCAACTCCGAGGTAGGCCACCTCAACATCGGTGCCGGCCGCATCGTGTTCCAGGAGCTTTCGCGCATCAACAATGCCATCAAGGACGGCTCCATCGCCAAGAACGAGGTCTTCGTCAAGGCTATGGACGACGTCAAGGCTGACGGCAAGACTCTCCACCTCATGGGCCTTATGAGCCCTGGCGGTGTTCATTCTCACATGAACCACGTCGAGGCTCTGGTCAAGATGGCTGCCGAGCACGGTGTCAAGACCGTTCGCGTCCACGCCTTTATGGATGGCCGCGACGTTGACCCGCAGTCCGGCGCTGGCTACATGAGTGAGTTCTGCGCCTTCCTGGCTAAGATCTCCGAGGAGACCGGTTGCGACGCTCGCGTTGCCACCGTCTCGGGCCGTTATTGGGCCATGGACCGCGATAATCGTTGGGAGCGCATCCAGCGCGCCTACGACGTCATGGTCAACGCGTCCGATGCCGATGTCGACCCCGTTGCCGGTATCAAGGCCTACTACGAGAAGGATCCGCGCGGCGACGAGTTCGTCGAGCCCTTCGCTGCCCACAACGAGGGCATCCACGAGGGCGACGCGGCTATCTTCTTCAACTTCCGTCCCGACCGCGCTCGTCAGATGACCCGCGTGTTCACGGACAAGGAGTTCGACGGCTTTGAGCGCGAGCAGATCAAGCTTTCGCACTTTGTGACGATGACCGAGTACGATCCGACGTTTGACGTCGAGGTCGCCTTCCCCAAGACGTTCCCCGAGAACGTTCTGGCCGACGTTATCGCCGCCAATGGCCTGAAGCAGCTGCACACCGCCGAGACCGAGAAGTACGCCCACGTGACGTTCTTCCTCAACGGCGGCATCGAGGAGCCCAAGGAAGGCGAGGAGCGCGTGCTCGTCGCTTCCCCCAAGGTCGCTACCTACGATCTGCAGCCCGAGATGAGCGCTCCCGAGGTTACCGAGAAGCTTGTCGCCGCCATCAACGATGATCGCGCTGATTTCTACATCGTGAACTTCGCGAACTGCGACATGGTTGGTCACACCGGTGTCTTCGACGCCGCCGTTAAGGCCGTCGAGGCTGTTGACGATGCCCTGTCCAAGGTTGTCCCGGCGATTCTCGCCAAGGGCGGCTTTGCGCTGATCACCGCCGACCACGGCAACGCCGACCACATGTTTGACGTTGCTTCCGACGGTTCCAAGCATCCGTTTACGGCTCACACCACCAACCGCGTTCCGTTCATCATCGTTGATGGGAAGGCCAAGCTCACCGGTATCGAGGACGGCCGTCTTTCCGATATCGCTCCGACCATGCTCACCATGGCTGGTATTGAGCCTTCCGCCGAGATGACGGGCCGCGTGCTCGCCACCGAGGCCTAATAGAAAACAAATACCGTTTTCTAGTAAGGGGGTTGTCCACAACCGGACAACCCCCTTTTTGGTATTTCTGCCATTTCCACCCCGTCCTTGAGTGGCAGGTAGGGGAGAGCGGGGGATTGTGGTACAGTACTGGAGTTTAAACTGTTCTATTAAGGAGCTTATCTATGGGTCCGTTCCAGATTCTTCTGTTTGTCGTTTGGGCTGTCTCTGCCGTGGCGCTGACGATTCTCGTCCTGATGCATTCCGGTAAGGGCACCGGCGTTTCGGATATGATCGCTAGCTCGCTGTATAACTCCAGCTCTGCCACGGGCGTCATGGAGCAGAACCTCGACCGCCTGACCGTCATCATGGCTGTCGTGTTTGCCGTGTGCGTCGTGCTGTGCATGTTCTTCTTCCCGCAGGGCATCGTCGGCTACTAAGCACGAGCCGCATAAATATTCAAAAAGGGTCCCGTAAGTGCGGGACCCTTTTTGTTTACATATTTGTAACAGAGTCAAAATATCCCCACATACTTCGCCCAACTAAAGAAATTCTCGACCGTTAACCGGAATTAGCCCCAAATTGTGTATAAAATGCGCTACTGTATTGCAAAACGTTGGTCCGTTGTGCATAACCAGCCATAGCAGCGGGCGGCGTTTTAATGGTTCGGATCGGATTGTTTCGACATGTGTCCGACTGAACATTTCTTTGTCCTATCTCATAAGGAGGATGGCATGGCTGATTCTATGTTCCACCAGCCCGTTATGGGTCGTCGCGCCTTTGTTGGCGGCACCCTTGCTGCGAGCTCCATGGCTTTTCTTGCCGCATGTGGCAAGAAGGGTGGCGACGCTTCCGGTTCTGAGTCCGGTTCGACGCTGAACTTCTACATCAACAACCCGGTCTGCATCGACCCCTACAATGTCCAGGAGGACCAGGGCACTCAGGTCGAGTACCAGCTCTTTGACGCTCTGACCTCTTACGACGCCGAGAAGGGCGAGATCGTTCCGCTGGCTTGCGAGTCCTTTGAGTCCAACGACGACGCCACCGAGTTTACCTTCAAGATCAAGAAGGCCAAGTTCCACAACGGTGACGACGTTACCTCCAAGTCCTTCAAGCTCGGTTGGGAGCGTCTGGTCAACACCAAGTCGGCCATCGCTACCGAGTACGGTCCTTCCGAGGTCTCCTATCACCTTTCCATGGTCGAGGGTTATGACGACCTGCTTGCCGGTAACGCTACCGAGCTCAGCGGTGTTACGTGCCCCGACGATGAGACCCTCGTCGTCAAGCTGTCTTCCGCTTACGCTGACTTCCCCTTCGTCGCCTCTCATCCGGCTCTGGCCCCGGTTCCCGAGTGCGCCGAGTCCGATGTCAAGAGCTTCTATCTTGCCCCGGTCGGTAACGGCCCGTTCATGATGGACGGCAAGTGGGAGGATGGCCAGGAGATCAACGTCAAGAAGTTCGACGATTACTATGGCGACAAGGCCAAGATCGATGGCATCCACTTCCAGGTCATCAAGGACATGGAGACCGCTTACAAGGAGTTCCAGGCCGGTAACCTCGATGTCTGCGACGTTCCCGTTGCTCAGATCGATGCCGCCAAGAAGGATCGCGGCGTGTCCAAGGACGGCTACACCATGGGTGACGGCGAGCGCATGCTGCTCGGCGCCGAGCCTTCCACGTACTATCTGACCTGCAACACCACGGCCGAGCCGTTCAACAACGCCGACCTGCGTAGGGGCATCTCCCTGGCCATCAACCGTGAGGCCATCTGCAAGACCATCTTCAAGGGTACCCGTACCCCTGCCGACGGCATTGTTCCTCCGGGCATCGATGGCTACAAGGAGGGCGCATGGGAGTTCTGCGCCTACGATGTCGACAAGGCTAACGAGTACCTCGACAAGGTTGCTCCCGCTGGCGCTAACGGGGATCGTGGCATTAGCGTGACCCTTTCCTACAACCAGGACGGCGGTCACAAGGAGATCATGGAGTCCATCATCGGTGACCTCGCCAAGGTTGGCGTTACCGCTGTCTCCGATACCCCTGAGTGGTCTGCCTTGCTCGAGCAGTACCAGAACTTTAACTATCAGTTCGGTCGTCTGGGTTGGATTGCCGACTACCCGATTATGGACAACTTCCTGTATCCGCTGTTCCACTCTGATTCCCTCGGTGGCGACAACCGCTCCGGTTACAACAACCCCGAGTTCGACGCCAAGGTCGACGAGGCTCGTACTATTGTTGACGACGAGGAGCGCGTCGCTAAGATGCAGGAGGCCGATGCAATGGTCGCTGCCGACTGCCCGGTCATCCCGGTGATGTTCTACACGCACACCATCG
Source organism: Collinsella aerofaciens (assembly GCA_036298925.1). Taxonomy (GTDB): domain Bacteria; phylum Actinomycetota; class Coriobacteriia; order Coriobacteriales; family Coriobacteriaceae; genus Collinsella; species Collinsella aerofaciens_BN. The sequence goes on from JAXJIC010000053.1 coordinate 37,234, forward strand.
TCGGCTCCGATCGCATCAAGCACCTCTATGTCGATCCGCAGAAGCACGCCGAGCTGGGTACCGCTGAGCTCGCCTAAGAGTTTGCAGCTTCCGTGAGGGTCAAGTATTTACGTAGACCTCATGGGAAACATACAGTTCTCCCTAACCTGGGGTAAACTGGCTGATGGTAATTTTGGGATGCCGGTCTGGCGATCGGCATCCCATTTAGGTTAATCCCTAGATAGGGGAGTGGTATGGGTAAGTACATCGTTAAACGTGTGCTTCAGTTCATCCCGGTATTTTTGGGCGTTACGCTGATTCTGTTCGCCCTTCAGAATATCGTGCCGGGAGATCCGATCAAGCTGATCGGTGGAGACAAGGCTCTGTCCCCCGAGGTGGAGCTTCAGCTTCGCGTCCGCTATCACCTGGTCCAGTCGGACGAGGACGGCAACGCGATCCTTGACGAGAACGGCGACCCCGTTCAAACGTCGCTCGTGGACCGTTACTTGTATTACATGAACGGCCTGCTTCATGGCGATCTGGGCAATTCGTATCAGCGCAAGCTGCCGGTTACGGAAATCTTTGCCCAGAAGTATCCGTATACGGTCAAACTTGCCGCGTGCGCCATCGTGCTCGAGGCAATTATGGGTATCGGTGCGGGTATCATTTCGGCGGTAAAGCGTTATTCCTTCTGGGATATTTTGGTAACGCTCACCACGTCGATCCTCGTTGCGGTCCCGGCCTTCTGGCTCGGTATGTTGCTGCAGCTGTTCTTTGGCGTCATCCTCAAGGACGCTACGGGCGGTGCAATCTCCATGCCGATCTCGGGTGCCGGCGGTTCCAGCTCTCAGTATCAGGATTGGATGCACTATGTGCTTCCGACCATTACGCTGGCTTCGGTTTCGACCGCTTATGCCGCCCGCATTATGCGCTCGCAGCTGCTTGACGTCATGAACCAGGATTACATCCGTACGGCAAAGGCCAAGGGTCTCTCCAATCGCGCGATCATCGTCAAGCATGCGCTTAAGAATGCACTCATCCCCGTCGTTACCTATATTGGTGTCGACTTTGGCGGCATGCTTTCGGGCGCCATCCTGACCGAGACGGTCTTTAACTGGCCCGGTATCGGCTATGAGGTCTATCGCGCCATTAGCATGCGTGACTGGCCCATCGTTATGGGCGGCGTTACGCTCATCGTTGTCGTCGTCATGGTGATCAACCTGCTCGTCGACATTAGCTATGCATTCCTCGACCCGCGTATCCGCCTTGGCGGTCCGTCGGATAAGGCCTAAGGGAGGTACGTCTCATGCAGGAAACTGATTCTCAGTCTCAGGAGCAGGCTACCGCCACCAAGGCCGCATCTGCTCCCGCGAAGTCCCGCACGCTGTGGGGCGACGCTTTTAAGCGTCTTCGTAAGAACAAGCTCGCCGTTATCGGTGTCTGTTGGATCATCATCGTCGTTGTGGTTGCCCTGACCGCAGATCTGTGGGCTAAGCCCTGGCTCGGTTCTCCGACGGCTTCCGACTCGACCACCATGGCCGAGACGTCGCTGCTGGCTCCGTGTGCAGAGCACCCATTTGGCACCGACGCCCTTGGTCGTGACATTCTCGTCCGCGTTATCTACGGTGCGCGCGTTTCGCTGTCTGTCGGAATTATGGCCACCGCGATTTCCACGCTGATCGGTCTGGTCATGGGTGCTCTGGCCGGTTTCTACGGCGGCATCTGGGATACGATCATCATGCGCTGTGCGGACATCTTCCTGGCGTTCCCGTACGTGCTGTTCGTTGTCGCCATGATCGCCGTTATCGGCCGCGGTCTTCAGAACGTCTTTATCGCCATCGGTATTCTCGGCTGGCCTTCGATTGCGCGCGTCTTCCGCTCTGCGATCTTGACCGTCAAGGAAAACGACTATGTTGATGCTGCGCGCGCGATGGGTGCATCTGATGCTCGTATCGTCGTGCGTCACATCTTCCCGAACTCCGTCGCCTCCATCGTGGTCTACGCGACCATGAACATTGGTGGCGCCATCCTGACCGAGTCTGCTCTGTCCTTCCTCGGCATGGGCGTTATTCCGCCTACGCCTTCGTGGGGCTCCATGATTCAGGACGGTCAGCAGTATCTGCTGACTGCTCCCTGGATGATGATCATGCCCGGTCTGGCAATTCTCTCGACGGTGCTCGCCTTCACCCTGCTGGGTGACGGATTGCGCGATGCCCTCGACGTCAAGATGAAGGACGCATAAGGATGAAGAAGAACAAGAACTATGTGGACCTGAAGGACCAGCCGGTTCCCGAGGGCCAGCATCTGCTCGAGGTCGATGACCTAAAGATGTATTTCCACACCGAGGATGGCGTCGTTCGCGCTGTCGACGGTGTCTCCTACACGCTCGATCGCGGCGAGACCCTGGGCGTCGTCGGTGAGTCTGGCTCCGGTAAGTCCGTGACCGCCATGACCATCATGGGCCTTATCTCGATGCCTCCGGGAAAGATTGAGGGCGGCGACGTTCGCTATCGCGGTCGTTCTATCCTCGAGATGACCGAGGAAGAGATGCAGCACATTCGCGGTAACGATATCGCGATGATCTTCCAGGATCCTATGACCTCCTTGAACCCGGTCTATAAGATCGGCAAGCAGGTAGGCGAGGGTCTTCGTCTGCACCGTGGCTACTCCAAGCAGGAGGCGCTCAAGCGCGCCACCGAGCTTTTGGACCTCGTTGGCATTCCCGAGCCCGAGAAGCGCGTCAATGAGTATCCGCACCAGTTCTCTGGCGGTATGCGTCAGCGCGTCATGATCGCTATGGCTCTTGCCTGCGACCCCGATATTCTGATTGCCGACGAGCCCACGACTGCCTTGGACGTTACCATTCAGGCTCAGATTATTGAGCTTATGCAGGAAATGCAGGAGAAGAACGGCAACGCCATCATCATGATCACCCATGACCTGGGCGTTGTCGCCGATATGGCTGACAAGATCATGGTTATGTACGCCGGCCGTCCCGTCGAGTTCGGTACTGCTGAGGAAATCTTCTACGAGAGCCGCCACCCCTACACCTGGGGCCTTATCCGCTCCATCCCGGAGCAGGCCATCGAAGAGAAGAAGCCTCTTACGCCGATTCACGGCAACCCGCCTTCGCTCATGAACCTGCCTGAGGGCTGCGTCTTCTCTCCTCGCTGCCCCTATGCGACGGACAAGTGCCGCAAGCAGCGCCCCGAGCGCGTTGTCACCGAGTCTGGTCATTACTCTGCGTGCCACTACTCCGGTGACCCCGAGTTCCTCAAGAACGCTCCTGAGACGTCCCGTACGCGCAAGGATTCCAAGAAGGGAGGCGAGGCGTAATGGCAGATACCAACGAGCGCACTCCGCTCCTGAAGGTCGAGCACCTCTCTAAGGAGTTTCCCGCTGAGTCCGGCATGTTCGCCAAGCGCTTCTCCAAGCGTGTCGTCTCTGCTGTAAATGACATCTCTTTTGAGATTTATCCTGGCGAGACCTTTGGTCTGGTTGGTGAGTCTGGTTGCGGTAAGTCCACGACGGGTCGCACCATCATGCGCTTGACCAAGCCGACCGCCGGTAAGGTGTTCTTCCAGGGCAAAGATGTTGCCGAGATGAGCAAGCATGAGATCAAGGACATGCGTCGCGAGATGCAGTTTATCTTCCAGGATCCTTATGCTTCGCTGAACCCTCGTATGACCATTGGCGAGATCGTCTCCGAGCCCATGACCATTCACGGCGTGGGCACCAAGGAGGAGCGTATTGAGCGTGTCCGCGAGCTGCTGGACGTTGTCGGTCTGAACCCCGAGCACATCAACCGCTATCCGCACGAGTTCTCCGGCGGTCAGCGTCAGCGTGTCGGCATTGCCCGCGCGTTCGCTCTGAAGCCCAAGCTGATCATCTGCGACGAGCCTGTCTCTGCACTTGACGTTTCCATTCAGGCCCAGGTTTTGAACCTGCTGAAGGAGCTTCAGGATAAGTTCGGTACTGCTTATCTCTTCATTGCTCACGACCTCTCCGTCGTGCAGCACATTTCTGATCGCGTTGCCGTTATGTATCTGGGCAAGATGGTCGAGGTTTCGGACTGGAAGACGCTCTACAGCGAGCCTCACCATCCGTACACGCAGTCGCTGCTGTCTGCCGTGCCGGTGCCCGATCCTGATATCCAGAAGACCCGCAAGCGCATCATCCTCGCCGGCGATCCGCCGTCACCGCTGGATCCGCCGACCGGTTGCCGTTTCCACACTCGCTGCCCAATCGCTCAGGGTATCTGCTCTGAGAAGCTTCCCGAGTTTAAGGAAGTCGCACCGGGCCACTGCTGCGCGTGCCACTTCGCGGAGCCGTTCCCGATCAAGGAATCGCACATCGACCTGTAGCCGGTTGTTATCGTCCGGGCCCGTGCTGGACTTAGTTTTCAGAACGTCCTCGACCATGGAAACCCCCTTATCCTGCTCCTTCGGAGCCGCGGATAAGGGGGTTTCCTGGTCTGCGGAATGTTCTGAAAACTAAGTCCAGCGCGGGCCCTGCGGCAACGCGGCAGGGAGGGGTGCGATTCCTTGATCGCTCACTTAATCTAATAGGAAAGTTAGTGAGGCCGGAGCTTTAGCTCCGGCCTCTTTATATAAGGGCTCGGCAAAGCCGAGCCACCAAATTTGCATCAGCCCCCAGAACATGTTTGAGAACTGTGCCTGAAGTATGTATCTGCAGGCCCCGAATCGGTGTTGCCTCCCGGCGCATTCCGCAGGGGGAGCGATATTTTGCAGCACGAAGTGCGTAGCAAAATATCGCTCATGCCCGAGGACGCGCCGGGAGGCAACACCGATTCGGGGCCGGACACACGGATCTACCTGCGCATTTACAAATTCGTAAACTTTTTTGAAAAAAGTGCTTGCACAGTTCTCGAATCATAGGTTATTATCTTCCTCGTTGAACGCGCGGGTCCAACAAAACGGACCGCGAATCAACAACATAGCATGTCGGAGTGGCGGAATTGGCAGACGCGCTAGCTTGAGGTGCTAGTGACCGCTTTTTGGTCATGCGGGTTCAAGTCCCGCCTCCGACACCATCGCATTTGAGAAGCCTCTTCGGAGGCTTTTTTGTTACCGATAGACGGTGGGGTCCACGATGGAAACGCTTGAACGCAACGAGTGGGCAGACGTTGCCCAACTAGTCGAGATCACGAGCGATGCTGTCATCATCTGTGAGCTCGACGGAACCATTCTGCATGTGAATAATCGCTTACTTGGTTTGATGTGCGAGGAACGCGCCGACGTCATCGGTGGAGATGTTAAAGACGTCCTGTACTCATCCGCTTTTGAACGTGCGACGGAACATCGTCTGCCATTTGAAACTGATGGCTCCGAGAACGAACTGATGCTCAAGCTGAGTGACGGCTCCTTTATCCCCGTCTTGGTTCGTGCGGGCTCCGTGACGCCTCCACGCATCTTTGGGCGCCGCGCACCACGTGTCCTAGTGGCGCTTCACAGTATCGAGGAACAGTATTCTCACGACCGTCAACTTAAGCGTGCGTTATCGGAGCTTAGAGTTGCGAACAAGCGTCTCTCTGGCACTCTCTCGGTCATTATGAGCACTGTGGGCTCCGATGAGCTGCCCAGCCTACTTGATACCGTTTTGAACCAGCTTGTAGGAACGCTCGATGCTTCGGGTGCCGCTATCTATTTTTCTGAGAGCGGCGGTTTTAAACTTCGTGGTGTTTCCAAGGAGCTGTACGACAGCTACCTGCCTGAGTTTTTGCCGTATGGCGCTGGCATTCCGACGTATGTTCTTCGTGAGTCGCGTGCCTGTCGCTTGTCGATTCAACAGGACCTTGAGGGTGATAAGGCCGCCTCCGGTATGTTCATGGACCTGGACAATCGTTCTAAGCACCTGTTGCGCATGCAGGATATGCCTCCGTACCGCAGCGAGATCTGTCTTCCCGTTTTTTACGGTACGCAGATTCTTGGCGTGCTGGAAGTTGGTTGGAAACGCCCTCAGGCACCGCTCGCCTATGACGTTAATGTGCTCGAGGTCATTTGCGATTACCTGTCTATCCAGCTGGTCGGCATGGCATCGAGCCTTCGCTCCCGTCGCACGGCCGAGCTTGGCCGCTCGCTCAATGTCTTGCGTGATGAGTTGTTTACCTTTCTAGACGATTCCGCCGCGGCTACCCAGGCGGTATCGTCCGAGATCTGCAATATGCTCAACTGCCATTTTTGCCCTGTTGAGTATGACGCCAGTCTGGACTCCTACGTCATAGATTTTGAAGGCGGCAGTCGCGTTGCTTTGCCGGACGATCCCGAGAAGCTATTCTTTTCCACGACGGCTCCGGCGGCACGTCTGGGGGCTGGCCCTGATGGCTTTGAGGCATCTGTTTTGGGCGGCACGAGTGCCGAGGACCTTAAACACGTCCGTATAACTCGCGTTGATGAATCGATGCCTATGGGAGGCTGGCTTAGGGCGCATGGCCTGCCTTGTCAAGGTCTCTACGTCGACTCCGGCATCGAGGCGGGGCGCCCGCGCTCTGAGGGTGATGGCAAGCACAGTAACGACGCGATTGTTCCTGCTTCTGTTGCGAAGAGCCCGACGACGCGCGCGCTGCTGCTTCGTGATGGTAGCCAAGAGCCGATTGATGATCTTGAATATGACTACTTGGTGCACTTGGCGCATGACTTTGAACTGATCTACGAAGGCGAATCTCAAAAGCGCGAGGAGCGCCATATCGCTCAGACCCTTCAGATCGGCATGAGAAATTCCCTGGGGGATGTTCCGGGTATCGCAACCGATTCGGTGTACCTGTCAGCCACGAACTCGGCGTTGGTCGGCGGCGATTTCTATACGCTCATCCGTCTTCCCGACGACTGCGCCGTCATGATTCTGGGTGATGTGTCTGGCAAAGGCATTGAGGCCGCATCGATGTCCGCGCTCGTCAAGACGGCCCTGACGGCATATGCGTGGGAGGGCGCTGGACCGGCCCGCATGGCACGCTCTCTTAACAGTATGCTCATGGGCTTTTCGAGGGTCGAGACGTTCGTGACGGCCTTTATCGCCAAGATTGACCTTAAAGCCGGACGCGCAACGTATTGTTCGGCGGGCCATCCTCCGACCATGGTCATTAGGCCAGAGTCGATGCCGCTGGGTGGCGGCGAGGCCCGTGGGGGAGAGGTCGAGCTGCTTGGATGCCAATCGGGCGTAATCGGTGCCTTTGAGAGCATGGTGTACGAGACAGGCGTGTTTACGTTCGCTCCTGGCGACATGCTCTTCATGTATACGGACGGAACGATTGAGGCCCGCGACCGCACCGGAGCGTTCTTTGGTGAGCAGCGCCTTCGTGACCTTCTGCTCTCTGTCTCGGGTGAGGGCGTATCGGGAATCTGCGGCAAGGTCTTGGGCGAGCTTGACCGATTTACCGAATCGGCGCTGGACGATGACATTGCATTGGTGTCCCTTGAGTTTTTACGGGGTCGTTCATAGACGACGCTGGGCGGGCTGAATCCGTACGGTTGGGGAAACGAATGCATCGAGTGGGCTTTTTTGGGGAACCATGGTCGTATGAATGAGTGGAATGACATAGCGGTTTTGACGCCACCAGGCGATATCGACATCGCCACGGTGCCTGCGCTGCGTCGGCGGTTGGATGCTTTGATTGGCCGCGGCGTGCGTCGTGTTGTCATCAACTGTCAGGCTGTTAGCTTTATCGATTCGACGGGCTTGGCATTCCTGCTTACGCGCGCTCGTGAGCTCATGAGGCGAGAAGGCCTGCTTTCGCTCGTCAATGCATCGGGTGAAGTTGTTCGCTTTTTGGAGATTGCTCGTCTTGTCGATATCCTTCATGTCGCGGGGCCGGCACGGGAGTCTATTCCCGCCATTCCGGTGGGGGAGCTGCCTCGCTGGAGTAAGAGCGTCGAGGTCCGTCAGGGTATCGAGAATCTTCCATACTACCGACATCGCATCGCCGAACTCCTTGAATCGCTTCCGTTGCGCCGTGACGAGCGCTACGATGTCGCATTGGCGTCGGGGGAGGCGCTGGGTAATGCCTATGACCATGCGGGCGGTATCGGGTGCGTCCTGACGGTTCAGGCCTATGGCGATCGCGTTGTGGTTGAGGTGCTTGATCGAGGTGCCGGCTATTCTATCGATGAAACGAGCGAGCCGGTCGCATCCGAGGAGCGCGGCCGTGGCATCAAGCTTATGCGTATGCTCGTCGATAACGTGGAGGTTGCTCGTCGTACGGACGGCGCCGGCACGCGCGTGCAGATGGTGAAGCTGTTTAGCGGAGCGCTGGAATCGTGTGCCTAGCCAATCGCTTTAGCGCGTTTGGCTATTAAGAGCATGCGCCAGACAAGTTTTTTGAAAAAAGTACTTGCGTCTTTTGGATAACTCGCGTAAATTAATAACCCGCAAGCGGACATGGCTCAGTTGGTAGAGCACAACCTTGCCAAGGTTGGGGTCGCGGGTTCGAGCCCCGTTGTCCGCTCCATTGCATTTCCGGACCGTTTAGGCGGTCCTTTTTCGGCGAAGTGGCCAAGTGGTAAGGCAGAGGCCTGCAAAGCCTTTACCCCCGGTTCGAATCCGGGCTTCGCCTCCAGGCAACATCCGGGCGCTCCGGCGCCCGTTTTGTTTTTACATATGCGGACATGGCTCAGTTGGTAGAGCACAACCTTGCCAAGGTTGGGGTCGCGGGTTCGAGCCCCGTTGTCCGCTCCAAACGCAACAGCCCGGCTACCACGGTAGCCGGGCTTTTTTGTATCCATCGCATGGGCTCGAACCCGAGAGGGAGCGAGCGTTTTGGGTCGTGGCTGTGGCGCTGTTTGCCGCGAATGTCCGCTTTGGGCGTATCATCGTGGGCATCTCGCATAACCTCGTTGCAAGGGAGATACGCCCCATGGCTACAGAAAAGTCTTCTTCGCGCTCATGGATGTCCGATGCCGCGATCTATCAGATCTACCCGCGCTCGTTTAAGGATTCGACTGGTTCGGGTCTGGGCGATATCGCGGGCATTACCCAGCAGATGGACTATCTTGAGCGGCTGGGTATCGAGGCCATCTGGCTGAGCCCGTTTTACCCTTCGCCTCTTGTCGATGGCGGCTATGATGTGGCGGACTACTGCGATGTCGACCCACGTCTCGGCTCGCTTGACGACTTCGATGACATGATCGCTGCGGCTCACGCGCGCGGCATCAAGGTCATCGTCGACATCGTGCCCAACCATTCATCCAACCAGCACCCCTGGTTCAAAGCCGCTCTTGCCGCCGGCCCCGGATCGCCCGAACGCGCCCGTTATATCTTCCGCGATGGTCGCGGCGAGCATGGCGAGCTGCCTCCCACCAATTGGAATGCCAACTTTGGCGGCCCCGCATGGACGCGTGTTGCGGACGGTCAGTGGTATCTGCACATGTTTACGCCCGAGCAGCCGGACTTTGACTGGTCATGCCCTGAGGTTCACGCGCTCTTTTGCGACGTCCTGGCGTTTTGGAGCGATCGAGGCGTCGACGGCTTTCGCATTGATGTGGCGCAGGGTCTCGCCAAGGATCTCGACCGCGATGACCTCGACCGGTGGCATCTCGCCGAGGGCGATGACATGGTTGACGACGGCACCCATCCGCTGTGGGACCGCAATGAGGTCCACGAGATCTATCGCGAGTGGCGCCGCGTGTTCGACCGCTATAATCCGCCGCGCAGTGCCGTTGCCGAGGCGTGGGTGCTGCCCGAGCGCCAGTATCTCTACGCGCGTCCCAGCGAGCTTGGCCAGACATTCAACTTTGAGTTTGCCAAGGCCACTTGGACCTATGATGACATGCACACTGCAATCGAGAAGGGCTTGAAGGCAGCCGTCGAATCCGATTCCGCCTCGACCTGGGTACTCTCCAACCACGACGTGCCGCGCGTGGCGACACGCTATGCCCTGCCGCAAATCAAGGCGACGCGCTACCACCAGATTGCGCTCGACTGGCTCTTGCGCGACGGGTCGTCTTATGACGAGGACCGTGAACTCGGCGAGCGCCGCGCGCGGGCGGCCCTTTTGCTTGAGCTGGCGCTTCCGGGCTCGGCATACGTGTATCAGGGTGAGGAGCTCGGCCTTTTTGAGGTGGCTGATATCCCGTGGGCTGCACTCGAAGACCCTACTGCGACCAATACGCACGGACCGAAGCGTGAGAAGGGGCGCGACGGCTGTCGTGTGCCCCTGCCGTGGGTGGCGGCGGACGATCCCGCGCATGGCGGATCGTTTGGGTTTTCGCCGGCAGACGCCGATGCGGCGCCCCATCTGCCGCAGCCTGCATGGTTTTCCGATTATGCTGCCGATAGGGAAGAAGTGGACCCGACATCGATGCTTGCGCTCTATCGTGACGCCCTCTGGCTGCGGCGCAAGCTGCGCGGTTGCGCCAACGATCTTGCGTGGCTCGATCTTGACGGGCGCACCGGTCTTGCGGATGGTGCCGAGGGCGCCGAGGGCGGCGTCATCGCCTATCGCCGCGACAACGGCTGGGCGTGTGTGACGAACTTCGGCGCAGCACCCGTGGAGCTGCCGGCGGGCAGGGTCCTGCTCACCTCATCACCGCTTGCAGACGGCAGGCTCGCGCAGGACAGCTCTGCCTGGATCATGCTCGGTGAGATGTAGGGGCATCTCGCTGCGAGCCTGCGTTTGTTCGCGCCTTTCGTGACGACTGATGCCCTCGCGAGAGCGTCGCAAAACTTTTTAAAAAAAGTTCTTGCATAGGATGCGGGCATCACGTAAGATTAATCCTCGTAAGCGGACATGGCTCAGTTGGTAGAGCACAACCTTGCCAAGGTTGGGGTCGCGGGTTCGAGCCCCGTTGTCCGCTCCATTTGGGCGTTTAGCTCAGGGGGAGAGCGCTTCCCTGACACGGAAGAGGTCAGAAGTTCAAATCTTCTAACGCCCACCAAATGTTCGCAGCTCAGAGGCTATGTCCTCTGGGCTGTTTTGTTTTGCTACCAAGCACGCCGTCAAATATGCCACCAAATATTGATCCAAGGTCCCCGTAGAGGTGCCGGCAGATTGCATACGTCCTGGCCGACCGTGACCGCAACATGTTGGTCAAGCATAATCTTTTGGATTCTTTTGGCGTGAGCGGCTTGGTTTTGGTAGGATTTGTCAGCGGCTTGACTAAGGGGGTTTTATAACTGCCATGCAGGTAGCCGTGTTGGTAACGTTTTACCGACTTCCCAAGAACCCCTCATTTTTAATGCGTCTGCAAAATGACTAATTGCTTTGACCTGCTGAAACACTATATGTTGTGTTTGACCTAAAAAAAGAATACAGGATATAGATGCCTCTTTGTCGTATGATAGATGGCGGACAGAGAACGAGAACCTTATTCGCCCCATTTGGATAGATCTTCGAGCCCCTTGATTGGCTGCGAGGATTGTCCGCATGAGGGCCTATGGTTATCGAGAACACAGATTGCGCGACGGCGCCGCAAGACAGGGGCAAGCCCTGCCGGGTATCGTTTGGCTCTGAAGCGCGATGAGGCTACGATGCGAAAGAGGCAAGAGGATGAAGATCATCAAGCGCAGCGGCACCGAGGTTGTCTTTGACATCGATAAGATCGTCAATGCCATCCGCGCCGCAAACTTGGAGGTCGAGGAGAGCTCTCGTCTTACCGACCGCCAGGTGGTTTACGCGGCACAAAACGTCGCCGAGGCATGCGAGAACGCGGGCCACACCGTGTCGGTCGAGGAGATCCAGGATTTGGTCGAGGACGAGATCATGCGCCTCGACTGCTACGAGGTCGCTCGCCATTACATCATCTATCGCTATGTTCAGAGCCTGAAGCGCCAGAAGAACACGACCGACGACAAGATTTTGTCGCTGATTGAGTGCAACAACGAAGAGGTTAAGCAGGAGAACTCCAACAAGAACCCGACCGTCAATTCCGTTCAGCGTGACTACATGGCCGGCGAGATTTCCAAGGACCTGACTCAGCGTGTGCTGCTGCCCCAAGAGATCGTGGATGCCCATAATGAGGGCTTGATCCATTTCCACGATTCGGATTACTTTGCCCAGCACATGCACAACTGCGATCTGGTGAACCTGGAGGACATGCTCCAGAACGGCACTGTTATTTCGGGCACGCTGATCGAGAAGCCGCACAGCTTCTCGACTGCCTGCAACATCGCGACGCAGATCATCGCTCAGGTTGCTTCCTCCCAGTACGGTGGCCAGTCGATTTCGTTGACCCATCTTGCCCCGTTCGTCGAGGTGAGCCGTCAAAAGATTCGCGGCGAGGTCGCCCGCGAGCTCGAGGAGCTCGGCGTCTCTGCGTCTGCCGAGAAGGTCCGTGAGGTCGTTGAGGACCGTCTGCGTGACGAGATCCGTCGCGGCGTCCAGACGATTCAGTATCAGGTCGTGACCCTTATGACCACCAATGGCCAGGCGCCGTTCGTGACGGTCTTTATGTATCTTAACGAGGCCCGTACGCCTCAGGAGAAGCACGACCTTGCCATGATCGTGGAGGAGACGCTTCGCCAGCGCTACGAGGGCGTTAAGAACGAGGCCGGCGTATGGATCACCCCGGCATTCCCCAAACTTATCTATGTACTCGAGGACGATAACGTTCACGAGGATTCCCCGTACTTCTACCTGACCCAGCTGGCTGCCAAGTGCACTGCCAAGCGTATGGTGCCCGATTACATCTCCGAGAAGAAGATGCGCGAGCTCAAGCTGTCTAAGGGCGAGACCGCCGGCAACGGCGATTGCTACACCTGCATGGGTTGCCGCAGTTTCCTGACGCCTGACCGTTCGGGCAACGGCTTTAACAATGTCGCCAACGCGCTGAACTACGACCCGGCCAAGCCTAAGTACTACGGTCGCTTTAACCAGGGCGTTGTGACCATCAACCTGCCCGATGTCGCACTGAGCTCGCATCAGGACATGGACAAGTTCTGGAAGATCTTCGACGAGCGCCTTGAGCTGTGCCACCGCGCCCTGCTGTGCCGTCATGAGCGTCTGATGGGTACGCTTTCGGATGCCGCACCGATTCTTTGGCAGTACGGTGCCCTCGCCCGCCTGAAGAAGGGCGAGACGATCGACAAGCTGCTCGTGGGCGGTTACTCCACCATTAGTCTGGGTTATGCCGGCCTGTATGAGTGCGTCAAGTACATGACGGGCCACAGCCACACCGAGAAGGAGGGCACGCCCTTTGCCATGGCCGTCATGCAGCGCATGAACGACAAATGTGCTGAGTGGAAAGCCGCGAGCGACATCGATTTCTCGCTGTACGGCACGCCGCTGGAGTCGACGACGTATAAGTTCGCCAAGTGCCTGCAGCGCCGTTTTGGCATTATCCCGGGCGTGACGGACAAGGGCTACATCACCAACAGCTACCACGTCCACGTGTCCGAGGAGATCGACGCATTCGACAAGCTCAAGTTCGAGGGTATGTTCCAGCAGCTTTCGCCGGGCGGTGCCATCTCCTACGTCGAGGTTCCCAACATGCAGGACAACCTCAAGGCTGTCATTCGCGTGATGCAGTACATCTACGACAACATCATGTACGCCGAGCTCAACACCAAGAGCGATTATTGCCAGGTGTGCGGTTACGACGGCGAGATCAAGATTGTCGAGGATGACGGCAAGCTGGTGTGGGAGTGCCCCAATTGCGGCAATCGTGACCAGGAGAAGATGAACGTCGCCCGTCGCACGTGCGGTTACATCGGTACCCAGTTCTGGAACCAGGGTCGAACCGAGGAGATCCGCGACCGCGTGCTGCATCTCTAATACCGCTCCGGGGCTGAGCCGGGAGGGCCGCTTGGGCATTTGCTCGCTATTTCGGACAGTCCTGCGCAAGACGAAGGCCACATTAAGTGGCCTTC